>DASXFN010000024.1:0-60161 GCA_036489565.1 Terriglobales bacterium
AAGTCAAAGTCTCCAGAAACGACCGCCTCATTCATCAACGATCGTTTCACTGCTCAACGTACCCGGTGTATCCAGATGAATATCTTCAGGAGCGAATCTCGCAGGCGGATCATCTACTCCTTGACTTTGATCACAAAGAGATCGTGCTTGGAGGGAAGCGGGTCAATCCACCTAAACTCCAGGGTGTCAGCGGCGGGGGAATGTTTCATATTGCTAGAGAAAACATGCGCGGACCACTCGTTGCGATCGCGACGCAGAATCGACGCAATTCGCGGTTGATTGTGGGTACAAGAATCAAACACTTTTTAGCGATGATCCGTGAACTGAAACCAATATCTGAGTCCGGCAGCAGCTGAACCGCAGTGAGCCTTTTGTTAAAGCCACGTTACTCTTAGCGGACTAGTGGGCACGACCAAAAGTCGTACCCTATTCGGCTTACTGGTCGCTCACGCTCTAAACCCCAATCACTCCCACCAACTCCTTAACCGCGGCGGCACTCTTCTCCAATCCCGCTTTTTCTTCTGGGGTCAGTTTGATCTGGATGATCTGCTCCATGCCTTTCGCGCCGAGCTTTACCGGCACGCCGACGAACAGGCCGCTGATTCCGTATTCGCCTTCCAGATAAACCGCGCAGGGCAGGATTTTCTTTTTGTCTTTGAGAATGGCTTCCACCATTTCCGTGGCTGCGGCAGAAGGCGCGTAGTAGGCGCTTCCGGTTTTGAGATGCTTCACGATCTCAGCGCCGCCGTCGCGCGTGCGTTGGACGATTGCTGCCAGGCGTGACTTCTCAATCAGCTCCGTAATCGGAATGCCTGCGACCGTGGAATAGCGCGGCAGGGGAACCATGGTGTCTCCGTGGCCGCCGAGGACGAAGGCGTTTACGTTCTCCACGCTAACTTGGAGTTCCTCGGCGATGAAGGTGCGGAAGCGTGCGGAGTCGAGCACTCCGGCCATGCCGATCACCCGCTCGCGGGGAAAGCCGCTCAGCTTGTATGCGGCCTGGGCCATGGCGTCCAGAGGATTGGAGACGATGATCAGAATGCAATTGGGCGAGTGCTTTACGACTTTGCTGACCACGTCGCTCATGATCTTGTGGTTGGTGTTTAGCAGATCGTCGCGGCTCATGCCGGGCTTGCGGGGAATTCCAGCGGTGATGACGACGATGTCAGAATCGGCGGTGTCGGCATAGTCGTTGGTGCCGGTAATGTGCGCGTCGCGTTTTTCAATGGGCATGGCTTCGAGCAGGTCGAGCCCTTTGCCCTGCGGCACGCCTTCGACGATGTCTATGAGGACGACGTCGGCAAGTTCTTTCGAAGCAATCCAGTGCGCGGTGGTCGCGCCTACGTTTCCTGAACCTACGATGCTGACTTTCTTACGCATGAATGAGAATTCCTTTCTATAAATGCAAAATCTTTAACCATAGAGAACACAGAGAGAGCGCGGAGGAAATTACACCGCTGCCAATACCGCATCCATATTTCCAATAATTGAATTGGCGAATTCGCTGGTCTTTACTTTGGTTGCGCCTTCCATGAGCCGCTCGAAATCGTAAGTGACTTTTTTCTGCTCAATCGAGCTTTCCATGCCACGCTCGATGAGATCGGCGGCTTCGTTCCAGCCGAGAAAGCGGAACATCATCACGCCGGAAAGAATGACCGAGCCGGGATTGATGACGTCTTTGTCCGCATACTTAGGAGCGGTCCCATGAGTCGCTTCAAAAATTGCATAGCCATCGCCCACGTTTGCGCCGGGGGCGATTCCCAAGCCTCCGACCTGCGCGGCGGCTGCATCAGAAATGTAGTCGCCGTTCAGGTTCGGCGTGGCCAGTACGGAGTATTCGTCGGCGCGGGTCACGATCTGCTGAAAGATGGAATCGGCAATGCGGTCGTTGATCATTAACTTCTTTTTCCAGGCGCCGTTTCCGTGGGTGGAATAGATGGCGTCGAGCACGGCTTTCACTTCTTTGTTCACCGACTGGCGGAACTCCGGCGGCGCAAACTCCATCCCCGGCTCGATTTGGTTGGCATTGTCTTCGACCGAAAGATTGGGGTTCTTGTCTTTATTGTCGAGAATCCAGCTTTCGCGCTCGGTGACTACGTTGTTGCGGAATTCCTGCGTGGCAGTTTCGTATCCCCACTTGCGGAATGCGCCCTCGGTGAATTTCTGGATATTGCCCTTGTGTACCAGCGTGACCGACTTCAATCCGTTTTCAAGAGCGTGCTGGATGGCCATGCGCACCAGGCGCTTGGTTCCGGTGATGGAGATCGGCTTGATGCCTACGCCGGAGTCGAGGCGAATCTGTTTTTTGCCGCCCTTCAACATGTCTTTGTTGAGGAACTCGATGAGCTTCGCGGCCTCGGCCGTTCCCTGCTCCCATTCGACGCCAGCATAAACGTCTTCCGTGTTCTCGCGGAAGATGACGAGGTTCATGCGCTCGGGATGCTTTACAGGCGAGGGAGTGCCTTTGTAAAACTTCACGGGGCGAATGCAGGAGTAGAGATCGAGAATCTGCCGGAGCGCGACGTTCAGCGAGCGGATACCGCCGCCGACGGGCGTAGTGAGCGGGCCTTTGATGGCCACGCGGAATTCGCGAATGGCGTTGACCGTGTCATCCGGAAGCCAGTTGTCGAATTTAGCTTTGGCTTTTTCTCCGGCGAATACTTCATACCAGGCCACGCGCCGCTTGCCTTTGTAGGCTTTTTCGACCGCCGCGTCGAATACACGCACCGACGCCTTCCAGATGTCGCGTCCGGTGCCGTCGCCTTCAATGAAAGGGATAATTGGGTTGTCAGGAACCTGGTAGCGCCCATCCGCATAGGAAATTCCCGCGCCGTTCGCAGGTACCGCAACACCGTTGTAAGAAGCCGCCATTCAATCCTCCGTGTCCGTGGTAAACGCGCTCAATGTCAAAACTCATAATTATAAAGGGTGAGGGATGGATTGGAAAAATGCGAAATCCGGGAGAAGGCCGCACAAAAGCAGATTCCTCGTCGCTTCGCTCGTCGGAATGACAAGAATTAGGAACAGACGCATTCTTATGGACGATTGCGCGAAGCGAATCGCTCTCTATAGGCGTAGACAACCGCCAGCAACGGCGGCGCGAGCAGCACTCCCCAAAAAGGAATCAGAAAGCCTAAAACAATCGGAGCAAGGATGGACGCCCAGATAGGCACACGCGCCGTGCGCTTCATCAGATAGGGTTGGAGAAGGAAGCCGTCCACCACGACGATTCCCGAATAGAGCAGCAGGACATAGAACGGATGCCTCCAGTCGCGCCAGGAAATCGCGGCGGAGAGCACCGGGCCAAGCAAACTCAAAACCGGGCCAAAGTGCGGAATGAATTGAAGGACCGCGGCGAGGATTGCCCACAAGGGTGCCCATGGAACCCGCAGGAAATGCAGACCTACAAACCATAAAATTCCCACAGCGAGCGAGTCTTCACATTGCGCGATGAACCAGTTCTTCAGCGCACGGCCGGTAAGGCGGACTACTTGATTCGTCCGCTGGCGGATTGGCAAAGGTTGGTTCATTGGAGATGCATAACTGTTTTGAATAAATACGTGATCCCGATTTAATGCGATTGCCATTCACAGCAACTGAAGGGCCGATCGCGATTCGCGCTCAACCTGTGCGAAAGTGCACTCTCGCGGCGCTTTATCCGGACGCCATCGCAAAAACTTCGTGCCGTGGCGAAAGCGGTCTCCGGTGAAATGGTCGAACTGGATCTCGGCCACGAGTTGGGGACGCAAAGACTCCCATTCCATGCTGCGCTTTGTGCTCCAGCGGCTTGGGCCTCCAGGTGCTTTTCCCGTGAATCCAGGTCCGCCGATAAGCTGGCGCAGTTTTTTGGTGAGGGCGGGCCGTTCTTCATTCGTGATGGAGGAGCTAAATCCTACATGGTCTAACTCGCCTTGATCGTTGTACAGACCCAAAAGCAGTGAGCCGACCAGCCGCTTTTTCTCAAGATAGCGGAATCCCGCGACAACGCAGTCGGCGGTGCGCTGGCGCTTAATTTTCTGCATGCCGTCCCGATTGCCCGTCTGGTAAGGCAAGTCGCGCTGCTTGGCAATTACGCCATCCAGGGCCACATTCATGCGGAACCATTTTCGCGCCATGCGCAAGTCTGTTGTGGCTGGCGATAAACGAAGAGTTTTATCCTGCTTGATGTACTTGCGCGCGAACGCTTCCAATCGCTCGCGGCGTCCTGAAAGCGGCAGCATAACCAGGGATTTCCCACCTTCGTTTACGAGGAGATCGAAGACCAGAAACAATGCAGGCGTTTCCTTGCTCAGCTTAAGAATGCGGCTGGCGGCGGGATGGATTCGCATTAGCAGATGATCGAATGACAAGCTGTCCTGCAAAGGAATGACAATTTCGCCATCGAGTACGAACTTTTTGGCGGCCAATTTTGAAAGAGCGGCTACGACTTCGGGAAAATATCGCGTCAAAGGCTTTCCCGACTTCGACAGCAAAGCCACATTTTTACCGTCTCGAAATGCCAGACAGCGAAAGCCATCCCATTTGGGCTCGTATTGCCAATTGTCACCGGTTGGCAACTCGGACGCGGGAAGAGCTTCCATGGGCCTGTACTTCTTGCTGATGGGTAATGCCATGCAACACCTTTTCTACCATCCAACCGTCAATCTATTCGCCGCGCACACCAACCTCGTCCAAATGCGCGAGCAGATCGGCAGGGTCCCGATATACGCGATAGGCGCCCGCGCGCTCTAATTCATTTTCTCCAAACCCTCCGGACAACAGGCCTACCCCGAGCGCATGCGCGCGCTGCGCTGCCAGCAGATCCCATACGCTGTCGCCCACTACGACGCAGTGCGGCATCTCCACCCCCAGTTTGGCGGCTGCTGCCAAAAAGAGATCCGGTTCGGGCTTGGCATGCTCAACGTCATCACGGGTGATGATGGGAACTTTTGCGCTTAGCTTGAGCATCGCCAGAGATGGCTTCGCGTCCTTCAGTTTTCCACTTGTCGCAATCGCCCAGGGAACGTGCACACGCGAAAGCTCCCGCAAAAGATCACGCGCCCCGGGCAAAGGCCGTACCTGTTGCGAGCGCTTTTTGTAGGCAGCGGAGTGAAGCCCGTGCATTCGCTCAACTTGGGCCGAAGAAAATTTAACTCCCGCCTCCCGCTCGAAAGCACGCACCAGCAAGCCTCCGCTCATCCCAATGCGCCGGTGGATAGAAGCGGCAGGAAGTTCAATTCCCATTTTTTCGAGGGCTTCACGCCAGGCCAGGGTGTGCTCGTACACGCTGTCAATCAATGTGCCATCTAAATCGAACAGGAACGCCGGCCGCCCATGCTGAGAGGACTTGCTCTGGTTCATGGGTTCTTTGGATGCCAGCGAGCCCAAGGCGGGATCAATGCGACCGAACAAAGGCCTTCGCCCTACACGAAGTTAGTCATTCAAAGCGGTCAATCAGATAAACCCTGGCCCAATGGCCAATACAACAGACGCAAGCACCGGCGACGCGAATTTTCGCATCAAAAGCGAGAAGGCTACTATGCGTCATAAACAACTCTCCCAGATGCCTAAGACATTCGCCCTGATATTTGAAACTGGCGATGAGATCACGGACGTCCTTAAACGCTTCGCTACTGAGCAGAAACTCGCCGGAAGCAGCTTTAAGGCCATTGGCGCGCTTTCTTTCGTGAAGCTCGGCTGGTTCAATTGGAAGACCAAAAAATATCAGGTCGCGGTCGAACTGGACGAGCAAGTGGAGTTACTGTCGCTCATCGGAGATATCGCGGTAAAAGATCACGAACCTCAAATACACGCCCATCTGGTTGTAGGACGCTCCGATGGATCCGCTCACGGAGGTCATCTGATGCAGGCCCGAGTGCGCCCGACTTGCGAATTGATTCTGACGGAAAATCCAGAAAACATGCAAAAAGAGATGGATAAGGATTCCGGGATCGCGCTCATTCGATTTTAAGAGCGCCTATTAGCGCTTGTTGCGGGAAGCTCAAATGTTATTGCATACAAAGGGCTGCATTGCGGAATCACAATGCAGCCCTTCAAGTCAGGCAACGCGCCTGCTGGATTTCTTTCCACGCTGGGAGGTTTCACTCCGTGCTTCCTTGCCTTCTTCCTCCTCCTCACTCTCCTCGCCTTCGTTTGCTTGTGCATTGATTGTTTTGGCTAGTTCAGTAAGCTTTTCGTCGGTCTCTTTCTCTTCTTCCAGGGTCTCGTTCAAAAGCGATACATGTTCCTCTTCACCAAGAAGAGTCGCGAATTCGGACGCAGTACCGTAGCCGGCGATCTCGTAGTGCTCCACGCGTTGCGCCGCGCCAATCAGTGCGGCATCCATCACCGCGCCTTCATAGTCTTCGTCCATGACCTCGCTGCCTTCTTTTACAAGGCCTTCCATGCCCGCGCACTTTTTGCCTTTGGGGCTTTCATCCAGCGACTCGAATATCTTTTCTAATCGCTCCACGTGCCCTTTGGTTTGTTCCAGATGCTCCTCGAATCCTTCGCTTAGTTCTTCCGAAGAGGCTGCTTTGGCTAGCTTGGGAAGCGCCTTCACCAGTTGGTTTTCGGCGTTATAGAGGTCCTTGAGTTCGTCGATGTAAAGTTCTCTGAGTCCTTTGTTCGGCATTGTCTTCTCCTGAAATAATTGATTTTGGTCTAGCGATTGCTGATCTCGAGGTATTCATCTTTCGTCTGTGTTTGGGAGCGTTCGGTATCGAACTCTTCCGCGGTTTGTTTGCTTCTGTATTTCCAAATATTTAGTTGCCGCTGTGCGCGTCACAGTTGGATTTGCAGTGCACGAATCTCACTTGTGTTTGGCGTTGGAATATTTCGAGCGGTGTTTGTTATTTATTCGCCGTGGGTTGGTGCATGCGGGCTAAGGGTATTTGCTGATGGCGCGAAGGGATGTGTCGAAATCTACTGATGCGGCAATTAAGGACAAAGCAGTGCGGACTCATTCACTCATCAGCAAAATACGAGGAAGGTTGGAATCCCGCTTCATGAATTCCCAATACCTCACTAGAATCGAATAGACCGTCAAGCCAATCTCGCCTTCCCCCCACAGGGCATAGTCGAGGGACTGCTGCATCAGGTTGCGACGGGTCAGTCCCAGTACGATGCTCTCGGGGTCCAGTAACTCGCTCAGGTAAGCAATAGAATTTGCAATGGCGACCGCGCCCCAGACCTCAATCACTGAGTTCTTGCCCTCGGCCTGCACGCGCACCCGCAAAGACGAAACAAATTCACTGCGATTGTCCAAAAGATTTACATGAAGGAACGCGACGGGCCCTTCGACTTTGAAATTCTCTTCAATCTTGCGGAGGAGATTCTTTCGATATACGGGATCGTTCGCATGATGAGGCACCAGATTCATCTTCTTGCCCGCGATGGACTTCCAGAGCCGAGCCGATTCGTCATCCACGAACCTGACGTCGGCCACGCGCATCTCAGTCGCCCGGTAATAACGGCTGACGGCGCTCGTTGCAATGAGCAATAAGATAAAGATTCCGGCGATAATAACGCCCGCCGGTCGTTCGATGACGTTCGCGATGAGCGTGTATGCGAATACAGCGCTGACAATCCAGAAGTATCCGGAACGCAGTAGTTTCCCGGCTTGGTTGCGCCTCTTCTCGCGCCAAAACACCAAGGCTACCGCCACAGCGGCGGAAAACATCAGCACCAGTACGCCCGTGGCGTAGGCGCTTCCCTGGGCTTCTACATTGGCCCGGAATATCAAGGTGATGACTACATCAATCGCCAACAACAGCAAGACCAGCGGACGGCGGTAGGCTACCCAGCGCGGGGCCATTCCAAATCGCGGAAGATAGCGGGGGATCAAGCTCAACAAACCCGTCATAGCGGAAGCGCCCGCGAACCAGAGCACCAGAATGGTGGAAAGATCGTAAAGGCTGCCAAACGTAGTCCCCAATAACCGGTGCGCCAGGTATGCAATCGCGCGCCCATCGGCGGGACCTCCAGCGCGATACGCGCTTTCTGGAATAAGCACCGTCGCCACCAAGCTTGACATCAGCAGCAAGACGCTCATGATGACGGCGGCGGCAAGCAGCAGTTTCCGGGTGGCGCTGATTTTCCCTTGAGGTTTACCGGCTTCTTTTTTCGCCGCAGCTTTCTCGCCCGAATCTCGGGAATCGGAAGACACGAGCGGCATGACCGATACGCCGGTTTCAAATCCGCTCAGCCCCAGGGCCAGCCTCGGAAACACAAGCGACGATGCCACGAAGATCGCCGTCCAATCGCCGAAAGAGTGCAAATCCAAATACCAATGGGAAAATAAACCCGGCTGCAGGTAAATGAGCCGTAAACTCCAGGTAAGTACAAACGCGTTCAGCAGGATGTAAGGAATCGCGACAGCAGCGGCCATGCTGATGGCTTCGCGGAACCCCAAGAGAAACACACCTGCCAGCAGCAAGAGAAATGTAAGCGTAGTCGCAACGTGGGCATGGCCCAGATACGGGTGCAGCCAGGGATTGGCAATCGCGTGCCGGGCGGCATCGGCGGCCGAAAGCGTCATGGTGATAACAAAGTCGGTGCCCGCAAAGCCCAGGAGTACCAGCACGAAAATCTTGCTCTTCCATCCCGAGAATAGATTTTCCAGCAGCGCGACCGATCCCTGGCCCGCGTAGGACCGCCCCGCCACCGCGGCATAAACCGGTACTGCGCCAAATAACGTGACCAGCACCAGCACTACGGTCGCCGGAACGGAGAGAATCCCGGCAGCCAGGAGTGCGATCCCAGGCTGATACCCAAGAGTAGAGAAGTAATCGACCCCAGTCAGCCACAGAACCTGGTACCAGGGGCGCGTGTGTTCGTCGGTAGGCTCTGGTCTGTCGAGTGGGCGTCCGCTAAGAAAAAATCGTCCCCATGCCGATTTTGCCGGAGCGCTCTGCTGCTCCGGCAAACAAAGACTATCGGGGCTGGATGATCGCATGGTTTTTCCGCTCACCAGTATTCCAGATGAGTGATATTAAGCTAGCAGCTATCCCAGAACTGCGCTGGACGCGCCAGTCCATCTTCACGAATCGCTACTCCTCGGCTCATTGTCGGAAGATTTGTTGCTCCGCTCAGCCTCCTCGGCGGCTTCGCTTCGCTCTTCCGAGGCAGTGTCGGTCTCCGCGATCATCTTCGACGCCGTATTCGCCGAGACCCATCCGTCGTGCATGGCCTGTTCAATTGCGCTTTTTTCCGCGACATTCAATCGCGCCCGCGCCACTTCGAACTCCTCGGAAAGGCGCGCGTGGTTCTCGCCATAGATGGTTTCCACTGCCTGGTTCGTATGTTCCAGCCTGGCGTCAAGTTCGTGGCGAAGCTTCGCATGCACCGGACGGGAGATCAATTGTTTTTCCGCCATGCCCTCCAATTCGGAGATTGCTGATGCGATGGAAACCTGCCGCACGCGAGCGCGTGAAAAATCGTCTTCGTTGTCTTTGCCAATTCCCAGCAGCCGGATCAGAGGTTTCATGCTGATGCCCTGAACAATAATTGTGAATGCGACCACACCGAACGTCATTGTCAACAACTGATCTCGATAGGGAAAGCCATTTCCGATGCTCAAGACCAGCGCCAAAGAGATCGCGCCTCTCATGCCTCCCCACACCATCACATGCTGCCAGCGCAGGGGGATTTTCTCCGTGAAGAGATTGCTGATGGGAACAATTCCATACACGGTGAGCACCCTTCCCGCAAAGACCGCCGCGATGGTCAGCAAAATGACCTGCCACATGTGGAGCAATTCCCCCACGCGCACCTGGAGCCCAATAAGCAAAAACAAAATTGAGTTGATTAGAAACGACGCATATTCCCAGAATGACCACAGCGCGATGCGCGTGCGCCAGCTCATGCCGGTGCGCATCCCGAAATTACCCATCATCAGGCCCGCCGCCACCGTGGCGATGACGCCTGACATGTGCAGTGATTGCGCGAGAAGATACGAACTGTACGCCAGGATAGTGGTCAACGTGATTTCAATCTGTGGATCGTTAATTCTGGCCGTGAGCTTACTGAAAATGAAGCCCAGGACCACCCCGACGGTGACTCCGCCCGTGACTTCAACAAAGAAATCGCGTACCCCGGCGGCGATGCTCAGGTGCGAATTTACAACCGCCCCAAAAAGAATCCCGAAGACGACGACCGATGTTCCATCGTTGAACAGACTCTCGCCCTCCACGATAATCGTTAGCCTTCTGCCAACGGTCGTGTCCTTGAAAATGGCAAGCACGGAAATAGGGTCAGTCGCCGCGACAATCGCGCCGAAAACCAATGCGACCAGCACTGGCATTCCCAAAGCCCAGTGCACGGCAAAGCCGCAAATCAACGTTGCCGCCAATACGCCCAGCGTCGCGAGCAGGCAAATTGGAACAAGATTTTTCCGCAGGTGCTGAAGTTGAATTTTCAGGCTGCCTTCAAATAACAGCGCGGGCAGGAAAATCACCAGAGTAACGTCGGGGGTCAGCCAGTCAGGAGGATGAGCAAAGAGGTTTTTCAGTATGGGCAGATGAAACGATCCGAGAAGAAGCCCTCCCACCACAAGGGCAACCGTGTACGGAATTCGCAAACGCGCGGCTAGCACGGCGATCAGCGCCGCCGCGATCAACATCCAGATCAAAAACTCGACGGTCGTGCTAGGCGTCATTCGGTTGTTTCCAGATGTTATTCATCCTCATACTAAGCATACTTGCGCGCTACGCGGACCGCGGCTTTTCCTGTGGGGCTAGAACCGTGGACAATTGCTCGGAAATGGACCTTACGTGAAGGTCGCGCTGCGGAAATGGAATTTCAATGGATTCTTTTCGGAAAGCCTCAAAAAGCGCGAAATATAAATCGCTCTTCAGGCGCGTGGGAGTTTGCACCTGTTGGATCGTCCACACTCGCAGCTCGAAATTAAGCGAGCTGTCGCCGAATTCCGTGAAGATTACCTCCGGCGCAGGATCGTGCAAAACGTCGGCATGGCTGTGCGCGACGGCAAGGATCACCTCTCGCACGGCCTTAGGGTCACTGTCGTAGGAAACCCCCAGAGGAAGCGATATGCGGACTTGCCGGTCATTGGCTGTCCAATTTGTTACGCTCTGGTTGATGAACTCGGAGTTGGGAACGATGATGACCACGTTTTCATTGGTACGGACCCACGTGCTGCGTCCGCGCAGCCGAACCACGTCTCCATAGGTGCTGCCGACTTGAATGCGGTCCCCCAGTTTAATGGGCTGCTCCAGCAATAAAATCAGTCCCGCCACAAAATTCGCCACTACCGCCTGAAGGCCAAGCCCAACGCCAATTCCCAGCGCGCCGCCAACCACCACAAGGCTGTTCAAATTCACGCCCAGCGACTGTAAGCCGATGACAAGCCCGAGAATGAAGATGAGGTAGGAAATCACTTTTGCCGCGGCATATTGTTGCGCCAGCGCAAGCGGAGTGTGCTTAAGAACTCTCTTCTGCAACACCAGCATGGTGAAATGGGAAAATATCACCAACGCGACGAGAAAGATCGCGGCCTTGAGAAGAAAGAACAAGGTAATCGGCAGCCCGCCCATCGTGAACAGGGGCGCGACCAGAAAATGCCGTACCCGTATACCAACCTCACCAAAGGCCCGGGCATACTCCGTCCCGAAGATGCCGACGGCGATTAGCATGAGCAGGACCACCGCGAGCGAAGCAATGACCCGCACTCGAGACATGTTCATGAGAAAACTCCTCTAGCAGCACACGGCCAATGGCTACGACCCAGCAAAGTGTCTCACAGTTCGCGGCAACCAGCGCCTGCCAAGCAATGGCACGGAATATATCGTACGGCGCTGAGCTCGGTTCGTGCCGTTGGATGAGATGCACAGCCGGAAGGTAGGCCCGCTGGGGGCAGGTTTAGGAACGTTCGGCAAGCGCCAGCTTTGAGCGGAGATTCTATAAAAACCAAAAAACTGCGATTTGCAATAGACTTACCAGGCACTGGAAGGTCGGCTAAAAATGGCTCCCACCAAAATCACCCGCTTTCGCATGTATTCGCTGCTTGCCGCCATGCTCCTGCTCGCTGCCGCGCTTACCGGTCAGTCCAAACCGCAGGAAAAGCAGGTGGCCGTGTCCCAAGCCGCGGTCACCGTCAATGGCAAAAGTTTGTTCACTGTGCGGGGGGTTCTTTCTTTTTCCGCCCAGGCTCGCGCTCAAGCAATCAGCCAGCGGATTAAGAATCTCTCCAAAGACGTCTCCTTCAAGCCGGACTCAATAACGGTTGCGGACACGGCGGAGAATGCCACAAATATTATGGCCGGCAGTGTGATCGTAATGAGCGTCACAGAGCAGGATGCCAGCCTTGCCAAGCAACCACGCCAGGACCTGGCCAGGGACCACGCCCAGCAAATTCGTTCCGCATTGACCATGCTGCGCAAGGCATACACCCTTAAGAGCCTGCTGCTCGGCGGTCTTTACGCCTTAATCGCCACGGTCATTCTGTTTTTGATTTTCTGGCTTTTCGGACGGCTATTTCCCAAAGTTTACGGGACTCTGAACGGCTGGCGCGGAACGCGCATTCGTTCCCTGAAAATCCAAAGGTTCGAACTACTTCCCGCCGACCGCATCACCGACTTCGCAATCTGGGTGGGAAAGTTGGTCCGCTTCATTCTTGTTCTGGTCGTGATTTATTTCTACGCCTCGTTGGTCTTGGGTTTCTTCCCCTGGACCAGCGGCTACGCGCAAGTTCTTGTCGGCTATGTGCTGGCCCCTCTGCGGCTCATCGGAGGCGCCGTAGTCGCTTATTTGCCGAACTTGTTTTTTATCGCGGTCATCCTTTTTGTCTCGTTTTACCTGATTAAGTTCATCAAAATGATTTTCAGCGAGGTTCGGCGCGGCACGATTCGCTTCCCCAACTTTTATCCGGAGTGGGCTGAACCGACTTACAAAATTGTCCGCTTCCTGGTCATTGCCCTCACTCTAATCATCGTATTTCCCTATTTGCCGGGCGCGAAATCCCCAGCCTTCCAGGGCATCTCCATTTTTCTCGGCGTACTGTTTTCCCTCGGGTCTACGTCCGCCATCGCCAACGTCGTCGCCGGCGTCATCCTTACCTACATGCGCGCCTTCAAAGTTGGCGACCGCGTGAAAATTGCCGACACCATGGGGGACGTCATCGAAAAGACCCTGCTGGTCACGCGCGTTCGCACCATTAAAAACGTGGAAATCACGATCGCCAACGCCATGGTGCTGGGCAGCCACATCATCAATTTCAGCGCCAGCGGCCACCAGGATGGCCTGATTCTCCATACCAGCGTCACAATTGGATACGACACGCCCTGGAGGACGGTGCACAAGCTTTTGGTGGATGCCGCGCTGGCGACCGAATCCATTCTCCAACAACCCGCGCCATTCATTCTGCAAACGGCGCTCGACGATTTTTATGTGCGCTACGAGCTGAACGCCTACACCACCCAACCCAGCCGGATGGCGAACATTTATTCCAACCTCCACGCCAATATTCAGGATAAGTTCAATGAAGCGGGAGTGGAGATTACTTCGCCACACTTCTCTTCCGTGCGAGACGGAAACCAGATGGCGATTCCCGACGACTACCTGCCGAAAGGCTATTCGGCTCCCGCGTTTCGATTGGGAGTGTTGCAAGACATGGTGGAAGGCCTTAATAAAAAATCAGGCCCCACGAAGGAATGAGACTTCGCATGTAACCGGCAGATCAGCTGGCTTTCTCCAGACGTACTTCCGCTCTTGTCCTGGGCAGACTTTGCGGGTGATGTGCCTGTAGGAACTGAATCAGCTTTTCGCGCACGTGGCAGCGCAGGTCCCATGCCTTGGAGCCGTCGGGCGCGCTCATCAGAGCCCGCAATTCCAGCGTATGCTCCTTGGCGTCGGTCACCTGGAGCCCCCAAACTTTCCCATCCCACATGCCGGACGATTCAAGGATGCGATGCAGCTCCTGGCGAACTTCCTCAGTTGAAATGCTGTAGTCCACGTAAACGAAAACGGTGCCCAGTAGGTTCGCGGTGACGCGCGTCCAATTTTGAAACGGTTTTTCGATGAAATAGGACAACGGCACGACCAGCCGGCGCAAGTCCCAGATTCGAACCACCACATAGGTAGTGCGAATCTCCTCGATCCATCCCCATTCGCCTTCGATGATCACCACATCCTCAATTCGGATGGGTTGTGTCAATGCAATCTGAATTCCGGCGACCAGGCTGGCCAGCGTAGGCCGCATGGCCATGCCGAGGACAAGTCCGGCCAGGCCCGCGGAAGCCAGTAAGCTGGTCCCCAATGTGCGGATGGCCGGGAACGTCATCAGCATGATGCCCAGCGTCAGGAGTACGACGACGACTACGAAGATGCGGCGCAGCACTTGCGCCTGCGTCTGGATTTGCCGCGCGGCCAGATTATCCACTACGTCAATGGCATACTTGGCCGAGATGGCGTCGGTAAAAACGTCCATTAGAAGAATCACCACCCAGGCCACGGAAGCAATCACGCCCAGCCCCAACGCATGCTGCAACGGCGCGAGAATTTCGTGACGGACCGGCAGCAGGGGGAGGGCCAGGAGAATTGCGATCAGAGGAAAAATCCAACGCGTAGGCTGTTCGCTGTGGCGCACTAAAGAATCGTCAATCACGCTGCTGGTGCGGCGGGCGAATCGTTTGATCAGCAGAAAAAACAGATAGTGAACAATCAGCGCAAGCAGAATTGCGCCCGCAAGCCCAGCCGTTGCCCATACCCAGGTCTTCCAGTTTTGCAGCACGAAATAAATTGCCATCGTGGTCGCCAGAATCACATCGTCTCCTTTCGTTTGTTGTTAACCCATCCTGATCGCAGCAGCTTTTGGCACGAGCGTGGTCACTTTTATCTTTGAGCCCACGGCGGGTTGCGGACCGGGAACTTCCAGGTGGGAGCAAAAGTTCGTGCACCAGCGAAACACATCTTCATTGCGAACTTTGCGGCGCAGTTTCCGCATCCGCGTCTTGCGTTCTTTCGTGGTCATGCGAAATGCCTGCTGTAACGCTTCGGCCACGCTTTCTATGTCATAGGGATTGACCAGGACCGCGCCATTCCGCAATTGATTGGCCGCGCCCGCGAACTCACTCAAGATCAGAACACCCTGGTCACCGGCCTGGGCCGCGCAGAATTCCTTGGCCACCAGGTTCATTCCGTCTTTCAGCGGCGTAATCAGCGCGATATCCGCGATGCGGTAGTGCGCCAGCAAATCCACCCGCTCCAGATGGCGATGAATGTAGTGGATGGGGACCCAGCCCGAGTCGCCGTAGTCGCCATTAATCTGGCTGATCAGCATTTCGATTTCGGTCTTCAACGCCCGGTATTTGGGAATCGTTTCGCGGCTGGGAACGACAATTTGCAACAGAGTGATTTGACGGCGCAACTCTTTGTGCGTCGTCAGCAAATGCTGGAACGCTTTCAGCCGCTCGGGGACGCCTTTGGTGTAATCAAGACGGTCCACCCCCAGCACAATTTGGCGGCCTACCACGTTGCGGCGAATTTCAGCGGCGCGTTGCGCTACTTCCGGCTGTTCCGCCGCGCGCGAAAATTCTTTGAAGTCAATGCCAATGGGAAAGCTGCCAATGAACATATGGCGGCCATCCACTTCGGCAATCAATTGTTCGTGGGAGCGGTGCAATTCGACGTTGGGCAAAAACCGTCGCACGCACCCCGCGAAATTCCGCTGGTCGCGCGGCGTCTGGAATCCAACCACGTCAAACTCAAACAGCGCGCGCAAAATTTCGCTGCGCCAGGGTAGTTTTTCGAATATGTCGAGAGGAGGAAACGGAATATGCAAAAAAAATCCCAGCCTGCATCTCAACCCCATCTCGCGCAGAAATCCGCCCACCAGCATCAGGTGGTAGTCGTGCACCCAAATGACGGAATCGTTGTGTGCTACGCGCGCCACCGCATCCGCGAATTTGCGGTTCACTTTCACGTAGGATTCCCAGTAAGCGGGATCGAAGTTGCACCGGGACTGGAGATCGTGAAACAGCGGCCAGATGATCTCGTTGGAAAATCCCGCGTAGAATCCCTGCCGCTCCTCGGGTGTGAGCGATACAGGAACAAGATGGCACGCGGCGGTGGATTCTTCCTCCGCCAGCAGATGGTCTATCTCTTCCTCGCAATCCGCCCCCGGCCAGCCGATCCAGTAACCGTTTCTCGCTTCCAGCACGGGGCGCAATGCAGTGACCAGGCCGCCCGAACTCGGTTTCAAGACTGCGCCTTCAGGCCCGCACTGCACGGTGGCAGGGAGGCGGTTCGAAACCAGAATTAAGTCTCCGGCTGTTTTCATCGTCCACCTCCGATGCGTTCAAGCCATTCACGAAAAAATTGCAGTAATTCATCAGGCGGACGGATCCACACTTCCGCGTTGGTTTCTCTCCACTCCGTCCGCACCAACACGGTAAGCGCGCCGCTTCCTTGCAACGCGACGAAGGCGTCCTCATCCGTGGTGTCATCCCCCAGAAAAGCCAGGGGCGTTCCTGGATCGAGTTCCCCCAGCACGGTAAGAACAGCCTTGCCCTTGTCCCATCCGCCTACGCGCAGTTCAATGCCGCCATCAAATTCCAGCAATGACATTTGCCCGCGAGCCGCCAGCGGGACCCACGCGGAGCGCACCTTGCCATTGATCCTGTCTGACTCATCCAACGGAAGGCCGCGCCAGTGCACCGCGACGCTTCCCGGTTTCTGCTCCGCCAAATGTCCCAGATCGTTCTCTTCCAGCCATGCTGCGGCTTCCTGCAGAGTTTTGCGTTCCAAATCCTTTATAGCGACGCTTTCGCAGCTTCCATCCTGACGCAGCCGTTGCAGCCCATGCACACCCCAAATTTCCGGCGCCGGAGTCAGGCCGAGAAGAGACCGCACCTCTTCCGCGGGGCGCCCGCTGATAAGCACGACCCTCGTGTCACCCGTTGCCATAATGTCGCCGATCAGCTCCCGTACACCGGCGTATGGCACGGCTGTATGACGATCTTTTTTGAAAGGCGCGAGTGTTCCGTCGTAGTCCAGGGCCAGCACGCCCGAGCCACGCTGTTCGAGTTTCGCGAAGAACTGCTCCCGTTGCAGTTCTCGTGCGGTCATGGGCATCAATTTCTCCTTTCAAACGGATGGCGTCCACATAGATGGCGCGTGAGGAAATCCCGGTTGGAAAGTGGCGATTGGCAAAACTTAGAAATGAGCGGCAGAATTGAAGGTCAGAGGCCTAACAAAGACGAGCGCAGATGCGGTTGAGCAAATCATCAGGCGGAAGAGAGGTGGCCTCGCTGAACGGCACGGCTTCCTTTGCCGTAGGTAAGGTGGAAAACAGGCTTACGAGAGAAGCAAATGCTGCCAGCGTCAACACCAGCCTTTGCGCTGCACGCGAGGCGCGCAAGGCCGTAGGGCTCAAATTTACTGCCGGGGAAGCAAATACCAATACGATCCCCAATAACAGCAGCAGAGTCACGAGTTTAAGGTTAACTGTCAAGTAAAGCCAATTGTATCAATAATTTACAAAGTTATCAAGCTACTCCTGGGAACAGACTGTAAATTGCTAGCCCATTTGCCGCAATGAAAGGATGTTATCTGTTTATGTATATGAAAATAATAAACTTACAGGCTCCCCGCCATGCGCAGCATTCCGCCGTCAATAAAATGCGTGCTGCCAGTGATGTAGGCGGCGGCGTCTGAGGCCAAAAACACCGCGAGTTCGCCTACTTCCTCAGGGCGCCCCCATCGGCCTAGAGGAATTTCCGCCATGAGCTGCTTTTCAATGTTCGGGTCAGCCTCTACATCTTTATCAATGGGGGTGTAGATCGCGCCCGGGCCGATGTTATTGACGGTGATCTTGTGCGGCGCCAATTCCACTGCAATGGTCCGCATGAGCATCCGCAAACCGCCTTTGGCTGCGCAATAAGCGGCGTTTGTAGTCATGGGCAAGTCTTCATGCACCGAAGAGATATTGATGATTCGGCCGCCGTTCCCTTGTTTCACCATCTGTCGCGCCGCCGCTTGCGCGCATAGCCAGGGCCCGGTGAGATCCACGGCGATGATTTTTTGCCACAGATCGAATGGAAACTCCAGAAACGGCCGTTTGAACTCGATCCCAGCATTGTTGACGAGAATATCGAGCTTTCCAAATTTGCCTACCGCCTGCTCCACCAGCTTTTGGACCTGGGCCGGATCGGATACGTCAGCCTCCACGCTGATCCCTTGCGCTCCCGTGGAGGCAATCTTCTGCAAGGTTTCATTCGCAAGTTGGCCTTTGCCGACGTAATCCACTACAACTGCCGCGCCTTCGCTGGCAAGGCCCACTGCAATGGCCTGTCCAATTCCCGTTGCCGCTCCGGTGACAATCGCCACTCTATCCTTAAGGCGCATCTTTTCTGCCCTCTCTTTGTGCTCACACGACCTTGCCGCTGCCGACAATTCCCGCGTTAGAAAGCATGCTTTCAAATCCTTCCGTTCGTCGCATTGGATGCTTAACCGGGAGCCTGGGTAACGCCGCTCGACAATCTCTGATTAGCTGCTTGAGAGCGATGAAAGTCTACCAGCTCAGCAACTTCTCCTGGCAAAGTAACTGGATCAGAGGAAGACAATCCATGGCTGAAGCGTCGATTTTTCCCGCGAGTGCGATCAAATCGTGGTTCCCGTCCGCATAGGCGAGAATATTTTTTGTAATTTGAACCGACCTGCCGCTGCCTGCAGTGCTCAAGGTTGGATACAGGCCGCGCCTGCCCAGTTGCGGCTCGCAAGGCCACGTAGCCTTATAAGTACGATTTGCCTCAATGAGCAATAGACACTTGCGAAGAGCGTCAAAAGTTCCTTGCAGTCCTTCTGGAGAAATGAAGCTGAGATCGTCCGCGGACGTGTGGTACTCAGGGTAGGTCCCATACTTGGAACGCATGAGTGAAGCGACGGGAAGATCAATTCCCGGGCTGCAATATTGACGTTCATCGCTTCCCCGTTCGAGGAAGCTATACATCCGGCAATCCGGGTAGTTGTGTTTGAGGACATGGCGGGCCGCGCGGTCAGCGAGGGTATTGCCTAGCCGGGACTCCAGGAAAGAATACTGACGCTCATCTCCGGCGCACGTCACCACGTATCCTGCAATCGTGTTTTGCTTCATTGCCTGTAAATTGCGACTGAGGTATGTAATAGCGCCGATCGTTTCCGGCAAGAAAACTATACGGTAGGTGTGCCGCCTGTCAGGCAGAGAAAGCAGCCATTGCGCCAACGCCGTTGTGACCACCTGGCCAGAAAGTTCGTTATTCGCCATGGAAGGATGGCAAATATAAGTGGAAAGCAACACTTCGCTTTGCTAATCACGTCCTGTAGAAAAATCATCAGTAAGAACGCATCGCCTTTTTGCTCATTTGACTGATTGCGAAAAAGGACATTGCCCCATTCGCTGAAATCTGCGAAAGTCAGCCCATATTCAGATTGAAGCGGTCGCCACGCGGAATTTCCCGGAAGCAATGAGGATGTTCCAGCCAGAGTGATCCGTCGGGAAACCGCTGCTTTAGCGGTGGTGGGCTCACTATCTCCCGATAATGTTGGCGAGTGACTCAATACTTTAATTCTTAATGTCAGCATGATGCTGACCCAGAATGACATAAGAAGCAAGTAATCGAGAAGCTACGTTGCTCAGCTGCTTCGGTTTTTGCAAGTCCCGATTTTACCAACTCCGCCGATTGTCCTGAGATCCCCGTGAATTGCGGCATTTTGCACCGCTTTCAAAATTCAGGAATACGTTGTATTTTAGAGGGCCATTCAGTTTTGCACCTGGAGCGCATGTGGTCCGCGACAATATCCCGAAAGGTCATTCCACGGCGGCGAAAAAACGCGGTCACGACCCAGCCGTTGTCACGCTGAAGGCGGTTGCGGAATACGTGCAACTGTCTCCGGGCACGGTTTCAGCAGTGCTGAATGATTCTCCTTCCTCACGACACATTCCCGAAGTCACGCGTAAACGGATCGTTGAAGCCGCCCGGCATTTGAACTACAAACCCAATTTTTTTGCCCGCTATTTGCGGAACAAGCGGACCTACACCATTGGGATTATGTTGAATGATATTGGCTCTGAGTATGGCGGGCTGGTCATCAGCGGGATTGAGGATTACGTACGCAAAAAAGACTACTTTTTCATCACTGGCGTCCATCGCCATGATCCCGAGTTGTTCGCGCGATATGAGCGGATGCTGCTGGAACGGGGAGTCGAAGGTGTCATCACGCTGGACCTGCATTTGCCCCACTCTGTTCGCGTGCCGACCGTCGCGATTGCTGGCCATCATCAACATGAAGGCGTCACCAACATTGTGCTGGACCACAAGTGCGCAGCGCGCCTTGCGTTGCAGCATCTGGCTGACCTTGGCCATCGTGAAATTGCCGTCCTCAAAGGAAACCCGGTCAGTGCGGATTCCAGCGAACGTTGGCAAGCAATTGCGGAAGCCAGCCAGTCGCTGGGCATCAGCATTCATGAAGACCTGGTCGTGCAACTTGTTTCTGAAAGTACAACGCCTGAATTAGGTTACGGCCCCACGAAAACTCTCCTGCAACGAAAGCGTCCCTTCACTGCTCTCTTCGCGTTCAATGATATTTCGGCGATTGGCGCGATTCGGGCTTTCCAGGAGGCCGGCCTTCGAGTGCCGCAGGACATTTCCGTAATCGGATTCGACGATATTAAGAGTGCGGCATATCAATATCCGAGTTTGACCACAATCCGGCAGCCGCTCTGGGACATTGGACAGACCGCAGCTAAGATTTTGCTGGCGCGAATTGAAGGCGAAGAGAAATACCCTCTGCAAGTTTCCGTGAAGCCGGAGTTGATTGCCCGCGAGTCCACCGCGAAAGCCGCCCGGTAATTTGGCGGACAAGGACTAGGGAATTTGTAGTTTACGTGGAGTAGTCGGCATTAATACGAACATATTCCGCAGTCAGATCTGTCGTGGTAAACACGATCGAATTCCGTCCCCGTCGCAAACGGACTGTGATTTTGCACTCCGGCTTCGCCAATTCGGCGTGCGCTTTCACCTCATCGAACGGATGGGAAGTGCCATTGCGGCAGACGGTTTGATCGCTGATAAGTATGTTTATTTTCGATGGGTCAACCGCGACGCCCGATCGGCCAATCGCAGCGAGTATCCTTCCCCAGTTTGGATCGGCTCCGGCAAATGCGGTTTTTACCAGCAAAGAATGCGAAATCGTGCGGGCGATTTGCAACGCCTCTTCCCTGCTCTTTGCCTCTTCGATATGCAGGCGAATGACATGTTGCACTCCTTCGCCGTCGCGAATAACTTGATCCGCAAGTGATTTTGCCACTTCGCTTAGAGCTGCCTTGAATTTCTTTTTTACACTTACATCTTTTACACTCGCGCCGGTTTGTCCGCTGGCAAGCAGTAGCACCGTATCGTTCGTCGAAGTATCGCCGTCCACCGAAATGCAGTTAAAGCTTTCATCGCAGGCGTCGCGCAGCATGGACTTCAATTCTGATGGGCTCGCCGCGACGTCCGTCATGATGTACACCAGCATGGTGGCGAGTTGCGGATGAATCATGCCGGAGCCTTTTGCGACTCCGAGAATTGAGACTTCGTTCTTGCCAGCCTTAAATTTGACGGAAGCAATTTTTCTTCGCGTGTCAGTGGTGAGAATGGCGTCGGAAAACTCGAGGAACTTTTGCTCGGTCGCCTGCCGCGACGCCAGCAACGCAGGCAAATTCGCAGCAATTTTTTCACTCGGCAGCGGAACCCCGATGATTCCAGTGGAGGAAGGGAAAACTTCCCTGGCGGCCACGCCGAGATTTTTCGCCGTCTCCTGGCAGACCTGGCGGCATGTTTTTATACCTGCCAAACCAGTGGCGCAATTCGCGTTTCCGGCGTTTACCAGCACGGCGCGCACACGACCACGCGATGCCGCAAGCGATTCCCGCCCGAACGCCACAGGCGCGGCCACCAGACGATTTTTCGTGAAAACTGCCGCCGCGGATGTTCCTTCGGCCACTTCAATGAGCGCCAGATCGGGCCGTCCGCTGGCTTTTATGCCGGCGGCTACGGCTGAAAAGGAAAATCCCTTTGGCAGGTAGATTGAGCTTTGCGCGGAAATAGCTTCCGTCATACTTGTAGCTTCACCAGCCAGCTTTGGGGTTCCGGAAGAATGGCAAATTTCGGCAACTCGCCCTTCACCATGGCGACTTCATCGCAGCAGGTGTAGCGCGGACAAACGCAGCAGTCCTTGTGAATTTTGTCGGGTAACTCTTCGCGTTGCGCCAGACCAAACCCGAGATGCGCGAAAAATTCCGGTTTGCGCGTGAACAGGCAAATGCAAGTCACTTTATGTTTTTCTGACTCTTCCATCAAGGCCTGCACCAGTCGCTTACCTCCGCCCTGCCGCTGATAAGTCGGCTCGACGGTGATGGAACGGATTTCAGCGAGATGCTGTCCGTACAAGTGAAGCGCACCGCAACCAACGATCTTGCCACGATGTTCGAGCACGACAAAGTCGCGCACATTTTCGCAAATCTCCGCGAAGTTGCGAGGCAATAACGTTCCGTCGCCAGAGTAATTGGAGATCAGCTCATGAATTCGTTCGGCATCGGGCAGAATCGCGTCACGCGTGCGCATGAACTACCTCCCGCAGAGAGCCAAGTTTCTGTTTCGCTCCGTGGATCGCCTGCTTTACGCGGGCCGGGGCCGTGCCGCCAGGCACGTCGTGAATGGCGAGCACCGCGTCAACACTCAAAAAGGAATAAAAATCCTGATCGAAGGCAGGATTTAACTTTCGCAAATCTTCCAAAGGCAGGTCCGCCAACTCGCAGCCGTTCCCTTTTTCCAGGCAGAGCTGGACGGCCTTGCCAACGCATTCGTGCGCAAGACGGAACGGCACAGCGCGATTCACCAGATACGTCGCCGCCGCAAACGCATTCATGAATCCCGTTTCGGTGGCTTTTTGCATGCGCTCAAAATTAAAGTCAACCGCTTTCATCCATCCCATCACCAGCGGAAGCAATGAAATCACGGTCTCAGCGGCGGCGAATAGTGGCTCCTGAGTTTCCTGCAAGTCCTTGTTGTAGGCGAGGGGCAGCCCCTTCACCGTCACTTGTAACGCGGTGGCATGGCCGAGCACTCGCGCTGCTTTCGCGCGCGTTAATTCAAGCAAATCGGCATTCATCTTCTGCGGCATGGCGCTTGAACCCGTGGAATACGCCTCCGGCAGCCGGATGAATCCATATTCCTGCGTGGAAAATAAAATCATCTCTTCCGCCCAACGACTTAGATGCAAGGCCAGCAATGAAAGATCGTTAACAAATTCCAAAACAAAATCGCGATCACTGGTGGCGTCCATGCTGTTGGCGGTGGGAGCATCAAATCCTAACGCATCGGCCATTAACTGGCGGTCCAACGGCAGCGTGGTCCCCGCTACCGCTCCCGCGCCCAGCGGAGAAAAGTTCAGACGTTTGCCGCAGTCCTGCAAACGGTCGGCGTCGCGGAGAAACATTTCAAAATAAGCCAGCAGCCAGTGAGCAATAAGGACGGGTTCCGCACGCTGCAAATGCGTGTAGGCGGGCATGGCCGCATCGCCGGCTTTTTCCGCGCGATCCACCAGTATCTCGCCTAACCCAGCCAGATCGTTCCGTATCTGTTCAATGCAAGTCCGCACGTAGAGACGCAGATCAGTGGCGATCTGCTCGTTGCGGCTGCGGCCGCTGTGCAGCTTACGGCCAGCATCACCGATGAGCGCAACCAGTTGCTTCTCCACAAAATGATGGACATCTTCCGCTTCGGGATCGTCGAGAAAAGCAGCGGAAGATTTTGCCTTCACGCCAATTTCATCAAGCCCGCGAAGAATTGAAGTCAATTCATCCGGCGAAAGTACATCTGCGGCCTTCAAAGCGCGGGCATACGCCCGACTGCCCGCGAGTTCGTGCTCAAGCAAGCGGCGGTCAAATTCGAATGACCGCTGCCAGCGCTCGAACTCCGGATCCAGCGGCTGCCGGAAGCGGCCTGACCACATCTTCATCGAGCGGCTCCCGACGGCGTGGTTTCTTGATTCACCTGTCCCCGCAATCGCGCCCGCGAGCGAGAAGGAAGACCCAGAATGCGGATGAAACCCTCCGCATCTTTCTGGTCATACTCCTGTCCCATGGTGAACGACGACAAGTCGGTGCGATAGAGAGAATGCTCGGACTTGCGGCTTGCAACAGAAACGTTTCCTTTATACAGCGTAAGCGTTACCGAGCCCGTGACGAACTCTTGCGTCTGATTTACAAACGCGTCAAGCGCCTCACGCAGAGGCGTAAACCAGAGACCAAAGTAAACCAGTTCGGCATATTTCAATCCGATGTGCTGTTTGAAGTGCGAGAGGTCGCGCTCCAGGCACAACGCTTCGAGTTCGCGATGCGCAAGCACGAGCAGCGTCCCGCCGGGAGTTTCGTAAGCGCCGCGTGATTTGATTCCCACAAAACGGTTCTCCACGAGATCAATGCGCCCAATCGCGTTACGTCCGCCGATTTCGTTCAGCAACTCGACCAGAGGAACGGAATCAAGCTTCATTCCATTTACCGAGACCGGAGTTCCCTTCTCAAAGCCGATTTCGACTTTCTCCTCGCGGTCAGGGGCCTCCTGCGGGGAACGGGAAATCTGCCATGTGGTGGGAAGGACGGAATTGCCCGCATCTTCGAGTTCTCCACCTTCATGCGAAATATGCCAGAGGTTGCGGTCGCGGCTATGGATTTTGGTGCGGCTCTGCTCGACCTGAACTCCATGCGATGCAGCGTAGTCAAGGCAATCCTCGCGCGACTTCAGCTTCCACTCGCGCCACGGCGCAATGACCTTGAGTTCCGGCGCCAAGGCCTGGTACGCCAGTTCGAAGCGCACCTGGTCATTGCCTTTGCCCGTGCATCCATGAGCAACAGCGGTAGCGCCTTCTTCCAACGCGACTTCAACCTGGTGTTTGGCAATTACCGGACGCGCCATGGAAGTGCCAAGCAGATATTTGTGCTCATACACTCCTCCTGCGCGCAGCGTGGGGAAAACATAATCGCGCAGAAATTCTTCACGCATGTCGCGCACAACAACTTTTGCAGCGCCGGTCTTGTAGGCCTTTTCGATGACGGCATCAATGTCGTCGCCCTGACCCACATCGCCAACCATGGCAATCACGTCGTAAGAATAGTTCTCCTTGAGCCAGGGAATGATGATGGAGGTATCGAGTCCTCCGCTATAAGCCAGTACGACTTTCTCAGACATGTGTGCTCCTCATGGTGTGCGTGGGTATGCGGGCCATATCGCCGCCCAGCAGTAAAAATAAAATTGCTTTCTGTACGTGCATGCGGTTTTCCGCCTGGTCGAAAACAACCGACTGTTCGGAATCAATGACCGCGTCGGTAACTTCTTCATTACGATGCGCGGGCAGGCAATGCAGGAAGATTGCATTGGGCGCGGCCGCCGCCATCAGTTTTTCATTTACCTGATATGGCGGAAATATTTGAGCGCGCAAATCTGTCTCATGCTCCTGCCCCATGCTCGCCCAGGCGTCGGTGTAAATCGCATCCACGCCGGCCACTGCTTTCTGCGGATCGTTCATTACTTCGATGGTCGCACCAGTCTTTTTCGCTATGACAAGAGCATCCGCTAGAATCCGCGCGTTAGGCTCGTAGCCCTTGGGCGTGGCCACGCGGACGTGCGACCCCAAGCTTGCACCGGTCAGCAGCAGCGAGTGCGCGACGTTGTTGCCATCGCCGACATAAGCCAGCGTGACTTTTTTCAAGTCGCCGAATCGTTCCTGCAAGGTGAAGAAATCGGTCAATCCCTGACAGGGATGCTCCAGGTCGCTCAAGGCATTGATCACTGGCACCGACGCATATTCGGCCATACCTTCGATCGTCGCCTGCGAAAATGTACGCAGAACAATGCCATTCACCCACCGCTCGACGTTGTGTGCGATGTCACTGAGTTTTTCACGCGCGTCGAGCCGCTCCTGCCGCTGGTCCACAAACATCGTGGTACCGCCAAGACCCGCCATTCCCGCTTCAAACGTCAGCCGGGTGCGCAGAGATGCTTTTTCAAAGAACATCACCAGTTGCTTCCCTGCCAGTGTGCCACGAAAATCAGCGGGGCGCGCCTTCATCAACCCGGCGAGATCCAGTATGGCGGCTACTTCCTCCGGTGTTAAATCGCGCGTGGAAACCAGATCGCGCGACCAGAACGTTTTCGGTTCCGGCTTGATGGAAATTTCTTTTCGACTGAGCGGCTGAATGCTCATTGTTTTCTCCTTGCAGCAGACTTGCCGGCAGTGGCCGCGACCGGCTTTCCAGAATTGGCGCCCAGCGCCGCATCCAGCGCATGCACCACTTCATCCACATGCTTTTTCTGGATAATGTACGGTGGCAGAAAACGTAGTACCGTGTCGTGCGTGCGATTGATCAAAATGCCGCGAGCGAGCAATTGACTCAGAACTGACTTCGCAGTCTCGGCAGAATCCAGTTCCATGCCGAGCATTAAGCCCATGCCGCGTATTTCCTTCACGCAGGAGTGCTTAAAGCGCAGATCGTTGAGCTGACCTTGGAAATAGTCGCCCATCTTGTTCACATGCGGAAGAAGCTTGTCGAGAACACGGAGGAACTCGATGGCCACCGCACAAGCCAGCGGACCACCGCCGAATGTAGTCCCATGCATTCCCGGATGCATTCCGCCCGCTACACGATTGGTCGTCAGAATCGCGCCTAACGGAAGTCCTGCCGCAAGCGGCTTGGCCACTGTGACAATATCCGGCTTCACCCCGAAATGCTCGTAGGCAAAGTATTCGCCGGTGCGGCCCAGCCCGCATTGGATTTCATCGAGCAGCAGCAATGCGCCGGTTTGTTCGGTCAACTCCCGTGCTACCTGCAGAAACTCGCGGCTCAACGGACGAATCCCGCTCTCTCCCTGGATTGTTTCCAGGCAAATGGCGCAAACGCTGCCATCAAATTGCCGCTTGAGATCATTTACATCGTTAAAAGAAACAAAACTTACGCCTGGCACAAGCGGGGCAAATGGATGCCGGTATTTTTCCTGTCCGGTGGTCGAAAGAGCGCCAAACGTGCGGCCGTGAAAAGAATTTTCCAAGGCAAGCAAACGCCACTTCGCCTTGTGTCCATTGTTGTTATTGACCCGGGCAAAGGCGCGGGCCAACTTCAGCGCGCCCTCCCAGGCTTCGGTCCCGCTGTTGCAGAAGAAAGCGCGATCAAGCCCGGAAATCTTCGTGAGCTTCTTCGCCAGTTCCGCTTGATACTCGTGAAAGAAAAGATTGGAAACATGGATCAGCTTTCCTGCCTGGCGCTTTATCACCTTCTGGATCGCGGGGTGTCCGTGGCCCAGCGCGTTTACGCCGATACCACTGAGAAAATCCAGATATTTCTTCCCGCGCGAATCCCACAGATATACGCCCTTGCCGCGGGTAAACAACACCCGCTGACGATCGTACGTAGGCAACAGCAATTTCTCCTCAGAACGGGACACCGCTTCCAATTTTGAACTCGTAGCGCTCATGCTGAAATCACCTCCGTCCCGCATTCCAGCTTGGTGAAATAAAATTGCGGCAAAATCTCCACCTGCGCCGCAGGCAAAATCCGTACCCGTCCCACACCTTTTTTCAGCGCCTGGGTACAGGCTTCAAGCTTTGGCAGCATTCCTCCGCCGATGACCGCTTTCTCAATCAGCGCCGGCATTTGTTTTACCGTAAGCCACGGAATCACTTCCCCATCCGCGCCCTTCACTCCAGGGACATCCGTGAGAAAGATCAAAGTATCGGCGTGGCAAGCCGAAGCGCACGCGGAAGCCATCTGGTCCGCATTCACGTTGTAATACTCGCCGTCCGAACCTAAAGCCAGCGACGAGAGCACGGGTATTCCGCTTTGTCCCCAGATGGCATCCAGCCAACGCGGTTCGACGGAGCAGATTTCGCCAACAAACCCCAGATCGTATCCCTTGGTTTGTTTTTTGCGTGCGCGGAAGGTCATACCGTCACCGCCGCAAAGGCCCACAGCGGGAACGCCCGCGGCCACAATCGCGGCAACAACGCCCTTATTCACCATGCCAGCGAGCACCATCAGGGCCACGTCGCGTGTTTCGGCATCGGTAATCCGTAGGCCGTCCACAAAGTCGGACTTCTTGCCCAGCAACTGAAGGGTTCGCGTCAGCGTGCTGCCGCCACCATGAACCACAGCGATCTGATGCCCATCGTGCGCCAGCTCAACAACCGCGTGAGCGCACTTTTGCAGCGTCGGCTTATCTTCGATCGCTTTACCACCGATTTTGACGACGATTTTCAATTCAACCCTTCCTCTTCGCCCCAGCCGTACATCACATTCATATTTTGTACGGCCTGGCCGGCGGCGCCTTTCACCAGATTGTCAATGCAGGAAACAACGATCAGCCTGCGTCCATCTTTCGCCAACGCAAAACCAATGTCGCAGTAATTCGAATTCACCGAAAACTGGATTTCGGGAAGTTTCGGGGTGGCAAAAACCCGCACCCATGGCTTCCCCGCATAAAACTTCCGAAACACTTCTTCCACTTCAAATGCCTTCATCTCTTTATTCAGATGAACATAAATTGTGGAAAGTATTCCCCGAGGGATCGGCAGAAGATGCGGCGTGAACGTGACTTCGCCAGAATTCAGGTTCAACTGTTCCAGCATCTCTCCCAAATGCCGGTGCCCAAATACTCCATATGCTGAAAGATTGTCGGCCACGGAAACAAAATGCGTTTTCGCGGTCGGCTCTTTTCCCGCGCCGGATACTCCAGATTTCGAATCAGAAATAATTCCTTTGTCGCGATCAATGATTTTGCCCTGCACCAGAGGCGCCAAACCAAGAATCACGGAAGTCGCATAGCATCCCGGATTGGCGACGATTTTTGCGGAAGCAATTTGCTCGCGATGCAACTCCGGCAATCCGTACACAGCCTGCTTTATGAATTCCGCAGCCTCCGAGCCTTCATCCTGAAATTTATAGACCGCGCGGTTCTCGGCATTCTGCAGCCTCCACGCGCCGCTCAAATCAATCACGCGCAGTCCGTGATTCAATGCCTCGGGCGCCAAAGCGCGGGAAGCGTCATGCGGCGTCGCCAGAAAAAGCAACTCCACACCTTGTTCTTTCAATTTCTCCCACGACAACGGCTGCAAAGGATACGATCCATTCCCATTGCCAGCCAGCGCGGGAAATATATCGGCCAGGTTCGCCGGAGTCTTTCCATCCGCACTCCTGCTTAAGAGAACGGGCTTCTCCACGCGAGGATGCCGCAACAGGAGGCGCGTCAGCTCGAAGCCGGAATAACCTGTCGCGCCCAGCACCGCCGTCTTAAGCTTTGCCGCCATTACGCCGTCATCTCCTCAATTCGCGCCGCGAGCTTCGTGGCCGCCTTGTTTTCCAGGCAAACGATCAAAATTGTGTCATCGCCAGCAATGCTGCCCACCGCCTCGGGCCAGGCTTCGATATCAAGCGCGGCGGCCACTGGCTGCGCACTGCCCACCGCCGTTTTAATTACCAACAGGTTCTGCGCCGGCCGTACATCCAGAACAAACTCGCGCACCAGACGCGAGACTGGCGGCAACGCGGGATCGATTTGTAGGTCGCCGCTGGGCAACTCATAACCTCCGCCTGTTTTTGCCAGGCCCAGCTCGCGGATGTCCCGCGACAAGGTCGCCTGCCCCACGCGAAAACCACGCTTTTTCAGCGCACGCTGCAGGTCGTCCTGACTGGCGATGGGGCCTTCGTCCAGCACTTCCAGGATGGCCTTTTGTCTGAGTGGCTTTGGGCTCATGAATTTATATGCATTATAGAGAATATTTATTCATGAAGCAAAACTTTTTTATGAGGAAGGAAAAAACGGAGAGTTACCGAAGTGCCGCGGGAACCTGGGTGCCGGGCCCAGAGTGGCTGGATGATTATTGTTTAGCTTTGGCGGCAATTCGCATCGCCCGTGCGCGGGCCACGTTGATGACGGTAGGGTCTTTGACGATCTCATCCAGAATAGGCAGGATGGGTGAAATGTCTCCCAGGCGATTGTCGTTGATTCCCTCTTCCATGTTCGTCAACTGCTCATTCAGCGCTAGCTTCTGATAACGGTAGCTGTACTGGAGCCGCCGTCCAAACTCCAATGTGGTGGAAAGATCCTGGAAAAGCCGCGTGAGAGCTTGTATGGCAGAGATGGTCGAATAGTTATAGGTGACCTTGGTCTGCTTCAGCCCGTCCTCGTAACTCAGTGTCTTAACTCCCGTGGACGCGACATTTTTCTGAGCATCAACTTGCTTTTCGAAATAGTGCGCGCGCTTGGCCAAATCAAAAATCTGCCGCGTTGTCCCGGGAGAGAGAACAAAATCAAACCCATCCTCTGCTCCGGCCTCCCGCTGGATAGCCAATTTTCCGTTGGATTGGTAACCACCATGCCCATCGGAGGCGATAGTAATGCTGTAGTGCTCGGGATCGGAACCGGGAAAATCCTGGGAAAACGTTACCGTTGGAAGCGGCGCTGCCTGCACCCGGCATTGCAGACAGATGAGCAGTAACGCAACGAAAAACAGCACGCAGGGTCTTTCGTGTTTCGACCGCGTTCGTGGAAACATAAGCGGAATCCTTTGCACCCGCGATTAAGGAAAACTAAGCCGTCGCCGATCTTTGCTGTTGGCGTTGCAGCGTAACTGAAGTATTTAAATGACAGATCGCGATGGCCAACGCATCCGCCGCATCAGCCGGCTCAGGAAGCTCTTGCAGGTTGAGCAGCCTCGCCACCATATGCTGCACCTGGTGCTTCTCCGCCCGGCCATAGCCGACCACCGCGGACTTGATCGAAAGAGGAGCGTACTCCGCAACGTGCAAACCCACCGACGAGGCTGCCAGCATCGCAACTCCGCGCACCTGCCCAAGCTTCAGTGCCGACTTGGCATTCACGGAGTAAAAAACTTCTTCAATCGCTACCTGGTCCGGCTGATGCTGCTCAATCACGGCCCCCAATTGAGCAAAAATCGTGGCCAGCCTTGTAGCCAGGGCCTCGCGCAAGGAAAGCTTGATCGCTCCAAAGCGCACGCACACCAGCTTGCCGTCCGCGCAGAGTTCGACCACGCCAAAACCAGTGCACTCGGTACCGCAGTCGATTCCCAGCACGCGCATCAGCGCAAGTTTAACACCCAAGTTGGACTTTTTGGATTCGCAGAATGTTGCTCAACGAAAGAACTTGCCACCAGGGTCGGAGACGCGGGGCTATACAAAAAGCTACGAAAGCAAAATTGGAGCCTACTCACGTTTCTATTCCGGATTCAACACAGCAGAACGGTCAATGTGCTCGCCTTTAAAATAAACCGCCGAAATTCGTCCAATGGCGGAAATATCCTGCAGAGGATTTCCATCCACCAGCAGCAGGTCGGCGTCATTGCCTTTGCGAATGGATCCGATATGTCCGTCCGCCCGCAGCAGGCGCGCGGCATTATACGTTGCAGCCTGCAAAGCTACCGGAGCAGGAACTCCCGCCCACACCCAAAGCTCGACCTCGTGCTGCACAGTCGGACCATGGAAAACGAGCAGATTGCCAGCATCGCTTCCGGTGACGAGCATGACTCCGTGATGATAAGCCTCCAGCAAATTTTCTTTGCCCGTTTCCAGGCTTACGGGAAATCCCGCCATCTGCTGGCGCGATTTTTGTCCCGCGGGCGAATTGATCCACGCTTCCGTATTGGCCAGCAAATAAGGCGGTCCCACCTGCTGTACCAGCGAACGCTTCAGCAAGCTGGTGTCGCCATCGAGCAGTGCCTTGTAGGCCTCTCCAACACTCAAGGTAGGGTCGTAGTAAGTTTTCTGGCGGACCATCTGATCGAACAAGGCGTCAGGGATTTTCTCGCGGAAGGAACCATGCTCAATCGAATCCGCGTTCGCTGCCAAAGCATCCGTGACGTCCCGCACATCGCCGGTATGCACGACCAATGGGAGCCCTTGCGCATGAGCTTCCTGTGCGATGGCCTGGAACTCCGCGATATCAAGCCGGTTGAATACACTACTTCCCGCCCCTGAATCCAAAACCGCTTTGACGCAATCCACTCCGCGCTGCTTTAGCTCATCCACCTGCTGGCGGGCCTGATCTGGCGAATCCGGCGTGCGGACAACTTGCGCTTCCGCTTGTCGCCGCACATTTTCAGGAAGTTCTTTGAAGTATTCCGTGCCGTGGCCGCCCTGCGCGGTAAACATGGGGCCGCAAGTGAACAACTGCGCTCCCAACTGCTCTCCGCTGTTCACCTCGCGGCGCACCGCAAGCGCGGCATCCAGCGGATCGCCCACGCTGCGCACCGTAGTCACTCCGCTGTAAAGGTAAGCGCCGAGATGGTTCCACATGGCGCTGGCCGCGTTGTACGGGTTGGCATTCGGCTCGATGCCACCGGGCGCGGAAAGGTGCACGTGCACGTCAATCAGTCCGGGCAAAATCGTCTTTCCCGCCGCTTCCACCACTGTAGCTTTTACAGAGGACGGATCAGGGCCTTCCCCTTCATACACCCCGGCAATCTTTCCATCCTGCACCAGGATTGCGCCAGATTCAATCACACGGCCATCGCCAACAAAAATGCGCGCTCCGCGAATCAGGTACGTGTCGCTACGCGCAATCTCGCGAGCCAGAATCTGCGTTTTCTCGACGTTTTGCTGGGTATGCGCTTCCCACGTTCCGAGCAGAAAAAATGGCGCAAGCACCGCGATGATCCACAGCTTCGCGGAGTTCTTTATCTTCTCTTCTTTTTCCCAGCGAAAGAGCTTTGCCGCAATAAACAAGCCCACGACGATCGTGAGGACCAGCGCAAGCACAGCGAGAATGTTTTGCTTGAGGCCTTCATTGCGCAGCATCATGGCTTCGAAGCCTGAGACCAGATAGGTAGCAGGCAAAAATTGCACGATTACAGCAAGCCATGGGGGAAACAGCGACGCGGGAAAGGTCGCCCCACTCAACAGCAGCATGGGCAGATAGAGCAACTGCACGATGATCTGGCTCTCCTGCATGGAATTTGCCGCCGCAGCGATGATCATGCCGATGGCGCGAAAGGCCAGAATTCCCAAAGTCGCGAATATCAACAGTGACGCCATCGCCGAAGGCCAGGGCATGCCGTATGCAAAGTGCGCCAGCCCGAATATCACAATGACCAGAGGCATGAATACAAGCCAGCCAGTCACCACGGAAGCCGTCAAAAGATGGATGGCCCCAATTGGAGTGACTTTATAACGTCGAAGAATATTCGCTTCGCGATCCTGCACGGCCCGCACGCCGGCTCCGAAGAGGCCATTGCCGAGAATGCCAAGGATCAGGACAAGAGTAAGTATCTGAGCCATCCCTCCGGAGTGGCTGCCTCCCATGAACTGGGCGAAGATGACAAGAAACATCAGCGGGAACAAATAATTGAAGAACAGCACTGACTTCTGCCGCAGAGCGAGCCGAACATCACTGCGAATGAGGGCAAGGTAGGGTTTCAATCGCGCAACCGCCTTCCCGTCATCTCAATGAACACATCTTCCAGAGTCGGCTGCTTCAAGCTCACGTCCACCAATTCCAAGCCCTGCTGGTCAATCCATTTGATCAATTCAACCAGCGTGGCCGCCGGACGGCGCGACACCACCGTAAGCGTTCTGCCGGAAGCATCCGTCTGCGTACTCACCGTTTCCGGCCATTGCGAATGGTCTTTGGGAATTGCTCGGTTGCAGGTTACAACAATGGACGAAGCGGATTTGCTTTGCTGCTGCAAATTGCGCGGCGTATCGAGCGCGATGATCTTTCCCTGGTCAATGATGGCCACGCGGTCGCAAAGCCGCTCTGCTTCTTCTATATAGTGAGTGGTCAGCAGGATGGTGCGCTTCTCATTGCGCAACTCCTCCAGCAACAAATGGATTTCTGCCCGCACCTGCGGATCCAGACCTGTGGTGGGCTCATCCAGAAATAACAGCACGGGATTATTCAATAACGCCAATGCCAGCGCGAGCCGCTGCTTTTGGCCTCCGGAAAGCGTTGTGTAGTAAGCGTCGTGCTTTTCCTGGAGCTGCAGACGCTTTAACAATTCATTGGGATTTACATTTCGTGTATAGAATGAGGCGAACAACTCGAGCGCCTCGTGCACGCGCATTTTGTCAGGAAGATTCGTGGCTTGCAGGCAAACGCCAATGCGATCCTTGAGCTGTTCTTTTTGCTTGTCCGGGTCAAATCCCAGGACGGAAACATCGCCACCTGTGCGGGGTCGCAACCCTTCGAGAATTTCAACTGTACTGGTTTTACCAGCGCCGTTAGGACCTAAAAGTCCGAATACCTCTCCGGGCTGGATCTCGAAATCCACGCCCCGGATCGCCTCTACTTCGCCATAACTTTTCCGAAGGCCGCGGACAGAAATGATTGCTTCGCTCATGCAGGAAGAATCTACAGGCTATCGAAGGGAAGGCCACACGTCAAAAGAGCAAGTATCGTGGGTCGCGACAGGAAGTGATTTACCAAATCCCTTTGTCGCTGCCCGTCAGTTTGGCAGCCACGGCGGCCGCTGACGCCAGACCCGGAAGTAGGCTCAAACGGAAGGCAGCGGCTGCATCTCCGCGCAATGCTGTCTTGGTAAGTTGTGTGGTGTACAGTCCTGCGCCTTGCGGCCACATGGGAATGCGCAGGAAGCGGTTACGCGTTACTACCAGGCTGCCCCCAAATCGCGCGGCCTTCGCAACCATCACCGGGAGTTCGAGTCCAAAGCCGCGATATTGCCTCACATAGTCGGAAACGATCATGAGGAAGGTTGCCACTCCCGGCCAAATTCCCGCTGATTGGCTAGCAACATGCAACTCTTCAAAATCAATTGTTCTTGAATCAACAAGCTGCGCAATATTTACGACGTCGCACACCCGAGCATAAAAATGACGATACATGCGCTGTAACGTCGCCACGATTATGCGCTCTTCCGGCGCAGGAACAAAAAACTTATATCCATTCAGTTCCAGCGGTACCCGGCGGCTTACAAAACGGCGGGCCAATTCCGTGTGTTCTCCGGTCTGCCCAAGGCGTTGCACGTGGACTTCAACCAGTTCGCGAAGGCCGGGAATTTCAAAATTACACTTGTGGGCCAATCGATCGCCCCAGCTTGGCGCTTCCTGGGTCGCGTTGAATTTTTCAATAATAGTTTTCTGTACAGCCGCTTCGTCGCCCGTCGTGTAAAGATCCAAATCATTGCCCATGTCCGGCCAATGATCGAGCGACTTCATAACCACAGTGGGACAGCCCGCCGCTTCGAGTTCGTTGCAAATCCGGCTTAAAAAGCCCACCGCATTGTCTATCCGCTCATGTTCGGCTTCAATCGAAGCCTTCAGCCATGCAGCCAAATCGGCATTGGGTGCGGGTTGAGCCTTCAACAAGCTCTCGAAAGAGCGCACGACCACATGATGTGCATCCGCCAGCGCCAGGAATTCCTGCCGTTCCTGCCCGCTCCATTGCTCCATGATTGGGACAACCAACCCAGCTTTTGCCGGATTCAGGGTCAACTGCAACATAAGGTCCACATATTCTTTTTCGTGAGCCATGGCTTCGGGCATAGTTAGGGCGCGCTCCTAAATGGTTAGTCGCATTATGGATGTAAGAACTGGGCCAGGAGTTGGTTCGGCCAGGAGCATGGCGTGGATTGGCGGGCCCATGGACCACCACAAGTAAAACTGGTGCGAAAGGCAGGATTTACCTTACCAATTTGGCTGGGGGGATAACGCATTTTTCGGCAATTCGTGCGCCGCTGCCGCTAAGACGACTTTCACGATGCAACCTTTTCTATCGGTGCGATTCAACAGCTCAACCGAGCCATCGTGAGCTTCAGCAATCTGGCGACAGAGCGCCAAACCGATTCCGCTCCCTCCCGGCTTGGTCGTATAAAACGGCACAAATGCATTGGAGGGATTTAATAGCCCTGTGCCGTTGTCTTCCACGTTGATCACCAATTTTTCGCCATCAAGCGCCCATCTCACGACGACCTCCGGTCGCACGGATTCTTCTCCACCGTTGCGTGCCGCTCTCCCGTCCAAGGACGCTTCCACCGCATTGCGGACAAGGTTGATGAGCAACTGTTCCAGCTGGTCGGGATCCACGGTGAGCGCGACTTCGGGCCCGCGCACAACCTCGACCACGATCCGCGTCTCCAACCCAGCCACTCGCTCGACGATCGGGACAAGCTCGACTCTACGCAAGACCGGCGGAGGCATTTGCGCTAACCGTTGATAAGCCTGCAGGAAGCGGTTCAGCGAGTCCGCGCGCGCTTCAATGATCTCGAGACCTCGCGAAAAATCCTGTCGTTGTCCTGCGCTCAACGGCTCATCCGTGACCTGTGCGTTCAGCGCACCGGCAATGGACTTGATCGGGGTAAGCGAATTATTAAGTTCATGTCCTAGAACGCGCACCAGCCGCTGCCATGCAACGCGCTCCTGCTCCCGCAATGCCCGGCTGACGTCGGAGAGAACGACGAGCGTATGCGGCACGCCGCTCTGGCGAAATCCGCTTTTCCTCAGCAGCCAGCGGACATTAGGATTATTCAATGGCAACGCGACGATGGTTTCATTTTCCGCCAACAGGCACTCTTCCAGCCCAATCTGTTTCGCGGCGCTGCCCAGAAGGCGCACGGAAGGTTGCTGCAGTAGCCTTTCCCCCGCCGAGTTAACTAGCTTCAAAATGTGGCTCGGATCAAAAGCGAAAACCGGGATGTCAATCTCCTCAACCACGCGCCGCAACAATGCCATCGCCTCCATGGCGCGGGTGCTCTGTTCCGCCAGCAGATCGGTCAGATCATTCACTTCCAGCGAAAGCTCGCCGAGCGCGTCATCCGCAACAGCGCCGCGCACGCGAAATGAATAATCTTCTTCTCGGAGCGCCGCGATGACGTTCGACAACGTCTGCAATGGACGAATGACCTGATCATGAAGAGATGCCGCCAAAATCCAGCACGCCAGCACTTCAACCGTTGATAACGCTAGCTTGGAAGAAAGCGACCAGTCCTGCAACCAGATCAGGATGCCGCTGATGGCAAGGCCCGGAAGCGCCACGAAAAAAGAAAAGAGGAGAATGCGCCGCTCGAAGAGCAATCGTCTTGGTCTTCTATGAGTTTGCGGTTGCATGGTAGAAAAGACGCGCCGCCGACAATGGCATTCTCGCACGCGGCTGGGCTAGAGGCCGTATTTTTCCATCCGCCGGTAAAGGGCCCCGCGGCTAAGCCCCAGAGCTTCCGCCGCCTGGCTTACATTTCCCTGAAAGCGCTGCAGCGCTTTTCGAATCAGAATACTTTCCACCGCTTCCAAATCAAGTTCATCCAGACTTTGGCTGTGCGGACGCTGCAAGCTCAATCCTAAATCGGCAGCCTTAATTTCCTCACCGCGGCACATTAAAACCGAACGTTCGAGCGTATGTTCGAGTTCCCGGACATTCCCTGGCCACGCATATTGCAAGAGCAGTTGCAGCGCCGGCGCATCAAGACTGCGGACCGGCTTTCCATAACGCGTGGCATACCGCAATAAGAAATGGCTCGCCAGCGTCGGAATGTCTTCTCTTCGCTCGCGCAAAGGGGGCAGGTGGATTTCAACCGTATTCAAACGAAATAACAAATCCTCTCGAAACTCACCGGCGGCACAAGCCGCCTGCAAGTCCGCGTTGGTCGCTGAAATGATGCGGACATCCACGCGGCGAGTGCGCGAGGAACCCACCCGCTCAATTTCTCCCGACTCAATCACGCGCAGTAGCTTTGCTTGTTGCCGCACAGGAACATTTCCTATTTCGTCAAGAAAGATCGTGCCGCCGTCCGCGAGTTCGAATCTTCCTATGCGTTCGCTGCGCGCGTCCGTAAAGGCTCCCTTAATGTGGCCGAACAATTCGCTCTCGAATGTTCCTTCCGGTAACGCTCCGGTATTGACCGCCAGCAGAGTGCGGCTTGCACGCGAAGAAAGAGCATGCAATGTTCGCGCCACAACTTCCTTACCGGTGCCGTGTTCTCCGGTAATCAGCACGTTGGCGTCAGAGGGGCCGATGCGCGTCATCGTTTCCAATACCGGACGCATCGCTGGCGCGTTGGCAATAAATTCAGGACGCCCTTCCGCCTGAAGCAGCCGGTTCTCCGCGGCCAGCCGTTCCGCGCGCTGCAGGCTGCGATGCAGTTCCACTTGGGTACGCAAAATCGCCAGCATGCGCTCGTTCTCCCATGGCTTCTGTATAAAGTCGCGGGCCCCTCGTCGCATGGCTTCCACCGCGAGTTCAACGCTTCCCCACGCCGTCATGACGATGACGGGGACCATTTTGTCCCAGGCAACAAGTTCCGAGAGCAAGTCCAGACCTTCCAGTCCCGAGGTGGTATCGCGCGTGTAATTTAAGTCAATGAGGACCGCATCGTAATATCCTGTCGCCATCGCTTCGCGCACCAGAGCAGGAGACTTGGCGGTCTCCACCACAAATCCCTCGGGGCGCAAGAGCAATTCCAGCGCTTGAAGGATGTGCGACTGGTCATCAGCGGCCAGAATGCGTGGCTTCTGGGCGTCTCCAGACCGGAGGGCAATTGCCGCGCTATCCCGCATTTTGCTTGAGGTCTGCATGGAAATCAGGGGGTTGGGGAACTAATCGTACCACTGATCGCGTCCTGGATTTGAATGCGGTTGTGTTCCAATGTAGTCCCGGTCGCGCGGTCCAATTCGACTTTTGCTTTCTCGTAAGTGGTTTGCGCCGTGACCAAATCCAACTCCGCCTCGGCCAAATCATGTTGCGCGCTCATGGTCTGATACGTTGAGCCGGCCCCAAGAGTTTGCTCTTTTTTAGTGATATCGAATGTGCGCTGCGACAAATCGCGGGCCTTGGTGGCAGCTTGTACACGGGCGAGATTTTGCTCCAGCGCGTATTGAGCGTTACGGACTTCTATCCGAATCTGTTTTTTCAGCTCCTCTCTGCGTAATTCCGCCTGCCGATATTCCAGCTCGGAACGGTACTGGTCCGCTTTCGCAACACGATTGCGAATGGGAAGATTTAAGCTAAACCCGACAAAATAATCCGGGGAAGAATTGTTGAACGCATTCACGATGGCCCCGCCAAAATCGCCGGGAACATTCGATGAGTTCGTTCCGAGGTTAAAAATCGGATTCAACGGTCCCCCAAGCCCCGATCCGCTGTATGTGCCCACCAGCGCAAGCGACGGTAAGAGCGCGTTCCGAGCCGCCTTGCGGCTAATTTGCCGGTTGACCAAGTCAATATCCGACTCCGCAAGCTCTGCCCGCGCGTGAATCGCCTGATTGATGAGCGATTCCAGATCAGAAACGCCTTCGACTCCTTGCCGTGAGCGATCAGTTGGGATCACAGGGATGGCTTCGAGCACCGGATCATCCAGGCTTTTTGTCAACGCGTTCTTTATTAGCGATTGCTGGAGTTCAAGGCTTGTTTTCGCCACAGTCAAATCCTGCTCGCTCTTGGACTCTGACGCTTCCGCACGCATTACATCCATCTCAGGAATGCTTTGCAACTGATATTGCTTCTTCGCGTTATCCAAAGTCTGCTGCGCAAATGCCAGCGATTGCTCATTCACCTGTGCCTGTTCATAGGCATCCACCAGGTCCCAATAAATGTCTTCAATCTGGGTGACCGTGGCAATCACCTGGTCTTTAAAGGCAACATCAGAAATCTTTTTGTTATTCCTGGCAATTTTCACAAAGCGAAGGTTGGGTCCCAACCCAAATCCCGCAAGTAATTGCTGCGACAATGTAAGGTGGTACAAGGAGTTCAATGTGGGCGACAAAGGAAAGAATGGGCTGTTCGTCGTTTGCCGGCTATTTTGAAATTGAAATTCGATCGAAGTCCCGGTGGGAAATGCCTGACTGTAGTTAATATCGAAATTTCCCGTATTTGCTTGCAACGAAGGCACGCCGAAACTTTGCAGGTTCGCCACTGGGCTCGTCTGGTGTTCGTCTCCGATATCCGCCGTGATCGAAGGATCATATGAGCGAATGGCAGTCCCGGTTCCTAACGTGGACTGCACCAACCCGTTTGCGCCGGCACCCGCGCCTCCTGCGCCGCCCGTGGTGCCACCCGCGCCGGAACCGGGAGCGCCGGAACCAAATCCTCCCACTCCCCCTCCCGGCGTTCCCTGCACGACGCCGGTGTTAACTCCCAGGAATGATCCTCCGGCCTTGGTGCGTAGCAGATCCGTATCGGCGATGGGCAAGTTATAACGGGCAATGGCTAAATCCAGATTGTTCTCAAGCGCAAGATCAATTGCATCGTTCAGCGAAAGGTAAAGCTTGCCATCCTTAACCAACTTATCCAGACGAGGCGAATTAGCGAGCGCCGGCTCGGGCACGAACGATGCCCGGTAGGCATTAAATGGATCATGCGATTGAGGCATATCAAACTGAACAGGCGCGGAAGTTTGAGCGCTAGCCATCGCAGTAGCTAGAACAAGAATTCCACCCGTTTTTAAAACATATAAGACTTGGCTGATTACTTTTTCGATTGAGCTCCAGATGGCGCCGGAAATGAAACGCTCTGTCTTTACCGGATAAGTCATTGGCTAACCACCTCGGTGCTTTTCGTCGCCGCGGGATTTGCCGTGTCACTCACCATCCATCCATCGTGCAGTTGAATGATGCGAGACCCATAAGCAGCATTCGCTTCTGAGTGAGTAACTTGAACAATGGTCGTTCCCTGCTGATTCAATTCACGAAAAAGATCCATAATTTCCTTGGCTTGGGAGGAATGGAGGTTTCCAGTGGGTTCATCGGCAAGCAGCAATGGTGGCTTGTGAATTACAGCACGCGCAATGCCAACAAGTTGCTGCTGCCCGCCGGAAAGCTGGCTTGGGAATAAATCTTCCTTCGCCACGATCTGGAAACGGTCAAGCGTGTCCGCCACCATGCTCTGCCGCTGGCCACGTGGCACGTCTTTGTAAGAAAGAGGAAGATCAATGTTCTCGCGAACCGTCAGGTCGTCGAGCAAATGATAGCTCTGGAATACCATGCCGATGTTCTTCTTCGCCAGCTCACTGCGCTGCTTCCGCTTCATTTCATGCACAGCTTCTTCACGAAACCAGTATTCCCCCGCCCAGGCGTCATCGAGCAGCGCGAGGACGTTAAGCAAAGAAGACTTCCCCGCCCCCGATGGCCCCATGATGGTGATGAACTCACCTTCACGAATCTCCAGATTGATGCGCCGGAGTACCCACGTCTGCCCCGCGGCTGTCTTGTAACTGCGTTCCAGGTTTTTCAGCTGAATCATAATTCTCCTGTTTTCATATCTTCGTTACTCGTACCGCAGCGCTACCATCGGGTCCACCTTCGCCGCGCGGCGGGCTGGGATGTAACAACCCAGCACAGCCACGCCAATCGCCACGCATGAGACCGCAGCGAGCGTGACCGGATCGCTAGCGTTCACCCCATAAAGCAAGCGCGAAAAACTTGTCAGCATTCGCGCGAGGGCGAGCGTCGCCGCCACGCCGATCGCTAGACCTACGATTCCCAACCGTAGAGTCTCCCCAATCACCATGCGGAAAACCTTCCCTTTCTCAGCTCCAAGCGCCATGCGTATGCCAATCTCATGCGCACGTTGGGCCACGGAATAAGAGATCACACCGTAGATTCCAATCGCCGCCAGCAGCAATGCCAATCCGGCAAACATCCCCAAAAGGATCATGGGAAACCGTTGCGCCGACATGGATTCGAAAACCAGCTCTCGCATAGTTTGCACGTCATAGACGGGCGGCCCGTTACCCGCACCGTAAACCGCCGCTTTAATCGCAGGCATCACGGTCGCTGTGGCAAGTGACGTTCGTACGATAACCGTTGTTGAGCGGTAAAGGAGCGGCACCCATTCGTCTGAAAGCTGATAAAGGGAAGCGTAAATCTGATTTACGGTATAGCGATTTCGGTCATCCAGTCCCCATTGCTTGACATGGCCGACCACGCCAATGACTCGCGCCCTGCCCCAGTGCGGAATTGTCATGGTCTCGCCCACGGGATCTTTGCTGGCAAAATAAGCGTGCGCCAGAGCACTGTCTATGACGATGACCCGCTCAGACTTAATAGTGTCCTCCGGAGTGAAAAAGCGCCCGCGAAGCAGCGGTACGCTCATCGTCTTGAGATAATCCGGTCCAGTCCAATAGAAGAGTGCGCGCGGAGCCTCCGCGATGGAGGCAGGCGCGTGAGACCCCGCCCAAAAGGGACCAACATTGCTCTGGTTGCTGAAGGGGAGCAGCACTGTGAGGTCGGACGACTGCACGCCCGGGATTTGGCGGATACGCTCAACCAGTTGCTGGTAGGCGATCCGCATTCCTGGTCCTGTCTTCATCGCAGAAGGCGAAAGCCCGACTTTGAAAGTAATTACATGCTGAGCCTCAAAGCCCGGATCCACCGTCCCTAAATGGCGGATCGTGCGGAACAGCAGACCAGCCCCTGATAGTAAAACCAATGTCAGCGCAATCTGGAAAACTACCAGACAACTTTGCGTGCGATGTTGAGAATGTCTCGAGCCGCGTTCGCCTTCCTTCAACGCCGTTTGCAAATCGATTTTCGAACTCTTGGAGGCAGGTGCGAGACCAAACAGAATCCCTACCGTAATTGATACGGCGAATGCGAAAAGAAGTACGACCGCATCTACATGGATATTCTCGCTACGAGGCAAGCCCGCCGGCAACACCGCCAGCGATGCATGAACTCCCCATTTTGCAATCGCCAATCCCAGACTTCCGCCCGCGAGCGAGAGCAATACACTTTCTGTAATCAACTGACGCTCCATCCGTCCTCGGCTCGCACCCAGCGCCGAGCGAATGGCAAATTCCCGCGAGCGCGCCGCGGATTTCGTAAGCAAAAAATTTGCTACATTCGCACAGGCAATCAGTAGAACAATGGCAACCGCGCCCAATAACAAAAGCAGCGTTCCACCTGCATTGCCGACAAAAGCTTCCTTAAGTGGCATGACATCCGTATCCAAGCCCCGGTCTGCCGCGGGATATATCCGATCCAGCGCTCCCTGCACAGCATTCATCTCACCCTGAGCTTGGACCAGGCTCACACCGTCCTTCAATCGCCCAATAGAAAAAATTGGGTGGACCGTACGATCTCCATAAACCAGCGGATCGCCTTGTCCAAGTGGCGTGTAAACATCTGCATCCTCCCCCACAAAATGAAACCCTGGCGCAAGTATCCCGACGATCGTGTAATCCACCCCGTCCAAAGTCACTGACTTGCCCAGTGCTGTAGGGCTTTGCCCAAAACGTTCCTTCCACAAACGATCACTGATAATGGCCCCCGGCGCGCCGCCACGTTTGTCTTCTTCTGGCGAGAAATCACGGCCCATTTGCAGCTTTACGCCCAACGTGCCGAAGAAGCCCGCGGAAACTTCTTTGCCATTCACGTGCTCGGGCTGCCCCGGATTGGTGAGATCGAAACCTTGAAAACTAATCGCGGCCGTTTGCTCAAATGACCGGGCATTCCGCTGCCAATCGAGGAAGTCCGGATACGATGCATCAATCAAATGCTTGAGTGTGAGGTTGTTCTCCCATAGCACTACCAGACGATCTGGCTGCCGAAATGGGAGCGGGGCCAACACAACGCCCTTCACCACGCTGAAAATTGCCGTATTTGCACCTATACCCAAAGCGAGCGTGATGACAGCCACAGCAGTAAAGCCGGGACTCTTCCGTAACTGCCGCAGAGCATACCGCACGTCCTGGAGCAACCCGTTCATGCATGCACGTCCGCCATCAGTTTTTGCAGTTCTTCTTCGGCGACCACTTTGCCGTCGAATAAATGCACTTCCCTTTCTGCATGTTTTGCGAAGCGCGGATCATGCGTCACCATGCAGATGGTTGCTCCTTCACGATGCAGATTTTGGAGAAGCTCCATGACCGCTTCGCCATTGCGTGAGTCGAGGTTTCCGGTAGGTTCGTCTGCGAGCAGGATGGAAGGATGTCCGCCGAGCGCACGGGCCACGGCCACGCGCTGCTGCTGACCTCCAGAGAGTTGTGATGGATAATGCCGAATACGATGCGCCATACCGACGCGCTCCAGTGACTCCATCACTCGTTTCTTGCGATCAGCGGAAGGCATTTTCTGCCGGTAGGTCAACGGTAGCTCGACGTTTTCATATACGGTCAAATCTCCAATAAGATTGAAGCTCTGGAAAATGAATCCAATTTCCTGATTACGAATGCGCGAGCGGTCGCCGAAGTCGAGGTTTTCTACCGGCTTGTTATTCAGCAGATACTTCCCCGCCGTCGGCGTGTCCAGCAATCCGATAATGGATAGCAGCGTAGACTTGCCGCATCCCGAAGGCCCTGACATGGCTACATATTCACCTTTACTGATTGTGAGATGAACGCCAGAAAGTGCATGGGTTTCAATTTCGTCGGTGTAAAAAACCTTGGTGAGTTCTTCGATTTGAATCAGCGGCTGTCTTGTCTCTGCCATTGCAATTGCCTCTTTGATTTTGATTTTTCTAATCGAGCCGGATACGGTCTGCATTGTCCCAACGTGACATGTCAGAAAGAATTACCGTGTCACCTTCATGTAATCCTTCAATAACCTGGATTGCATTCACCGATGCGCGTCCAACTTTCACCGGCACCCGCACCGCGCCTTTGCCATCAGGATCAAGCTTGAACAAACTGATGGTGCTGTCCTCTTGCCCAAACGCAGGACGGCCGACGTAAAGAACATTGTCCAGCCGCTCCAGGTCAATGGTGCCGTCAACACTCAGGTCAGGCCGGGCGCCCTTGGGAAGATCGCCCGTGAGCTTAACGTCCACGGTGACCGTCCCGTTCTGCACCGCGGGATCCACGCGAGTTACGTTTCCGGCGACTACGCCATTGTGCGTGTCCACCGAGGCTGGCTCTCCGATCTGCACGTCCCGCGCTTGCGTTTCCGCAATTTTCAGTTCGGCCATCAGGTGGTTGGGCTGGATCACTTTTGCCAGCATCGTTCCCGGCATAACATGCTGTCCAACTTCCAGCGGAAGGTCCACGAGCACGCCATCAATTCCCGCGCGAACCTTCAAATCGTCGAGCTGCTTTTGCTTGAGTTGGGCCAACGCACGCATCTGATCCACTTTTGCCTGCTGCTCCAAAAGTTGTGACGCAATGGCCTTTTCGGCAATCGTCAGGCGCTGTTCTTCCAAACCGTTTCTGGTGGTCAGCTCGTCTGCTTTACTTTTAGAAACCTTGTAGGTCAACCCGGAAATAACGCCAAGGTCGTAGAGGGCTTTGTCAGTTTCCGACTGAAGCTCCGCCTGAGAGTGATCGGCATTCACCGTGGCCGCGCCTGCTTTTTGGTCCATGAGGTCGCTGTCAAGCTTTACGCGTAGCGCCTGGTATTCGGCCTCCGCCGCTCGCAATTGAAGTTGCGCGTCGAGAGCGGATTGTTCAGTCGCCGGATTGCTCATCTCCGCGAGCACCGAGTCGGCCTTCACCTGGGAACCGGGCAGCATATGAATGCGAATGACCGTCGCTTCGGTTTCCGCAGGGATTTGACGGGTGAACTCCTGACTTGGAATCAAAGAACCAAGTCCGCGAACCTGACGCAGCATGGGACCGCGCTTTACCGTATCGGTCCACACCGTTCCGCGCTCCACTTCCGGAGCGGCTGGCTTGAGCCGTGAAATGCCAATGCTGGCGGCAACCACTACAACGACAATAATGCTCAGCCAGATGGCTTGCCGACGGCGCTTCTGTAATTTGAATTCTGGGCGGGCGATGTCCATCGCGGAAGAATAATGCAAACGCCGGGCCATTGCGCCAGGAACATCTAAGAAATTGAAATGATTAGGTTAAGCAGGCTTTCGAAAAATTAGGTTTCCAAGGCTAAGTGTCCCCTGGCGAACCGGGCTGTCCATTCCCGGACAGGAGCGCCGAACAATGAAGGAGTATTGCCGTCAGCAATTGATGAGAAAGCGAGTCCGGAAGACTGGATCACACGAGCATCTTAGGCTCGCAAGGCAAATTGGCGGGAATCACAATTTCCACGGAGGCGCCGGGATTGGCATTGCGAATCCGCAATTCTCCTCCTATATCCAGCGCCCTCTGCCGCATGCCGCCGATCCCAACACCGAAGCTGCCCGGACGAAGTTCGACAATCTTTTCCGCAAGCCCGATGCCGTCGTCTTGAATCGTGACCACCAAATTTCCTTCCTGCAGATTGACCGTCACCCACACGTTGTGGGCCTTTGCGTGGCGAAAGACGTTACTGAGGGCTTCCTGAATAATCCGGAATACCGTTGTTTCCAGTTCATTGGCGAGTCGGGGCAAGTCCTCCGGCTGCACTTCCAAATGGGTTTTGATACCGCTGCGGTTTGTAAGCCCATCCAGGTACCAGCGCAAGGCCGAAAGCAAGCCCACTTCATCCAGCAGAGGAGGATGCAAAAGATGGGAGATACTCCTCACCTGCTGAATGGTGCGGTCTATCAAGTGTATGGCTTCCGTCAGATTTTGCTTTTCTGGATCGTTCAACTTCTTCTTCAACATTCCATCCAGAATCATTTTGGTGGCGATGAGTTCCTGGCCCAATCCGTCGTGGATGTCGCGCGCGATCCTGCGTCGTTCCTCATCCTGAAGTTTCATCAGACGGGTAGAAAGGCGGCGTAGTTCCGAGGTGCGGTCATCTACCATGCGCTCCAATTCAATCGCGTTCTCCCGCATGGACTGTTCCAGAAGTTTGCTGTCATGAATATCGGAACAGGTCCCGTACCAGCGGGAGATATTGCCTTCCGCGTCACGAAGAGGAACCGCGCGCATGCGGAACCAGCGATAAGCATCCGTCCCGCTGCGTAACCTGTATTCCGCTTCGTAAAGTTTTCCCGACTCCACACACCGCTTCCATTCCTCCAGGCACCATTTCACGTCGTCGGGATGGATGTAAGAAAAATAATCGAGGTTTCCTGGGGCAATCTCGGCGCCGGTGTACTCATAGAACCGCTCGCTGACGTATTCGCTCTTGCCATCCGCCTTAGTGCTGAAAATAATGTCGGGCGCCGTGGTAATAATGGCGTCCAACTCCTGATTTTTTCGGCCTAATTCATTATTGACCTTTTCCAGGATCGCGGCGCGTCTCTCCACTTCTTCGGTGCGCTCCAGGACCCGCTGTTCCAGTTCCCGGTTTAGTCTGCGAAGTTGTTGCGTCTTGCGATAAAGCTCCGCGAACACACTGACCTTCGCTCGCAAAAGTTCCGGCACGACCGGGACGGAAATATAGTCAACAGCGCCGCGTTGATATCCCTTGAGGCGGTCAAGGTCTGTAAGGTGTACGGCGGAGATAAAAATGATGGCCGTTTTCTGATAGCGGGGATGCTGGCGGATAATTTCAGCCAATTCAAATCCGTCAATCTCCGGCATGCTTACGTCCATGAGGACAACAGCCACGTCGGTTTTAAGAAGATGCTCCAGGGCCTCTCTTCCTGAGGCGGCTTTGATGAGGTTTTCTCCCAGTTCGCCGAGGATGGCCTCATAGCTCAGCAATTTCCCTGGCTGGTCATCCACCATCAGGATATTGACTTTTTCGGTCATGGCCGAGTGTTGCAAATCGTTTTTATCCTCTTCTCACACGTCTTACCGGTGCAGCCACATTCTCAATGCCGAAAGCAATTGCTCCGTGTTCACGGGCTTCGCCAGATACTCCGAAGCTCCCGCCTCCAAACACTTTTCCCGGTCGCCCTTCATGGCCTTCGCCGTCAAGGCGATAATTGGTATACGCCGGAAGTTTGTGTTTTGCCGGATCACCTGCATGGTCTCGTAGCCGTCCATCTCCGGCATCATGATATCCATCAGCACAATCGCTACATCGGGGGTTGATTCCAGGGTAGTGATCGCTTCGCGGCCGGTCCCCGCCGTCAGCACGGTCATGCCGCGGCGCTCCAAAACGCTGCTGAGCGCGAAGATGTTCCGCACGTCGTCATCCACGACCAGCACTTTCTTTCCCACCAGCGCTTCATCGGAACGATGCAAACGATCCAGCAGTTTCTGCTTTTCCGGAGGAAGGTCCGCCACCACGCGATGCAGGAATAACGACGTCTCATCGAGCAATCGCTCCGGGGATTCCACGCCCTTTACCACTACACTGCGGGCCAGCGTATGCAGCCGTGAATCTTCTTCAGAAGAGAGTTCTTTCCCGGTGAACACAACCACCGGCAGATCGTTGATCGAGGGATTGTCGCGCAAACGTTCGAGAACATCAAACCCCGACATATCGGGCAGGCGAAGGTCTAAAACCACGCAATCAAAAGGATCCGTATTCACCTTGTTCAAGGCATCCACGCCCGTGGAGGCCACGGTGACGTCAATGTCTTCATAGCCAAGTAGTTCCCGAATGCTCAACTGTTCCGCGGGATTATCTTCCACCACCAGCAAGCGTTTGCGGCGAGGCGCCGAGTACTCTTTAATTCTCGACAATGCCGCCGTAATTTCGTCCGGAGTGGCTGGTTTGGTCACGAAAGCAAACGCCCCTCTCGCCAAACCGTGGTTTCGATCTTCATCCAGTGTCAACATCTGCACGGGAATATGCCGGGTCGCTGGATCCTGTTTTAAGTGGTTCAGCACCGTCCAGCCCATCATGTCGGGCAGGAACACGTCCAGCGAAACGGCGGAGGGATGAAATTCGCGCGCCAGCGCGAGTGCGTTCGTGCCATTCATCGCGACCAGGACTTTAAAACCCTGATCTCGCGATAGGTCGCAGAGCAACCGCGCATAATGCGGATCGTCTTCGACGATCAGCAAAACGGCGTCTTCCGACTGTAGATTCTCGCGATCGTCTGGTATCTGTTCGACCGGCAGCTCCGCCACCTTCACCGCCGACAATTGCAGCGGAGACACATAGGATTGAGGCCTGCTTTCCGGGACGACCATCGCCACCGGACCCACATAGGTTTTGGGCAGGAAGAGGGTAAAGCTGCTCCCTTTGCCCGAAGCGCTGCGCAATTGAATTTCGCCTCCCAGCAGGCTCGCCAACTCGCGACTGATGGCCAGCCCGAGACCGGTGCCGCCGTACTTACGGCTGGTGCCGGCATCTGCCTGCTGGAAGGCCTCAAAGATAATTCGCTGCTTGTCGAATGGAATGCCGATGCCTGTATCCGAAACCTCGAATGCTATGACCGAACCGGCATTATCCAGCACTGGATGATTCTCGCTCCATCCACTCGGCGCCGGAGACACCGACAATCTCACGCCTCCCTGTTCGGTGAACTTAAACGCATTGGAGAGCAGGTTCTTCAAAACCTGTTGCAGACGTTTGGAATCCGTCACCAGACTTCTAGCGAGATGAGGATGAGAGACAACTTCAAAGCTCAACTTCCGGTTTTCCGCTTCATGACGGAATGGCCGCGCAACCATATCGAGCAGGCTGCCGAAGAATACTTCCTGCGCATCCACGGAGACCGTACCCGACTCAATCTTGGAAAGATCAAGAATGTCGCTGATGAGGTTCAACAAGTCCGTTCCCGCGCCGTGAATGGTGCGCGAGAATTCCACTTGCTTCGGCGTCAGGTTACCGTCAGGGTTGTCGCTGAGTTGCTGCCCCAGCACCAGAATGCTGTTCAAAGGCGTACGCAATTCGTGGGACATATTGGCGAGGAACTCAGATTTGTATTTGGAAGTGAGCGCCAATTCTTCGGCCTTCTCTTCCACCGCGCGTCGCGCCTGCTCGATTTCCTGGTTCTTGCGTTCTACTTCCACATTCTGTTCCGCGAGCTGTTGCGCCTTTTGCGCCAACTGCTCATTGGTTTGCTGCAACTCCGTTTGCTGCGTCTGCAGCTCCGTGGCCAACTGCTGCGACTGTTTCAACAGGCCTTCGGTCTGCATGGTCGCTTCAATACTATTGAGCACGATGCCGATACCGGCGGTGAGCTGCTCCAGAAATGCAAGTTGCAAGTCTGTGAAGTTATTTAAGGAAGCAAGTTCGATCACGGCCTTTACGCGGTCTTCAAAAAGTATGGGAAGAACCACTACATTGCGAGGGGCCGCTTCGAACAAACCCGAACGGATAGCGACAACATCTTCCCCTAAATCGGTGATCAACATCCGCCGCTTGTCCGCGGCACACTGCCCCACCAAGCCTTCCCCGGGCAGGATCCGCCGCAGGTGGCCATTCTCTCCGTCATCCGCGAATGCGGAAAGCAGCACCAACCCGGCCGACCTTTCCGTTTCCATCTGGTAGATGACGCCTTGCTGTGCATTGACCAGCGGCGCAAGTTCCGAAAGCAACATCCGGCCCACGGTCACCAGATCGCGTTGCCCCTGCAACATTCCGGTAAAGCGCGCGAGATTGGTCTTGAGCCAGTCTTGTTCCGTGTTGCGGTCCGTCGTAAGGCGAAGGTTATCAATCATTCGATTGATGTTGTCTTTCAACTCCGCCACTTCACCACGGGCTTCCACTTGAATAGACCGCGTTAAGTCACCCTTGGTGACGGCGGTACCCACTTCGGCAATCGCGCGCACCTGGTTCGTGAGATTGTCGGCAAGCAGATTTACGTTGCCGGTAAGGTCTTTCCACGTTCCGGCTGCGCCGGGCACATTCGCCTGGCCGCCTAAGCGACCTTCGACGCCGACCTCGCGGGCAACGGTCGTCACCTGGTCGGCAAATGTCGCCAGCGTGTCCGTCATGTTGTTGATGGTTTCCGCTAGCGCGGCCACTTCACCCTTAGCGTTCACAATCAACTTCTGGCTGAGATTTCCGTTGGCAACGGCGGTCACGACTTTGACGATACCGCGCACCTGCTCGGTGAGGTTCGCGGCCATCACGTTCACGTTGTCGGTGAGATCTTTCCAGGTTCCGGCGACACCGGAAACTTTCGCCTGTCCGCCCAGCTTGCCGTCGGTACCCACTTCGCGCGCCACGCGCGTAACTTCGGCAGCAAAGGCGTTCAACTGGTCCACCATCGTGTTGATCGTATTTTTAAGTTCGAGAATTTCGCCCTTTACATCCACTGTAATCTTGCGCGACAAGTCGCCGCGAGCCACGGCCGTAGTAACTTCGGCAATGTTTCGCACCTGGCCGGTCAAGTTTCCGGCCATCGCGTTCACTGAATCCGTGAGATCCTTCCACGTTCCGGCCACGCCTGAGACGTTTGCCTGACCACCCAATCGGCCCTCGGAACCCACCTCGCGGGCCACGCGAGTGACTTCCGCAGCAAACGAACGCAACTGCTCCACCATTGTGTTGAGCGTTTCTTTGAGCTGTAGGATTTCGCCGCGCACGTCCACCGTGATCTTTTTCGACAAATCGCCGTTGGCAATGGCGGTGGCAACTTCCGCGATATTTCGCACCTGACCAGTCAAGTTGCTGGCCATGAAGTTCACGTTGTCAGTGAGATCCTTCCACGTGCCTGCAACACCGGGCACAACTGCCTGGCCTCCCAGCTTTCCATCGGTTCCGACTTCGCGGGCCACGCGCGTCACTTCTCCGGCAAACGCGTTCAACTGGTCCACCATCGTGTTGATGGTTTCTTTGAGCAGCAGAATTTCGCCGCTCACATTCACCGTAATTTTCTTAGACAAATCCCCGCTGGCAATGGCCGTTGCAACTTCCGCGATGTTACGCACCTGGCCGGTCAAGTTGCCAGCCATTGAGTTGACCGAATCCGTAAGATCTTTCCACGTTCCGGCCACACCGGGCACGTTCGCCTGTCCGCCTAGCTGGCCTTCAGTTCCCACTTCGCGGGCCACGCGCGTCACTTCACCGGCAAACGCATTCAGCTGGTCCACCATCGTGTTGATGGTCTCTTTGAGCAGCAGAATTTCGCCGCTCACGTTCACTGTAATTTTTTTGGACAAATCTCCGCTGGCGATGGCCGTTGCGACTTCCGCGATATTACGTACCTGTCCGGTCAGGTTGCTGGCCATGAAGTTGACGTTGTCGGTGAGATCCTTCCACGTTCCAGCCACTCCCGGCACCTGCGCCTGGCCGCCAAGTTTTCCTTCGGTGCCTACCTCACCCGCCACGCGGGTCACTTCTCCGGCGAACGCGTTCAACTGGTCCACCATTGTGTTGATCGTATTTTTTAGCTTCAGAATTTCGCCACGCACATCCACCGTGATCTTGCGTGACAAATCGCCGCGGGCCACGGCAGTGGCCACTTCTGCGATGTTACGAACCTGTCCAGTCAAGTTGCTGGCCATGAAATTAACGTTGTCCGTGAGATCTTTCCACGTTCCCGCAACGCCGGGCACTTGCGCCTGCCCACCGAGTTTCCCTTCCGTTCCAACTTCACGGGCCACGCGAGTTACTTCGCCAGCGAACGCATTGAGCTGGTCCACCATTGTGTTGATGGTGTTTTTCAACTCCAGAATTTCGCCTTTCACATCCACCGTAATTTTGCGTGATAGATCGCCGCGAGCAACAGCGGTCGTAACTTCGGCGATATTTCTTACCTGGCCAGTCAAGTTTCCGGCCATGGAGTTCACGGAGTCCGTGAGATCCTTCCACGTACCGGCCACCCCCGGCACGTTGGCTTGTCCGCCAAGACGGCCTTCCGTTCCCACTTCGCGGGCTACGCGCGTCACTTCGCCGGCGAACCGGTTCAGCTGGTCCACCATGGTGTTGAGAGTTTCTTTAAGTTGAAGAATTTCGCCGCGCACATCCACCGTGATCTTGCGCGATAAATCTCCGCTCGCAATCGCCGTTGCGACTTCGGCGATGTTACGCACCTGGCCAGTCAGGTTGCTGGCCATGAAATTGACGTTGTCGGTAAGGTCTTTCCACGTTCCGCCAACGCCGGGCACCTGCGCCTGTCCGCCAAGTTTCCCTTCTGTTCCCACTTCGCGGGCCACGCGCGTTACTTCGCCGGCAAACGCATTCAACTGGTCCACCATCGTGTTGATGGTGTCTTTCAACTCCAGAATTTCACCTTTCACGTCCACCGTGATCTTGCGTGACAAATCGCCGCGGGCCACGGCGGTTGTGACCTCGGCAATATTTCGTACCTGGGCCGTCAAGTTTCCGGCCATGGCGTTGACCGAATCCGTAAGATCTTTCCACGTTCCCGCGACGCCCGGCACAACTGCCTGCCCACCGAGCTTGCCATCCGTTCCTACTTCGCGTGCCACGCGAGTGACTTCAGAAGCGAATGATCGCAACTGGTCCACCATCGTGTTGATGGCTTCTTTCAACTGCAGAATTTCACCGCGCACGTCCACCGTAATTTTGCGCGACAAATCGCCGCTGGCGACGGCGGTCGCAACCTCCGCGATGTTACGCACCTGGCCAGTCAAGTTGCTGGCCATCGAGTTCACCGAATCCGTAAGATCTTTCCAGGTACCGGCCACGCCAGGAACCTGCGCCTGGCCGCCAAGTTTTCCGTCTGTTCCCACTTCGCGCGCCACGCGCGTCACTTCCGCGGTGAAGATACTGAGCTGCTGAATCATCGTATTAACGATGTTGGCCGAACGCAGAAATTCGCCTTCCAAAGGACGCCCATCCACATCCAAACGCACGATCTGGGTGAGATTCCCTTGGGCGACACCGGCAATGGCGCGCGTCACTTCTGTGGTCGGCCGCAGCAGGTCGTCCACTAGTGTGTTTACCGAACCCTCCATTTCGCCCCAGGCGCCTCGCGGAGCGTTAAAGCGGGTACGTTCCCGCGTTCTGCCTTCTTTTCCAATGACCTGGCCGACGCGATTCAACTCCTGCGCCATTTGCTGATTGGCAGCAACAATCTCATTGAAGGTGTCAGCGATCTTCCCATTCAGCCCAGTCCACGAACCGGGCAGACGCACGGAAAAATCACCATCGCGCATGGTTTGCAGCGCGGTCAGGATCAAGCCAAGGTCTGCTTGGGGCTGATCCTCCACAGTGGTGGAGTGCCCATTGTTACGTGAACTTACAGGACGTGAATTTAAGGGTCGCGGTGCGTCCGACGTCGCAGTCGTCGCACGGTTATCGCTTTTCTTCATGCTCAGTTTCCCGACGGAGCGGAATGACTCGAATATCCCGCTAAAAGTCCCTCTGCTGCTTTTACTGAGCTCAAAACAAACGTCTTCGACGACCAAGCAGGCGGCTTGATTTCCACAAACATCACCACCGCGGCCAGCGAAGTTAGCGCTCTGAAACTCAGACGTACTCTTTAATTAAGCAGGAGACAAGCGAACAATTCTTTCATGAACGATTCGGCTAAAGCGATACAGTGTTTGCTGTAGATGCAACAAAGAAGACGAACAGCTTGTTAGCGCTAAAGCAGCAGCTAAAATCTTGTTCGGCAGGAGCATATTGTCACTTGCAAAATCCCTGCTGCCTGATTGTCTACAATCATTTACAGCAGATTGTTCCTAAGCTCAGCGTTTGTGTCTTAGCTTCTTTTTCCGGCCCACTGTCGCCCAGGCCAGTACCGCCGCTCCAGCGGCCGCTGCCGCTAGCGTTCCTCGATGGAGCGTGGACCATGTTTGCAGGCTGAAATTGGCTGACTTGGCTCCGAAAGACCCGTGCGTTCCATAATCGGTATCTACCGGTTCAAATAGATTGTCAGGCCTGTCGGGGAGGACAGGGTCATGCGTCTGCTGCGCCTCATAACCAATATTCCCGAGATAGTGGTCGAGAGTGGAGGGCATTACTTTGTTGCCAACGATCGCTTTTACCGTTGAGGCTCCCACGCGCACTTCCCTGCGCCGATGATGTGCGGCCCAATAAATTGCTTCGGCGGCCACTTCCGGCTCAAAGATGGGAGGCACAGGTTGCGGATGGCGTGGCAACCGGGTACGGCACCACTCAAATTGCGGGGTGTTCATCGCCGGCAGATGCACCATAGTGACGTGAACATTGCTTCCGTCGTGCAGAAGTTCGCTGCGTAATGAAGCTGTGAACCCAAGGATGGCGTGCTTTGCGCCACAATATGGGGATTGCAGGGGGATGGAGCGATACGCGAGTGCGGATCCAACCTGGACGATCGTGCCGCTGTCGCGCGACAACATCCGTTTTACCGCCGCCATGGTGCCATACACAGCTCCGAGATATGTTACCTCGGTGGCGCGCTTGTATTCGGCGGGCTCGATCTTCTTAAAAGGAGCAAAGATCGTAGTCATTGCATTGTTCACCCATACATTGATGGGCCCAAACGTTTCTTCCAGCTTTTTCGCGGACGCTTCCACCTGCTCAGGATCAGCGACATCGCATTGCAGCACGACAGCACGAGCGCCAAGAGCTTCTATTTCTTTGCGTAAAGACTCAAGCCCCGGAAGCCCCCGGGCAATCAAGCCAACATGCGCGCCGCGTTTGGCGAAGGCGAGCGCAGTGGCGCGTCCCACCCCGGCAGATGCCCCGGTGACCATAACTACCTCTGGATTTTTTGTGTTCATGCTGCTTTCCTTTCCGCGGCCCGCTTAGCGGCCTGTTGCTGATTGATTGCCATGTGCACGACTTGGCAAGGATGAAAAGCATTACGGCCCGTCTGTTGAAGAATCTGCTCACGGCAACTGAAGCCATCCGCTATAAGCAATGTGCCTGGCAATGCCGCCCGCACCGCCGGCAACAAAACCCGTTCTCCGGCAGCGATAGAAACGTCGTAGTGATCTTTCTCGTAACCGAATCCGCCAGCCATGCCGCAGCAACCGGAGTCGAGCACCTCGAAATCAATGCCGAGGTTCTTGAGAAGCTTCTGCTCCGCGTCAGCGCTCATCACCGCTTTATGATGGCAATGGACCTGCACCAGCGCTTTCTTATCCAGCTTTGGCGACTGAAAGTCATGCTGCTCGAGGAATTCACTAAGAATGAATGTTTGTTCACTCAGGCGTTTCGCGTCCTGATCGTGCGGAAGCATGTTCTTCAATTCGTCGCGAAACACGGCAGCGCAACTGGGCTCCAGAATCACCAGTGGAATGCCAGCCCGAATTTCACTTTGCAACGAGCGAATAGTGTTCTTCAACAGACGCTTTGCCGTCGTTAACATGCCGTAATCGTAAAGAGGACGGCCGCAGCAAAGTTGCTTTGCAGGCAGGCGCACATCGAATCCGGCGTACTGCAACACTTCCGCCGCCGAATGCAGGATGGACGGCTCAAAATAGTTATTAAAAGTATCCGGCCATAAAATGACCTTGCCTTGCACCTGATGCGGACGCTGGCGGCGGCCATTTCCATTCGCCCTCTTCTTCCAAGCTCGGGTGAATGGCTCCGCGGCGAAGCGGGGAATTTCGCGTTTTACCGATACTCCAGCAAGTCGTTTGGCAAGGTTTCCCAGCCCCGAAGCGTGCATCGCCGCGTTTACCAGACCGGGCGCATGGCTCGCCAGACGCGACCACCAGTGAATCAAACCGATCGCATATGCGTTGGGCGGCCTTATGCGGCCTTCATAATAGTGCGACAAAAATTCCGCCTTGTACGTTGCCATGTCCACATTGACTGGACAATCGCTCTTGCATCCTTTGCATGAAAGGCAAAGGTCGAGCGCATCCCGCACGCTTTCATCGCGCCACTTGTCTTGCAGAAAATCTCCGCGCATGATCTCGAAAAGCAATCGCGAGCGTCCGCGGGTACTGTCCTTCTCCTCATGAGTGACCATGTAACTGGGACACATGGTCCCGCTGCCTTCGCGTCGGCACTTACCGACTCCCACGCAGCGCATCGCGGCATCGGGAAATGACTTGTCATCGCCGAATTGCGCAAAGTGGGTTTTGGGAATTTGAGGTGAATAGCTCGTGCCTAAACGCAGATTTTCATCCACGCGGTAAGGATCCACAACTTTTCCTGGATTCATCTTCCACTGCGGATCCCAGATGGTTTTGAATTCGCGAAACGCATCGACCAATTCTTCGCCGAACATAATAGGCAACAACTCGGCCCGCGATTGGCCGTCTCCATGTTCGCCCGACAATGATCCGCCATGCTTGACCACCAAGTGCGCCGCATCGTGAACAAAAGAACGGTAAGTGGCAATTCCCTTCGCGGTGAAAAGATCGAAATCAATACGCGTATGCACACAGCCCTGGCCAAAGTGACCGTAAAGATCGCAACCATAGTGATAGCGATCGAGAAGCGCGCGGAAATCTCGCAGATATTTTCCCAGATTCGCGGGCGGCACCGCGGCGTCTTCCCAGCCTTCCCAGGTAATAGGGCTATCAGGCACAAAGGCCGTTGCACCGAGACCGGACTCGCGGGTCTTCCATACCTGCTCCTCTTCTTTTTTATCGTCGAAAAGTTTCATGGTAGGAGCGTCGGATTCTTTCTTCAGCGCTTCCATCATTTTTTTTGCATTCGCGTCGGCCTCTTCTTTGCTCTGTCCTCCAAATTCCACCAGCAACCATCCGCCCCCCTTGGGCAGCAATGAAGCGTCTTCCGGATGCATGTGTTTTTTCTGCATGTCCTTAATCAGACGGTCATCCATACCTTCGAGGCCAATGGGAAGAAACTCCATTACCTGGACCACATGATCTCCGGCGGAATAAACGTCAGGGTATCCAAGAATTACGAGGCTTCGATAAGGGGGGCTGTCTACCAGACGCGTGACTGCTTCAAGCACGGTGACGCAGGTGCCTTCCGTTCCCACCAGCGCCTTTGCTACGTTGAACCCGTTTTCCGGCAACAAGTCATCCAGGTTATAACCTGAAACTCTGCGGGGAATTTTCGGATAGCGGGCGCGGATCTGATCGGCATACCTGTCGCGGAGATCACGCAGCTTTGTGTAGATTTCCGCGCGTCGTCCGCCTTCGGCAATGATTTGCGCGAATTGTTCGTCATCGGTTGCGCCAACGGTAAGCTGCAAGCCGTCATAAGTGAGCACACGCAGTTCTTCAATGTTCTCCACCGTCTTGCCGCCCATCACCGAATGCACGCCGCAAGAGTTGTTGCCGATCATGCCGCCCAGCGTGCAATGATCGTGGGTCGAGGGATCGGGCGCAAATGTCAGATGATGTTTTTCAGCTGCATTACGCAGGTCATCCAGCACAACACCGGGTTGCACCCGCGCACGCTTTGACTCGGAGTCCAATTCAAGAATGCCACGCAGGTATTTTGAACAATCTATTACGACGGCCACGTTACAGCACTGGCCTGCAAGGCTCGTCCCTCCGCCACGCGCGAGCACAGGCGCGCCAAACTCACGGCACAACGACATGGTTTGAATAATGTCCTGCTCGGTTCTTGGGACCACAACTCCAATAGGAACCTGCCGGTAGTTCCCGCCCGCGGCTGCGTATAACGCGCGACTGCCATCGTCAAAACGGACTTCCGCTTGGGTCGATTCGCGCAACCGCTGGGCGAGCTTTTCCGCTTCAACATGCAGTTGCTTCTCTTCTCCGCCCGCGGTCTTCACCATCACTTTCATCAGTTTCCCCTCAGTTCTTAAACTCAAGCGGCCTCATAACGGCGCGCGTCGGCAGTCCGCAATTCAAGACCAATGCCCGGGCGGCTCAGATCGGGATACAGCTTCCCATCTTTAGGGCGCACGGCGCCGTCAAACAGCATTTGTTCGATGCGAGAATGGTCATGGAAGTATTCGAGATGGCGGACCGCCGGCACGCAGCAACACACGTGCATATGAATGGATGGGGCGGTATGCGCCGAGAGTGGCAGGCAGTTTGCTTCGCACAGCGCGCCCGCTTTTAAAAAGCCGGTGATGCCCGCGCAGCGCGTCGCATCGGCTTGCAACACATCCACCGCCTGCGCCTCAAGCATCCGGCGAAAATACCAGCTGTCGTAGCCATACTCTCCTGCGGCTATATCCATTCCTTCAGGAGCGCGGTCGCGGAGCAATCGCAGACCGTCAAGATCGTCGGAACTGACCGGCTCTTCAAACCAGTTCACGCCAGACTCACGAAAACGTAGGGCAAATTCCAATGCCTGCTTGCGCGAGTAGGCTCCGTTGGCATCCACGAAAAGTTGCGGGTTATCACCAATCACTTCTCTTGCCACGCGGACGCGCCGCAAATCGTCCTCAGGCGCGCGTCCCACTTTCATCTTGACCATGCGAATTCCCTGCTCCACCCAGCCAGAAAACTGCGCACGCAGCTGATCGTCCGAATACGAAGTAAATCCGCCGCTTCCATAGATCGCAACCGAATCGCGCACCTGTCCCAGTAATTTTGCAAGGGGAAGATTGAGCAGCTTGGCCTTCAGGTCCCAAAGCGCATTGTCCACAGCAGCAATCGCCATGGACGAAATACCTGGGCGCCCCAAGTTGCGAATCGCGTGGACCATGGCGCACCAACAACCGGAAATATCCATGGCGTCGCGTTTTTTCACGATTGGAGCGAGGAGGCCGTTTATGAGGTGGGCCGTGGCATGGTCCGCATAGGTGTACCCCAGACCAGAAACGCGCCCCGAGTGGACTTGCACTACTACCGCATCGGTTTTATTCCATTCCAGAGTGCCGTCAGATTCTGGATAGTCTGTGGGAATTGAATACGTGGATGCCGCAATCTTCTCGATTATTTCCGCGCCGAGACGAGTGGGATGGGTCATCGTTTGGACATTTATCCGCGGTCTTTATTCCGCAAATCTTAATTCTGTAGCCCCAACGGGAAAATCAATCCGTGCCGGGACTGGCAATCGTGCTGAGCAGCGCATTCGCATTCTGTCGGGAATCGAGACGCGTATGCTGCACTACAATCGGCACGTCAGAATCGATCACGCTTGCATAATCTGTTTGCTCTGGAATTGGTTCCGGCGAGGTCAGGTCATTAAAACGGACATGTTTTGTCCGGCGCGCGGGGACCGTAACTTTGTAGGGCCCGACAGGATTGCGGTCGGAGAAATAAATCGTGATTTCCACGTGAGCATCACGATCGCCTGCGTTCAGCAGACATGCGGTTTCATGACTCAGCATTTCTGGTTCGGGGCCGTGACTGCCGACCGGAATGTATCCTTCCGCAATGGCCCAGCGCTTGTGACCAATTTCAGTGTTCATCGTTCCGCATCACCTCGCATTCCGATAGCTACACAAGTTCCCGAACTCTGTCACGCAAAACGGTGAGTGCAATCTTCGAGCGGTTAGGCTCTCCTCGCGCCAGCGATTCCGCGAATTTCAAGGCTTGATCGGCGCTTATTTTGCCAGGCAATGGCGGTTCAAAGGGATCCACCACGGCTTGCAATACTGCTGGGCCTGGCACCCCAAGAAACTCTTCCACAACGTGTCCGCAGTCCGCAGGATCTTCCACGGTAAATCCCGCGCCGCCACACGCGTGAGCAACTTCGGAAAAGTCAATCGGCTGCAAATCAACTCCGTACTCCGGATTCCCGAGGAAGACCATCTGCTCCCACTTGATTTGCCCGAGCGTGTTGT
>DASXFN010000045.1:0-1696 GCA_036489565.1 Terriglobales bacterium
CGATTCCACCAGGCGTGCCACCTGTTGCAGGTTTTCTTCGTTTTGGTAGATCGCCGCGGTTGAGATCATTGGATCACTGGACTTTTTTGTGGGGCACAGAATGACAGACTGGAAGAATGACTGTCAATCGCAAAAACCGTCGTCCTTGTGAAAAACAAGAATCAGAAAAACTTGGCAGTCTTTAATAAATTACATCAGTAAATTACATCCGCAGGACGCGACGAATGAATCTGCCCTGACTCCACCGAGATGGAATAGCTCTCACCGCCCTTGCCGCTCCAGGAGGGAAGGTCGAACGTGGCTCCGCGTGGCGCGTGATAAGCCGCCACATTGCGGAACGTCAAAGCTTGCCCCGCCTTGCATACTGCGGGGGATTCTGTGACTTCGAGAAAATAAACTCCCTGCCCTGTGCCAACAACTTTGGCGCTCGCGTCCTTTTCCACCAGCAAAGCCGACCTCTCGTCAATGGCAATCTCGCGCGGCGCTTTCGACCAATCATCCTGAGCAATTCGCGCCAGAAATCCCAGGCTGCGGCCCATGCGGTCGCGTTTGGCGAAATGACTGTCGGTAAGAATGTTCTGAAGATTGGGCACTTTTAGAAAATCACGCACCAACGTGACGCGCTTGATATAAGGGTCGGCCAGCACTTCGCGCGACGAGAGGTCGGCGTCGTTAGGCTTGTCTTCCAGACATCCGTAAACGAACTCTCCCAGTACGGCCAGGCCTGCGCTGGTTCCTCCAATCGGAATGCCCGCGGCCACCTGCGCGTTGATGGCATCTTCAACCGGAGTTCCCTTCCAAAAGTTGACGTAGCGGGACTGATCTCCGCCAGCAATAAAAATCGCTTCCGCCCGCCGGATAATTTCGGCGACGCGCGCATCCTGCGCCGCTTTCCGGCTTGGGATGATCAGCGTCGCAACCGAATTCGCCTTGCACAGTTTCGTCACGTAAGGGTTGTAATCCGCGCCGCCGTGCGCCCGCACAATCAGAAAATCGCCGCCATCGGCCTTGCCACAAAGCCAACTGAACGCTTCGTCGAGGTCGGTGCCCCCGCCCATCATGGCGACACCCGCAGCAGGGTGGGTTTGAACGTCCTGTGAATTGCCCTGACGAATGTATTTGAAGGGTGCTGCATAACTCGTAATGGCGCTACAGCAGAGCGCGAGAGCGCAAAGGAAGCATGAAACAAATTTCATAGCCAGATGACTATACCTGAATGAAGCCCAACGCTAAGAAGGCCCTCCCCTCGCAAATTTTTTTAGTAACCGTTAGGAGCCCTTCGTAGTTGATGAACTTCTTCTTATACCCCTGCGAAGGTTCGGCAGGTGTACACTGCTCCGTTCCTGTGAATCATGGAGGCGCTGATGCATCTCAATCGAGGAAGAATCTGGTTGGGCGGTTTGGCTGGAGGAGTGGTCTGGGCGCTGTGGAGTTTTCTTGTAAACCGTTTCGTCGTAACCGATGCCCGCTACCTGGCGGCGCAAAATGCGGGATTGTTTTTAAAAACTCCGCGTTATCCTTTTTTTGTGGGCCAGTGGATCGTGCTGCTGTTTATCCTGGCAATCGCGGTCGCGCACCTTTACGCATGGTCGCGAAAAGGCCTTGGGCCCGGTCCCGGCACCGCGCTGAAAGTTGGATTTCTCTCCGGCTTCTTCGCCGGCTTTCCGGGAAACTTCGCGCAAGCCACATGGTTCGC
>DASXFN010000049.1:0-74470 GCA_036489565.1 Terriglobales bacterium
CCTCGTGCCGCAAAAACATCATGACCTCGCGGCCCGTCTCCAGATCGTTCATCTCTTCTTCCAGCCGCGATAATTCCGCACTGGCGAGGTAAAAAGGAATCCCAATCACCGGCTCGCCCGAAGGACATCCCCACTCATCTGTCAAATAACAATTAGGATGAAACTTGAGCAGCTTTTTCTGCTCCAGTTCGGCATACAGCCGGTCCACAAATTTCTGTAGGGGAGAACCTTCAATCTTCAACTTCAAATCGCGGATGGGCGTGCTCAGCAGGTCTCTTTCTGGATTTTGATTCTGGTCCTGCTGATGCTCTTGGTCCTTGTCCCGCGCCTGCGCGCCATCCTTTAATTGTTCGGTATCGCTCACGGATGCGTCAGAATTGCTCAGTTCTATCTGGCGATGCATGGGGAGAGGAAGTCACTCGAATCCAGAACCTATAGTTTACATGCAGCAGGTACATGTACAGAAGGTCACCATCGGGCAACGTCTTTTAGTAACGATTCACGGCTCTGATCTGCATTGCTGGAGGAATCAGTATTGGTGGAAAAATCGGCTCCGTGGAAGAGCCGGCATTTTGGTGATCGGCATTCGGTGGAAGAGCGGCCATTTATGGCCGCGTCTGCATCCCCTTCTACTGGGGCTTCAGCCCCTGGATCGTGACAAACCAAAATGTTTCGCATCACGAAAATCGCTCCCCGCCCGGTCTTCATTCCCTGCGGTATAGTCTTGAGTTAACAGTTTCCAGCGGCCCCAATGCTGATCTCCTTATTCATCACCTGCTACAACGACACGCTCTTCCCCGACACGGGAAAGGCCGTCGTCGCAGTCCTCGAACGCCTCGGCCACACCGTCGAGTTCCGCGAAGCCCAAACCTGCTGCGGACAAATGCACTACAACACCGGATATCAGAAAGAGGCCCTCCCGCTCATGCGCCACTTTCTGGGAGTTTTTCGCGACGCGGAAATCATCTGCATCCCCTCCGCCTCCTGCGTGGCCATGATTCGCGAACATTTCCCCGTGATGGCCGCCGACTCCGCCGACCCCAGACTCATCGAGGAAGTAAACAATCTACTCCCGCGCGTCTTTGAATTTACCGAACTGCTTGTGGACAAACTCGGCGTCACCGACGTTGGCGCATTCTTTCCGCATCCGGTCACTTTCCATACTTCCTGCCACTCTCTGCGATCTCTCCATGTCGGCGACAAGCCTTTGCGACTGCTAAAAAATGTCCGCGGATTACAACTCGCCGAACTGCCCGACGCCGATCAGTGCTGCGGTTTCGGCGGCACATTCGCCATCAAGAACGCCCCTGTTTCCTCGGCTATGCTCTCCGACAAAATCAGCTGCATCCTAAAAACCAGCGCGGAAGTCTGCGCCGCCGGCGACAACTCCTGCCTCATGCACATTGATGGCGGCCTTACGCGCCAAAACGCGCCCGTAAAATGTATGCACATCGCCGAAATCCTCGCAACGACAGAGCGGGAAAACAATCCGGAAGATCGTCAATGACGGTTCGCGTCGGCAACGCGGCCCTTGCTCCTGATTTTCCCGAAGCCGCAAAAAAACAGTTGGCCAACGCGCAAATGCGCCATAACGTCCGCTACGCCACCGACGTCATTCGCGCCAAGCGAAACCGCGTCGTCGCCGAAATGCCCGACTGGGAAGCCCTGCGCGAGTCGGCACGGCAAATCAAAGCGCACACCCTCCGCCACCTCAACACTTACTTAGAACAATTCGAGAAAGCCTGCACCGCCGCCGGAGGCCACGTCCATTGGGCGAAAGATGCCGACGAAGCAAACACCATCATCACTGCCATCATCAAGTCGCACGGCGAAAAAGAAGTCATCAAGATCAAAACGATGACTTCGGACGAAATCCGCCTCAACCCAGCGCTTGAAGCGGAAGGCATCACTCCCTTTGAAACTGATCTCGCCGATCTCATCGTGCAACTCGGCAATGACCAGCCGTCGCACATAGTCGTACCCGCGCTTCATCGCAACAAGACAGAAATCCGGCAGCTGTTTCTAGAAAAGATGAAACTGGAAAACCTCGGCGACAAGCCCGAAGACCTCACCGAAGCCGCCCGCCGCTACCTCCGCGAAAAATTCCTGCGCGTAAAAGTCGGTATCGGCGGCGCGAACTTCGCCATCGCCGAAACTGGCTCCGTCTGCGTGGTCGAATCCGAGGGCAATGGACGCATGTGCCTCACCCTGCCCCAGGTCTTCATCAGCCTGGTCGGCATAGAAAAAATCATTCCTAAATTCTCTGACCTCGAAGTCTTCCTGCAATTGCTTCCCCGCTCCGCGACCGGCGAGCGCATGAACCCCTATAACTCCATCTGGACGGGCGTTTCCCCGAACGACGGCCCAAAAGAATTTCACGTTGTCTTGCTGGACAACGGCCGCTCTGAAATTCTTGCCGACGAAAAAACCCGTCAAACGCTCCAATGCATTCGCTGCGCCGCGTGCCTCAACGTCTGCCCGGTCTATCGTCAAACCGGAGGCCACGCCTATGGCTCAATCTATAGCGGCCCCATCGGCGCCATCGTCACCCCACAATTGCAGTCCATGCAACACTCGCAGTCTCTTCCCTACGCATCTTCTTTATGCGGCGCCTGCTATGACGCGTGCCCGGTCAAAATCAATATCCCAGAAGTCTTGATTGAACTGCGCGGCAAAGTCGTCGCAGCGGGCGGTGCACCCGCAAGCGAAAAGATAGCCATGAAGGCCGCCTCCTTCGCGCTCTCCAGTTCGCAGCGCCTCGCTGCCGCCCAGAAATTGGTCCGCATCGCGCAGTGGCCGCTTCTACACGATGGCACAATCAGCAAACTCCCCGGCTTTCTCGGAGCATGGTCTGAAACCAGAAATATGCGCGCCATCCCCGCAGAATCATTCCGTGAGTGGTGGAAGCACCGTCGCAAGGACCAGCATTCATGACCAGCTTAAGAACAGAAATTCTGGAAAAAATCCGCCGCAATCTGCGAGTCGCGCCTGAGCAACGCGAACAAGACTACGCAGCAATCGCCCGCGAATACCAACACTCAGGAAAACTCGCCCTCGAATCCCGGCTCGAACTGTTCGCCGAACGCCTCCGCGACTACGGCGCCGGGGTTCATCGCTGTTCCAACCAACAGCTTTCTTCCACCATCGCCCAAGTCCTCGCGGCCCGCCACATCCATCGCATCCTCATCCCCCCGGGAATCCCCGCACTGTGGCTCGCCACCCCGGAGATCGAATTTGTCGCTGGCGGCGACGGCTTAACCTATGACGAACTGGACAAAATGCAAGGAGTGCTAACAGCCTGTACCGCCGCCATCGCGCTCACAGGAACCATCCTTCTGCGCCACTCGCCAACCGAGGGAAGCCGCGCCCTCACCCTGATTCCCGACTATCACCTCTGTGTCGTTTTCGAAAATCAAGTACTGGAAACCGTACCCGAAGCGATCCGCCATATGGAGCCGTTCAGCACTTTGCCAATCACAACGATCTCCGGCCCCTCCGCGACCTCGGACATCGAAATGACCCGCATCAAAGGCGTGCACGGCCCCAGGATCCTGGACGTGCTACTAACAAAAGTTTAAGTCCGGCGCAAAAAATAGCGCCTGCATCTTCGCAGGCGCTTGGAAACTCCCTACTAGTGGCTCGTGTTATTGAAGCGAACTTTGCTCCATTCCTGACGTAGCACTGATCTTTTCCGCCGCCTTCAAATGGTCTTGTAAGGTCGGCAGCGTCCCGGAAGCAAATTCCTTAACCTGCTGATCGTGGCCGGAGTTGCTTTCGCGTTGAAATTCAGCGATGTCCGCCTTGTGGTCTTTCAGCATGTCCGCCATGTAGGCATGATCGAACTGCTTGCCTGACAATTTAGATAACCGCTCTTTGGTCGCGCGGTCCTTAGCCGAAAGCTCTTGTGGCAGCGTAACGCCTTTGTTGGCCGCCAAATCTTTCAGCTTGTTATTCGCCTCGCTGTGGTCATTCACCATTCGTTGACCAAACTGCTTGACCGCGTCGCTCGATGCTTTTTCAGTAGCTAGCTGCCCTAGTTGAACTTCTGCCATTCCGCCCTGCGCCGCGCTCTTCACGAACTTTTGGTCCGCCGCCGATAAATCTTTTGACTGCATGGATTGCGCCATTGCTAATGCACCGAAAATACCCAGTATCAGAAAAACTTGCGCTACCATCTTTAAATTTCGCATAGTCCGTCTCCTCGTTCTCCCTTCAGACTATGCCGAGCCTGCGGAAGCGCCAATCCGGGAATGTCTGCATTTTTGCGAGGGTTAGCCCTCCCTTTACTCAGACGCAGCGGAAGCCGATGGATTTTTGAAGACCCGCCTTGCGGCCGCACTTCCCTCCTCAGTTCCCTATCCCGATCATCTGGCCATACATACGAACTTTGCGGTATGGACGCTCACCCGATTTGCTGTAAAGACTAGCTATGTGCACAGCGGCTGGCGGTTCGCACAAACGCCAAACGGATTTCCGGAAAGCAGGTTGCTCCTATGATGGAACAAATTAACTATTCGCTCACCTCCGATCGGCGGCCCCTTCTAAAATCCGGGGCCATGTCCATAGCTAGTGGCCTGTTCTTGAAGAATTCGTCGGCGCAAACCTCGCCGCACTCCGACCCTAAGATTTTCTCTGGCATCAACAACCGGCAGATCGGATTCCAACTTGCCTACGAGCAATTCCCCGTTCCAGAACTGGTGGAACTGGGAGTCGCTGCGGAACACGCCGGCTTCGATCTCCTCGCCAACAGTGACCATCTCCAACCCTGGCAGGCAAATGAGGGCCACGCGGGACTCGCCTGGGTTGCGATGAGCGCCATCGGTCAGCGCACGCGCCGTATTTGGATGGGGACCACCGTCACTTGCCCTGCCTATCGCTACAATCCCGCAGTGGTGGCTGAGGCCTTCACTAGCCTGAGTCTTCTTTATCCCGGACGAATATTCCTCGGCCTCGGCTCCGGCGAAGCCCTCAACGAAGAAGCTGCCACGGGATATTGGCCTAAATGGAACGAACGCTCCGAACGCCTCATTGAAGCTTCCCAGATCATTCGCAAACTGTGGGAGGGCCACGACGTTGCTTTCAAGGGCAAATACTATAGCGTTAACGCTCGCCTGTACGATCCACCTAAGCAGCCCATTCCTCTTTTCATGGCCGCAAATGGACCGAAAGCCATGAGGCGGGCTGGACTGCATGCTGATGGGCTGATCACCGACCCAAAAACCTGGAAACGGCACAAAGCGGAATTCACCGCTGGCGCAAAGGAAGCCGGAAAAGACGCAAGCAAAATACCTGTCCTGGTCGAACAATATGTCGTTGTGGGAGGCGAAAAAGAAGCCCGGGAAGCGGCGGAATTCTGGCGCTTTGGCCCGAAAGCCTGGAATCCTTATTACAACATTCGTGACCCTAAAGTGATTCAGCAGCGCGCGGAATCCGAAATCCCCCTGGATAAGGTCACTGAAGGATGGCCCGTGAGCACCGAACCCGAGGCGCACATTAAAACTCTTAACGCGCTATTTGAAAGTGGCGCGACCGAAATACACATTCACGCCGGACAAAAAGACCAACGACAGGTAGTTGAGTTCTACGGAAAGCAGGTGCTTCCTAAGCTGCGTTCAACGCGCTCCGTCGCATGACCTGCACAGGATGCGGGAAGACTGTCAATGCAGGCCTTAGACAGCGATTTCCCCCGAAATGGCGCTCATCATCTGCGCTCAATGCCAACTCGCATTAACGAATCGGAAGAATAATGGTCGGAAGATCAAGCGCTGAAAGGATCAACGACGGAGTGCTCTGATCCCTGCGGTGTTCAACACCACAAAAGCCTGCCGCCTTCTTTTGCGGTATTGTCCTCAAGCAGAGTCAAATAATGGAGCGCTTCCTGGAGCTGCTTCCCCTCTCCGTCGCTCATTGATAGGTCAAGATCCAACTCTGTCGCCCGGTTTTGAATGGCCTGACGCGCACTGCTTACAGCTTCCAGCAGACTCTTCTCATCGGCGTGGAGCATCGCCGTGCAATAGGCCCGATACCACGGATATCCCAAAGCTGGATAACTCATAATTCCTCCAGTTCACAGCAAAAATTGAACGCTGCTTTCTCCCGGGTGGCCCTCGTTCCTGTGCGACGCATTCCTGAAAGAACCGCCAAAATGCGCCTGTCCTCTCGCGCTTCACACTTTACCGCTACCTCGCCAATTAACTCGTATTCACGCTTCTCGGACAATACCGTCTTTACTGTAATTCCCTAACCAATATCTACGACAAACAGCGTAAATAGCGTTTTTATGGAGTCAAATCGCGAGTTTGGGCCTACATGGCAATAGTGCAAGGACCAGGCGATTCGTTTCAGCCCCCGAAGGGGATCGAGCGACAAAATCGCCGACCTAATAATGCTGTACCGTAAAATGCCGACGAGGTGCGCAGATGGAGCCAAACGCGATCGCTTCCTCCACGGGACTTATCAATGTGGAGGGCACGTGGCTCTCAACAATTGTATTCCGGGCAGCCGCCGCATCTTGCCATCCGCTGTCCCGAAACTGTCATCTCGCGGGGTTCCTTCGCTGGCATGAGCGCTCCACCACAATGTTCTCGACTGAACGAGTTTGTTCGATACAGTACCTACGGTTCTTCGCTGCCTGTGCCCAAAACGTAATCTTGCCAGAAAATAGAAAGAGGTTCTGCTAGGAAAAAACAAGGAAACGCTCGCTCGAAGTTGTAGCAAGGAGCCTTCGTACAAGACCCAAAAAAATGGGTAGTGTCTCAGTTCAAAGTTTAATTAATTCGTCGGGCCTGTAGTAATTTGTCCTGTTGCAATTCGTGCATTCCAGCTTCCCGTTGTTTTCCCACAGCGCACCCAGTTCCGTCATGAAAGCCTGGCCACAATTTTTGCAAATGACAGAGAAGAGCGGTTTGGGCTTTTCATTTTCCATGCGCAGTTTGCCACAAGTGCGATTTCCTCACGAGACCCTGCCGATACAGCTTGTCAAAGAGATTAACGACTGCTTGATGCTAAAGAGCGCCGTCTTGCAGACGCCCATAAAGCGAAGTGGGCAACTCACACGGAAACACGTTAATTTCTATTAAGGCTTCCGCCCTCTCCGTATGATCGGAAGTCCGGCCACATCGTACGCAATACCATTCTTGCAGTGCGGGATTCCAATTGAGTTCGCCGTGAATTGATTTCTCTGCCACGCGAAAGAATAGCAAGCGGGCTTTCGGGCTGCTAGATGGCTCCGGTAATAAGGGTAAGAGTACGAACGCGCTCTTAAATTAGAAAATATTAAGGGCCGCTTTCCGGGTTTCGCGGTCTCAATATTGACGACGATATTATGAGCTAGGAAATTGTTTTGCACTGCGGAGTTTGGCCAATCGTTCCTCTTTTTCTTCCAGCAGACGACTTATTTCCCGCATCAATTGGAGCAACTTGTCACGATCTTGCTCAACTGCCGCCTGCTCACAGAGTTCCAACCATCGCTCTTTGGCTTTGCCATCCACAGGAAATAGGTAAGTGCACAAATGCAGCCAAACGGAGCGGGAGAAAACTGTATTTTCTGAACCTGGAAACTCTAGCGAATCATCCAACCCGCTTGGCTCTGCCGTCGCCCTTCGAGAAAATACCAATCAAAAAAATTATTGTTTTGAGAAAATAAATCTAGTTATAATTTCGCCCGTCGTCGGAGGATTTGGGCATGACTCACTTGACGCCTGTATTTGAGAAAGTTCCGACTCTGGCGGAATGCCACGAACGCTCGAATGAGCTGGCCCAAGCCGTGATGCGGCATGCAAACGAGGCGCACCAGGCTGGAATTGAACTGTCGAAATCGTTTCGGGACCTATGCATTTTGGCCGACTACTATTTAAAGATGGAAGTTCGTCATGCGGATGCCGCGAACTTGAATCAATGGCTGGGGCCAAAAGAGGTATCAGACGAAAAGCGTGCCAGAGAATATTTTTGCAAAGGATACAAAGAATTCGCCGATGCTTCGGAAATTGCCTAAGTGCCCCGCAGCATCCCGTCCTCAACAAAAAACTCCCGCCCGCAACTTCACCCATCTAATTCACCCACATCAAAATGCGCCCTAGCGGGGGACGGCGCACTCCTGGACAAAACTTTGCTGATCGCGTTTGTCGGAATCTGCCGCACATGGGTCGGGATAAACGACAGACCTCTTGACCCACTGGTGGCCTGAAAATTATATATCCGCTAGCGAATGAAAAGCGAATATCATGGCGTACTCTCTCCCTTGGGACACCTGCAGCCTTCGCTTGCAGGAGCCGTTCCTTTTCCTCAGACAGTATTAATCCTCAGGGAGAACGGTTTTGGTGGTCAGGGTCTACAGGCAGGTCAAGGTGGCAAGCGGGAGCAGGCGCTATGTCCGGATCAATCTAGGCGGAGGGCGCAGACCCGCCGATCTGTCCGGTCCATACTACCTCCGGTATTTCTGCCCGAGCCGGGACAGGCGCGTCTGGGAAACCACGCTGGCAACGATCTGACCGAAGCGATCCGCCTGCCTCGCGGAGAAAATAAAGGTTAAATGGTAGTCAGCGGGTAGTCAGATATTCCAAGTGATTGAAAAGAAAAGTATGGCGGAGAGAGTGGGATTCGAACCCACGTTAGAGTTTCCCCTAAACACGCTTTCCAAGCGTGCGCCTTCAGCCACTCGGCCATCTCTCCGTTTAGGAAGCTTGTTACATAAGGAAGGCGACTAACAGAATAGTAAATCAATTTCGTCTTGAGTCGCTCTTTTTGATTCTATGGGCTCAATTCTATGGCATTAATTCTATCCGCGCGGCGAAGAATCCCGGAAAATCCGCGCCTCGCAACGCTCCCCTTCGTTAAGGCGGAGTTTGCGGGCAAGGTGAGCGGTGACGCGGCGTCACAACACTCTGAAAATGCCATTCAGCTTCTATTTTCTTCCTTCCATTACTTCTATTTACCACTAGCCCACGGATACTTGCCGGTCACTCCATTAACATTGCACCTGAATCCGATCTCTGTTAGTTTTTATACAGCCTAAAGCGTTCATTTCATGGGTATTTTGTTCCGGTTCCCCCGCTCAGAAGCAAGCCCAAAAGATTGAAGGAGATTGCTGCGTGTCATCTAAAAACCGTACCCTTTTCACGTCAGAATCGGTGACCGAGGGTCACCCCGATAAAATCGCCGATCAGATTTCTGACGCCATCCTCGACGCCTGCCTGGCTGAAGACCAGTTCAGCCGCGTGGCCTGTGAAACCCTCACCGCCACCGGACTAGTGGTCATCGCCGGCGAAATCACCACCAAAGCCTATGTAGATTTCCAGAATCTGGTCCGCGGAACCATCTCCGCCATCGGATACAACAACGCCCTCTACGGCTTCGACTCCAATACCTGCGCCGTCATCTCCAGCATCAACAAGCAGTCCGGCGACATCGCCATGGGCGTGGACACCGGCGGCGCCGGCGACCAGGGAATGATGTTTGGGTATGCGGTGAATGAGAACGCAGACCTGATGCCGATGCCGATTTCACTGGCGCACAAATTGACGTTGCAGCTTTCGGAAGTGCGCAAGAGCGGGAAGATGCAGTATCTGCGGCCGGATGGGAAGTCGCAGGTCACGGTGGAATATGACGCCAAAGGTAAGCCGGTTCGTGTGGATGCGGTCGTAATTTCGACCCAGCATGCCGAGACCGTTAGCAACGAAGAACTGCGCAGCGACATTCTGAAGCATGTGATTCAGGCCACGCTTCCTGCTGAACTTCTCGATGCCGACACCAAGTATCACATCAATCCCACGGGACGGTTTGTGATCGGCGGCCCCATGGGCGATACCGGGCTTACCGGACGCAAGATTATCGTGGACACCTACGGCGGCATGGGACGACACGGTGGCGGCGCTTTCAGCGGAAAGGATCCGACCAAGGTGGACCGTTCGGCGGCCTATATGGCGCGGCACATTGCGAAGAACATTGTTGCCGCGGGCCTCGCTGACAAATGCGAAGTGCAGCTTGCGTATGCCATTGGCGTGGCTGAGCCGGTGAGCGTTCTCGTGGATACGTTCGGGACCTGCAAGGTTGATCCGGCGATTATTCCCGATATCATTCGCGCGAATTTCAAGCTTACTCCGAAGGGGATTATCGAATCGCTCAATTTGCGGCGTCCGATTTATCGCAAGACTGCGGCCTATGGACACTTTGGACGCAACGACGCGGATTTCACCTGGGAAGCGACCGACAAAGCGGCGAAGCTGGCCAGCGATGCGGGATTGCGCGAGCCGGTGGGAGCGAGAAAGTAGCTTTAACCTCAGCGGCTAAAGCCGCGGGGAAATGCTGCGGGGCGGCACGACTAAAGTCGTGCCCTTCCCCGAAACCATTTCCACAGACCAGTTCTAATACGAATAAAATTCTGAATAGTGGTCGAGAAACGCCACAGGAGAGATATGTCAACAACACCAGTGCAAGTGCAAAGCGACGTCAAAAGCATGGAAGTCGCTGATTTAGGGAAAAAGCGGATTGAGTGGGCGAACCAGTCCATGAAAGTCCTGCAGATCCTGCGCAAAGAGTTCATCAAGAACCAGCCGCTCAAGGGCATTCGCATTGCCGCCTGTCTTCACGTAACGGCTGAGACCGCGAACCTGGCCATTTGCCTTCGCGATGGCGGCGCGGACGTTGTGCTCTGCGCCTCGAACCCGCTCTCCACGCAGGACGATGTCGCCGCCAGTCTGGTGCGCGACTACGGCATTTCGGTTTTCGCCATCAAGGGCGAGGACAATGAGACCTACTACAACCACATCCTTGCCGCGATTGATCACAAGCCGCACATCACTATGGATGACGGCGCGGACCTCGTCAGCATTCTGCTCACCAAGCGGCAGGACGCGCTCGAAGGCGTGATCGGCGGAACCGAAGAGACTACGACAGGCGTGATCCGGTTGCGCGCGATGGCGAAGGATGGCGTGCTGCGCTATCCCATTATTGCCGTGAACGATGCCGACACCAAGCATCTGTTCGACAATCGTTACGGGACGGGACAGTCCACGCTTGACGGCATTATTCGCGCCACCAACTTCCTGCTTGCGGGATCGAAGTTCGTGGTCGCCGGCTACGGCTGGTGCGGACGCGGGCTTGCCAGCCGCGCGCGCGGCAACGGCGCCGAAGTCATCATCACCGAAATTGACCCGACGAAAGCGCTCGAAGCCGTGATGGATGGCTTCCGCGTGATGTCCATGAACGAAGCGGCGAAGCTCGGCGACGTGTTCTGCACCGTGACCGGCAACAAGAACGTGCTGGCCAAGGAACACTTCGAGCTGATGAAAGATGGCGCGATCATTTCGAACTCGGGCCACTTCAACGTGGAAATTGATATTCCCGCGCTGGAGAAGATGTCATCCTCCAAGCGAACCACGCGTAACTTCGTGGAAGAGTACTCGCTGAAAGACGGGCGCAAGATCAACCTGCTGGGCGAAGGCCGCCTTATCAACCTGGCCGCCGCCGAAGGGCATCCGCCGTCGGTGATGGACATGAGCTTTGCCGACCAGGCGTTGTCGGTTGAGTACGTGGTGAAGAATTACAAGACTCTCGAGAAGAACGTGTACAAGGTCCCCGATGAACTCGACAAGCGCGTGGCTAAGCTGAAGCTTGAGTCCATGGGAATCAAGATTGATCGCCTTTCGCCGGAGCAGGAAGAGTATTTGGCGGGTTGGTCAGAGGGAACGTAGGGCGCAGTTCCCGGTTCTCGGTTGTCAGTTCTCAGTTGTGGAAGGGCGGCGCAAGCCGCCCTTTTTTACTTTTTGATGAATGTTGCGGTTCAGCAACGCACCTCAGTGGCTAAAGCCGCGTCATAGTTCGGCTGTATCGGCACGACTGAAGTCGTGCCCTTCCCATTAGAAATAGTGGCAAGTGGTTCCTGATTGGGAGGGCGATTGAGGCAAAATCGAAATTAGTTTTAATCCGTGCATCGTTGAAGGAATTATTACCTAGCTGGCAAGCGGCACAGTACCCAAGTTCAACAGTCCCGATTGGCTAAATCGGGACTGTTTTTTCCCCAGTATCTAGTTAAATTTCGGGCGCGAACCTAGGCAATGCTTAGGCTGTGTTCAAGGGCGGCGCAAGCTGCCCTTTAGTTTTGACGCAATTAAGTTCTAGCCACGATCACGAACGGGAAGGGCACGGCTTTAGCCGTGCCATAGAGCACAAATTTAAGCGGCTTTAGCCGCTGAGGGCCAGCGATCCAAACGGAATCCTGGAAACGCTGAGCAATAGCGGTACTCTGAGGCCTTCTGAACCAGTCCACGTTTTACGGGATTCCGATGGACGTATCCACGATGCAGGTCAAAATCTACCCCATCTCGAATGCGATGGTCCGTGAATCCACGCTGCCAGATCTCTTTCGTTCGCCCGAATTCGCTGCCAAATGAATGGGAAAATCCGCCCTTGATCAATTGGATGGCTCGTTCCAGAGTTATTTGCGGCGCGATGAGAAGATGAACGTGCTCTGGCATGACGACGAAAGCATGTAGACGAAATGCTTCCTGCCGTTTGTAGTGATAAAGAGTCTTTAGAAACAATCGCGCATAAGGCTCAACCACAAAGAGCCTGCGCCGTTGCCACGTCGAGAAGGTCACGAAGTACGTGCCCGGAGGGGACATTCTTCGAGAAGGTTTCAAAGCGCACCTCAGCGGCTAAAGCCGCGTTGTGGTTAGGCTATATCGGCACGACTGGAAGTCGTGCCCTTCCCGTTCGAAATAGTTGGCGAGTGATTCCAGATTGGGAAAGCGAGTGGTTTCCAGAGTTGGACAGCCAAAATCCCGGTGGGGGCTCAACGCGGAGTGGAGGAACATCTTTGTATCGCAGGATTAAACATCACGCTGAATCACAAGACTTCCGGGAAGGGCACGGCTTTAAGCCGTGCCGCACATCTCGCGCATTCCGGGTTTCGCGCCCGCCGGGCGCAATTGCCAAGGAATGCTCACCCAATGTTGAGCGCTGACGCGTAATTTCGACTTTCCAAACCATTTATCAATGATTCGGAGCTACGTCCCTTCGTTCCTTGCTTTTGTCCCATTGGAAATAGCATAGTAAATATTGTGAGAGAGAAGTGCGCGGCCTTTGCGGGCCGCGTTTTTTATTGGGGGATACATCCAAAGCAGATTCCTCACCGGCTAAAGCCGGATTCGGAATGACAAACTTGTAAGGGAACAAAGGGGCAATCATGAAAAACGGCGGGGCAAAAAGTGGCGGGATGAAGATTAAACATCCGAAGCGGCGGGGCGAGTGGGCGGAGCTGCGGTTTATGGCTCGAGCGGCGGAGCACGGATTGCAGATGACCAAGCCTTGGAGCGATTCGGCGCACTATGACTTTGTCGTGGAAAATGGAGGAAGATTTGTGCGGGTGCAGGTGAAGTCCACTATGCACAAAGATCGCAGAGGATATTCGTGCACGGTGCGTGGAGGTTGTGGGCTGTACAAGCGAGATGCGTTTGATTTTGTAGCGGCTTATTTGATTCCTGAGGATTTGTGGTACATCATTCCCGCGAAAAAGATTTTCGGACGGGGGAGCGTGACGCTTTATCCAAAACTCGTGAGGTCGAAGCTCGATTGCTATAAGGAAGCGTGGCATTTGTTGAAAGGGAACCATGCGGGCAAGTTGGCGCGGGTATTGGGGTGCGCGGACGCGGTCGGTGACAGACTGGCCAACTTGAGCGATCTGTGGGAGACTTGCTGATGCTCAAGCGCAGTCTCCGCATCATAAAAAAGACCAAGAACATTCCCGTCCGCGGAGTGTGCGAGTCCTGCAATACGGAATTTTTTGCCGACCCGCGCAATCTGGGGCAAGCGGCGATCCAACAGCAGTTCAACATGCACAAGTGCAAAGCGCCGGATGCTAATCCAATGCCGAATGGCAGCGCGACGAAGAAAAAATAAAAATTAAAGAGGCCCATTGAACTAGGTCCGCATTCACGAAGCTGCGCTAATTGCCGTGGCGTGGCTTCTTTAGAGAACTTGCGGCAGACCGAGACCGCGCGAGCCTCGCGGGTTCATTTCAGCTTGACGAAGAGCAAAACGAAAATTGCCCACACGCCGACGGTGAGCGGGAACATTGCGAGCGTTGCGTTCTGGACTGTGTTGCCCCGCGGCAGCGCATAGGTAAGCAGAAACATCGCGCCCGCGGTCAGCACGCCTAGAATCAATTTCGCTTTCCAGTTCATGATGGTTTCTCTCCTCATCCTTGCTTCGCGATTGCCCTCGCCAAAGCGGCAACCACTGGTGCGCGCACGAGTATATACCGTCTTTCGAGGGATTGCAGCAGGAAGTATTTTCCAGAGTAATGGCCTGAAAAGGCGCGCCTGGCGGGCAAAGACGGACGCCCGCCAGGCGAAAAAAACGAATTACTTTGCGAGCTTGGCTTTCAGATCGGCGGCGCGGCTGATCTGGAACTCGGGCTCGATGGTCTCCGCCAGATGCAGCGCCGTTTCGTAAGAGTGCCGGGCTTCCTGCGGACGTTGCAGGGCGGTCAGAACATCTCCGAGGACGGCGTTTGGTTCTACGGCATCCGGGGCGAGGGCGACGGACTGCTGCGCCTCGGAGAGAGCTTCGGGCAACTGCTTGGCTGCGAGCAGATTTTTGGCATTCTGCAAGTGGCCGAGGGCGGAGGCGAGGGGAAGATCGAAGTGTCCGTTGAAGACGAAGACGCCGTAATCAATCACAGCGGAGGGGCGGAGTTGCTTGAACTGCTCGTAGGGATTGAGCGGGCCCGCGCCGAACTCGAATCCGGAAAGATCTCCGGCGCTGATAAGCACGGGGCCGTCAATCGCGGGAGGGGCCTGGTCCACTTCGCGCATCCACATGGTGTCCATGGTGGGCAAGGGCTTGCAGGGGATGCCGTAGTCGCGGAAATCCACTACGCCTTGCGCGAAGTAAATGAACCAGCAATTTTTAATTCCGTGCTGGTCGAGATAGCGTTTGGTGTCGTGGAGTTGCTGTCCCCAATCGGAGTTGGAGTCGCTCAAATATTTGTAGGTGTTCGCGGGGCCTCCCCAGAGTTCATTTTCATAGGCCAGATAAGCGGGATAAGTACGCGCACTGGAGACCGCCTGGAAGGCGATGAGAACGACCACGGCGTATAGCCATCGGCGATTTTTTCGGATCAGGTTTATAGACGCTCCCGCGATCAGGATATAGAGAAACATGTACATAGGCAGGATGTGGCGAAGGCCGATATTCATCCCGGCGCTCATGGCGACAAGCAGATGGAATATGGGCGGGACGGTGAGGAATAATATCTCACGCCATGCGGTCAGTTTGCGCGTGGCAATGGCCCAGATCGCGAGACCCAGGAGAATCAAAAAGGCCAGCGTGGATTTAATAACAAACGCGGCGGGAAAGTAAAACCACACGCCATGGGGATAAATTTTGCCGAAGATGTAACTGGTATAGAAATCCGACATGATGCGCACGTCGGCCAATCCGTAAATGTAGGACTCAGGAAACAGATGCCAGTGCGCGACTGCGGCTAGAATGTGGGCCTCACGCGGGCGGGAGAGCTGCTGTAGGTATTCGGGCATGGTAGGGTTCAACTGCAGACCTGCTTCCCTTGCCTGGTAGCGGAATCCATAGAACGCCCACAAGATGGCAATCGCGATGATGCTCATCGCGACAATCGCCACGGCCAGTCGGGCGGCGCGCTTGCCCCTGGAAATCGTGACTCCTTCTTTTTCAACTTTGCCGCTGCTATTCCCGTTTCTGTTCCGCACCACTTCACAGATCGCCAGCAGCACCAGCATGGGGAGAATCACAATGGCGGTGTGTTTGGAAGCCAGCGCCAGCCCACCGGCCACGCCGACCACGACCAGCCGTCCCACCGATGGCGCTTTCACATAGCGATAAAAAGCGTAGATGGAGGCGAACATGAAACAGGAGAGGCCCATGTCCGTGCCAACGACGGCGCCGTGGGCGAGTACGTTGGGGTCAGACACCATGAGCGCAAGCGCGATGAAGGCCGCGCCCGTGCCAAACATCTCCTGGGCGGCCATGAAAACCAACAACGCCAGCACCATGGTCAGCAGCGAGGCGGCGATGCGCGCGCGAAAAATGATTTCGTCATGCCCGACGTTGTTATGGAAGATGAAATCCTTGCCGCTGTGGAATGCGTCGTACTTGAAAAAGTCGCCGGGGAGCGACGGCTCCTGCAAATGAAGCGGGAGCAAAGGGAGCGCAGCCAGCATCTTTACCAACGGCGGATGTTCAGGGTTCAATCCAAAATCGCCGTGCTTCAGCGACATGAACCCGGCAAAGATATGGTCGTCCTCATCCCAGGTGAGGGAGTTGCGATGCGTAGATGTCGCCAGTTGGACGAAAAGGACAATTAAAAGAGCCGCCACTCCAACCAATACCCAGGTGCGATTTTTATTTTCTGACATGATGAGGGCATCCCACGCTTTGAATTTGGATCTCTTTTCGAATTCGGAATCTCCAGAAGCGAACTACAGGCTTTATCATGCGCAGGGCGCAAGGTCAAGGAATATCGATTTTGTACGATTAATAAACGCGGATGGGCGGCCCTGTGCGAACTTCGTGGAAGTGCGAAACTGCGTGAATTGTCGATAACGAAAAAACAAGCCCGCTCTTCCTAAGATTAAGGAAGCAGCGTGCTTGGGAAAAACGAAAAACGCGTACTGAGTTAGAAGTGAATTCTGGTGGTGAGCGTCAGCGATTGCATGGTGACATTCACTTTGCTGTTGTCGTATTCACCCGACAACAGTGAACTGGTGCCCACGCTTGCTGTCGCAGGCAGTTGCAGTTGGTAAGCCAGGTCGAAGTTGTAGCGGCCATGGGTGTATCCCGCGCCGGTACCAATTGTGTTTTGCAAAATGGCAGCGGTCATTGGAGTCAATGTGGCTGAGGGAACCGGATTGGTCGCGTAAGAGTAGCCGCCGCGAAACGCCAAGTGCTCGCCTACTGGAGACTCCACGCCCACCCCAAACACTCCCTGATTGCGCCAGCGGATTGGGACAACATCCTGCATAGCATCTGATCCCACCAGGCCATTGATCGCCGAGTTAGTTCCGTGGGTCAAGTTGACCGGAAGATTGTTGAATGAATTGCTCCAGTTGATCCAGTTTCCCTGAAGGTTCAGCCGCGCACGGCGCAAGGCCTGCCAGGAAACTCCGCCGGAAAGCGCCTGCGGAAATTTCGTGATGACGCCCGCGTCGTAGTGGAAGTCCGTGGGGACTCCGGTAACGCCAAGCGTGGCAAACTGCGCGCCCACGTCGCCGGAAGCGTCTCCGTTGGAATGCACGGTAGTCTTGGTCTTATAGGAAAGCCCCACGGTCAAATTTCTGTTTGGCGTGTAAAGAGCGCCGAAGGTGCCATTCCAGCCCGTGCCGGAAGTATGCAGGTCGAGTAGCGTCTTCGCCCCCGCGAGCACCGCCTGCTGCTGGAAGATGAATGGAGCGTCGAGAGTGTTGCGGTTGTAGAGCAATCCAAGAGTGCCGCCGAGGGAAAGCTTCTTATTCACGACAACGCCCAGGCCAGCGGCGTAGCGCAATCCCAGGATGGCCGACTTGTTCTGCTGCAAGCCATAGCTGGTGCCTCCCAATCCTCCCGGAGGGTCCATATACTTCCAGTTTGCGCTCATTGCAACATCGGGCGCGGCGGAGAGTCCCAGAATAAAGCGCTTCGAATGCAAAGGCATCGCGAACGCGCCATAAGGAAGAACGCCGGAAAAAGTGCTGATGGTGCCGTCGTTCGAAACCGAATTGCTAAAGCTGCCAGTGACAAACAGGCTGGAAACGCTGAGGTCAAGCTCATGTCCCTTCAACTCGGTAAGGCCAGCAGGATTGCCCTGTATGGCCTCGAGTGGACTCGATAACGAGGCGACATCCGCGCCACCCAGTGATGTTGCCCGGCTGCTCATTCCATTTCCCAAAGCACCACCAATCTGCGCCACCGCCGCCGTTCCGCTGCAGAACAAGGCAAGCACGATCAACTTGTGAACACTGAATTTCATTTGGATGACCCTTAAGGAGTGGGAAGGGAAATTTAAAATCGCTTGCGGAAAAAGTATTCCAGTTCCTCCCCTGCCGCTGCCAGTTACGGAAGGGGAGAAAGTAACCATCGCGATAGTCGTGATGGAGAGTGAATGCGCCCTTAGGCACTCTCCATGGGTTACTGCCGTAACTTGAGGCAGCCTGCTCGCCAAGCTCACCATAGCTTTGAGCCCCGCACGACGCTTCGCCGTCATCCATATTTATTGATTCATTGCCCATGTTTACTGAGCAGGCCGCCACAATTCGACTTTCGGACGTAATCTCCGCGCTTTCCGCCGCGCTCGACCTTACTGAAGGTCAGCCCATGGGGCACGCAATCCGCAGCTGCCTGGTAGGAATGCGCATTGCCGAGGAAATGCAGCTTTCGGAGCGGCAATCTGCCGACCTGTATTACGCGCTGCTGCTCAAGGACGCGGGCTGCAGCAGCAACTCAGCTCGCATGCACCAGATTTTGGGCTCCGACGACATTCGCGCCAAACGGGAAGTTAAGTTCGAGGACTGGACGCGTCCTTCGCTTTCCGGGCTGCGCTATCTTCTGCGCAATACGCTACCCGAAGAATCGTTGTTACGCCGCTTTGTGAAGGCCGTTGTATTAGGCGTGGAACAAAAAAGAAACAATGCGGAAGTAATCGGAGCGCGTTGCGAACGCGGCGCCGACATCGCCCGCAAAATCGGCCTCAGTGAGAATACGGCGGCAGCCATCCGCAGCCTGGACGAGCACTGGAGCGGAGCCGGCTATCCCGATCACCGGGAGAAGGAAGAAATTCCTCTGCTGTCGCGCATTATGAACGTAAGCCAGACGCTCGAAGTATTCGCCAATGGACGCACGCCAGCCGAGGCTGTGCAAGTAATCTCCGAGCGCAGCGGCCGCTGGTTTGACCCGGAAATTGCCCGCATTGTTGCGACTTTTCAGGCCAACGATCCTTTGTGGGAAAAATTCTTTTCCAGCAACGCGCGCGAATATGTCATGCGCATGGAACCGGGCGCTGCGGTCACCGCCTCGCAACAACGCGTAGATGAAATCTGCGACGCATTCGCCGGAATTATTGACGCCAAATCGCCCTACACTTACAACCACTCGCTCGGGGTCGCCGCAGCCGCGGTTGAAATCGCCGGCGGTCTTGGGCTTTCAGAACAGACCACCACCTTTGTCCGGCGCGCCGCCCTGCTGCACGATATCGGAAAACTCAGCGTCTCCAACTCGATCCTGGAAAAGCCCGGCAAGTTAAATGAAGACGAGTGGGACAAGATGAAGATGCATCCCGTGTATACCAAGGTGATCGTGCAGAAGATTTCCGGCTTTGAAAACATGGCATTCGTCGCTGGCGCGCACCACGAACGGCTGGACGGCAAAGGCTATCCGAAGGACTGCCCGCAGAAAAAATCCCGCTAACCGCACGCATACTCTGCGTTGCTGATGTGTACCAAGCCCTCACGGAGAAGCGTCCTTACCGCGAGAGCCTGCCAAAGGACGTGGTACTTGGAATGATGGAAAAAGACTCCACCACCCGTCTCGACCCACAATGTCTCGATGTGCTGAAGCAACCCAAGTCCAGCACGAAACTCGCTACCACGCAAAAGGCGCAAGCCGCAGGCAAGTAGTCATTCAAATTGCAGCCTTCGCATTGGTAATCCTATTGCCTTGCGAACTGGCGGAGAATTAGCACATACCCCAAAAGATAGTGCATTACTTTAATGCATAAGTATAATATTATTTGCCTAAGGTATGAAAGTATTATACTATCTTTTTTATGGTATTTCGCGCAGAAAAGTTGATGCAAGCCGAGAAGGAAGTTATTGCCAGAATTGAGGAAGCGCGAAAAACCTTGAAGTACAACCTCGCAAGTCCTCGGAGATGGAATGGGTTGTTGCGCCGAAATACATTAGCTCGTGCAGTGCGTGGGTCGAACAGTATTGAGGGGTATAACGTCACAGCCGAGGACGCGATTGCAGCCGTCGAAGGCGAGGAACCGTTGAATGCAGACAAAGAGGCATGGCTCGCTGTGACCGGCTACAGGACAGCCATGACTTTCGTCCTTCAGCTTACCAAGGATAAGAACTTCATCTACAGTGAAGGTTTCCTTCGTGGCCTCCACTTCATGATGTTGCATTACGATCTAAACAAACACCCGGGAAATTGGCGACCGGGGACCGTCTACGTGCACGATGAATCTAAAAACGAGGTGGTGTACGAAGGCCCTGATGTCGAGATGGTGCCGGGTTTAATTGAGGAATTAATCGAATACCTGAACGACGAGGATGATTGCCCACATGCGCTGGTAAAGGGAGCAATGGCTCACTTGAACCTAGTGATGATTCACCCATTTTCAGATGGAAATGGAAGGATGGCTCGATGTCTACAAACACTCGTTCTTGGGCTAGAAGGAATTCTTGAGCCTGAGTTTTCATCTATCGAAGAATATTTGGGGCGTAACACTCAGGATTATTACAATATTCTTGCGCGAACCGGGGAAGGATCTTGGCATCCGCGAAACGGAACGCGCGATTGGATTCGCTTTAATCTCACGGCCCACTTTCGTCAGGCCACAACATTGGTAATGCGAACAAAAGTAATGGGTGCTCTCTGGCAGGAACTTGAACTCGAGCTCAAACGACGTGGTTTACCAGAACGGCTTATTTATGCCATCGCTGATGGAGCCATCGGTTACCGAGTGCGAAATTCTAGCTATAGAAACCTGGCAGGGTTGAATGATGTTCTGGCAAGCAGGGATTTAAAAACGGGAGTAGATGCGGGGCTCCTGATTCCAGATGGAGAACGTCGAGGAAGAGTCTATGTAGGTTCACCTCAAATGCGCGCCCTTTTCGATAAGCTAAAGAGCGAACACATAAAACCTGTGCCAGACCCATTCACTGCTAGCCCAGATCAGCTAAGACTGCCTAGCTAATTTTTCGCAGCTTTCTCTGACCGATATGCGCAGCGCTTGACTGAAACCTACGCGAGTCTTTTTCTTGGGAGGTTTTTACACTTGGGCTTTGCAGATGTGGATTGCAAACTCCACCACTACCCTTCGCCTCATCGCTGGCAATTTTCCTACTCACAGCGTACTATCTTCTGCACTTCCCTGGAGGTCGTCATGGTTTTAGGCATGTCACTCGCAACTTACACAATCGTCCATGTCGCCATCAGTCTCATCGGTATTTTTTCCGGATTCATTGTGCTTTTTGGATTGCTCGGCGGGAAGCGACTGAATGGATGGACCGCGGTTTTCCTGACCACGACAGTACTCACCAGCGTAACTGCATTCGGCTTTCCCTTCACGCATCTCTTGCCATCGCACAAAGTGGCCATTATTTCTCTGGTGGTGCTCGCAATCGCCATTCTTGCGCGCTACGCTTTTCATATGGCCGGGGTGTGGCGCAGCGCTTACGTGGTCACCGCGATGATCGCGCTGTATTTGAATGTGTTTGTGCTGGTTGTGCAGTCGTTCGAAAAGGTGCCCGCCTTGAGGGCGCTGGCACCAACGCAATCGGAACGGCCCTTCGTGGTCGCGCAACTCGTGGTGCTCACGGCGTTCGTGCTGCTGATTATTCTTGCGGTGAGGAAGTTCAGTCACGGACAACAGCGAGCGGCGTGAGCGCTCCGCTAAAAAAGTAAAAACGGGACCACCCGTTAGAAGTTGTCGGACTCAGACTCGCCCGGCTCCATTTCGAACAACGCATCCTGGCTTTCCGCGATTTCGAATGAGCCACCATTGTCTTCTCCAACCTGGCCCTGTTTGTCGATCTTCCGCTGGCTGCGGCGTTCCGTTTTCTCGCGCTGCTTTTCCTTGCGGCGCTGCTCTTTTTGTCGTTTGTTGAAAGTCGCGCTACCCCGACCAGGCATGAGGCCCCCTTGAATATTCATGAACTACTACTTCCGCGCTCGGGTCCCGGCGCGGCGTTTGATCATGATTATAAATTTAAAAAACTACCAGCGGGGCTCGCGAGGTCCACGTGCATGGCCTCCATCGTCGCGCCCGCGTCCGCCGCGGCCACCACCACCGCCGCCGCTTCCTCCACGGCCGCCACCTCCGCCGCCGCCAAAACCACCACGTCCGCCACCTCCGCCGCCACCGAAGCGCTTACCGCCACCACCGCCGCCGAAGCCTCCGGGGCGTTCGGTCTTAGGCTTTGCTTCGTTGATCTTGAGGGTGCGGCCGCCAAGGTCCGTTCCGTTTAGAGCCGCAATGGCTTTTTCCGCTTCTCCGGCGTCAGTCATCTCGACGAAGGCAAAGCCGCGCGAACGTCCGGTATCGCGGTCGGTGACCATGCTTACTTTTTCCACGGCACCGTGGGCTTCAAAAACACTCCGCAACTCGGCTTCGGTTGTAGCATGGGGCAGATTGCCGACGTAAAGATTTTTCATAAGCTCTCTTTTCTTTTTCGTTCACAACTTTTTCGTTCAGATCTTTTCCGCTCAGAACATTCTTGCTTAGGCGCTGAAAACAGTCTCATCCTTTAGTAAAGCTAACTGTCTCTTACCTCAGGGGCTAAAGCCCTTATTGTGCGGACTCGAGCGGCACGACTGAAGTCGTGCCCTTCCCAAACCGGATTCTTGCAATAAACCTGCGGCAACTAGTTTGTCGTCTCCTACCCAAACCGGTTCTTGCAATAACCTGCGGCAACTATTTCGTCGTCTTGGCCGCAGACTTCGTATCCTTGCCCGCTAATGTCGCAAACATCTTCCGATAGCGCTCCCGGCGCTCGATCTTTTCCTTCCGGGCCTTGTGGAACCGGGCCTTATCGCCGTTAATTTTGGACATTCTGTCTCCTTAAGCCTTCCGGGACGCTAAATATGATTTTCTGTGAGTTAACTGCCGTTAGATGATAAATGCTTCCGTTGGATTTGTGGGAAAAACTAACGGTTGTGGGAAAGCGGTCGAATCGGTCCCCGTCAAAAACTCCATTCGTGACGTTAGCGGCTATGATAATGCAGTGCCCTGGCTCCCAACTTTTTCCCACCATACCACGCCTTCTTTAGGAAGATTCCGCATGTTTGAGAGCTCTTTCTTGATCTGCTGCAGGCGATTGGTGCGCAATTCGTAGGCCGACTGGTCAATTGCGCTGTGTTCGCTTCTCTCCGAATAGCGCGTGTTCATGCTCCGAAGATCGGTAATTTCCTGACGAAGATCACTGAGACGTTGCGAAATGTAATCCATACCCCATCATACGCCTATAAGCGGGCTGACGCCGATCTGTGGGGCGTTTGGGTGGTGGTGTGTTGCTGAGCTGATTCGTATCAGGGCAGCGCCCTCAGGCCTGCCGCACGACGGCTCCGATGACCGCCTTCAGTCGCCGAGGGCTAAAGCCCGTCCCATTTTTTTTGTGCTGCTCCGGCGATATGGCTAAAGCCATATCCTGATACGAACTACTTCCATGCAAACTGCACTACTACCCACCTTTGTCTCATTCCCGTGGAATGTGCGCAATCGCGGATTAAGATGTTCCCTAGGCATCCCCGACAACCCGCCAATCCCTTGTTTTTCGCGGTTTCCAAGGCGATATCGAGTGCTCGTTCTTTGGTAACTTTCACCGCTAAATTGCGGGTGCCATACTGTCTGCATATGTCGCAGTCCCCTGCTTTAGCCAGGCCCGAAGTGGCTTCCAGCAAGTCGGTGAAAGATCAACGCGCTCCACGCATTCGATTGAGCGGATCGGTCTTGGCGCTGGTGCGTTTGCCGAATCGCAAGCACATTCGCGCCCGCCTGCACATTCTTTCTATCAGCGGCGGAATGCTGAATCTGGAAAGCCCGCTGGATGAAAAGCTGGTGGTGGAGCTGACTTTTCATTTGGTATCGGCGACGGTGCGGGTTGAGGCGGAGATGCTTTTTCCCATGTGGGCCACGCGCGGCTGGTTGCAACCCTTTCGCTTTACCGACCTCTCTGAAGAAGATCGCAAGATGCTGGAGTTGAATCTTCAGCCGTTCATGAATCAGATTGAGCGCGGGTAACCGCAGCGGCTAAAGCCGCTTATTTCCACTGCTTCTTCGGCACGGCTAAAGCCGTGCCCTTCCCGTTCGTGATAGTGTCGAAGTTTTTCGCAACTCTCATCTCTCGCAAACGGAGTTTTCGTAACGCTTACATATCGCAACCGGAATTTGGGCAACGCTTAAATTTCGCAAAGGAAAGGGCGCGACTTTCGCTTTTAGCCTGTCCTGAGCGAAGTCGAAGGGTGCCGAAAATGCCCCATATCGAAATTACGCGTCAGCGGCTCAACATTGGGTGAGCATTCCTTGGCAATTGCGCCCGGCGGGCGCGATCCGCGAGTAAGTGGATGTTTGTGGCACGGCTAAAGCCGTGCCCTTCCCGAAATTTCTGCTACTTTAAGAAACGGCTAGAAACCGAAACCGCGCTCTTTCCGAAATCTCTGCTACGCGGACTAAAGTCTTAATCTTACGGTGGGGTTTGTGATGCCGGAATCCGGCACTACACGCAACTCAAACGACCACGGTTTCCTTGTACTCCCCGAACACGCGGCGCAGCGTATCCGAAATTTCGCCGACCGTCGCGTAGGCTTCGACGGCGCTGAGAATATGCGGCATCAGGTTCGCTCCGGAGCGCGCCGCGTCTTCAATCTGCTTGAGAGATGCCTCCCATAACTGGCCGTCTCTGCGACTTCGCAGCGCGCGCAGACGTTCCACCTGTTTGCGCTCGAGCGTTTCGTCCATGTGTTGAATGGGCACGGGCTTTTCTTCTTCCATGGTGAACCGGTTCACACCGACAACGACCGCTTCTTCTTTCTCTACTTGCTTCTGATATTCGTAAGCGGCGTTCTGAATTTCCTGCTGCACGTATCCGCGTTCGATGGCGGGGAGCATTCCACCCAGCGCGTCAATTTTGTCCAGGTAATCGAGCGCGCGCTTCTCCATCTCATTGGTCAGGCTCTCGATGTAATACGATCCCGCTACCGGATCCACGGTGTTCGGCACTCCCGACTCGTAAGCGACGATCTGCTGCGTGCGTAAAGCAATTCGCGCGGCTTGCTCGGTGGGTAAGGCCAGGGCTTCATCGTAGGAATTGGTATGCAAGGACTGCGTTCCACCGAGCACCGCGGCAAGCGCCTGCAAGGCGGTGCGGACAATATTGTTCTCCGGCTGCTGCGCGGTTAGCGTAGAGCCCGCCGTCTGCGTATGAAAGCGCAACATCCAGGAGCGCGGATTCTTCGCCTGGAAGCGTTCGCGCATGATCTTTGCCCACATGCGGCGCGCGGCGCGGAACTTCGCAACTTCTTCCAGGAAATTATTGTGCGCGTTAAAAAAGAACGACAGCCGCGGCGCGAACTTGTCCACGTCCAGGCCCGATTTGATCGCTGCCTGCACGTAGGCAATTCCATTGCCCAAGGTGAAGGCGATTTCCTGCACCGCCGTCGAACCGGCTTCGCGCATGTGGTATCCGGAGATGGAGATCGTGTTCCACTCGGGAACATTGTCATTCACCCAGGCAAAGAGATCGGTGACGATGCGCATGGCCTGCTGCGGCGGATAGATGTACGTGCCCCTGGCGATGTATTCCTTCAGAATATCGTTTTGCACCGTACCTGAAAGCCGGCGAATGTCCACGCTGCGCCGCCGTGCCACTGCGACATACAGAGCCAGCAGAATGGAGGCGGTCGCGTTGATGGTCATGGAAGTCGAGATCTTCGTCAGGTCTATCCCCTCGAACAACCGCTCCATGTCTTCAATGGAGTCAATGGCGACGCCGACCTTGCCCACCTCACCGAGCGCCAGCGGACTATCGGAATCGAGGCCGATTTGGGTGGGAAGATCGAAGGCGACCGAAAGCCCCGTGGTGCCGTGGGCGAGCAGATATTTATATCGCTTGTTGGACTCTTCGGCGTCGCCCATGCCTGCGTACTGACGCATGGTCCAGAGGCGGCCACGATATCCGGTGGGCTGAATGCCGCGCGTGTAGGGATATTCGCCGGGAAAGCCGATCTGGGCGTCGTAGTCAAAAACACCAGAATCAGCAGCGACGAGGTCCTCTTCCGTATAGACGGGTTGAATGGGAATATGGGAGGAAGTCTCGGGCTGAGCAGCGGACGGTTTGGATTTCTCAGCCATGGCAAATAGACTTCAGTTCCGCGACCCGGATCTCACTTCGTTACCGCTCACTTCATTACCGGTCACTTCGTTACTACTCACTTCATGGCCGCTAACTTCCTCCGCAATCGCCAGAACGAAGTCACTCCAAACCAAACGAACAACAGCGTGAAGCACACCGCAAGCATCACCCGGCCGTAGCTGGATTTACCCGCTTCATATTTCGAGTACTCGCGCACGATTCCGATTGCTCCAATTCCAGCAATTGCCAGAAAAACGAATCCTACAACTTCCAGCCAGAGCTGGTGCATGACATGCGCAAAATGCACGGCCCAGGCGCGGACACCTTGCCAAAGCGCATTCAATCCATGCGAGCGCTTGGCTTGGTCGGTGGCCATCCGAGTGGCGATCCCCAAATTTTTGAAAGTGAAGACTTTCCCCATCGCGAATGATTTTATCAATGTTTTCGCCCGTTTTAAGGGATAGAATACGGGCACGGTAAACTGCACCGGCCACGCATCATAGGCATGCGTTTATACATCTAATGAACTGGAGCTGCCTTTGTGGCAGCGACCGGGATGCAGGGGGGCATGTGGACCAGCAACTTAAGCAACTTATGAAGGAACTTGGCGAGGCGATCAATGAATCCCTGGCTGACTCCGATTCCATCGCCGAAGTCGTCTCCAGAATCAAGGACGGCGGATATGACATTTTCCTGGTGCTGGAAGCTACCATTGGCATCAGCAAGCCAGGTGAGAGCAATGCGGAGAAGACGACGCTCGTCACTTCCTCTTCGAGCAATTTCGAGTTCAAAGTCAGCGACCAGGACCTGAAGTTCCTGAAATCGCTGCGCATTAAAGTGGAAGAAGAGCAGACGTAAGGTAGAGTTGCTCCGGCCCTGCTGATGAAGTGCATCGCTTATAGCGCCAGGCGTCAGTCCGGCAACCCAAGCTCCCTTCGTTCCCTCCTGCCAAAACCGTCTTTCACCGTACGGTACTGCTACATAGCTGTGCTAGTATCTTCTTTCATTTTGTACAGGTTTCATTTTGGGGCGCATTTCTTTTTGTGCGCGATCACGCCAGAGTGAGGCAAAAATCATCCTGGCGCGTTTCCCATCACTAGCAGTCTGCATCCAAGCGCAAGGGCATGCCAGCACTATGAAAGATACGCTCGGAGTTCTGCTCGCTGGGGGAGCCGGAGAACGGCTTTATCCTCTCACTCGCGACCGTGCCAAACCTGCCGTCACTTTCGGCGGCATTTATCGAATTATCGACGTCACGCTTTCCAACTGCGTCAATTCCGACCTGCGCAAGGTTTACATTCTCACGCAATATAAAGCGCTCTCGCTCAACCGCCATATTCGTGAAGGGTGGAATTTTGTGGCCCGTGAAATGGGCGAGTTCGTCGAAGTCCTGCCTCCCATGAAGCGCGTGAGCGAAAGCTGGTACCAGGGAACGGCCGACGCGGTTTACCAGAACATTTATTCGATTGGATCAGAGCAACCCAAGCGGGTGCTGATTCTTTCCGGCGACCATATTTACAAGATGAACTATCGCCGCATGCTCAAGCAGCATGAAGACTGCGGCGCGGACGTGACGCTGGCGACCATCCAAATTGAGCCCGATGAAGTTTTTCGCTTCGGCGTGGTGGATGTGGACCACGATAACCGCGTGGTGGGATTTGAGGAGAAGCCCAAAGAAACCAAGCTCCGCGCCCCGCACAATCCCAATAAAGTCGCGGCGTCCATGGGAATTTATCTTTTCAACACCGATGTGCTGATTCCGGTATTGCTGAAGGACGCGGAAGATCCCGATTCCAGCCACGACTTCGGCAAAGACATTCTGCCTAAGATGGTGGACGACTACCGCGTTTACGCCTACGACTTTGTGGATGAGAACAAAAAAGAGGCCCAGTACTGGCGCGACGTGGGAACGCTCGAAGCCTACTACGAAGCCAACATGGACATCGTTTCGGTCTCGCCGGTGTTTAATTTGTACGACTCCGACTGGCCGATCCGGACTTATCAGCGCCAGTACCCGCCGGCAAAGTTTGTGTTCGCTGAACAGGGACGCACCGGGCAGGCGCATGATTCGATTGTTTCCGCGGGATGCATTGTTTCAGGAAGCAGCGTGCGGGGCAGCATTCTTTCGCCGGACGTGCGCGTCAACTCCTACAGCGAAGTCGAGTCCAGCATTCTTTTCTCGCACGTGAATATCGGCCGCCACTGCCGCATTCGACGCGCAATTATTGACCGCGACGTTCACATTCCCGAAGGGACGACGATTGGATTCGATCCAGAAGCCGACAGGCAGCGATATTTCGTGACTGACTCAGGAATTACGGTGGTGACACGGGATTATTCTTTGTTTGAAAATCCCGTGACTGTGGACTACTTCACCAGCGAATAGGCTTTTCTTACCTCAGGGGCTGAAGCCTTATATTGTTAGCGTTCGTGCGGCATGGCTAAAGCCATGCCCTTCCCGTTTATTTCGCGAGCGGAAGCCAATCCAATTGATGCGGTAAAAAATCAGGTTCGAAACCTTCGCTATTAAATGCGCGCTCTTGCTACTAAACTGGGGCTCTTGCGCGAGGGAAATCACACGTATTAGCTTTTTATTGGCTCAACCAGGACCGCCGTGCCGTAGGCCAGGACTTCCGTGACGCCTTGCATGATTTCCGTTGCGTCGTATCGGAACGTAAGCACGGCGTTTCCGCCCAATTGGCCGGCGTGCTGCAACATCAGATCAAAAGCTTCTTCGCGCGTTCTTTCACAAAGATTGGTCAGAAGCGTAATGTTTCCGCCGATCAACGTCTGCAAGCTGGCGCCAATCGTGCCGATTACTGAACGCGAGCGCACTACGATTCCGCGAACAACTCCCAGCGTGCGGACTACTTTGAATCCATCCAACTCGAATTGCGTGGTAACCATGTTGTGCGCGACCATACTTCCCCCCGCGTAATGCGTAACGCCCATGTGCTTTCCCCTTCCATTTGATTTCTACTCCCGCGCAATCACGAAGACAATTTGATTCGGCAATAGTTCCATAACTTGCAACTGACTAATGTTTGGCAGCCGGAATGAGGGGAGTTACGGGTATTTCCTACAAGCATTCCCCTCCCAAACAATCATGTCACCCCGACGTGCGAGCAAAGCGAGCGGAGGAGGGACCTTACGACAGTTGCAGCGATCTGTGCAGCAAAGAAGGACACCACTCCTCCGCAAGGAGCAAGAAAACATTCCGGCTGACGTAAGGTCCCTCAACGCTATGCGTTTCGGGATGACATGAGGTTTGAGGGAATTTATGGAGTGAGGGTATTTATGGGTTTGACACTTTTGAATGGCCCCAAGAAATCATCTTAGGCGTATATAGCCCGAAACAAAATCCATTAACCAACCACCGCGATCTTCTCCCGCGCTCCACCGCTCTTGAAATCTCGCAGCGTCAACTCAATCCCGCCAAATTCTGGATGATCGTTCTGCTCCAGCGTAAAGGCGACGTCAAAGCTGTCCCCGGCGAGCAGCCCCGATTGTTGAAATCGCTCCGCCATGCGCCATCCAAGCGCGTTATAGGACATTGAATTTCGCCAGCCGCTCTCTCCATTTTTTGAGATCGCGGGAGGCGCAACCCTTAGGCGCACATGTTTTTCTTTTATGATCTTTGGCGGCGCCATCAGCCGGACACCGCGGGCCACGAAGACCGGCGCATGATTTCCCGCGCCAAACGGTTCCAGCTGCTCGATTGCCGCAAATAACTCCGGCGTAATCTCCGCCAGCGACAACTCCGCGTCCGCTTCCAGCTGCGGATCGAAATCTTCAAGAGTAAGCCGCTGTCGCGCATAGGCATCCAGCCGCGTTCGCAACTCCTCCACATTTGCACAGGGCAACGAAAATCCTACCGCATGCGAGTGTCCGCCAAATCGAGTGAACAACTCCGGGCAGGATTCCAGCGCGTTGAGCAGATGAAACGGTTTGATGGAGCGGCCTGAACCGTGCGCCTCTTCTCCGTTTTTAGAGATCACCAGCGCCGGCCGGCCATAACGCTCCACTACGCGAGTAGCGGTGATTCCGATCACGCCTCGGTGCCAGCCTTCGCCATCCACAACAACACAAAAAGCCTCGCCAAGGGCCGGAGTTTCTTCGAATCGTTTATTGATGGATTCAAGAATGCGGCGTTCTTCCTCCTGACGCTCGGAATTTAACTCATCAAGGCGATTGGCAATCTCCACGGCACGGAGTGGGTCTTTGACGCTAAAAAGTTCGATTACATCCCGCGCCACGTCCATGCGCCCGGCGGCATTAATGCGCGGCGCGATGCGAAAGGCAACTTCGCCGGAGGTCAACGGTTCGCCGCCAAGCTTTGCTACTTGGAGCAGAGCGCGCAACCCCGGATTGACGGCAGTGCGCAGCGCCTGCAATCCAATTTTGGTGAAGATACGATTTTCGCCCGCCAGCGGCACGGAATCCGCAACCGTGGCAATGGCCACCATTTTCATGAATGACTTCAACAAGCTTGTCTGGTCTTTGTCCGCAAGCCTTCTTGCCAGAAGTCCCTGCGCGAGTTTGAATGCGACTCCAGCCCCGCAAATTGACTTGCACGGATACTCGCATCCCGCCTGGTTGGGATTCACGACGGCGAGGGCTCGGGGAACGCCGTCCGCACCCGGCAGATGGTGGTCTGTAACGATGAGGTCAACACCCAAGCGATGCGCGGTTTCTGCCGGAGCAAAGGCGCGAATACCCATGTCCACGCTGATGATGAGATGAATCCCCGCCGCCGCTGCACGCTCAATCACATCGTCGCGCATGTCGTAGCCATCGCGGATGCGGTGCGGGACGTGGAAGTCGGTAGTTCCTCCGCACAACTCAATCGCGGTTTTGAGAATGACGATGGCGGTGGTGCCGTCCACATCGTAGTCCCCGTAGATCAGAATGGTTTCTTTGCGCTCGATTGCCGCTTCGATGCGGTCGAGTGCTGCTTTCATTCCTGTTAACAAATATGGAGAGTGGAGATCAGAGAGCGAGGGCGAAAGGAAATGGTGGGCGGTTTCGCCTGTAGTGATCCCGCGCATTACTAAAAGGCGGGCAAGGATGCCGGCAACCGCGGGATTGAATTTTTGTGTGAAGGCGCCCGATTGCAACTCAGCGGAAAGGGATTGTGCTTGTGCGTGGTCTGCGCTGCGAATGTTCCAGCGCATGATTAAGGCTCGTCATCGAACTCGGAACCATCGATGGGGATGCCGCCAAAATCTTCCGACAGCTCCATGAGCCTCTTGTAGCGGTCGTACCATTCGGTGGAAGCCTCGTAGAGCATCATTACGCCCTGGTGGGCAAAACCTAGTTGAACGAATCCAGTCTTACCGATATAAGTACGGAGCCAGCGGGCCTCTTCCACGTCTTCATCACTGGTAAATTCGGCGCTGCCTACCTGTTTAAGAAGATCGTCCACTTCCTCGCTGCGCATGTGCCACGAATTCATGGTAAGAAACGGAGCATTCGCGGCCTTCGCCAATTCCACGAAATCCTTCCAGCTGTCGGGATTCTCTTCATCCCCCCAGGCGACGCAGGGGACCTCGTCAGAATCCACGTAGCCCTGAAAACGGCGCATGCCATGGCCTTCGATGAAGGCAATCATGTCGTCTTTCAGGGTGGCGAAATCTTCGGCGAGCGGTGACATGGTTAGGGCTCTGGATATTGTAAGGCAATAAGGACTAATAGTGTGGGTTCCATGCCTCACGTTTCCAAAATGGATATCCGGAGAGCCGGAAAGCGCCTATAAAGAAAATAAGACCCAGAATGAGAACCCCAGGCACGACCGCCCATCGGCCTTCCCCGCAGTCTATACAAGCATCTACCAGCTGAATCAAGGCTACGATCACCATCAAATTGCTAAGCGCCCCTCTGGCCCGCAGGCTTAATAACACCACTAAGAGAATCGCAAGAACCAGATTACGCGATGCAAGATAGCCTGCATAAATGTGAACAGCGCCATTGATTTGGTCGTGGGGAGACACCAGTATCGCCGGATGCACAAGAGCTATGACCGCCCCCGCTGCCATGAGCAATGCGCCCAGCATCACGGCAATATATAGCCACCAAGCAATGAGCGGTGTCCCGCCTTGGGAACCGCTACCAGTGGGCATCTGCTTGTTCGCATCGTCAGACTTAGTCATGAACGCTCCCAGGGAACTATATCGTCATCCTGCATGCAATCCTGCACTTAGCCCCATACTTAGGCGACAGCGCGGCGTGATTCTTATACGCGATTCCTTCTTCCTAAGTTCGCGAATATTGCTATCCAGGATTTATCGCTTCAAATTTATGTGCTAAACTCATAAATTCGCGCCAACAATTTTCCGCACTATGCTCCTGTCAAAAGAATATGTGGGCTATTTGGCCCGCGAAGTCACAAAAAAACTGATTGCGGGCGAGTTCATTGAGACCAAAGACGTCCCCGTGGTCACCGAACGCGTCCACGCGTCCATGCTCGAAGAGCTCACGCTCGAAGACCGCATCAATGATGAAGTCCGCGTCATCCTCGAAGCCTATGCGGAGGAAATGCGCAAGTCCGGCGCCAACTACCAGGAGATGTTCCGCAAAGTGAAAAGCGAACTGACCCGCAAGTACAAGGCGGTCCTTTGAGAATCAGCCGCGATAAGGTCAACAAGGTTGCGCACGTTGTCAGCGACGCCCTCGCCGAGACCGACCAGGTGGATTTCGTCGAAGACCGCAATACCATTCGCCTGGAAATCCGCAAAATTCTGGAAGAGCTGCTGAACCAGGAAGCAAAAATTGACGCGTCCGCCAAGCAGAAGATTGAAAGCCAGAAGCGAACCATTCTTGAAGGCAGCCAGGAGTGGGACATCCTTTACCGCAAGTATTACAACGAGGAAGTTAAGAAGCTGGGCGTTTAGTCAGATATTTCAATCCTCTTTCCATCCCACCAGTCCAATTCAGGAACGAATGCCCGCCGTTGAATTCAAAATAGCCCGGGGGTGGCATTGCAGCAGACAGGATCATTCTGGCTTCCTCAGGCGCTTGCCATTAACCTCAACAAAAGAGAAAGCCGCGTATTCAGGAAAGCCATGCGACACGCGATCGTATTCGAGGTTCGCTTTTCGCGTCTGCTTCAATGCCGCATACGCATCGCCCCGTTCCAGGTACAGGTCTGGCAGTACGGTCGATTCGAACTTCTTTGCTTCGATTAGGAATTGCTTTGCGAAATCTGCATAGCGCATCTGCGGGAAAAATAGCGCTCTCAACCTCTCGCATAGAACGTCGTCGGGAACTGTATCGTACTCCGGGTATATCCGGCGAAATTGGTCGATGTTCATCTGGAATACCGCATACGAAAGAGTCTGTTTGATCGAGGCGCTAAAGTCCTCGATTGCCTTCGGGTAGTTGTGAAGTTTCAAGTATGCGTTAGCGCGACCATCGTATGAACCACATGACTCTTTACACCCGATTGCGATAGACCGAGTAAAGTCTTCGATTGCAGATTGATACTCACCCATTGAGACTTTTGCCAGTGCACGATCGTTGTAGGCAATCCGCGCCGCCTCGCCCGTAGGTGTTAGTTCCAACACCTTGTCGTAGTCCCGCACCGCTTGGCGATTCTCCTTATAACTTGGCGAAGGCGATGGCTCGAAGTGCATATGCAGGTCCGAATTTTGGGTCTAACGCGATTGATGTTGTCAAGGATCGGACCGCGGAGCGGTGGACTTCATCAAGGGCGAGACACTGGGGTGTCCGAGGCACCACGTCCTCCAAGCAGGCCGCGTTTTTTGAGGAGAGCAACCCGCCCAGGCTACCAATGCTGTATAGCTCGCCGATATAAAATTCCGGTAGAGCTGACGTTGGATTGACTGTAGCCGCTCGATGGAACGCATCGAACACCGGACTGTAGTCGGAGTCCAAATCGAAACTGTAGAAGAAAGTCAGATAAAGTCCGCGATACAGAAGCGGACGATAATCTTGCGGAAAACGCTTTTCGAGTGTGTCTAAATCGGCCTGTGTCCACACGCAAGGTTGTGAGGCCATGGTGGGTTTTGTGTTCCCGTCATCAAAGACATCTTTAGCATCCTCATAGTTTTGCTTAATAGCCGCATCGAGGTCGCGCATCGAGTCCTCAAAGTGACCGCTCTCGTACTCGACCTTTGCCTTTAACGCATAGTGGTCCTTGAGCGTGGTATAGGCGGAAGATGTCGCTTGCACGTGCAATGATATAGAACGAGAGATATCGTTGAGGATTTCTGTGGAATTTGCGCGCACATAGCATGACAATGTTGCTCGTAGCAGGTAAAAATCTGAGTTGGTCGGCTCAAGGCGAATCAGTTCACTGATTTCACGGATTGCCGGTGGAAGCGTCTTAAGATCATGAGGATTGGCTGCGATTATCGCTTTGCTCTGGACGAACTGCAAGGATGCGGGGGTCAGAGGCGGCGGTATCGGAACGGGCGCACCCGTCAATTCGGGTGGTTCCGCAATGTGCATAATGTGAGCCTCGCGCTTGCCCGTCGTTTTCCTATCGGAAGCTCTTGATTGTGCGCAGGCCATTGGCAGGGACAATTGAGTGCAACATAGCGCCATTACAATGATTCGGGTCGTCGAGCGGCTTTTTGCACAATACACATACTCCGCTAGTAAAAGCGCTAATGTAGCTCCTGGTGTGGACTGTGATTGCGGTCCCGGCATCGCGGTAATTCTAGCGTGGTTTTGTACGAATGGAAACCGGTCGCGACGCCCTGTTAGTCCACAGTTTTTCCAAAAATAAAAAATCGGAGTAGTTGTCGATTTTCGGTTTCTCGAATATTGTCCCTGAGCAGCGTTTCCGGCACATATCACCCACGTTTCCGCTTCCGAGCTATCCTAAAGAGAATGGTGCCACCCCTCCAAATCGCAGCCTTCATAAAAAAGGCCGGCGCCTCTGCAGGGCTCGACGCCTGCGGTATTGCTCCTGTGCGTGACTTTCCCGAGCTCGAACGATTTCCTGAATGGATCGAAAAGGGCCGCGCTGGCGAGATGAAATACATGGAAGCCCGAGACGAAAGCGGCAATCTGAAACGCGCTTCCCTCCGTTCCGCCGCTCCCTGGGCGCGCAGCGTGATTGTGTGCGCCATGAACTACAACACCGGACATCCTTATTCAACCCAAGTCACCGACCCGCAGCGCGGATGGATTGCGCGTTACGCGTGGGGGAAAGAGGATTATCACGATTCTGTTCTGGGAAAATTGCGCAAGATTGAAGCGCAGATTAAGAACTTTGTACCAGCCGAAATCACTACCCGCTGCTACGTGGACACTGGCCCGCTGGTAGAAAGAGTTTATGCGAAATATGCAGGAGTCGGATGGATCGGCAAGAACACCTGCGTCATTAACCAGAAGCTGGGCTCGTGGCTTTTTCTGGGCGTGATCCTTACGTCTTTGGAATTAGAATCCGTAGCCGATATTCCCGCTCCTGACCGCTGCGGCACATGCACACGATGTATTGACGCCTGCCCCACGGATGCGCTTCTTAGTCCTTATCAACTCGACGCAACCAAGTGCATCTCATATCTTACGATCGAAAAACGCGGTGAGACTCCAGAGGACTTGCGCGAAGGAATGGGCCGCCACGTCTTCGGCTGCGACATCTGCCAGGATGTTTGTCCCTGGAACCGCAAGAGTCCGGCGAGCGCCGCGCCCGAGTTTCAGCCGCGCGAAGGACTGGTGAATCCGGCGCTGGCATGGCTCGCGGAAATCAGCGAGGAAGAATTTCGGGAAAAATTCCGGGGCTCGGCCATCCGCCGCGCCAAACGCACCGGGCTTCGCCGCAACGCCGTCATTGCCATGGGCAACAGCGGGGACGCTGCCTTTCTCCCCATGCTGGAAAAATTGACCGCGGATAAAAACGAAGACCCGGTCCTCCAGGAACATGCCCAATGGGCAAGAAAGAAGTTGGATCGTTCCGTTGCCAACCATCCGCCCACGAGCCAGCCCCGCATTCCGCGTTGACCAGGGTGTAGCATCTTAAGTTATAGTTGCTGAAATCTTCATCCAGCCATGGCCCGCCGACTTTTGCTCGCTTTGTTTGCGCTCATTCTGTTAAACGCTACAGCTTTGTCAGCTCCCACGGACCATTGGCACATGGTCACCACCAGCCATTTTTATATCCTTACGGATGCATCAGAAGCGAAGACGCGCCAGGCCGCCATGCGCCTGGAGCAGATGCAAATTATCTTCGGCCACCTTTTGAGCCGCGACAAAATCGCGACCTCCGAGCCGTTGGACGTAATGGTGCTGCGCGGCGAAGAATACGCGAGCGCGGCCCCTGCACACCCTGAACGTCCCGGCCGCGAAGGCGGGTTTTTCATCCCCGGCGATGACCGCAACTTCATCGTGCTGAACGCCGACCAGCCGGATGGCTGGCGCGCCGTCTCCCGCGAGTACGCAAGCATGCTGCTAAATTACAACTATCCGCCAGCGCAGCCCTGGTTCGACGAGGGGTTCGTTCAATATTTCTCCAGCCTCAAACTCGGCGACAAGGAGGGTGCAATCGGCGGCGATCCTGACGGCTCTTTCGTTGCCACGCTCAACTCGTCTGACTGGATCCCAATCTCCGACCTCTTTTCGCAGAAAATTTCTACCGGCTGCGACAGTGATATGCGGCAAAAACTTTTTTGTGCCGAGTCCTGGATCATGATGCATTACCTCATTAACAATGGGCGCTTGTCCGACGTCGGACCTTACTTCAATGCAGTGGTCGTCCACAAGACTCCTGTTAACACCGCCATCGAACAGGCCTTCGGAGTGAACGCGCAGCAGCTTCAAAAATCGGTGCAGGACTATTTTCATTCGCATACCCAAGCAGGCAATGTGGGCAATCCGGCCGCAACTTTGCAACATTCCATACCAGTTCCCTTGTCCGATGTCGGACTGCCCTCGACGCTGCAGGATGTGCTCGAATCTCGCGCCCAGGCGCTAGTCGCCGAAATGATGATTCGCTCGCCGGAACGCCGCGACCAGGCCATCAAGGACATCAACGTCCTGATGAATGGCGACAAGACGGAAAACTCCGTCGAACACCGCGCACTGGCATGGTTGTACATACAGCAGAAGGACTATCCACGGGCGCTTGAGGAATTGAAGGACGCATCGGAGTTGAAAAACAACGACGCCTGGGTGCTGTACTACAGCTCGCTCATTCGCTACCGCCAGGCGCAGGCAAAGGGCAAATCGTATCAGGGGCTGGAAAACATGTTTCAGGAGATGCGCGCGGTCATCGAGTGGAATGATCAATTCGCGGAAGCTTACGACATGCTGGCCATGGCCCGGCTTGACGGCGGCGGGCTGAATTCCGCGATTGATGCCATGCGTTCTGCCGTGCAACTGGCCCCGCGCAACCAGGGATACCTTTTGCATCTCGCGGAAATTTTTATGGCCGCGAAAAAGTGGGATGCCGCTACATCTTTATTGGAAAAGCTGAAGGCCGGAGACGACTCCGCTCTCTCCAGCGCAGCCAGCCATGACTTGACCGACCTTCCTTACTTGAAGAAATACGGCATCCTCCCGCAAGACGCCGCCGAGGCGGAACAACATGCCGTCTATTCGCAGGACCCTGAAGCAGACACTGGCCCCGACGCCCCTGCCGCTCCGGAAAAACCCAAGATTGACACGCGTCCCGTGAAATTTGTAAAAGGAACGTTGTTGAGCGTGGATTGTTCGAAGGCTCCCCAAGCTACGCTGAAAGTTATAGTGGCGGGTAAAAGAATGGAGCTTCTTGCCGAAGATTTCAAATCTCTCGTGGTGGTAGGCGCAAGCGAGCCCTCCTGCGACTGGCACGATGTTCACGTCGCCATCAATTACAAGGCGAGCAAGAGCGGCCCTGGCGACTTGGTTTCACTCGAGTTGCAATAGGGAGTTGAATCCCCCGGAACTGCCGCGAATATTTGCGGTAAGAAGAACAAAGCAATTTGCGAGGTGCGTGCGTGCGCAAATAACAAACCCTCTCAACTGGATTGAGAGGGTGACTGAATGAATGTCTTGGAGGCTTACTGGACGCGAACCACGTTGCCTGCCTGGAAGCCCTTGGGCCCTTTGAGCAGGTCAAACTCGACGGTCTCGCCTTCGTTCAAACTCCGGTATCCATTCTCCTGAATGGCGGAAAAATGAACGAAAACATCCTCGCCCGTGGATCGTTGAATGAAACCATATCCCTTCGCCCCGTTAAACCACTTTACTGTTCCCTTCTCTCTCACAAAAACTCCTTTCGCTTCTGTTTAAAATTTCGGCCATTTCCGCAAAGCTGGTAACCGATGCGACTTTACGGAATTGTCCGAAGCAACTGCTCAGCGCTGTGTTCCTTTTTCGAAACATGCAATGCAAAAAGGCCCCTGAGTCTTACGCCCTCATGCGATATTGAGGCGTAACACCCTGGAGCCCTTCGTTATTGCGTACTCTTCGACTACGGAACACAGACCCTGGACCCGAAATTCTTTAAGCATTCGCAGCGAATTTGTGCTGCGAGCAACAGATCATATTCAGGAATTCACCTTAAGGCAAGAAAAATCGCAACATTTCTGGTGCAGCAACTTCCGCGACAAATTTGCTTGCGGTTGCGCAAGTATGTCCCTTGCCGCAGAACAAAAAGAACGTTTTGCCGAAATACCGTATCTTTTTGATACGATATTTCAATTTTCCATGCCCTCATCTTTATCTTCGGCGACCGCTGCGGCTGTTCCGGGCAAAAAATCATCCGGCGTTTATTCCGGACTAGTCGTCTCCAGCGTGAAATATCTTCTGCGCACCGAAGTGCACACATTTGCATTTTCCGTGGCGGCCAATGCCATTCTTTCTTTTTTCCCCTTTGTCATGCTTCTTATGACGCTCGTGCGTCACGTTTTCCATTCCCGCGTTATGTACGAGGTTGTGGTGCAATTTCTTCGCGACTCACTTCCCACGGGCCAGGACTTCGTCATCCGCAATTTGAATTCGCTGGTCGCCGCACGGCACAGCATTCAATTGTTTTCGTTATTCATGCTGCTGGTCACTTCCACTGGAATCTTCATGCCGCTGGAGGTTGCCATGAACCGCATCTGGGGATTCGCCACCAACCGCTCATACTTGGGAAACCAACTGATCTCACTCGGCCTCGCCTTCGGATGCGGCGTGCTGGCATTGCTTTCCATTGCCATGACTGCGGGAAACGTGGCCATCTTCGAGCTTGTGCTGCGCGGCCACGCCGCATTTATCCCCAGGATCGTCGGCTTTCTGGTGATGAAGGTGTTCGCCATCGCCGCCAGCATCGCAATTTTCTTTTTGATTTACTGGCTCCTGCCCAACGGGAAAATTTCCGCGAAAGCCGTCATTCCCACCGCCATCATTATGGGATTACTCTCTGAAGCGCTGAAGTTCGTTTACATCATGGCGCTGCCGCGATTGAACTTCCGTGAAATGTACGGCCCATTCGCTTTGCCCGTAAGCCTTATGTTCTGGGCGTTCTTGTCTGGACTGCTTCTGCTCACCGGCGCGCACCTCACCGCGGAAATTTATCGTCGCCGAGAGGCTGAGCAGGGATTGCCGATCCTTCTCTGAAATTCCCGTTTTGGAACAAACTTGCTTTATCCACAGCGTTCGTGTGACCGGCAACACATTCTTGCTACGCTCTAACGCTCTATTCTCGCCTCAATCCCGTCGCTGTTGCTGGGCCTCCTTTTGTGAGGTAAAAAATGTTTTGCGGAAAATTGATTGCTGCATTTGCGCTGCCGCTGCTTCTCTGCGGTGCAGCTCGCGCTGCCGGACCTCGCACCATCGCTCATCCCATTCCCGCACCGCCGTTCTCGCAAGTCATGGGCGCGTCCGGCTACATCTTTGAGGGGAGCGTCACAAAGATCCAGTGGGTCAAACCCAGAAACCTGCAGGACGTGGCCACGGTGCAAATCACTTTCCGCGTTGCCCAGGGAATTCGCGGCGCGCAGACCGGACAAATGCTCTCTGTGAAAGAGTGGGCTGGAGCGTGGAACTCAAACGATCATTATCGAGTCGGGCAGAATGTTGTGCTTTTTCTGTATCGCCCCAGCAAATTAGGACTGACCAGCCCAGTCTCCGGCCCGGTCGGGGAATTCGTGGTTGGCACTAATAGTTTTATCGGATTCACGCAGCAGCAACAAAATTCGCTTTCTTCCGATCCCGCGTTAGGACCCGCCTTCGGCTCTAAAACCAGCGTGAGCTCCAGCGAGTTTACCAGCGCCATTCGTCATCTGGCGGAGGTTGGGAAATGATGGGCCTTGTGTCGCGCCGTTTTGCCGCTCGCATCTTCCCCGCCGCATGTCTGCTTCTATTGCTCTCTCTGCGCGGCTACGCGGGCGGCCCGCGCTACGTAGCAGGCAGCACTTTTTTCAATTCCGGCACAATGGGGACGCCGATCGTATGGGCCCAGGGAGCGATCCCGTACTACACCGATCAAGGCGACCTCAGCCCCGTACTGCTGCACTCCGCCGCCGACTCTTTCGTAGCAAGCGCCTTCACGCAATGGACATCCATTCCGACCGCCGGGGTTTCCGCAACTCTCGGCGGGCAACTTGCCGAGGACGTGAACGGCTCAAACGTCACGGTCAACAGCGACGGTTCGATCTCCATGCCTGCGGATATTCTGCCCACCGCCGTCGCAACTCCGGTTGCCATTGTTTACGATCAGGATGGTTCGGTGACCGACGCTCTGCTCGGCCAAGGCGCCGGCAGCGCGTCTTCCTGCTTCAGCAACGCGGCCTTCGGAGGCCCTGACAGCTTCAGCACAGACGCTCACATTGTCCACGGACTGATCGTGCTCAACGGAAATTGCCTGCAAAGCGCGTCGCAGGAGCCGGACGTTGAATACCGTCTCGTTCGCGTCATCGGACGCATCTTCGGACTCGACTGGTCGCAAACCAATATCAACGTGCTCACCGGAAAGCCTGCCGCCGCTGCCGCCGACTTTACCGGCTTCACGATCATGCACGGAAGCGACCCTACGTTTTGTACGCCGATTTCCTCCTGCTTTCCCAATGCCAGTCAACCAAAGATGGATGACCAAGCCGCGCTCTCGCGTCTTTATCCGGTCACCTTGCAAAATATTGCCAGTTTCACGGGCAAGCAGATTTTCTCCGCCGCCACCGCCCGCATTCACGGGTCGGTTTTCTTCACCGGGGCTAACGGAAATCCTGCACAACCCATGCAAGGCGTAAACGTAATCGCGCGCTGGATGGACCCTTCCACCGGACAGCCTTCGGAAACTTATGTCGCCGCATCGGTCTCGGGATTTCTTTTTTCCGGCAACGCTGGAAATCCGGCCACTGGTTTTAACGACGCAAGCGGCACGCCACTCAGCCAGTTCGGTTCAACCGATTCTTCCGTGGAAGGTTTTTTCGATCTCGCCGGCCTGCAAATTCTGAACAATGCCACAAGCGCGCAATACCAACTCACCGTCGAGGCCGTGGATCCCCTCTGGTCAACGCAGTTACGCCCCTATGGCCCTTTGCAAGTGCAGCCCTCCGGCACAGCGCCGCCTATTCTCGTGAATGTGGATTTAGGGCAAGACGTTGAACAGGACATTGTGATGCAAGCCAGTGCCCACGCTGCGTCCGATCCGTTCAGCACGACCACCTATGCCGCACCTGCCCCGATCCCCGCAAGCGGTGAATGGGATGGCTCCCTCAGCGGCTATGGCGATACTGACTACTTTTGGTTTTCTGGTCATGCCAATCACACGCTGACCGTGCAAGTCACTGCCATGGATGAAACCGGAGTTGCCTCCGCCAGCAAAGCGCTTCCTGTAATTGGGATTTGGGGATTGGCTGACCCTGGAACATTTCCTGCACCCGCGAATACTCCCTCGGCTTTCAACTCAAATTCCGCTGATACCACACAACTGGGCGCATCGCTTCTGCAAAGCACGAATTTCCGCCTGGGTATTTTTGATTTTCGCGGCGATGGCCGCCCCGACTACCGCTACCACGCGCGTGTTTTTTACGGTGATAGCGTTTCGCCCAGCCGTGTTCCGGCTTCCGGCGGAATTTTTGCCGTTAAGGGTTTGGGATTCCACTCAAACACCGCCGTCTCAGCCACGGGCGCAAACGCCATCTTGCTCGCTGCTTCCGCCAATCAATTACTGCTGAGCGCAACTGCCGCAGCCGATGGAGTCCGCGATCTCGCCCTTTCCGATCCCAGCACCGCCATGACTTCCACCATGACTGGCGCGATCACTTACGGCGCTGGCCCCAACGACACAGTCACTATGATTTCCGGGGCTAATCCATCGGTCTCCGCAGGCTCACAAGCTCCCGTTCCCTTCGCCGTGCTGGTTCGCGGGCCTGACGGCGCTCCAGTCTCGGGCGCGACCGTTGCCTTCAGCGCCGCGCCCTCCTCCGCCCTCAGCGCATGCGCTAACGCGGCCAGTTGTTCGGTCTTTACCGACCAGTCCGGTCTGGCCTCCACGCGAATGACGCCGCTAACCCCAGGCGTTATCGCCGTTGTCGCGCGTCTTGCGCCCGCGTCCTATGCATCTCCCCAACAGGTGCAGACAAGTTTGCTCAGCCTGGTTTCCAGTTCCTTGGATGTCTCTCTGGCCTCGCCTAAAATCTGGGTCCCGCAGGGAAGCACTCTCGATATACCGATTACCACACACGCGCTCACGAACGGCGCACCAGCCGCCGGGCAAGCGGTCGCCTACTCCATTACTGCGGGCAGCGGAAGCTTTAGCGGGTCCAGTAACACAACCGACAGCAACGGAAACTCCTCGGTCACCCTGAACGTGTCAGCGATTTCCAGTGAAACCGACGGCAACGCATGCGTCACAGCCAGCGGCGTAACGCGTTGCCAGAATTTCCAGATTTTTCCGGTGGCCGCTGCCTCACTGCGGATTCAGCCGGTGGCGGGAACATCGCAAACCGTCTCGCAACAAACCGCTTTTGCGCCGGTCAGCGTGCGTGTAACCGACAGCGCCACTCCGCCCAATCCGGTGTTCGGAGCAACAGTCAGCTTTCAGTCAATCATTGGCCGCGCTGTAAATGATCAGCCTATTGTGTGGCTTGCGAATACCGGGATTACGCAAAATCCGATGCCGGTGGTTTTGGCATCCACGCAGCTCGCGGCATTATCGGACATCAATGGTTTGGCTACTTCCCAACCCGGCCCCGGCGCGGTGCCGGGACCGGTATTGATTCTAGGCTCGGCATCTACAGGAACAGCAACGCAGCAGTTTGTCCTGCAATCGCTGCCCTAAGTTGCGGCGAATTCGGAACGGGCTCCGCTTTACTGCACCTTTCCCGAAAAATTTTCAAGCACAACGTTGGAGAGCACCGCCGTATCCGATTTATCGGGCATGTGCGAGCAAAAACCAATGCCGACATAAAACGGCGCATCAAGATGCAGATTGATTGGAGGCCCGAACTGGTGCATCGGCTCACCATCCACGCTTACATACAGCGCGAATGAGTCGCCGCGCTTCTCAATGCCAATGCGCCGCGCGCTGATATCTACAAGATGATCGGGATTCACACCCGGATGGCCGCCCCGCCCTCCAATGCGATATTCACGGTCCATAACGCGAACATCTTTCTCGGCGCGCTGCGCCAGTTGAATCATCCCCGCGCCGTGCAAGGCAACAATCGCTTCCTTGGAATCGTCATCCAGATTCTGGCGAATTACCAGCACCGCCTTGCGATCGCCATAACCGTTTGGGTCGGGAAAGCTAACATCCGCCGCCAGCGAAACATTGCCCGACATCTTCTTCCACAAATACCGGAACTCATCCCGTGTGTACCAGATGTTGTATCCCGCGGAATTGATGGTGTACTGCTTCGTGCCCGCGTCATAGCTGGCGCTGCCCGGCAAGACCGCGCTGCCGATGTCCGACTGCCCGTCAAATATTCCTATGGGCGTATCGAAGTTCCTGCTGGGCCGGTGAAAATCCGGCGGCGGGGCAACTTGAGTGTGCGTCGCAGAACCTGGCTGCGCCCAGGCCGGAGCCGCAGAAGCAGGCGTTACTGGATTACTTGTCTGCGCGCTTGGGGTTGGTGTACTGGACGTTTGCGCGTTGGATGTCTGTCCCCAGAGCGAAGACGACGCGACACAGAGAGCGGCGAGGAAAAGCCCGCAAAGAACGGCGAGCGATGTAAGCCGGAAGGCAAGTTTCATATCGGGTCCGAAATAGACGTTTTATAGTAGTGCGGCAATCTTAAATCACAATCGCGCCGCTTTTACGGCCGCCTTCACTCTCCACTCGCCGCTGTCTGAATCGCATATAAAGATCCGCGAGCCCCGATGAACAGCGTGCGATGATCGCTGCCTCCGAAACATAAGCTACTAGGCCGCTCGGGAACTTCGAGGATTCCGGTCTGATGGCCGTCGCGGTCATAGACGTAAACCTGATCTCCGGCGATGTAAACGTTGCCCGCGGTGTCGGAGACAACGGAAGTGCCTCCGCGCTCTGCAAAGAGTCTGGTGCTTAACTTTTCGCCGGCATCCAATTTTCCCATCCACGTTCGCGCATCGTCTTCGCTGGTGATGTAATGCTCGGCTCCCACTGCAAACGGCGCAAGCTGTGAGCTTTGCAGCAGAGGCCGCCAGGTTCCTCCCGCCATGATGGCCGTATTGCTATCCGGCGCGTAATAGTAGCCGCGTTCCTCAGGAAGCAGCGCGCTTCGACGAGCAGTGTTGCTGCCGCGGCGATAGACATAACCTTTATGCGCGACCATCCAGTCGAGTTGGGCCAGTTCATTGTGAAGGCCGACTAGAAGCAGCAATGTGGTGCCGGGTTTCGCGGAAGATGTTTCGCTGATTTGCGAAACTACTCCCGTATGAATCTGCACGCTCGAAACCGACTTCTCATTATTGACAGCCAAAAGCGTGGACGGCGCGACAAAGCCGAGCGCCATCGGAGATAAATCTGTTTTCGCGAGAACCACCGCCGCATGGCGTGTTTCGTCGTAACGATAGATCGTGTGCATGGCAGCGTCGGTGAAATAAATATTTCCCGCGTCGTCCGATGTAAGGCCCGAGGCATTGCTGAAACCCGTGGCAACGCGGCTGAGAGTCGCGTGCGGTGCAAAGGCCGCGGGCACGGGCAATGGGGCGCCAGTCCTCAAGTTCGCCGTCAGTGCGAAGTGGACGAAATGATGCGCCCGCACTTCCACTCCGCTGCCTTGGTCGAAGACACTGTTATCGAATGACAGGCGCGTCTGGCTGAAGACTTTGACGTTATCGAAGGCAATGTCCGTGGAATCGTGCGTGATCACGGCATACGGTTTGGGAAGAACGTTGCGCGAGACGCGATACATATAAGTGTTGGCGAAGAGTAGATGGTGCGAGGACTCCAGTTCCACCGCGACCGCGTCGGCCCCTTCGGGATTTTCTTCCTCAGTTTGCAGGTCATAAATTTTCCAATTGGCGGCGTGTTCTATGCGGACCTCGTTGCGCATGTGATGTTCACAAGAAAATTGATAAATCACGCCCGGAGTGGTGGTATTTTCGATCAGCAGTCCAGCCTTCGCCGTTCCCCCATGCGACCAGATGCCGCGAAAAATTCCACCGCCGCCGTCGTGAATCCAGAGGCTGGGATATTGCGCGTCAAGCTGCATGGGTTTGCGTTCTTCACGACGGATCGGCATCGCCGCCGCCGCAGGTTCGAAGAGCGGCACGTATTCACTGTGTCCGCGAATAAACTCCACATCTTCTAACATGGATCGCTCCCCGGCGAGCCATTCAATTCCTGAAGCCCGAGGATTCGCGTTGCCGGTCGCGATACCAATCCCCGTAACAATGTTTGCTCCACCATGCGGTGCGATCAGCAGCGGCATAGCTGGCTCCACGCCCTGAAAATGCGCGTCTTCGTCAGCCAAAATAAATTGCGTGGTAAACGGGCTGAAGCCAATCAGCACGGTGTTAGGGTGAAGGCGCAACGATCCGCTGAGCCGATACTTGCCGCTGGGGAAAAAGAGTGTCGCATGAGTATCAATGGCATGCTGGAGGGCGGCAGTGTCGTCGGTCCCGCCATCCCCCTTGGCTCCCAATGCATGCACGTTTACCCAGGTGTTCATCGGAGGCAAGGAAGGAATATCACTCTGCGATGCCACCCTTTCTTTTCGCAAAGACGTTTCTCGATGGCGGAGCATAATGCCCTTCTCGCGCCCATCCGCACCGATCTCAAGCCCAGCGGCAAATCTCTCTTCGACAAATGAATTGGCTTTCGTAAAAGCGCCGCCCCGTCCAACCATTCCTTCCGCGCCTTCAACAAACTTCTTAACGCGCGCGCAGGCAACATTCTCCAGCGTGATTTCCGAGCGAAGGTTCTTCACATCGCCCAGCCGAAGCGCGGCTTCAGAAATGTTTTGTATCCGCAAATCACGCCCATAAAGCTGTTCGACCTGGCCTTCCGGAATTTCAATCGCTACAGGGACATTCGCGAATTGATCGCGAATGAGCGTGAATCCCGCTTCCTGCGTGCGTATGGCCGCTCTCCGCTGGCCGTCAAAGCTTGAATCCATTAGCAGAAACTGCCAGGCAGGAGAAGTCTTCCCGGTCACGATCCCAAAATCTCCGCCATGGATATGAATGTCGCTGGCCTGATTGCCCACCTGCTCGATGGCAGCGCGCCCGGAACCAACTTGGAAGTTCGCGTGAGAAACAAAGCTGTGCTGCGCCACGTTGAAGCGCACAGCCACAGCCGCCTGGTTCCCGGCTCCGATTTCAAAATCAATGTTGGAAACCGCGCTATAGAACGTAAATTCGCTGGCATCGGCGATGGGCTGGCCCGCGGGTGTCCGCTCATCGGTAAACCAGAGCATGTAGCTGTCTATGCCTTCATAAAACCCCGGCGTGTTGGACGCCAGCAACAAGACGGGACGCTTCGCGCCAAAACCAATCAGCCGAATTCCTGCCCAAACATGAATCGTTCTGCTGATCCGGTAGCGTCCTTCGGGAACAAACACAACGCCGTGATGCGTCGTCTCCTGCACGCGGTCAATCGCGTGTTGCAGCGCGTCGGAGTCGTCGGCCAGGCCGTCGCCATGTGCGCCAAAATCTCGGGCCGTTAGATAAACCGCATGGGGATCATCCGGACGGGAAGTGTAAATAGATTGCGCAGAGGCACACACAGCAAGGCATAAAAAGATAGAAAGCAGCGCCACATGCAGATTGACGAATTCGACTGCCAGGTGTCTCGCAGCGGCCAAATCCTTATGTCTGCGTGGCATCGAAAAGGCAAGGACCATTTGTTCCTCGTTTGTTAGACCGTCGGAAGAGAGACAGCTGTACAGTGAATACTGTATATGCTGGTTTTCATTGATTCCAGTACGCTTATAGCCCCACTGCGCGTGCTTATTTTACGTGACTGTTGAGCCCTCTGGGGCGAGTAGGAAAATCCTTTTGGGGTTCGTACCTTGGGTGGCGATTCTCTTCGAAAGAGGCACTGATGGGAGGGCGATGTCTTTTCACATCTTAATCGTGGACGATCAAGAGACAGTTAGAAGCGGCATTCGCTCGCTTCTTTCCGCCCGGCCCCGGTGGACAATTTGCGGCGAGGCAGCCGACGGCACGGATGCCATTGAAAAAGCGGAAGCGCTGCACCCCGATCTCGTACTAATGGATGTCTCGATGCCCGGCATGGACGGTCTGCAGGCAACGCGGGCCATCAAGTTGCGTATTCCCGGAACACGCGTGATCATCGTGAGCCAGAATGATCCTTTGGTAGTACGCCAACAAGCGAAAGAAGTTGGTGCTTCTGCCTGGGTGGCGAAAGCCGATCTCGCACGTGACTTATTACCGACAATTGAAAGAATATTTGTGGGTAGCCATAGTGAACCTCTCAATAAGACTACATCGAGCACGCCGGAGGAGCCTTCGCTGGCATGGCTGACTGGCGGTGGCGAAATGGGCAAACTCATTCGTTCCATGGACTGGTCAGCGACGCCGCTCGGTCCGCTGGAGAGTTGGCCCCACGGTCTGCGAACGACCGTGAGTTTGTGCCTGTCCTCAAATTTCCCCATCAATATCGTCTGGGGACCGAGTTATAACCAAATCTACAACGATGGCTACCGTGTCGTAGTAGGAGAACGGCATCCGGAAGGCATGGGCATGGCATACGACAAGTGCTGGGCTTCTGCTTGGCCGGCAATCGGAAAGCCATTCGAGCGCGCCTGGGCGGGAGAGACATCCTTTCTCGAAAATCAGCGGATGTACCTCACGCGCAATGGCTATCTGGAAGAAACTTTTTTTACGTTTTCGCTCAGTCCCATCCGAGACGAAAAGGGAATGGTCGTGGGTCTGTTCCATCCGGTCACGGAAACCACCGCCAAGATGCTGAGCGAACGCCGCACCAAAGCGCTGAGGGAACTGGCAGGAAACACCAGCGAAGCCCGCTCCCTGGAGGCAGCTTTCGCCCTAAGCGCGAAAACGCTGGCATCGCAGGAACTTGATCTTCCGTTTGTCCTGCTCTACTCCCTGAGCAAAGATGGTACGGAAGCACACCTGTTGGAATCCGTAGGCATCAAGCAAGGGCTGAAGGCTAGTCCCAAAGTGATTCGTCTCGCCGAGAACGGCGATGACGTCTGGCCCTTGGCCGCCGTGTTGGCCAGCGACGCGATTGTCGAGGTTGGTCAACTTCATAATCGGTTCGGCGCTTTCGCGTGCGGGCCGTATGAGGAAGGATCGAATCTGGCTGTGGCGCGCGCCCTGCGTGTGCCGGGACAGGATTCTGCGCTGGGGATATTCATTGCGGGGGTCAGTCCTCGGCTTCCCTTCAATCAGGATTACCGGGGGCATCTGGAACAAGTCGGCACGGCAACAGCTACGGCGCTGGCGAATGCGCTCGCTTACGAACGGGAAAAGCAACGCGCCGAAGCGTTGGCAGAGATTGATCGTGCCAAGACGGCATTCTTCTCAAATGTCAGCCATGAATTCCGCACTCCGCTCACCTTGATGCTTGGACCACTCGAAGATTCTCTGGCTCAACCCGAGGGAATGTCTGCCGCGAACCGAGAGCGTTTGGATCTGGCCCATCGCAATTCGTTACGTCTGCTTAAACTCGTCAACACCCTGCTCGACTTTTCGCGGATTGAGGCTGGCCGTATCCAGGCCTCCTATGAACCGACTGATCTGGCTCTCTTCACTGCGGAACTTGCCAGTGTGTTCCGTTCCGCGGTGGAACGCGCAGGCATGAAGTTGACCATTGATTGCCCTTCCCTTTCCGAAGTGGTTTATGTTGACAGGGAAATGTGGGAGAAGATCGTTCTCAATCTCCTCTCCAACGCATTCAAGTTCACCTTCGAGGGAGAAATTGCGGTTTCGCTCAGCTTGGTTGGTTCCTCCGCGGAATTGACTGTTCGTGATACTGGAACAGGCATACCGACGGATGAGATTTCGCGCCTGTTTGAGCGTTTCCACCGCGTCAAGGGCGCTCACGGGCGTTCCTATGAGGGTAGCGGCATCGGCCTCGCGCTGGTGCAGGAACTCGTCAAGCTGCATGGCGGCAACGTGAGCGTACAGAGCGTGCTGGACCGTGGCACCACTTTTTCAGTTTCTATTCCTCTCGGCAAAAACCATCTACCGGCAGATCGCATAGGCCGTGCCCGTACCACGGCCTCAGAAAGTGTGAGGGGTGAGGCCTACCTGGAGGAAGCTCTCCGCTGGTTGCCGCAAGGCGAAGTCATAGGCGACGAGGTCCCGGTCATGCCTCTGATTTCCCCCTCAGCACCGTCGGCGCTTCCGATTCAAGAAATGGAACAACGTCCGCGCATTCTCCTGGCCGACGATAACGCGGACATGCGCGAGTATGTGCAGCGGCTTCTGCGCGAACGATACGATGTGGTGGCCGTGGCGAATGGTGAATCTGCCATGGAGAGCGCTCACGAGCAATTGCCCGATTTGATCCTCTCCGACGTTATGATGCCGCGGATGGACGGCTTTCAATTGTTGCGCGCCGTGCGGGCCGATCAGGGCTTGAAAAATGTTCCGGTGATTTTGCTCTCCGCGCGCGCGGGAGAAGAGTCGCGTGTCGAGGGTCTGGATGCGGGAGCGGATGATTATCTGGTAAAGCCTTTTTCCGCTCGCGAATTACAGGCTCGCATAAGGTCACACCTCGCCATGGCTAGAATTCGTCGCGAGGCGGCCGTCCTGGAACGCAGGCTTCGAGACGAGGCAGAACTGGAACGCAACCGCATTCATGAGCTGTTCGTGCAGGCTCCGGCCGCGATAGGCTTGCTTTCAGGCCCGGAACACCGTTGGACGTTCGCAAATTCTGAATACCTAAACATCTCCCGCCGGAATAATGCTGAAGAACTCATCGGCAAGACAATCCGTGAAAGTCTTCCCGAACTGCGCGGGCAACCGTTTTTCGAATTGCTTGACACCGTGTACCGCACCGGGGTCGCGCATGTTGGCACGGAGGTGAAGGCGGTCCTCCACCGCGCTGCAACCGGCCGGGATGAAGAGGCATATTTCAATTTTGTTTACCAACCGTTACGAAGTGTGGAAGGAAGCGTGGAAGGAATCCTGATTCATGCCGTCGAGGTCACGAACCAGGTGCTCGCCAGAAGAGAGGTAGAAGAACGCGCTGAAGCGCTGCGGTATAGCGAAGAGCAATTGCGCAAACTATCAGAGACGCTCGACGCGGAAGTTCGTTCACGCACTCGCGAGCTGGAAGAGCGAAATGCCGATGTGCTGCGGCAATCCGGCGAACTGCGATTGCTTTCCTCGCGATTATTGCAGACCCAGGACGAGGAACGCCGGCGCATCGCGCGAGATTTGCACGACAGCGCAGGCCAGACTCTCACAATCCTGGGAATAAACCTTGCGCAACTTGTCCAAAGGGCTGGGCGGAAATCACCAGAACTCGCGGCCGACGCGGAGAAGACGCAAGAGCTGGTCCAGCAACTACACCGCGAGATACGGACAGCTTCCTATCTGCTGCATCCTCCGCTTTTGGATGAAAACGGCCTGAACTCCGCTCTCAGCTGGTACATCCAGGGCCTCAGCGAACGCAGCAATATTGATATCCGGCTCGACATTCCCGACGAGTTCGGAAGGCTTCCCCGTGATATGGAACTGGTGGCGTTTCGGCTGGTCCAGGAATCTTTGACCAACATTCACCGTCATTCGGGCAGTGAGACTGCCGTCATCCGGATTGCTCGCGAAAAAGACAGAATTACCCTCGAAATCCGCGACCAAGGCAAGGGAATATCACCCGCGAAATTGGCGGAAATTCAATCCGAAGGCTCTGGCGTAGGCATCCGAGGCATGCGGGAACGGCTTCGCCAATTTGATGGCAACATGAGTATCGAATCGGACGCTTCCGGCACCCGGATCTTTGTGACGATTCCCTTTTCCCCAGCCGCCATCCCCGAAGAAGTACGTGGCAACAAGCCGTCGCAGGCGATCGCCTGAAGTCGTAATCCACTCGCTTCGTTTTGCCTGCAAACCTCGTCCAGAAGTTAAAACTCGGAACAGCGGCTAACTGTCTTTGCGATATAGAAGATTGCGCATGGCTTCCCTGCGGGCGGCATTCCCTTCGCGAGTCGTCTTGCGGCCTTCGGCGTCCATGCGAGATTGAGTTGTAGAGGCAGTCTCGTCGGACGTACTGCAATCGGGGCAGCGGTTGGCGAAGCCAGGCTTATCCGGCTTCAACTCAAATTCTTCTCCGCAAACGGCGCAAGTTTTGATCGGAAAGACCATCGTCCAATGATACGACGTTCCCATCGCTCAAATAAAGCGGGGCCAAACGTTCATTCACACAAGTCAAAAAGACTCATGAAGCCATAATCCATATTGACTGCCGGTGTAACAATGAACCGCGACGGAAACGTCCGAGGTAAGGCAGCATGCTACCGCTTGCCGATCAGGCTCGCATGGCTTGCGACGCATTGCCACCGGTCACCGATAAGAATCCAAGTGTCGGTAAAGCGGCCCACGTGATCAAACGGCCGGTCGCGATAGCGCCCCTCCGCGTGATATACCCCCACGACAATCGCCGTGCTTCCATACAGTTTGATTGAGACATCGCGAATGCTCATGGTGGCAGGCTTATAGAGGGGATCGCGGATATCGGACAGGTATTTGGTTCGATCGCTTACTGTGCCGTCCCATTCCGTATTCACGAAGTCCGGGCTGACAAGCCTTTCAAGTGCGCCCGCGTCGTGAAGTAGCTGAGCCTGGTCCCACATTTTTTCCAGCGCAATGAGCTTTTCCTCCTGGTTGGCAGAAGGGCTTTGCGCGAGCGCAGGAAGAGAAAGCAGAAAAATAAGTGGCAGAAGGATTAATTTTCGCTGCAACATGTACCGAGTGCTCCCTTTTGCGGATTCCACACGGTTGTGGTATCGAGCACATCGGCACAGTTGAGTTTTTGAAGAGATTACGAAAGGGCAGGCTCGCGGATGCGTGCGACAATGACAATCAGGGAGCCTCAATCAACTCCATCTTCCCATCCCCTTTGCGGTGCAGCACCATCACTTTGCCTTTAGGGTCTCGGAAAACGAAAACCTCCCGGTCGCGGAACTGAGCTTCCTTAATTGCCTCTTCCAGCGTCATGGGGCGAAGCGCGACTGAATCCTCGGAACGGACAAGCTGGACTTCGGTGGACTTTTCCACCGCCGGAAATTTATGGACTAACACGGGTACGGCGGTAGCGTGGGTAAGGCCCACTGCCATTTTGGATGTTTCTTCCACCAGCGCTTTGTCATTCCAGTTTTTGCGGTCATGGCGTTTTTTAGCCACCCCGCGGGTCTTGTATTTGATCGCCTGCCGCGACAAATGCTCCAACGCCTCGCCAATGGCCGCTTTCATGCTGCTCGCCTGCGCCAAGCCTACCAGCGGCCCGTTGCGCGGTGTAATGGTGATTTCCGCCTTATGGCGGCGCTTTTCCACCGACAAAATAATTTTGCCGTCAAATTTATCGCCCAGAATTTTCTTTATTTTCGCGAGGCCGGTTTCTACTTCTTTGCGGATGGCGGCCGTAATTTCAAATTGCCTGCCGGTGTATTCCACATTCATGAGCGCCCCTCTCCCGTGATTCGGGCACACCAATACTCCAAATATTGTACGGGAAGAAAACATTTTCGGATCGAGTATGAATGAGATTTCAGAATGAAAACTACTGCGCTAACCTTCGACCTGCATTAGCTCTTTTTAACTCTGCGCTGGTGGGTGCTGGGAATTCGCAGGTCCTCGCGGTACTTGGCAACCGTACGGCGGGTCACTTGGATTCCCTGCGACTGCAGAATGCGGGTGATCTGTTCATCGGTCAGCGGCCTTGTCGGGTCTTCTTCCTCAATCAATTTCTTCACGCGCCGTTTCAGAATCAATAACGATGTGTTGCCGCCCTCCGGCCCCTGCACGCTCTCGCTGAAGAAGTAACGCAGTTCAAATACACCCTGCGGCGTGTGCACATATTTGCTTGAGACCGCACGGCTTACCGTGGAAGGATGGACTCCAATCTCTTCCGCGACTTCTTTGATCATCATCGGCTTTAGTTGATCAATGCCTTGATCCAAAAAGTCCTGCTGGCGCGCCAAAATGGAATAGCAGACCTTCATGATGGTTTGCTTGCGCTGTTCGATGTTTTTGATGAGCTGAATGGCGCTCTTGTACCGCTCTTTAACGTAATTGCGGGTATCTTTGTCGTTGGTGTCGCGGTTCAGCAATCGCTTGTAGGCGGGATTCAGACGAAGCTGAGGAACGTCTTCGTCATTCATCAGCACCAGCCATTCATCGCCGTGCTTCACGAAGGCGACATCCGGCTCGATGAGGCGCGGCTGCGTATTGTTGTAGCGTTGTCCGGGGCGAGGATCCAGCGTCCTGATGTATTCGAGCGCATGTTCCACGGCCTCGACGGGGCGGTTCATTGCCCGGGAGATTTCCTTATACTGTTTGGCCGTGAGTGCGCGAAGATGCAGATCCACCACAGCGATGGCATCGGCAATCACTTGTCCCTGGGCCGCAATGTCCCCATTGCCGTTTTTCTGCTCCGCCAGCCGCTGATGGTCCTTGAGCTGATAAAGCAGGCACTCCCGCAGATCACGGCAGCCGATTCCTGGAGGATCAAGCTGGCGAACCACATCTAACGCCTCGTGCAGGTCAACGACGTTAAAACCCAAATTGGTTGGGGCTTCGTGGGGGAGCGAGGCAGCGGGCGGAACGGGATTTGGATCAGTCCGTTGAGCTTGAACTTCCTCCAGCACTGGCGGAGTAATGGCCGGATCAAGCTCCACCCCGATACCGCTAAAGGGCTCCGGATCGCCATTACCGGTCTCACTAAGATCAGCTCCTTCGTTTGTTTCTACAATCTGTTCCTCAGCGGATCCAGAAAGCGCAGCCAGACCGAGAGCAGCCGCTTCGTTGACCACATTTTCCACGACCGCTACATCTGTTTCAGGCGAACTGGGCGGTGCGATTCCCAACAACTCTTCGTCACTGGCAATCAGATATCCGTCTTCGTTCAAGTTTCCGATAATCAGTTCCGCCGCGCGTCGGACTTCTTTGCGCAACGGCAAAGAACCCAGTTGCCACGTCAAGTGGTCGGTAAGATTGCTGGGTTTGGAGAGGAAATTTTCGAACGAAGGGCGCTCCAGGTCCTCCATTTCGCTCCGCGTACGAAAACCCGGATCGAGGTAGTCCTGGAAAAATGATCCAAAATCAATTTCTTCAAAGGGATCTTTCTTTTCTTCCGCTGAGGCGGGACTTTCTTCGGTAGCCGCCGCGGCCTGGCGGTCGCGTTCTTCTTCTTGCCGGCCAACGTCGTCAATCGATGGAACGCTGTCTTCCAGCTCCTCGAGGACGGGATTTTCCACCATCTCGGCAGTAATCATGTCCTTAAGCTCAAGCTTGTTGAGCGCAAGAACACTGACCATCTGCACCAGGCCCGGCGTCAGAATCTGCCGCTGCGAGACCTTCAGATGTAATCTTGGCTGGAGTAAAACCATAAATCAGTCGTTGGTCCTTGGTCGTTGGCTCTTCATCGTTGGTTCTCTGTTAGTCTCGGTCATGGCTCTTGCCAAAGACCAACGACTAACAGCCAACGACTTCTTTCATACCAGTGAAAAACTTTCGCCTAAATAAACTCTTCGCACTTCCGGATCATTGGCCAACTGTCCGGGGACGCCTTGACGGAAAATCCTGCCATCGTCAATGATGTAAGCCCGGTCGGTGACCGAAAGAGTCTCCCGCACGTTGTGATCTGTGATCAGCACCCCGATCCCACTGGCCTTCAATCCGCTGATAATCTTCTGCAAATCCAGTACGGCGATTGGATCAATGCCGGAGAATGGTTCATCCAGCAAAATAAACTTGGGATTGATGCACAGGGCGCGGGCAATCTCCACGCGCCGCCGCTCCCCCCCGGAAAGCGCATACCCGCGATTTTGCCGGATATGCTCCAAACCCAGTTGATCGATCAGCTGCTCCATCGTCTCCCGCCGGGCGTGCCAGGAGATGGGTTGGGCCTCAAGTACCGCGAGAATGTTCTCTTCCACAGTCAGCTTGCGGAATACCGAAGCCTCCTGGGGAAGGTAGCTGATGCCATACTGGCGCGCCCGCAGGTACATGGGCACGTCCGTGATATCTTCCTGGTCCACCAGGATGCGGCCTGTATCGGGGGGGATTAGACCAACAATACTGTAGAAGGTCGTGGTCTTGCCGGCGCCGTTAGGTCCAAGTAAACCAACAACTTCGCCCTGCTCGACCCGCAAACTTACCCCGTTAACAACTCGGCGTCCGCGATAGGATTTTCCGATTTCGTCGGTGGCCAGAGTAGGCATTTATCGTGCCATTTGCGTGTGGGTTACAGCGGGGAGCTGTGTGCTGCCTTCAACGAGCACCCTATCATCGTGTTTAAAAAAAGTCAATGAAACCCCGGTAATCTTGCCATGTTCGGCATCAAAAATGCTAGGAGAATTTCCGCTCAGGACGAATTTATCCTCTGCGGCAATGTAGGTGAGGTTCCCTCCCTTAGCCTGGCGACCCGGCTGGGTGACTGAAACGTTCCCGCTGGCGACAATTCGCTCAATTTTCCCGGGCGAGGCAGTATCTTTCGCCGCATCTTTTACCGTGCTTTGCCCATTCGGCTTGGGCGTCTGCGCCGCCAGGAACACATCCATACGATTCGCTGTAAGTGTAAGATCCGATCCTTTGGCCGATACGCCACCGTCAAAATGAATTTGCCGTTCATGGTCGGTGTATTGCAGCTTGCTCGATGTAATCGTAATTGGGGTGACTTTACCGCTCTTGTCGGTCTGCATCAGGACGGTGGAGACCGGCGCCGCATCGGAACCAGCCGCCAGCACGAAGCGCCGGTCGCGATCAAACTGGATGGACGAAGCCTGTACGAGGTTGGCGTCCTGCCACAAACGCGCTCCTCCGGTGAACAATGCCACCGATGGCGTTTTATGGACTGTCATTTTTTGCGCGGTCACATGGATGGGCGAGGATGAGGCCAGCAGCGCGCCGTTCGGCTGAGGCTTCATATCGTTATAAGTGGCTTTGACGTCGCCTTCCGCATCCGCGTCTCCGGTGGCGCGATTCAACTGGATTGTCTGCGCGCTCACGCTCATGGCCGTGCTTGCAATCCGCGGCGACCCAGTCAACACCAGCACCTGATCGGCGGCGGTGTAATGGCCCTTTTCCGCCCACGCCTTCTGATCTTTGTCTGTGTAGAGAAGGTTCCCCTGCTGCGTGAAAGATTCCACGCCACTTCCGGGACGAAAATTCACATCCAGCATATCGCTGGTGCTGACGCGATCCGGCCGGCCCGCACTGCTTACCACAATGCGCGCGGAAGGCGAGCCATGAAGCTGCGTCATTTGCCCCTGATCATTAAATTGGGCGATGAACTGGCCCGCCGTGACCAATGTTTGTTGCGTATGTGGCTTGTTAGCCGTCGGCTTGGCGGTGGTTTTTGGCTCGACTTCACGAATCGCGATTTGCGGCGGGCCAAATGTTTCCGCGTATTTCAAAAAACGGCCCTTGGCGATGACGAAATTCATGGCGGGAGCGGTGAGTTCGATATCCTGGGCGGCGGATTTTTCGGAGGATGACTTCTGGTGTTGCAGTAGGCGCACATTGTCTTCGGCACGGACGCTGGTCAGAATATTCTTTTCCGCGAAGTGCAGCACCGCATGGCCCGCGGTCATTTGGATGGCCGGCTTTTGCGTGGCTGGCTCTTGTAAGGCAGCGTTTTTTGACGTGCCGGCTTGCTCGGGTGCGGGCTCACTTTGCAGCTGCACATTTCCCGAAAGGACCGCCTGGCGCAGTCCACTTCCCTTCCCACTGAGTTGCAACTCCAACTGACTGGCCTGCGCTTCGGTAATTTCCTTGGCCTTCTCCGCCATGTGAACGTTGCCGCTTGCCAGCACTCGTTGCACTTTATTGTCCGCAGCGAGGAACAATACCACCTTGTCCGCGTCAATATTTTTGTCGCTGCCTGCGGCATGCACCTGTTGCAGCGTAACCGTTCGGGAGGTCTTGGCAATCACGGCCTTCGCCGCGTTGATCCGTGCCGGTTGTTCGCTATTAGTTGTGATCTGAATTTGCGAGTGCAGCGTAAGCGCACCGGTTTTGGCGGCATAATCGGCGCCCACCGCCGAACCGCTGGCCTGCGGAATTTGAAATTCCACTTTCTGCGTCGTGTAACCATCGCCGGTCTTTTGATTGAATACCAGGCCGCTGGTCTTCAGGTGGATGGGATTCTTGAGTTCTTCGGGAACGGACTGGTCGGGGCTGGCGATCCCCGCCGGATTCGCTTCCAGATCAATCTGCACTTCGCCCCGCGCGGTCACATTCCCAGTTTGCGGATCATACTCGAAATCATCTCCGTAGATCTGGTCGAAACGGCTGGAGTCTGCGCCGTACACAGTGATGTTGACGTTATGCAGTTCGGCGATCAGGCCCTTTTTGTACTCGATCGCCTTGCTTGCCTGAATTTTGAAAAGGGTGCGCGAGCCGTCGGATTTGGAAATCGTGAAACCATCCGCGCTCTGCTTGATTTCGAATCCCATCCTGCCCGGAACTTCCTTCAGCGCATTTTCCACCCGCCACTTGGCATAGAAATAGGCCCCCGCCACGATCGCAAGCATGAAAATGACAGCGATAGCGAACCACGTTCGCAGGCGGGAGACGAGGGGCATCTGGGGACAGTGTACTGGAATTCTACTTACCACGAACTCCGGAACACCGCCCCGATTGCCGCGATGTAGCAACAAACATTTACAGGTTTTCGTCCAGATTGATGTTCATAATCATGGTTTCGAGTTCAGAATTGGCCTGGTTGCGTTGCGCCTGTAACTCGGCGGTTTCTTTGCGTAAGGCGGCCAGTTTGTCCTCCTGCGTGTTCAATTCCGCGGTGTAGCGTTGCAGAAGCGCATGCTCTTCCGCGCCGCCGCGCAATGCCTTCATGTTTTCGCGGATGCGCGCTTGGTCGGAGGAAATCTGATCGCCTTCCTGTTTGCGCTGGTTGATCTGCTGGTCGAAGCCGCTGATCTTATTTTTCTGCGCCATAATGCGCTGAAAGATCTGCCGCATTTCAGGCGTCACCCGGTTCTGTTGCGAAAAGTAAGCAACCTGGTCTGAATTCAGATTGGTCAGCAGGAACTGGGTAAGCTCCGGATGAAATGATTCGATATTGAGTTCTACCGTTTTGCCGCCTTCCACCGGCACCGTGAACCGAAGATAGGACTCCGTAGTCTCTTCGGGCTTCGGAGAATCCTTGGTCAGTTCCCATCCCGCACGCGCCGGATACTCAATCACGACTTGCCGTGAAGCGGTGTCCGCGTCATGAATGGTGTATTTCGTCTTCTCCCGCTGCTCCTGCGTCATCATCATCGTGCCTTTGTAAATGCGCACGTGGCTGTACGGCTTATCGCTACGCAGCGTTTCTGGTTTCACATGCACGGCTGGATCAGCGGCATACGAAAGCAACCGCCGCTCATCCGGATGGATGCTGTCCATGATGCCTTCCCCGGCGAACGTGTCCGCATCGAGAACGTTGAAGGTGCCTTCGTCGAGAATCTGGCCGCTGGTGTTTTTCACCCACAGCGCCCGCAGCGGCTGTGAATCAGCATTCCAGAGGGTGACCTTTTGCGCCTCAATTGGCGATTGCAGAATAGGGACCAATGCCGATTGATTCTTATCAATCGTGATTTTTTGTTTTATGTCGTACTCGAAATAGTCACCGATGGCCTTTCCGGCAACGTCTGGTGCATTCGCCAGCTTTGCGTAATCAGCCAGGTGATCGTAGTCCCTCCCCTGGATTGCTTCCATTGTCAGTGATTTCGACGCTCTGCCGTTGCCATTTCCTCTCATAACTCCCGCCGACATTGACATAGGCGGGGGCGGGGGCGGCGCTGCGGCCTGGTTTTCCGAACCATCCTTCAACGTGGCTTCCTGCGCCTGCGGTGTGAGCATCACCGACTGCGGCAGCGGCACCACCGGACGGCGGGCATACAGTGGTTGCGAAATGTCCTGCACAAACGATTGCGGCGATCCGGCTATCAAAGACAGTTGCACGTCTTTCCAGTCTTCGCCAATGGTGTTGTCCACAATCGCCCAGCCTTGCAGCAGCGGCTTTTCTCCGGGCTTATCGGAAATCAAAATACGGTACGTGCTCTTCCACACCGGCACTTCGCTGATGTAGCTGACGAAAACATCGCGGTCGCCATTGCCGGAGGCGGTGAGCGACATGCGCCGAACATCCCGCGCGCGCGAGGAACTGATCAAGTTCAAATAATGTCCAACCTCATCCATCACCTCGTGGTCGGCAAGCCGCACGGAAGTGCCCGGCCCCATTTCAAATGTCTGCAGCTCGCCTGTGTCAGTGAGCACGCTGAACTGGGTCACATTCATAAACTCGTTCTCATGAACCTGCTTCTGGACTTGCTCCACGCTCAACAGTCGCCCGGTGGCCGTGCTGGAAGCGTTATGCGCCTCCACGCGCGAGCCGCGCATGGCATTCAAAAATTCATTGCTGGTGATCTGCTGGCCAAAAGGCAAACGTAAAGACTTAAGCCGTTCGTCCAGTGGCGCAATGGAGTTATACCGCACCGAAGAAATACTGCCGCCGCCAAGGTCCACGGCAGTCAGCGATTTCAGCACGTCGTTAAGTTGTGAAGTGGTGAAGTCAATGCTCAAATCCTGCGTTCCGTGGACGTGGGCCATGTGCTCGAAATATCCCACGCCGTTTTTGTAAAGCACCACCCGCTTTACCGGAAGCCGCCCGGCGGAATCATCATTGGAGTTGGAATTGGCCTGAGCTTGACTAATGGCTGGAAAAGAACAGCAAACAACCAGTGAGAAAACAATTGCACATCGCAGCATTGCGCCTCCTCGAAGTGAGCACAACAGGAACGCAAAAAACATTTTCACTTGCGGGAAAATTTTGTTGTTTGCTTACGGCGGCCGCGTGGGCACAGCCACTCCGCAATAGACAGCGCGAACCGGTTCAAGGTTTCCCGCTTCCTTCCACGCGGTCGCGGCCCTTTTTCTTCGCCGCGTACATGGCCTGGTCTGCCTTTTGCAGCAATGACTCCACGCTGGTATCCGAGCCGGGTTCCGCAATGGCCACGCCCAGACTTGCGGTCACATTTACTTTCTCGCCCAGCGCCATAATGGGCTTTTCTCCTACAAGCCGCTTCAGGTCCTCGGCGCGGCGCATTGCGATTTTGTGCTCACATCCGGGAAATACAACCAGGAACTCTTCTCCGCCGTAACGGCCCACGCCGTCATAAGCGCGAATGTTTCCTTGCATTCGCTTGGAAACTTCCTGCAGCACCGCATCTCCTGCCAGGTGGCCATATGTGTCATTCACTTTTTTGAAGTGGTCCAGGTCAGCCAGAACAATCCCCAGCGGTTTGTCATCACGGTTCGCGCGCACTAGTTCACGCGTAAGGAAATCAAGAATCTGCCCCCGGTTCCACAGCCCCGAAAGGTTGTCATGCGTGGCGGCAAAGCGAAGCGATTCTCCCAGCTCAATCAATTTTTCCTGCAAATCCAAAATACGGTTCGCCGCAATCAAACGGGCCTTGAGTTCCAGCTTATTGAAAGGTTTGACCAGGTAATCGTCCGCGCCAGCTTCCATAGCCCGCAACATATCTCGCTTCTGGTTTCGCGCTGTCACCAGCATGATGTAGGTATAGGGCTTGCCCTGGATCTTGCGGATTTTGCGGCACAGCTCGACGCCTTCCGTGTCGGGCAGCATCCAGTCCATGATGACAAGCTTGGGCGCGTCGTCCGCCTGCAGCGCTTCCCAACCGTCTTTCCCGTTCGTAGTGACGGAAAATTTGTAACCCCACTCTTTCAGGTTTTTGGTGACGATACGGCGGTCCACAGCCGAATCTTCAATGATGAGGGCTCTCATATTTGCTCACAGGACAGCGGGGCCCAAGTTCATCTATTGAAACATAGGTGATCGGCTATTTTTGTGTACGAGTCGTGTACCGGGATGGAGAAAGGGGATGAACTACCGCCGGTCGCTATTTGCCCTTAAAATTCTGCCAGCTCTTTCATCGCCCGATACAGGTCGGCGGTCTGCGGCAAAATCGTATCTTCCAGAATCGGCTGGTAGGCAACAAAAGTATCTGCAGCCGCCACGCGCTTCACGGGAGCGTCGAGGTGTTCAAACAAGTCGCTGCCAATGCGCGCGGCGATCTCCGCGCCATATCCCCAGCTCAAGGAATCTTCATAGGCTACGAGTGCGCGGCTGGTTTTTTGCACGGACGCGGCAATCGTTTCCCAATCAAACGGATTCAGCGTGCGCAAATCAATCAACTCGATCTTGATGCCGTGCTCGCGCTCAAGCTTTTGCGCAGCCTGCAACGCGCGCGGCACGACTGCACCGTAAGTAATCACGGAGACATCCGACCCCGGCTGTACGATTTTTGCTTTGCCAAACGGCACCGTGTAATCCGGCCCCGGATAAGGCGCGCGGCCATAGCTCTCGCGATACAGCCGCTTGTGCTCAAGAAAGAGCACGGGATCATCGCAGCGGATGGCCGTGCGCAACAATCCCGCGGCGTCCAGCGCGTTCGACGGAAACACCACTCTGAGCCCCGGAATATGCGTGAAGATGCTCTCTCCGCATTGCGAATGGTAAATCGCACCACCGGTCAAATATCCGCCAATGGCCACGCGAATTACGCAAGGCGCGGAAAAGCCGTTGTTGGAGCGCCAGCGAATCACTGGCAGCTCATTGCGCATTTGCATCATTGCGGGCCAGATGTAATCGAAGAATTGAATTTCGACGACTGGCTTCAGGCCGCGCATGGCCATGCCCGTCGCTCGTCCCACGATGCTGGCTTCGGCAATGGGAGAATTGAAGACGCGGTCGGAACCAAATTCACATTGCAAGCCAAACGTGAGTTTGAAAACGCCGCCCTTGCCTTTTACTAAATGCTTCTCCAGGTATTCTTCGCGGCTGCAGTCCGCGATATCTTCCCCGAACATGATGATGCGCTCATCGCGCTTCATTTCGTCATGCAGCACGGTGTTAATCATGTCCGCCGTGGTTTTCGGCGCCGATCCTTTTTTCCCGTTGTGCGCGTGCTCCGCGTGATCTGGCGCAGGCTCTGATTCGAACGCAGACGAAGCAGGATCCAGATCGGGGGAATAAACAAACTGCGTGACCGATTCCGGACGCGGCGGCTCCGCATTCAGCGCCTGGTCCACGGCGATCTGTAGATCGTCATCCACTTGCTTCTCGAGGCGATTCACGCCGTTGACATCCAGAATTCCTTCGCGGATCAAAAACATCTGCGTACGGTGCACGGGATCATGGTCCGTGTCGCGCTGCCGCTCTGCTTCGGGACGGTACAATTTCTCGTCATCGGAAAATGAGTGGGCATACTGGCGAATCACATGCGCATGCACGAACGCCGGCCCATCCCCGGAGCGGCAATGTGAAACCGCGCGCCGAAAAGCCGCGTAGCTCGCCACCGGATCGGTGCCATCCACTTCCTCAAAATGGAAGTTCGGGAAGTCTTTTACCAGCCGCGAAATATTTCCGCCGGCCGTCTGGACTTCCACCGGAACAGAAATCGCGTACTCGTTGTCCTGCACGCAAAAAACAACCGGCAGCTTGCGAATGGAAGCGATGTTCAGTGACTCCCAGAATTCACCTTCGCTGGTAGTCCCGTCCCCAAGTGAGACATAGGTGACTTCGTCGCCGTGCGAAACAACTTCCTTAAACTCGCGGTAATCGCCTGCGGCTTTTTGCGTGGCCTCAGGATGCGCGGTTGCGTAACGCGGGACCTCCGCGCAACCCACCGCGTGGAGGATTTGCGTTCCCGTGCAGGAAGACTGCGTAACGATATTCAGCTTGGGATAGCTCCAGTGCGAGGGCATCTGCCGCCCGCCCGAACTGGGGTCCGCCGCCGCGCCCACCCCTTGCAGCAACATTTCGTAGGGAGTCGCGCCCAGCGCGAGACATAACGCACGGTCGCGATAGTAAGGAAAGAACCAGTCGTAGCCAGCCTTCATAGTGAAGGCAGCGGCCACTCCGATGGCTTCATGCCCGGCCCCGGAAATCTGGAAAAAGATTTTCTGCTGTCGCTTGAGGGAGATTTCCCGGTCGTCCACACGCCGGGACATATACATGTAGCGATAGAATTCGATCAGCTGTTCGCGGCTAAGCCCTTCGTAATTCGTTACAGGCTTATGCGAGCTGCCGTCGATTGCGGCCAGTTTGGGATCCGTTTTTGTCGTCGCCATCCAATTGCCGCTCCTGGACTACCCACTACTTGGATGCATTTTTTCAAACCGCAAGGGCATTGTAAACCTTTGAGGGCGGTTGGGAATAGGCATGAAAGACCTTAAGATTAGCGGCCCTCCGGCGGATGCTATTCTAGCCAGTGATCCGTTTTCACCGCCAATTTGATCCTCAACAAATCAAGCTGTTGATCTTCGATCTCGATGGCACATTGATTGACTCTCGCGAGGACCTGATTCAATCGGTCAATGCTATGTTGCGCCACGCTAAGCGGGCGGAATTGCCGGGAGAAATAATTGCCAGCTACGTGGGCGATGGCGTGGCCATGCTCGTCCGCCGCTCCCTAGGAGACCCCGAGGACGAACACTTTTTTCAACAGTGCCTCGACTATTTTCTTGCTTACTACCGCGAACACAAGTTGGACCATACTCGCGTTTACGATGGCATTCCAGAAACATTGGCTGCCATTCGCAACTCATCCAACGGCCAGCAACGAGCAATGACGGTGCTTTCCAACAAACCTGTGAATCCTTGCCGCGCCATTGTCGAATCTTTGGGACTCGGTGATTTCTTCACTCAGGTTTACGGCGGAAATAGTTTTGCGACCAAGAAGCCCGATCCTGAAGGAGCAAAATCAATTCTTCACGAAATTGGCGTCAAAGCCGAAGAAACACTATTCGTTGGCGATTCTTCCATTGATGTCGTGACCGGACGCAATGCAGGCATGTGGACCTGCGGCGTAACCTACGGCTTTGCCCCACAGACGTTGGAATCCGTGCCACCGGACGTAGTCGTGGATACGCCCGCCGAGTTGGCCCAATTGTTTGCAGCTTCTAAGCACGCCGCTGAATAAGGTAAACTCCTTCTCAACTTCACATGAATCCCGACCACTTCGGCCTTACACCTAAAGAACTCCGCAAGCTTCGCAGCCTGAAAAATCCCCACGGAATTCAAAAGTTTCTCGACGCCATGCCTTACCACCTCGCCGACACCGGCTGGTCGCCGCGCGTCGTGCTCCGCGAAAATACTTCGCACTGCTTTGAAGGCGCCATGTTCGCGGCAGCAGCGCTGCGAGTGAACGGCTATCCGGCGCTGGTCATGGACCTTGAAGCGGAACACGATACCGACCACGTAATCGCTATCTATCGCCAGCACGGACACTGGGGCGCGCTGGCCAAATCAAACTACACTGGATGCCGCTACCGCGAACCGGTATATCGCACCTTGCGTGAACTGGCCCTTAGTTATTTTGAGGTGTATTTCAATCTTCGCCGCGAGCGCTCTCTGCGCACATTTTCACGCCCTGTAAATCTCGCGCGCTTCGACCATCTTCAATGGATGACTACGGAGAAGCCGCTATGGTTCGTCGCCGAATACCTATTCACCATCCGGCACTTCAATCTTCTTCGCCCCGGCATGGCAAAACGATTGCACCGCCTGGATGACCGCTCATTCCGGGCCGGATGCGTGGACCGGGCTGAAAAATAAGAGACCAGGCGTTCACCAAGACCGTTCCCAAATTCATGTCATCCCGACGCCTGGCGAAGCCAGGCAGGAATGACCTTACGACCAGCCAGAAGTCGGTGATGCAACTGTAGGGCAGCCAATTACAATCCCATTCCCGGAACCCAGCGTTAGAGTCATCTCATCTCCGATAAGATTTTTCCTGCCTAAGAATCCCGTTACGTGTATGATCGGGCCGCTATCCGCAACCCCAATAACAATCTGGCCAAATCAACAGCCTGGCTAAATCAGGAGAACAAACAATGAGCAGCGGGAAATTGTGGAGAATTTCAGCGGTAATATTCCCAGTCGCAATGGTGGCTGTTTGCGTGATTCCGGCAAGCGCGCAGAAGTCAGACATGAAAGAAAAACCAGCACTCTACACCTACGTGGCGAATTGGAACCTTCCTCGCGCGCAGTGGGCAGACATGGCCAAGAGCAGTGCGGATGACGCGAAGGTCCTCGATAAGGCCATCAGCAACGGAACAATCATAGGATATGGCAGCGATGAAAATTTGGTCCACTCGACGGACGGTGCAACTCACGACGATTGGTGGTCGGCAACCTCAATGGCAGGTGTTCTCAATGTATTGGCCCAGTTTTACCAATCCGGCACCGTGACTTCGCCCGTCCTGTCTAGCGCGACTCGGCACTGGGATGGCATCTACGTCAGCCATCACTACAACTGGCATCCCGGATCGTATAAAGGCGCGTATACACGCATTGAAGCCTACAAATTAAAAGCGGACGCGCCTGATGACGCAGTGGATACGCTCAGCAAAAATCTGGTTGCGCCGCTGTTGGACAAGTTGGTTGCCGACGGCACGTTGCTCGAATACGAAATTGATACCGAAGCAGTCCACACGGAAGACCCCGGTATGTTCTGGATTGTTTTCGTCACACCGAATGCGGAAACTCAAGATAAGACCATTGCCGCCATCCGGGAAACGCTCAAATCCAATCCTTTGGCGGGGCCCGCGTTCGATTCCATGGTGGACTACAGCGCGCATCGCGATTATCTGAACCTATCAGAAGGCACTTACAAATAGTTTCTGCCAGTCCGCGAGCGGGGCATCGTTCGCGGACTGGATTTTCATCAATGGGGACCAACCTATGTCTGTGGCAGCGGCGGCCGCGACAAGCACAAGCGAAGTTGAGGAGACCCGGCAAACTTGTTATCCTTGAGTTTGCGTTCCCGGTCCTGACTGCAAAAACCAACATTGGCCTTCCGCGTTTCCGGTTAGCTCCGATGAATGGACATTTTTCGGCTGGAACGCTACCTTAAGTCTCAGGGCGCGGTACCCAAGTGGTAAGGGAGAGGTCTGCAAAACCTTTATACGTGAGTTCGATTCTCACCCGCGCCTCCAATTTTCCTCCGCACGTTTTCCTCAAGTCTCCAGATCCCTCGGCTTTGCTCGGGATTTCGCCTGCAGGCTCCCGCTTCGCTCACGCCTGCAACCCGGCTCAAGTTCGATTCTCACCCGCGCCTCCATTCTTTTTTAGATCCATAAAAACAGTGAGAGCAGCAAGCCTCTTAAACACTCTCATCATTCTCTAATCAATAAGTAGTCACGGCATCCCAAACAATTCAGAGTGACCTCGGTGATCTGCCGCACGAATGGAATGCTCAGTATGCTGAAAAGCACTCTGCGGTTTTCCCAAAGAAAGCACATTCATCATGCTGCGGCTCGAAATCGCTCACGCTGATCCTGACAATAAGCTTTTGGCTCCGCCTGCGGCCGGCAATTCTTTCGTCTGCTTACAAACAATGTGGCGATCCTGCGGCACATATTTATGGAGCAAATTCCGCAACCAGCCAAGCTTCTGCGCTTTTATTGAACCTTGTCATGAAAAATTACTTTTTGCCACTTCTGAGATGTTTCAGAAAGATATGAACGATGGAGTCACGAGCACTCTGCGCCATCCGCAAATCGACAGGCATTATTTTTCAGAATTTCCATTTGAAGAAAATGGAGGCGTGAAATTTTTCCAGAAGCGATTCTCGTTCGAGCACTATAACCTGCCAGAGCGAGCTGAAGACGAGGAACTCCGGCAGTACATCTCTTTCCTTCTTCAGTGGGCTGAATGTCAAAATCGTCGCGCTTTCGCCAAGTTTTGCCGCTTCGGAATGAAAACCGCCTGGCTGAAAAGAAACTTTGCATCCACGATGATTTACGTAGTACGCGACCCGGACGCGATGTTCCGCTCCTATTGGTCGCTCGGCGGAAAAAACAGTTATTTCTTATCCGGACTAATTTTGATTGCCAGCAAAAACCGCACCAGCCCTCTGTTCGAGGAGTTTGCTGATCAATGGCGGATCCCGCTTATTGAATGCCCGACAACAGCCGAGGAAATCAACGAGGCCCACAAGCTGATTCAGGAACTCGACGAACAAGCCCTGCGCGATGTCTGCATGCTGGTTTGGGCGCTTACCCTGAAACACAATCTCGCTTACGCAGATTTGATACTCGATGTGGATTCGCTGGCGGTGAATCCGACTTACCGCCAGCAAATGGAAGAACGTCTCACACAAGATGCGGGAATTCCCTTCACGTTCAGCGACATCCAGCAGCCGCGCCAGGCGGAGGCGCCGGGAATTGTGGTTTCCTCGCGCGGGGGAGAAATAATCCGCCGGTCAATGGAGAAACTTTCCGGCAATCTCGATTTCACTTCTCTTCAGGCGCTCAGTTCCGAATCGAAAAGGTGGTTTGAGTCGGTGCTTTAAGAGTGGCTGCGAATCGCCTTCTCGCCCTTCCAAGATTCGGTATAGTAGAGAGCCCGGCAAAATCCACCCCTTGGAATGTCCAAACTATTTGCAATTACGCTGTTGGTTATCGCGGCCGGATCGGCTTTTCTGTTCATTTCACATCCCTGGATGCCGCACGATATTTCTGCAACGGGAGCCGCGATTGACCGGCAAATGTCGGTCACTATTTTGGAATCGGGTGTGGCATTCCTGCTGGCGCAAGTCCTGCTGGCGGCTTTTGTGTGGAAGTTTTCCGAGAACCAGTCGGGCGCCATTAAAACATTCCCTGGCGGCGCAGCGGGGTTAATCACTGCCGCAATTGTTCTTGTCGGAACAGAAGTAGTTGCGTTGGGCCTTTTAGGGCAACAGTCCTGGGCCAGTATGTTCCTTTATCCTGCTTCGCCGGATGCGCTGATCGTGCAAGTGCAGGCGGAGCAATTTGCTTACTATTTCCGCTATCCGGGCCCGGATGGAAAACTGGGGCCGATTCATCCTGGAATGATGGATGACAGCGCGCAGAATTTTTTTGGCCTGGACCGCCAGCACGATCCCGCATCGAAAGACGACATTGTGACCGCAGAGATGGCCGTTCCCGTGGATCGCGAAATCAATTTATTGATGCGCTCGAAAGATGTTGGGCATTCCTTCTATGTTCCTGAGCTGCGGTTGCAGCAGGATTTTGTGCCGGGGATGGACTTATCGCTTCACTTCACGGCTACGCGCACTGGAACATACGAGATCGCATGCACGCAGTTGTGCGGCATGGGCCACTACAAAATGCACGCCCGCCTGATTGTTATGTCAGCGAAAGATTTCGCCGACTGGTTGACAAAGAAAGCGGCGGCGCAATGACCGGGCGAACGATGACCGGACAAACCCAGACCGGCTTTTTGCGAAAGTATCTTTTCAGCCTTGATCACAAAATGATTGGAAAGCAATATTTTCTGCTTTCCCTGTGCGCGGTGCTTGTGGGGGTGGTCTTCTCCTGGCTCATGCGGATTCATCTGGCATGGCCTGCCTTGAGCATTCCGGGGCTCGGCTGGTTTTCCAGCACAGGCGCTCCCCACGGCGTCATCTCTCCAGAATATTATCTGGCGCTGATGACCATGCATGGCACGCTGATGGTCTTCTTTGTGCTGACGCTCGCGCCGCTGGCCGCGTTCGGAAATTATTTTTTGCCGATCCAGATTGGCGCGGAGGAGATGGCCTTTCCGCGTCTGAATCTGCTTTCCTTCTGGATCACGCTCATTGCCTTTGTGGTTTTGATTTCTTCGCTGTTCGTGAGTGGCGGATCTTCTATTTCTGGTTGGACGGCCTATCCACCGCTAAGCGCCGTGGGGGCAATTGCGGGGCCAGGAGAAGGAGCGGGACAGACGCTCTGGATCGTTTCCATCGCGATCTTCTGCGTGGCGTCGCTGCTCGGTTCCATCAACTTCATCGCGACCACGTTCGACCTTCGCTGCCAGGGCATGACGCTGATGCGCATGCCGATGACGGTGTGGGCATGGTTCATCACTTCCTGCATGACGCTGGTAGCTTTTTCGGTTTTGCTTCCCGCCTGCTGGCTGCTGATTCTGGACCGCGTGGCGGGCACCAGCTTTTTTATTCCGGCAGGGCTAGTGATCAGCGATCAACTGCAGCCTCACTCCGGAGGATCGCCATTGCTGTGGCAGCATTTGTTCTGGTTCTTCGGTCATCCGGAAGTTTATATCGCGATACTCCCAGCCATGGGCATAGTCTCGCACGTGCTCATGGCTTCCATGCGCAGGCCCATGCTGAGCCATAAAGCGATTATCTATTCGATGATCGCAATTGGTTTTCTGAGTTACGTGCTCTGGGGCCATCACATGTTCGTAAGCGGGATGAATCCATATTCCGCGCTAGTGTTTTCCCTGCCCACGCTGGTGATTACGATTCCTTCCACCATCATCACGCTCATCTGGATTGGCAGCCTTTACGGCTCGAAGCTCAGAATTACAAGCGCTTCCCTGTTTGCGCTGGGATTTATTTCGGTGTTCGTCAGCGGCGGGGTGAGCGGATTTCTGCTGGCCCAGCCGTCGCTGGATACTTACCTGCACGCAACGTATTTCGTGGTCGGGCATTTTCATCTGATTATGGGAGTGGCAGCGATTTTCGGGATTTTCGCGGGAACTTATTTCTGGTTTCCTAAGATGACAGGCCGCCTGATGAATGAGCCGTTAGGTAAACTGCATTTCTGGCTGACGTTCGTGGGTTCCTACTGCATCTTCATGCCGTTTTATTATCTGGGGCTGGCAGGGAATGTTCGGCGCGAATCGCAGTTTGTGAGCGCCGCAATGCAATCGCTGATGCCCATTCACAGGTTCATCACGGTTGCCGCCCTGGGCACCGGGGCGGCGCAGTTAGTCTTCTTATATAACCTCGTATACAGCTGGCGGTGGGGAAAAGCTGCTTCGACGAATCCCTGGGAAGCCACGTCACTGGAGTGGAGCATTCCCTCGCCTCCCCCCGCTGCAAGTTTTGGCGGCGAAGTTGTAAGCGTCAGTCGCAATCCTTATCAGTACGGAATAGAAGGAGCCCAGGATTTCTTGATGCAAAGAACAGAGGCAATGACCGCGGGCACCGCCACATCAAGGCTCGCGCCGCCGAAGGTCGCGAACAAGCCGTCTGCTGACACTTCCCTTTCGAAAACCGGGGTGTGGATTTTTATTGCCGCCAGCGTTATGACCTTTGCCGCGCTCACCAGCGCGCTGCTTGTGCGGCGGGGATCTGCTCAGGATTGGCAACTTTTCCGCCTTCCAGTGCTTCTTTATTTCAATACTGTGCTCCTGGTTTGCAGCAGCGTAGTGCTGGAGATCGCCCGGCGCTCATTTCCCCAATTCAATCTTTCCGGTCCGCGCGATGCACGCACAGCTAAGCTTTGTTTGTCCATCACCCTCTTGTTCGGCGCGGTGTTTTTGGGAGGACAGGCTGCCGCCTGGCTGCAATTGCGCTCACAAGGATTGACATTCGGCGACGGCCCCAGCAGTTCGTTCTTTTACCTGCTGCTGGAAGCTCATGGCGTGCATGTATTGGTGGGATTGATTGCCATGGCGTGGGTGCTTGATACGCTTTATCGTTCACAATTGCGCAAACCGTCACTGGAAACATTCGCGCTCTACTGGCACTTCACAACCGCTCTCTGGCTGTACGTGCTGAGTGTGCTGTTGATCACGATCTAACGACGACCATGAACTGCAAGACTCTATTCCGAAGGATTGCCCGAAGCGCGATAGGCGCGGGAATATTATGCGGCGCTGCCCCGGCTTTCGCCCAAGGATGCGCGCTGTGTTACACACAGGCCGCTTCCGCTTCGTCGCGGTTCATCCACGCTCTGCGCGGCGGAATTCTCGTCCTGGTATTTCCTCCCTTGTTGATTTCAGTGGGATTGGCGACCGCCGCCTATCGCAAACGCGACAGGTTCCGCGGGAGCGAATTGAAAACGGAACAAGGCGCAGATTCGCGCGCCGATGAAATTCACGAGGCGAAGTAACAGAAAAATTGGTGCGGACTTATAAGCGCTAAAGCGCTGAGGCGATGCCCCGCGTTGGAAAGCGCAGGCACCCAAGCAGGACCACCAGGCGGGTCATGCTCTCATAATTTTCGGTGACCTGACCGGTGTGTATGGAAATCTGGGGCAACACAAGCGCCAAATAGATTCTGCCCATCGCCTGGAAGGCGTGTAAACGGAATTGCAGCGCATTGTGCACAAGTTTCTCGCCGGCCGACGCCACTGCGGGTTCGGGGCTGCGGCGGGCCAGTTCACCCATGCGCATGAGCACAGCGGCGTTTTGTGACGCGCCGGAAATATAGTCCACAGCCGCCAGCAAGCGCTCACGATGAATGGCCTTAAAATCCTTCGCGGCAAGGTTAGCGCGCAGGAAATCCTCTTCACCAGGATCAATGAGGTTGCGGAAGGCCGCAATATCCACCGGACGAATACTCTTCTCGAGTGCGTCGTAAGCGACCACAACGCCGCGTCCTTTCACTACGCGCGTTAAAAACACCAGCGCGCAAAGGGAAAGCAGTACGAGAATGAGAGCTATCGTCATTTAGGTTGCAACAACCTTTCTACTTCACGGTTCCAAGCCGCAACATCGGCAGAATCTGGGACCGACGTGAGTGCGGTTTGGGGCTCCGGTACAAGTACATAAAGCAACCACACCAAAACGCTGGCATGAAACGTAGCCATGGTGATGTAGTCAAAAACTTTAATGTATCCCCATTCCGCCTGGATTGCCGTTGCCATGAGCTGCACACTCAGATACATGGCGAAACCTAAGGTAATGCCAAAAACATGCTTGCGCCAGGAGAGACCGAAAAAGTTCGCAATTCCGAACAAACCCAGGAGCAAGCCCAGTTGCAAGACGTTCGCCCCCCGATCTAAAACATAGGTAATAAACCTAGTTAGCTGGTGCACATTGCCTGGCCAGGCGGAGGCAATGAGGCCAACAGCAATGAAAAGGAGCACGGCGGTTAGAGATCTAAATAGGAATTTGGAAAAACGTTCCAACGAGGGGTAGGCTCTGGAAAGATTATGAAAAAGCTCGTAGATCACTCCGAAGCGCAGAAACACGCTCCCCAAAAGTAGAACAGCGCATAACTTCCAGTAGACATCATCCGAAATACTGCGTGAAAGTATGGTGTAGAGGACAAACGGAAATTGGAGAACCTCGTAAGTGATATAACAGAAAAAGATCCGATGCTGCTTATCCAGCCCTTTGCGCCATAAGGCGACCAAAATCCACAACAATAGGACGTGGGGAGCGACAAGCAGGTACCACCAAAATGACGTCTGAATGATCATGGAGCCTGAGCGGAACTATACCGCTTTTAAAAGGCCCCCACAATCATTCAAACGTGGTTGGAAATTGAATAGATTAGGCGCTGACGGGATACTTGCTGCCGGGCAGTCCATCTGCCGTCACTGGATACTTGCTGCCGGGCAGTCCATCCGCCGTCACTGGATACTTGCTGCCGGGCAGTCCATCCGCCGTCACTGGATGCTTGCTGCCGGGCAGTCCATCCGCCGTCACTGGATACTTGCTGCCGGGCAGTCCATCCGCCACCACCGGAGTCTTGTGGCTTGGCATCCCGTCTGCCACCACCGGAGTTTTGTGGCTTGGCATCCCGTCTGCCGTCACGGAGTGGTTGCTGCTCGGGGTTGCGTCTGTAGCGACAACGGCACTGTTAGCAATAGCCGCACTGATAGCCACCCGGGTTCGGTTGGCTGATGTCCCGCTGGCCATGGCTGCGGGTGCGATTGCAACGAGAGCAAAAAGCGTAGCTACTGCAATGTGACTAAGGGGATTTTTCACGGATTTAGAACTCCTTTAAGTAATGTTGTGAGGCTTGGTGATTCCGTGATAATGTGCCCTCGTCGTCTCAAACGGCAGGTAACCGCTGTAACTAAAAGTTTTCGGAATTCGTAACGATTGGTTCTGCAAAAATGACAGTCACTTCACCACTCGAAGATCTCTATCGCTCAACGTTGCGGGCGATTTCCGGAGTCTTGCGCAGACTGGAATACCTGGCGGGACTGCGCGATCCGATGGAGAAGACTTACTCACACTGGGGCTTTGCGCGGGTGTATGGAGAAATTCCGGCGGAGAGGACTTTAAAGCAGGCGCATCGGCAGGCGCTCTCTGAAGTGCTTTCCACGCCAATAGAACAGTTGACCGGAGACGCAGGAATTTCGGGGCAAGGAACCGGGATTTCCGCCGCAGTTTATATCGAACAACTCTCGGGAAAGAAAGATGGCCTGCTGCCGGAGGAGCCCGGCGCGGGAGCAAAACGCCATCTTAATTCAGTACTGCACGCTCTTTCGGCGTTGGAGAAGAGTCGAACAGAGGACGCCACTCCCCAATCCTCATAGCCACCCCGACCACCTGGCCGATGACTTCCGCCTCTTGCGGATAGCGCAGAACGCGCGCCGTTACCGGAGAAAGTGGGTGAGGCTGCAAAATCATTTCTTCGCGAACCATGGAGCACCAGCAACAAGTGAATCCGGTACGCGTTTCCACAAAATAAATGGGCCGCTCATATTCCGAGCGCCAGCCGCCGTCGGCGACTTTATTCCGCGACTCATCCACTTGCACAAAAGCGCCCGGCGGCAGCAACGGATACATAGTCAGATCCTCGCTGCCAATGTAACCATACGTGAAATGGTGATTCGTGAACTGGGCCAGATACGCCAGAGGCACCATGCCCCATTGCTCGATCATGCGCCCAAAATTTGAGGTCTTCTTTACATCAAAGCCGGGATCAAGGCGCACAGGAATTTTCACGGCAGAAACGCTTGAAAGCGCGTCGGACAGATGTGAGCGAGGCGGCTGGGCCAGCATTAGATCATCAGGAATGCCATCCAGTTCTACGCCGTACCAAGCAAGGACTTCGCGAATGTCACGCCGGTAAATTACCGCGAGCGTGTACAAACGATAAATGTTGGGAACTACA
>DASXFN010000019.1:0-105083 GCA_036489565.1 Terriglobales bacterium
AATCCCCGGCGGCTGCCAAGGGTAAGGCCCATCAGCAGCACAGCGAAATTTTCCATGGTAAGCGGAACAGGGGTAAAGGGAAGTGGAACGGTAATGCGCGCGCATATAGCGACAAACAAACTGGCCGCAACTACGATGACAGCCTGTTCCGTCCAGTAAAGCGCGCGATCATAACGCCCTAATGCTACTGTTGCCGATCTCGCCATAAAGCCCCTTTGCCGCAATTTATTTGGGATCGTGTGGGTCGTGCTCGTGTTCCGCGTCGTGCGAATGACTTCTTGTTTCAGCCTGCCGCACATGGCGGCGCATACGCAGAAACAAGGTGGCTCCTACCCAAAACACCGCCAACCCGCTTGCCGCCAGGATCAGGAACAGCCAAATCATCCTCACGACGAAATAGCATAACAGATGGGGCGGGATTTGAAGTTAGCGGGCACGGCAGCGGTACATGGCAATCGCGGATTGAACGTCTTTCATCATAATTCACTCGATGAAAGTGCTTTACTTTCCAGCCATCGCATGTTCAATGGCATCCGCGGTGCGCGGTAAATCACCTGTCAAATTGATCAGCTTGCCGTTGGGATCCACGTAAAAATCATCCTCAATGCGCACACCGATTTTTTCCTCGGGAATGTAAATGCCCGGTTCAATGGTGAATGCTGCGCCAGGGCCAAGGGCAACGTTGTAATCGCCATCGTCATGCACCGCGAGGCCAATATAGTGGCTCAGCCCGTGAATAAAATATTGTCCGAGCGGTTGGCCATGCAGGTCCTTGCCGTGGGTATTGATGTAGTCGTAAGCGACCTTATAAAGCGAGTCAGGGCCGCTGCCCTTCAAGATCGATTTACCGGATTGGAATGCGTTGATCGCCGCGTTCTGCGCTCCCAGCACAATGTCGTAAATTTCCCGCTGGCGCGCAGTGAACTTTCCTGTTGCCGGAACGGTGCGGGTGATGTCGGCGGCGTACATGGAATATTCTCCGGCAGCATCCATCAAGACCAGGTCGCCGGCATTGATGGGGCCGTCGTCTGCGGAGTAGTGCAGGATAGTCGAATCAAATCCGGCCCCGACGATGGGGGCATACGCGGGACGCTCGCAGCCGCGCTTTCCCCACTCGTATTGCAGAAGAGCGGAAATCTCACGTTCCGTCATGCCCGGTTTGATCGCGCGGATCGCGGCAAGCTGCGCGGCCATGGACGCGTTGTCGGCTTTGCGGATCAGCTCGATCTCTCCCGCGTCTTTCGTTGTTCGCAGCGAACTGAGGAGCGGCCGGACGTCATTCAATGAAACCACAAGAGGGAAGGCATTGGCCCGCTTTAACCAATCAATGGAAGTGGCGGAGTTTGAGGCGTCATCGCTGGTCACTACGTCGGTAAATATGGTTGCAACCCTTGTGGGCAGCAATCGCACCAACTCCGCGCGCAGACTATCAATAGCCTCAACTTTGTCGAACCCTGTGATTTGGTGCGCGTCGGGATTTTCCGGCCCAAGCTTCGGGCCCGTCCATTTTTCTTGTACGTAGCTGTGCTGCGGCAAGAAGAATATTTCCGTATAGGGATGGGCAGGCGAGTCCGGCTTTTCCTTGGTCTCAGGGACGACTAGAAGCGCAGCGCCCGGCTCGGCCCATCCGGTGAGGTAATAAAAATTATTGTCCTGCCGGAAGCCGTACACATCATTCGGCCCTTCTGCTTCAAGTGGCGCAAACAGCAGAACTGCGGCACCATTGGTTCTTTCCGCAAGTTTTTCGCGGCGCGCGCGGTAGATTGCATTGGGTTGGCGCTCCGTGCACCAGGCGCATTGCGCAATGATCAACAAAAAAAGAAATAGCTTCCGGCTGTAGCGCATTGTTTCGCCTCCGTTACACTCCCACGGGGAATGGCTTGCTGTGGCTCTCGGACAAGGACAATCCTGAAAATCGGCCCTGCAGGAGCGACATTAATCCCGTGTACCAGTATCCAACGACAAACAAAACCAAAAAGGGCACTGTGATGTAGTTCTCATTCACGACGGCATAATAAACGGTCATCGCGAAGTAAGTTCCAATGATCAACTCCACCCACGGGACCCAGCCAAGGCGTTTCCGGTATTTATTGGCGCGCACTTTATCTTTTTTGGACTCCACGCGGTACTTCGGAGTGCGCGCAAAAGCGGACTGCTTTCCGATAAGGGCCTCGATCACCGCCCCCGTGTTCGTGACCGTCAAGCCGATTCCCAACGCCATGAGGAAGGGAAGATAGAGCAATGCTCGAAACCAGCGGCGGGGAAATAGCTCCCGCTGCGACACCAGATAAAAACTGGAAATGGAGAAAGTCGAAGCCATAAAGAGTGGCAGATCAATGTAGAGCATCTGAAACCAGCCCTGGTAAAAACGGATAATCATGGCCGGCAGCAGCAGCACCGAAAGCAACACCATCAGCGGATAGCTCAGATTGGAAGTGAGGTGATACCAGGCTTCCAGCTTGACGTGAAATGATTGCTTACTCTTCAGCACCTGTGGAAGGATCTTCTTGCCCGTCTGGATTAATCCCTTGGCCCAGCGCGCTTGTTGCGTTTTGAACGCCGTCATTTCCACGGGCAGTTCGGCGGGACATTCCACGTCCTGCAAATAGACGAATTTCCATCCTTTCATCTGCGCGCGATAAGAAAGGTCGGTGTCTTCGGTGAGCGTGTCATGCTGCCAGCCGCCCGCTTCTTCAATAGCCGTGCGGCGCCACACTCCCGCTGTCCCGTTGAAATTAAAGAACACGTTGCTGCGCGCCCGGCCCGAGTGTTCCAGCACGAAATGGCCATCCAGAAGAATAGCTTCGACCTCGGTCAAAAATGAATAATTGCGATTGATGTGCGTCCATCGTGTTTGCACCATGCCCACGGAGGGATCGGTGAGGTGATGAATGGTCTTCAGCAGAAAATCTTCCGGAGGGGTGAAGTCCGCGTCGAAGATGGCGATAAACTCGCCCTTGGCTGTATTCATTCCCTCGGCCAGCGCGCCGGCCTTGTACCCCTCGCGATTGGTGCGATGAAGATAATTCACGGGAAAACCCTGGGCCGCGTAATTCTCCACCAAGGCGCGAGCGACGGCTTGAGTTTCGTCGGTCGAGTCATCGAGGAGCTGGATATCCAGCTTGTCCAGGGGATATTGCAATTTACAGATCGAACTCAATAGGCGGTCCACCACATATTGCTCGTTGAAGATCGGCAACTGTACTGTGACACGGGGCAACTCGGAAAACTCGGATGGGGGCGTCGTGGTTTTCTTTTTGCGGTGCTTGTAATAAAGGTACACCAGAATGTAACGATGCACGCCGTAGGACGCCAGCAGAACCAGCACTATGAAGTAGGGAATCAATAGCATCGTGTCAAAAGCGTTCGGCTGGTAGAGGCCCTTGAAAGTCGTGTCAAGAAAGTGCTGGCGTAGGTATGGGCCAATTCCGCGAGAGGCAAAAAACGCAAGAAATAGTGCAGAACTGGGCATTGAATTTAGCGGTGCAAGTTGCTGGAAACCATCATTCTAACAGCAAGATCTAACCAATAAGATAAGCCGCGCGATGGTCGGTAAGACGAATCGCTAGTTCAGGAAATACTGCCGGTACAACGTATCCCGCTGCGCGGGCCGGAAGCCGGCGTCGCGGATGATGCGGCGCAACTCTTCTTCGGTGGTGCAATTAGTCACGCCTGCGGCCCGCACCACGTTCTCTTCAAGCATCACCGAGCCCACATCATTTCCACCAAAGCGCAAACCCATCTGGCAGACTTTCAATCCTTGAGTGACCCAGCTGGATTGGACATTGAGGAAATTCGAAAGATAAAGCCGGGAGATGGCGAGGACCTTCAAATATTCCACCGAAGTTGCTTCTTCCCATTTACGGCCACCGAGCGCGGTATTCGCCGGCTGAAAGCTCCAGGGAATGAACGCGGTGAATCCGCCAGTTTCTTCCTGCAGATTGTAAAGCTCTTGCAGATGGTTGATGCGATGTTCGTAATTTTCGCCGACGCCAAACATCATTGTGGCCGTCGTCCTCATGCCGAGTTGGTGTGCGGTGCGGTGAACATTGAGCCAGTCGTTGGTCAGGCACTTCAATCGTGCAATGCGGTGGCGCACTTCATCGTCCAGGATTTCGGCGCCGCCTCCGGGAATGGAATCGAGCCCTGCATCGCGCAAGCGAGCGATGGTGTCGCGAATGGACATTTCGCTGTATTCGGCGATGGCAATAATTTCCGAGGCCGAATAGCAGTGCAAATGTACTTGCGGAAAGCGCTGCTTGATGCCGCTGAGCATCTGCACGTGCCAGTCAATCTTCAGGTCAGGATGCAGACCGCCCTGCATTAAAACTCCGGTGCCGCCCAGTTCGACCGTCTCGCGAATCTTGTCGTAAATAGTTTCAAAATCGAGGATGTATCCCTCTTTGGCTTTGGGGCCTTTCAGCGGACGATAAAACGCGCAAAAGGTGCAGTACTCGGTACAGAAGTTGGTGTAATTAATGTTGCGGTCAATGATGTAGGTGACGACGCCTTCGGGATGCAGGCTGCGGCGGACGGCGTCGGCTTCCATGCCAATGCCGATCAGGTCATCAGAGTTGAAAAGATCAAGCGCTTGTTGTTTGCTTAGCGGCATTATTTAGATTGTAACGGAGGACGGGGCGCAGTCCAACTCCGGCGGGGATTTCGACGAAACGCCAACTAAGCGGTCTTGCGGCAAGCGACCCCGGCGCCGGAGCCGTCATCTTTTTTTCGGCGCAAGTGGCGGTATTCAAGATAACTGAAGATACCGCTGACGACCGCCATGACAATCAGCGCAATCACGGCCGCCAAGTAGTATTTCGAGAAAAAGCCGACGATCGCTTTTCCGTAAATTGCGCCCAGACCAGCAACGACCACATAGCGCAGTCCCCGGCCCGTTCCAATCGCGAGCAGGAATTTGTTTGGCGAGTACTGGAGCGCCCCGGCGGCCAGTACGAAGGGGACGAGGGGAAACGGCGGAGGCAAAATAGCAGGCACTGCCACCGCGCCAAATCCCCAGCGTTCAAACCTGCGGCACACCTGATCTATCTTTTTTCGCGACAGTTTGTGCTCGAGAGCTTCTTTGCCACCTTTGCGCGCCAGGCTGTAGGTAAGGTAAGCGCCAAGCACCGCTCCAATCGTCGCCATGATCGCGTAGTAATACCATAAATCACGCCGGCTGGCGGCAAGCCAGATGGTGAGCACATCCATGCTTCCAGTGATGGGAACAAAGGAATTGTCCACGATACCGAGAAGGATGAGTCCTGGTCCGCCCAGGCGCACAAACCAAGCCAGCATCGCGCCCGCGAGAAGAATTTCAATCTGCCCATGCATAAGCTGGTATTAGAGGCAAACCAAGTAAATGGAGTGGTATGCGGGAGAATGGTATTTTGGAGCTTGGGTACCTAGATTTTCGGATGTCCCTCGACCGGTTGCAAAAGCTCAAGGGTCTGGACTGCCGGGAGCGCGCCGCATTGTTCCGCGTAGTTTAGAAAAAGACGCAATCCATCCATGCAGTCTGCGTCGAGATGGTAGTAAATGTTGCGGGTCAGATAATTGCGCACATCTTCTTCGGTCAAGCCAAGCCTCTTCGACCATTCCTCGGCGATCCGAGCCACATTTGATGGCTCGAGTCCGTGATCGCGAGATTGCCGAAAGATAAGCGGTAAGTCGAGTTTCGATCCAGTTTTTTCCAACGACTCCCGCCGTACTGCCCAAAAGGCAAAGACAAAAGGCTTGCCCGTAAGTCGCATCCATTCCTCTGCCAGATCGTACGTTTGGTACTTCGAGCGGTCCACTTTCAATGCGGGATCGCCAATGACAAGCGCCGCATCGTGCGTTTGAAGCATGCGCTCCAAATCGGGAGCCATAGGCGCGAATATCCGCCCTTCCCCCCACCATTTAGCGAATAAGACCTTGGTGAGCGCAACGGATGTGAGCGACGAAGTATCGAGCGCAACCATCTTTATCTGCTCGAGCGGAAGGGTGCTAACCAGCAAAATGGAGCGAACCGCCTGTCGGGAGGCAATGGCAACGTCAGGCAGAATCAACAGATTAGGGACGGTTGCGTAGGCCGCAGCCGGGATAATGCCGATATCGGCCGAGCCTTCCCGCAATTGCTCAGCACATCGCGAAGGGACCGTATAGGAAATATCAAAGTCGGCGCCGGCGTTGCCATGTTCGAAATCCCACATGAGGGGCGCAGTGTTGAGATAGGAAATAGCCGATATTTTGAGCCTTGCCATGTTTATTTTTCCGATTCTAACAAAGATGTTCATATGACCTTGACAGCGCTTTTGGCCAATATTTACAGTCCGCGACGAGTAGCGGGAGGCAAAGAACATGGCCGAGGCTGTAGCGAAGCGGAGTAAACCATTGCAGGCGCCGGAGATAGAATGGCTGGCGCTTTCATTGACGCCGGGGCTGGGGCCCATGCGCGCGCGCCGGGTTGTAGAGCGTTTTGGCAGCGCAAAGGCAGTTTTTGAGGCCACGCTCACTGAACTGGAGGCTGTGGGAATCCAGACGGTCTCCGCGCAATCCCTGGGAACGGGCCAATCCATGGAGCGTGCGCACGACGAAATGGCGAAGGCCGTTGCCGCGGGCGTACGAGTTATTCATTGCGAAGATCCGGCGTATCCGGCTCGGCTTAAGCAGATTTATGATCCGCCGCTGGTGCTGTTTGTGCGTGGGAATGCGGATGTGCTCTCCTTGCCGGGCATTGCAGTCGTAGGGACGCGTCACCCAACTCCGTATGGAACAGGAATGGCCGAGCGGCTGGCATGCGATCTCTCAGCTCGCGGCCTGTGCATTATCAGCGGTCTGGCCCGTGGAGTGGATGCGTCCGCGCACCGTGGGACCATCCTGGCCAAAGGCAAAACCGTCGCCGTATTTGGAACCGGCGTGGATGTCATCTATCCGCGGGAAAATCAACGCATTGCCGATCAAATCCTAAGCATTGGTGGCACGCTGGTCTCGGAATTTCCCATGGGCCAGTTTGCCGCTCCGCAGAATTTTCCATTACGTAATCGCATTATCAGTGGCATGTCCATTGGCGTGCTCGTGGTTGAAGCGGCGGAGTATAGCGGCACCCGCATCACCGCGCGGTGTGCTTTGGAGCAAGGTCGTGACGTATTCGCGGTGCCTGGAAATGTTATCAATAAGAACTCCTGGGGCCCGAATACGCTTATAAAACAGGGCGCGAAGCTGGTGGCGACCTGGGAAGACGTGTGGGAAGAACTCCCTACGGATGTACGACTTGCGCTCGAACCCGCGGCTGCTCCTGAATCGCCGGAAGGGGAAACTGCATCCTTATTTAAGGACGACGTAGCTTCCAGTCCGCATGAGCGCAAGATATTTAGCATCTTGAAGGCGGATGAATCAACGCAAATTGATGAAATTGTTGAGCGCCTGGGACCGGAAATTTCATCTTCCGAAATATTTGCTGCGCTATTCGAACTCGAATTGTCAGGGAAAGTAAGGCAGCTTCCCGGCAAGAACTTCGTGAAATGTTTTTGACTCCGCGACTGCGAATCGCGCAGCGAATCCAGCGAATTAGAACGGCTGAAAACATGGAACCGTAGTTAGAGAGCCAACTACGAAACTTGTTGTGATTGGCGTGTTCGTGCTAGCTTCAAAACGATCATGGTTGAATTGAGGGGAAATTGATCAAGGGTTTAGTCATCGTCGAGTCGCCTACCAAGGCGAAGACCATCGAAAAGTATTTGGGCAAGGGATACACCGTTGAAGCCTCGCTCGGGCATGTGAAAGATTTGCCCAAGAGCACGCTGGGCGTGGACATTGAAAATGATTTCGACACCGAATACATTGTCATCCCCGGCAAAGAGAAAGTCCTCGCCAAGCTAAAGAAGCTGGCGCTGACCGCGGAGAAAATTTACCTGGCGCCTGACCCTGACCGCGAAGGCGAAGCCATGGCCGCCCACCTGGCCGAAGAGTTAGGCGACGGCAAAAAGTCTAAAAAGAAAAAGAAGAAGGGTGAGAACGGCGAGGATGGCGACCGCATCCGCCGCGTCACCTTCAATGAAATTACGAAACGCGCGGTGCAGGAAGCCTTCGAGCACCCTCGCGACATTAACCGCGATCTCGTGGACGCGCAACAGGCTCGCCGCGTTCTAGACCGTCTGGTTGGCTATCAGGTTTCTCCGCTGCTTTGGGATAAAGTCCGCCGCGGTCTCTCCGCAGGACGCGTACAAACCGTCGCGCTCCGTTTAATTGTCGAGCGTGAACGGGAAATCAAGGCCTTCGAAAAGAAAGAATATTGGACCATTGACGCCAACCTCGCGGCGCCGAAACCGCCAGCCTTCGATGCGCGCTTCCTGGGCAAAGGTGAAGAGAAGGTCGAAGTCGCTAATGGCGAGGATGCGGAAAAGATCCGCGCTGCTCTCGAAAAAGCAGACTGGGTAGTCCGCACTGCCGACAAAAAAGAACGCCGCCGCAATGCGACTCCACCTTTCACAACCAGCAAATTGCAGCAGGACTCTTCCCGCAAACTGCGCTTCAGCGTGAAGCGCACCATGATGATCGCGCAGCGCCTTTATGAAGGCGTCGAACTTGGCGAAGAAGGCTCCGTTGGTCTGATCACCTACATGCGTACTGATTCCACGCGTGTGGCGCCGGAAGCTCTGGCCGAAGTCCGGGAATACGTCGGAAAAGAATACGGCCCGCAGTATTTGCCGGAATCGCCAAACACATTTAAAGAAAAGAAAGATTCGCAGGGAGCGCACGAAGCGATTCGTCCCAGTTCGGCTGCGCGCCATCCTGAGCAGATCAAGCAGTATTTAAAAGAAGATGAGTTCAAGGTTTACAAGCTCATCTGGCAGAGGTTTGTAGCTTCGCAAATCATGCCCGCCGTCTTCGACCAGACGACCGTAGATATTGACGCCAAATCCGGACCGGAAATTTTCTGGTTCCGTGTTACCGGTTCCGTGTTGAAATTTGACGGCTTCCTGAAGGTCTACGAGGAATCGAAAGACAGCAAGGACGATGAAGACGAAGAACTCAAACACAAGTTGCCGCCGCTCGAGCCCGGGCAGAAGCTGACGCTGAAGGAACTGAAGCCAGAGCAGCATTTCACCGAGCCGCCGCCGCGTTACAACGAAGCTTCGCTGGTAAAAGAACTGGAAGAGCGTGGCATTGGCCGTCCGTCCACATACTCGTCGATTCTCAGCACCATCCAGGAGCGGCAGTACGCGCAGAAGCTGGGCGGAAAATTCACGCCCACGGAAATCGGCCTGGTTGTTACTGACCTATTGATCGAAAACTTCCGCGACATCTTCGACATTCAATACACCGCCAAGCTCGAAGAAGAACTGGACGAAATTGAAGAGGGCAAGGAAACCTGGACACAGGCACTTGCCGCTTTCTACAAGAAGTTCGAGAAGGACCTCAAATACGCTGCGAAGCACATGGAAAACATTAAGCGTATGGAGAAGCCCACCGACGAAAAGTGCGAACGCTGCGGTTCGCCGCTGATCATCAAGTGGGGCAAGCACGGCTCCTTCTACGCTTGCAGTTCCTACGATAAGGAAAATCCCGACAGTTGCACCTTTACCAAGGAAAATCCCATCAATTTGCCAGACTTGGACACGGCTGACGTTCAGGATACTGGCGCAGCGGAAGAGTACTGCGAGAATTGCGGTCGGGTCATGGTGCTCAAACGCGGGCGCTTCGGGCAATTCATGGCTTGCACTGGATATCCCGATTGCAAAACCACCCGCCGTTTGGACCAGGGTAAGCGCGTGCCGGACATCCCGCTGGATGAGAAGTGTCCTAAGTGTGAACGTAACCTTATCATCCGACATGGCCGTTACGGAGAATTCACGTCATGCAGCGGATATCCCGAGTGCAAATATGTGAAGCAGAATTTCATCGGGGTAAAATGCCCGCTCTGCACGGACGGGGATTTAGTCGAGAAGAAAGCGCGGAAGGGAAATACTTTCTACGGTTGCTCGAATTATCCCAAGTGCAAGTTCACGTCGGCCAGTAAGCCCATCGCGGAAAAATGTCCGAGTTGCGGCAATGAGTTCCTGGTGGAAAAAAACTTGAAGGCGGGGCCAGTAATTGCTTGCCCAAATAAAGAGTGCGATTTTGAGCGGCAAGCCGAACCCGCGCCGGTTGCATAACCATCACGAGCGCCGAACTATTTCTTTTGAATCGAAACGCATCTATCTCATCATCAAATTGTCGCTTGTAATCTCCCTGGAGGATTTGAATGCCTAAAAAGCCGACGTCTGCCGATGCTCAACTTGTCCTGCAGCTTTATGATTTTCGCCGTGAAGCAGAAATGCGCAAAGCGCGCGCGTGGTTTGCCGGCTTCCGCCCGGCGAGCGCGAATGATATTTTGGAGGTCGTCAACAATTTCGGGACGCCTGAGAATGCATGGTTTCGCCAGGTCACCAGCTACTGGGACATGGCGGCCGCTTTAGTCTTGAGCGGCGCACTCAATGAGGATTTATTTACCGACACGAACGGCGAAATGTGGTTCGTGTTTTCGAAACTGCATCCGTTTTTGGCCGAAGCCAGGAAAACGTCGAAGCGTCCGCAATTGCTGTTGCGGCTCGAAAAGATGGCGAAGAAATCAAAAATTGGCCGCGAACGCCTGAGCAGCATGGAAAAGCAATTCGCAGGTCGCCGCGAGGCTGCCGCCGGCAAATCTTCGTAATACTTAGAAGCAAAATGTGCGCATGGATGCGCTCGTGCGGGAGTGCGGAGGTTTGCTCAGGAAAGGTATTTCTTGATGTATTCATCCTGGGTGTGCGCAAGCTCGTGCGCGTCTCCGTCAAAAATCACTTTCCCCTCGCGCAAAATTAGGAATGACATTGGCACTTCGGCTTTTGATCCCGGAGGCAATTTCTTCATGTGACCGCCGACGCGATCAAAGCAATGCGTGGCCATCACGAAGGCATCCTGCAGCCGATGCGTCACGAGCAGGGAACTGGTTTTATAAACGTCTCGTTGTTTCACGAGAAGCTCGATGATGTTGGTGGACGTGATGGGATCCAGTCCCCCGGTAGGCGAATCGTATAGCAGGACTTCCGGCTTGGTAATGATGGCTCGTGCGATCGCAACGCGGCGTCGCATTCCTCCCGATAGTTCCGAGGGCAGCATGTCTATCGTGTTCTCAAGCTCCACAAAACTCAGCGCTTCGCGCACGCTGTGGTCAATTTGCTCGGCCGGAGTTTTGCCTTCTTCCACAAGTCGGAAAGCAACATTCTCGCGCACATTCAAAGAATCAAACAGCGCGCTTTCCTGAAACACAATTCCCACTCGGCTGCGTAGTTCGAACAAACGGTCTTCCGTCATCTCCGTAATATCTTCGCCCAACACGAAAATACGCCCGCTGTCTGGCTTCAATAACCCTAGAGCAAGTTTGAGGATTGTGCTCTTTCCCGCTCCGGCAGCGCCAAAAATTGCTTTGGTTTCTCCGTGAGGAAGCCGGAAGGAGATGCCATCGAGCACTGGCTTGTGTTCGAAAATAAGCTCGACGTTCTCGAACACAATCGCGTCACTTGGCGGCTGCATCCTGGCCTGGGACGGAAACATTTGGGAAGACAGAGACATCAGCGAAACCCAAGCAGTAAAGTCAGGGCGCGGGTAAGGAAAGCATCCACGGCAAGAATGAGAACGGAAGAAGCGACCACTGCCTGCGTAGTGCTGCGGCCCACTCCCTGCGTACCTCCGCTGGTAGCCATGCCGTAGTAGCAGCCGATGCTGGCGATTACGAACCCATAAAACACCGGTTGGATGAGGCCCGTAAATACGTCCGCAAAAGCAAGAATCTGCCAGGCGTCAGTCCAGTACTGGCGGAAGTCGAGCCCTAAGAGCAAAGTTGCAACCGCGCTGCCTCCCAAAAGACCGAAGAGGTCGGAAAGGATGGTGAGGAAGAACAGCATGACCGTAGTGGAGACAATGCGCGGAGTTACAAGCTTCTTGACCGGGTCGGTGCCGAGAGCGCGCATGGCGTCAATCTGCTCAGTCACCACCATGGAGCCGAGTTCGCTGGCCATGCCGGAGGCATTACGGCCAGCGACCATAAGGCCGGTAATCACCGGGCCGAGCTGGCGTACCATTCCGACGGAAACCAGTTGCGCGATCAGCGAAAGAGAACCAAAGCGCTGTAGCGTGCTGGCACTATTCATTGCCAGAACAGCACCGGTAAACGTCCCCGCCAACACGGTAATGGAAAGCGAACCGACACCGATAAGGTCCGCCTGCTGCAATATGTCGGCGATATACAGCGGGTGCCGGAAGAGATTCGCAAGCGCCTGCGCAGAAAGCAGGATGTAGTCCTGCACGGCCTGCACTTTTTGTTTCGCAAATTCGGTGGGCGAGATCAGTTCAACGCCACTGAGAAAGTCTTCGGCGGACATATTGTTTTCGTGTACTGAGGAAAACTATATCAGAGCAGCGAAACGGCAATCAGACTTTTGGAACACGTGGCCAGCTATAGGACGGTCGATGAGGACAATGGCGCCATGATTATGCAAATGGCTCCGGGATAGTTCTACATTATGGGCTGCGGCCCGACCGTGAACTTTACTCGCGATCCGATTGGGGTGCCGGTGTCACGGCATCGCAAGCATTGAGCAGGTCTAACGATTTTCCCGTCATGGAAGTCCGAAAGGTTGAATAGATGTAAGAGCGATCAGGAAATGGCCCGGATTTGTGGCGTCTCTTCCAATCGCGCTCTACCCCTGATTAATCATGAACGTGGACATCTGCTCCAGAAAGGTTCTCAGATACTGTTCTGCTTCAGTCGGTAAGGCTGAGTCAGTGAGCGCTTTACCCATAAGCTGCATCCAGCGGTCGCGTGCCGCCTGATTGATGCGAAATGGAATATGCCTGGCTCGCAAGCGGGGATGCCCTCGCTGTTCAATGTATCGCTGCGGTCCTCCAAAACGATAGATCAGGAAATCGCGCAGCCGCTGCTCAGCACCTTCGCGGTCGTCCTTCGGATACATGGGGCCGAGAATGTCGTCATCGTAGACCTGCCGGTAGAAGGCTGCGACCAGCCGCGTAAAACCTTCTTCGCCGAGGAGAGGAAATATTTGATCTTCATTCATGATTTCTAATTCATAACAATCTGCGCTCTAGTTTAACGTGTCTCTTTTAGTCGTGTTTCTAAACTCAGGAGCGAATCCGGGCGCACTCGGAGTGTGAAGAGTGCCTCCTTGCATTATCATCAATCATTAAACAAATAATTGTGTGAGGATTTTATGGCCTCGTTGCTGGATGCGATTGAAGTGAAACGCAAAACATTCTTTGAATTTGAGAGCACTCCCTTCCTTTGCCTGGAAGCCGTGGTGAACACGCCGACCGCCCGCGGTGGCCAGACGCTGGTGCGCCTGAAGATGCGCAACCTGCTCACCAACGCGGTCTTCGAAAAGTCATTCAAGGCCGGCGACAAGTTCAAGGAGCCCGATCTCCAATCCGTTCCCGCCTCTTATCTCTACAGCGATGGCGACGGCTCTCATTTTCTGGACCAGGAAAGCTACGAAACCCTTACCCTTCGCGAAGACATGATAGGCGATGCACTGGATTTTCTTGTCGAAGGTGCAATTATCGAGCTACGTAAATTCAACGGAAATCCCATCGGCTTAGACCTACCGACGTTTGTCGAGCTGAATATCGCATACACGGAGCCGGGAGTTAAAGGCGATACATCGAGCGGCAGCGTTACCAAATCCGCCAAACTCGAGACGGGCCTTGAGATCCGCGTTCCGCTCTTCATTAAAGAGGGAGAAAAAGTGAAGGTGTCCACGGAAAATAGAGAGTTCGCGGGACGAGCGTGACGGGAGCTTTGCAGGATCGTGGTTAGCGGATAGCGAACCCACCGTACTAAGCCTTTTGAGTAGCAGGTGTTTTGCTGTTGCACAATCTCGCAACTCGGAAATGGCGATTGTAGGTAAAAAAGGCGACCTGCGGCGGCCCCGCAAAATCAAAACCAAACCGCGAACTGGGGGCACAATGTTCGGCTTGCTACCTATCCGAATGAGGCGTACCATTGCATAGTAACGTTAGACCGAATCGGTCAAAGCAGATCTTGCCTTATCAGCTTGTCACCTGCGGGTTTGTCCGGCTCCCTCCAGCGTCAAATAACAAAAAGGAACAACAAGACCTATATGGAAACAGGAACAGTGAAGTGGTTTAATGATGCCAAAGGCTTCGGCTTTATCAGCCGTCAGTCCGGCGAAGACGTTTTCGTGCATTTTTCAGCGATTCAAGCGGGCGGTTTCAAGAGCCTGCAAGAAGGCCAGACCGTGCAATTCGACGTAACCAAGGGACCGAAGGGCTGGCAAGCTGAGAACGTCAAAGCAGTCTAGATATTGATTTCTGCAAAAGGCGATCGCAATAGCGGTCGCCTTTTTTGTTCCTACGCTGAGTAAATGCCGAGGAAGTGCATCTCATTCCAAATTGAAGTTGGTGCTAATAGCACTCGCGAATAAAAGGGCAGTTGTGATTCAGTTCGGCGAGGAAATCGTAAGTTAGCTTCCCGCGCCATGACGTTTGGGTAGCATCTCGCCGATGCGTCGAATCTGCGCACCCACGCCTTTGAACTTTCCTTCGATGTTTTCATAACCGCGGTCAATGTGATAAACGCGATCAATGATGGTTTCGCCATCGGCCACGAGGGCGGCAAGAACCAGAGACGCGGAAGCTCGAAGGTCAGAGGCAAGCACCGCCGCTGCGCTCAATGGAGTTTTTCCTCGCACGACGGCGCGCCGCCCTTCAATTTTGATATTTGCGCCCATGCGGACCAATTCCTGCGCGTGCATGAAGCGGTTTTCGAAAATATTTTCCGTAATCACGGATGTGCCTTCCGCCTGCGTAGCCAGCGCCATGAATTGCGCCTGCATGTCGGTCGGGAAGCCGGGGTATTCTTCGGTGATAATATCGGCTGCTTTCAGCGGATTGTCGCCCATCACGCGCACGGAATGCTTTGTCTGCGTGGTCTTTACTCCAACTTCCTGCAGCTTTTGCAATAATGCGCCAAGGTGGGCGGGCTCACAATCTTCCACATTGAGATCGCCGCCGGTGAGCGCCCCGGCGATGATGAAGGTTGCAGCTTCGATGCGGTCGGGGATGATGCTATGTTTCGCTCCGTGCAGTTTAGGAACGCCCTTGATGCGAATCGTAGGAGTGCCAGCGCCTTCAATGCGCGCACCCATTTTGTTTAGCAGGTCGGCGAGATCGGCAACTTCCGGTTCCCGTGCGCAGTTCTGCATGACGGTTTCGCCATCTGCGAGCGTGGCGGCCATGAGCAAGTCTTCGGTTCCGGTTACGGTGATTTTGTCGAAGATAATTTCCGCGCCTTTCAGCCGCTCGGCACTAGCCTCGACGTAGCCGTGGTCCTGGACGATTTTCGCGCCTAAACGTTCCAGGCCTTTGATGTGCAGGTCAATGGGCCGCGCGCCGATGGCACAACCACCGGGAAGTGAAACCCGTGCCCGTCCGCAGCGGGCCACGAGCGGGCCGAGGACCAGCGCAGAAGCGCGCATGGTCTTTACTAATTCATAGGAGACTTCAGGGCTGGCGATGTTCTTGCACGAGATGGTTGTGCGATGCTGCGCGCGTCCGTAGCCGAGCTCCACTTCCGCGCCCATGGCCGCGAGGAGCTTGCGCGTAGTTTCAATGTCGCGAACTTGTGGAATGTTTTCCAGGATGACCTGGTCTTCGGTGAGCAGTGCGGCCGCAATGCAGGGCAGCGCGGCATTTTTTGCTCCGCTAACGTGTATCGTTCCGAGCAGCGGATTGCCGCCGCGAATAACGAGTTTGTCCATAACCAGAAATTCCTTGCGGGTATTCCACCCGAGCGCATTTCTATTCTAAATGCGGAATGTGGAACATGTGGTTAGCGCTGTTAATCGAGAGTGCACGTCCGCCGGGTAGGAGACCCTGCGCTATACGAACTGGCGCTACGCGACCGGCGTCGGCGAAAAAGGGCGGCATACGGAAGTTATATCCCGTGACGGCTACAGCTTCCTGGCGGCCAGAATGGCATTCCGGACGTGCCCGCGAGTCTTCTTCAAGATTTCTTCCGCCTTCGCGCGGTTCGCTCCTGATTGCAGCATGACCATCGCAGTTGGGACGCTGTTTCCAGCGGCCCGTAAGGTTCGTTCAGCTCGCGGCCGGGGAACGTTTGTGGCGCGCTGCAAAATAGTCACGCCGCGCTCCGCAAGCTTGGAATTCTTGAGCTTCACGTTCACCATAAGGTTGCCGTAAACGTAGCCCAGGCGAGTCATCGCCCCAGTGGTGAGCATATTCAGGACCATTTTTTGTGCGGTACCGGCCTTCATTCGAGTGGAGCCGGAAACAACTTCAGGGCCGACTTCAGCCACGATTGCAATTTCCGCAGCCCGGCCAAGCTCGGAATTGGGATTGCAGGTAACCGCAACGGTTTTTGCTCCACGACGGCGGGCATATTCAACGGCTGCGATTGTAAAAGGAGTGCGTCCGCTGGCGGCAATTCCCACTACCACATCGTTCTTGCCGGGTTTCTTCTTTGCGATTTCTTTTGCTCCGAATTCGCGAGAATCTTCATCGGCCTCGACAGCCTCGCCCAGAGCTTTCAATCCTCCGGCAATCACGTATTGAACCATGCGCGGATCAGTTTGGAATGTAGGCGGGCATTCGGCTGAGTCGAGCGCGCCCATGCGTCCGCTGGTGCCCGTGCCGACGTAGATGAGACGTCCACCTTGCTTCAACGAGTTTGCAATCACATCAATCGCGCGGGCAATTTGCGGCAGCGCCCGCTTGACAGCTTTGGCCACCTTCGCGTCTTCGGAGTTGATAATGTGTGCAATCTGGAGAGAGGATTTGAGGTCAAGACCGGCGGCAGCGGGGTTCGGTCGCTCCGTGGTGAGCTTGCTTAAATTTTCTTTGCGCTTCACTGACTTGTCTCCAGGGCCTCAACCACTGCATCGTGAAATTTCGGGCGGATTTCAGTGATTGCTTTATTCGAACTGTCCGGCCACGTGCGGTTCGTAAGCAAGGTTACCGAAAGCTGGCGTTCGGGGTCGATCCATAACGAGGTTCCGGTGTAACCAAGGTGACCGAACGCCGCCGCCGAAAAATGTTTGCCGGATTGCGAGGGAGAAGATGGCGTGTCCCATCCCAGCGCCCGGGATGTTCCGGGAGGTGAGCTTTGCCGCTGTGTGAAGAGTGACAGAGTATCGGGCCGCACGAGAGGCGCGCCGCCCTGAAGCAGGGTATGCGCAAAAGTTGCGACATCCGAGGCAGGCGCAAATAGCCCCGCGTGTCCGGCGACTCCCCCGAAAACGTAGGCGTTTTCATCGTAAACTTCGCCCTGAATGATTCGCTTGCGAAACATGGCATCGTTTGCTGTCGGGGCGATCGTCGCGCGAAGCGAAGGAGGGGGATTAAATCCAGTCTGGCTCATCAGGAGTCTCGCAAATTCCGCCTGGCAGAATTCGTCGAGAGTAGCATCGGCGAGGCGCTCAAGCGCAGTTCCAAGGAGGATGAAGCCAATGTCACTGTATGCAACGGCGGCTCCGGGATCAACCGCGAGCGGCGTTGCGAATACGGCTTGCAGGAGTTCTGGCCTTGTCTTTGCTCGCAAATAGAATTTTTCATGCGCAGGTAGGCCCGAAGAATGGGCCAGCAACATGCGGATTGTAATCGCATTCCGGCGGTCGTCCGGAGAGCAAAATTCCGGAACGATTCCAGTCGCAGCCGCCTCCAGATCAAGGAAACCGCGTTCCCATAAAATCATGGCCATGGTTGTAGTTGCCACGACCTTGGAGACAGAGGCGAGATCGAAAATTGTTTCGGGAACAACTATGGGCGAGTCAGATTCGTAGGTGAAACGGCCGAAAGCCTGGAGAGCGATGAGTTTGCCCTGATGAGTCACGGCAATCGAAGCCGCAGGGAAAGCGTGATCGGCGATGGCTTGCCGCAAAATGCGGAAAGCACGGGAGAATTGGTTCTCCTGCTGATCGTAGGCAGGGAGAAGCAGCGGTCCGGTTGAAGAATGTGAGTTTTGCGCGATGAATGCGGTTATAGCAAAGTCGCCGCGCCGCGTAAAGGGATAAGAACGACAACGTGCCGCGGAGCGAATAATCGTTAGGTCATGTTTCATGCTCAGCCGGACAGTAGGCGAGCTTGTTGCATAAACGGCACCCCTGCTTGAGTTTCTTGAGCAGGCATCCGCGCTTTGTGTAAAGTCGAAAGAGTCATCGAAATTTAGATCAATCATTTATGCAGCGTCGCTTCGTTTTCGCCCTGATTACGATTTTTGTTGCACTGTGCGGACAGTCCGTGTGGGCAGTGCAATCTCCGGATTTAAATTCCCCACCGAATCCTTCCGCCACAACGCAAGCAGTTGATTCGCGCGTTCTCGATTCAATTGTGGAGGACGCAATCAGTCATGGGCAGATGCCGGGGGCGGTGCTGCTGGTCTGGCATAACGGGCAGGTCGTATATCGCAAGGCGTTTGGCAACAAATCGCTGGAACCAACGCGTTCCGCGATGACGGTGGACACGATTTTTGACATCGCTTCGCTTACCAAAGTCGTGGCCACTACCACCGCGATCATGCAGTTGGTCGAGCAAGGGAAGGTTCGTTTGAATGATCCGGTGGTGCGTTACCTGCCGGAGTTCGGCCAGAACGGAAAACAGGAAATCACGGTCCGGGAATTGTTGACGCACTTTTCAGGGCTTCCCAAAGATCTTCCGCTTACCTACGAATGGCAGGGGCGTGATACCGGCTATCGGCTGGCTTTTTCGTCGGTGCCGGAATTTCCTCCCGGTTCGCATTTCAAGTACAGCGATGTGAATTTTATTGTGCTCGGGGCGATCGTGGAGCGCGAAAGCGGTATGACGCTCGAGGATTATTGCCGGAAATACATTTTCACTTCGCTGGGGATGACCCACACGCGCTTTCTGCCGCCTGCTTCATGGTTGCCGCAGATCGCGCCGACGCAGTACGACGAGCACAATCGCATGTTGCACGGAGTGGTCCATGATCCCACGGCGCGCCGCATGGATGGAGTAGCCGGGCACGCGGGAGTATTTTCCACGGTGGATGATCTTTCGAAATTCGCGCAGGCACTCTTAAATGGGAGTCCGATTCTCAAGTCCCTCAGCATCGAAAAAATGACTACGCCCGAACAGCCGCCCACAGCCACCATTTTGCATGGATTCGGTTGGGATATTGATTCTCCGTATTCCAGCAATCGCGGCGAACTGCTACCTGTCGGCTCCTTCGGCCACACGGGTTTTACGGGGACATCTATCTGGATTGATCCCACCACGCAGACTTACATTATTCTGCTCACAAACGCAGTGCATCCGAATGGAAAGGGAAGCGCGATTGCCCTGCGCGCCAAAATTGCCAATGCCGTAGCCTCTGAAATTCCTCTGACCGAAGGTGAGCAGTCACAACTTAGGCTGCAAAGTATTACCGGCTATAACGAAGCGGAAACCGCCGAGCGCAAAGTAACCGTGCGCAACGGCAACGTGCTGGCGGGAATTGACGTTCTGGAGCGCGAAAATTTCGCGGCCATACGTGGCGGCACAAATGAGATCTCGTCGCCGAGGAAGGTTGGGCTGCTGACCAACCAGACAGGTGTGGACGCGCAAGGCCAGCGGACGATAGACGTTCTGGCGCACGCGCCGGGAATTTCCTTGCAGGCGATTTTCAGCCCCGAGCATGGCGTAACGGGATCATTGGATACCACCGACATCAACAACTCCAAAGACGCCGCCACTGGCATACCTGTTTACAGCGTGTACGGAGCGAGCGATGCGGACCGTCGCCCGTCTCTCGATGTGCTGAAGAATCTGGATGCGGTCGTCATTGATCTGCAAAATGTGGGAGCACGTTTTTACACCTACGAAACAACCTTGGGATATTTCCTTGAAGCTGCTGCCAAAACTGGAACTGAAATCATAGTTCTTGACCGCGCTGACCCTGTTACAGGATCGTTAGTGCAGGGGCCGATTTCAGATTCCGGAACGGGAAAAGAAAGTTTCGTGAATTACTTTCCTGTGCCGGTGCGGCATGGCATGACCATGGGCGAACTGGCGAGAATGTTTAACAGCGAAAGGCAAATTCATGCCAAATTGACCATCGTTCCCATGCAAGGATGGTTGCGCGGCGACTGGTTTGACTCAACCGGAGAGGCATGGGTAAATCCGTCCCCGAACCTGCGAGACCTCACGGAAACGATTTTGTACCCTGGAATTGCACTCGTGGAAGGCACAAATGTTTCCGTGGGGCGCGGTACAGATACTCCATTTGAGATCGTTGGCGCTCCGTGGATCAAAGGAAAAGAGTTGGCCCAGTATTTGAATGCCAGGAATATTTCGGGCGTGCGCTTTGTCCCCGTTGCCTTCACTCCTGGCTCGAGCATTTATGCCGGGCAAAAATGCGATGGAGTCAATGCGGTTCTGGTGGATCGCGATGCATTCGACGCCCCGGAACTCGGGATCGAATTGGCATCCGCGCTGAACAAGCTCTATCCAGAACAATTTCACGTTGAAAAGATGCAGACGATTCTCGCCAGCCAGGCCGTGTATGAGGCGATCACGCGTGGCGAGGATCCGCGGCGTATTGCGGAAGATTGGCAGGACGGACTGGAGAAATTTGAGCAGCTCCGCAGGAAGTATCTTCTCTATTAACAAATAGGGTGGGCAGCATCCGTTGCAACCCCGGCCAGCCTTGTCCATAATGATGGAGCGTATGAAACTTGAAGGTGGTAGCGCGATTTCTGTGTATCGCTGTGCGGGCCCGAACTGCGGAATTGTGAAGAGTTCGACCGACCGCTGGTGGTTGATGTGGACTTCCTTTACCGATCTCAAAGTTCCCGTTCTATATCTTTGTCCATGGGATGAGACCATCGCCGAACGGGAAGGCACGCTGCACGTTTGCGGAGAGCGTTGTGTCCAGAAGCTGCAATCGCAGTTCATGGGGAATGTTCGTGAGAACCAACTAAAACGTCTGGGAAAATAGCCTTTTCGGTTTTCCGCGTCCTGCGTCCTCGTTTCGGGATAACTAATGCTTGCTCCCTCGGCATCGTATTTGTAAGCTCTCTACCTGTTACTTTTTACAGTTGTTTCGGAGATCCCCAATGAAGTCATGGGTGTTTGGATTATTGTTCATTGCGCCAGCCGCGCTTTCGGGGCAGGCCAAACCAGCCGTGCAGGTGACGCCGATCGTCTCCGTGGTCTCGGCGAATCCGGCAGATCCAAACCAGGTTGTTATTCCCGCCGGAACGCAAATACCTTTAGCTCTCAAGCAGGCCATCTCTACCAAGAATGCCCGCGAAGGCGATCCCGTTTATGCGGAGACAACATTTCCTTTCGTTTTGAATGACCACATTCTGGTTCCCGCCGGGACCTACGTGCAAGGCCGCATATCGCATGTGCAGCGCGCTGGCCGCGTCAAGGGCCGCGCGGAAATCCTGATGCACTTCACTACTCTCGTCTACCCCTCCGGTTACACGGTAATATTGCCGGGCTCAATTCAAAACATGCCGGGAGCGGACAAAACCTCCATGAAGGACCAGGAGGGAACGGTGCGCGAAGATAGCCAGACCGGTGCGAAGTTAGGTACAGCCACCCGAGATGCGGGCGAAGCAGGTACGGTGGGAGTGCTTGGAGGCTTGGCTGGCGGAGCCAAAGGCGCGGAAATCGGTGGCGCAGGCGGAGCGGCTGTGGGGGCCATTATTGGATTGTTCAGCCGTGGAAGCGATGTGAAGCTGGAGCCGGGCACAACTATCCAGATGGTAATTCAACGCGATGTGCCCCTGGATTCTAGCCGCATCAGCGTGGCGGAAAAACGATGATTTGTTTTTTTGATTTGTGGGCTTCGAAGGATTCGTGCGGCGTAGATAAAAGCTAACTTACGTGGCCTTGCCCGCCGCGGTGTACGAGAAACGGTAAACCTGCTTATCAATCTGCTTACGTAAGTCTTCCCAAATATCATCCGGCATGGCGAGAAATTGTCCCACGACTTCAGGATCAAATTGCCGGCCAGACCAGGCTTCGATTTCCTTTCGCGCCGCTGTCAAGCTTTGCGCGGGACGATACGGGCGATCGGAGGTGATGGCGTCCAGCGTGTCAGCCACGGCAAAAATGCGCGCGCCTAAGGGAATCTGCTCACCTTTTAAGCCGCGAGGATAGCCGGTGCCGTCATATTTTTCCTGGTGTGAATAAACAATGTCGGCGGCTTCCGCGAGAAAGGGAATCTTCTTGAGCATCTGATATCCGCGATAGCAATGCTCCCGCATGATCAAAGTTTCATCCGGATTCAACGCGCCTGGTTTTCGCAGGATTGCGTCGGGGATGGCCATCTTGCCAATATCGTGAAGGAACGCGCCACGCGCGATAACGCGAATCTGATCGGTAGAAATACCCATCTGACGGGCGACTGCGATGGTGAAAGCCGTGACCCGCTTGGAGTGGCCTTCGGTCTCCGCGTCCTTAAGATCGAGTGCGTCGCCTAAAGCTTCAAGGGTAATGTCGTAGGAGCGCTCCAGGCTGTTCATCGCTTTTTGGAGCTGTTCGGTGCGCGCTTCGACCAGGGCTTCCAGCTTCATCTGGTACTCGCGATTTTCTAACTTCAGGCGGCGATTTTCCAGGGCGCGCCGCACCGTGGCCAAAAGCTGTTCGCGCTCAAACGGCTTTAAGACGTAATCGTATGCGCCATTGCGCAGGGCGCCGAGCGCCACGGAGATATCATGGACCGCGGTCACCATGACCACGGGCATGTCAGGGAACCGTTCTTTACTGCGCTCCAGCAGACCGATGCCATCCAGCTCCGCCATCATCAGGTCAGAGAGCATGAGCTCGAATTCTTCGCCGGAATCCAACACGGCCAGCGCCTCAATACCGGAACGCGCCTGCTTACACTTGTAATGCGCGGAGGTGAGCATGGAGGAAACAATCTCGCGGATTGCTTCTTCATCATCCACCACTAGGATGCGAACGGAGTCGGCTGGCATGACTTTTCGAGTCAGTCTATGCCCAATTCTACCTCAAGCCATAGGTTCCGATAGTAACCAGTGGAGACCCGAAAAGCCGTGGGTAACGATAGCGGGCGTGATATCAAGAGACGATCCCTCTCTAGGGACCATTATGAACGCCTCCGCACTCAGCGTTTGGTATGCACTCAGCAGTTTTGCGTTTTCTCGGCGCACCGCCGAAGAATCCGCGGCATTGTTGATGCTAGCAGCCAGTCTGCTGGTGTTCCGCACCTTCCGGGAACGCTATCTGCTGCTTTGGATTGTTGGTTGGGCGGCTTATTTTTCTTCTAGTTGGACGCTGCATGGGGGGCGTGCTTATTTTCCCGCCCAGTATTTATTAGGAATTTCTCATGCTGAGTTTGTGCTGGCGGTTTGCTTGTTCGCTGCGGCCATTTGCCTTTACACCCACGCTCGCGACCTTCTGCTGCCGCTGTTGGTTATAGCGGTTTCGGTGATGGCTTTCGCGTTTGTGCGGCCCTTGCTCTGGCCTGATTCCATTACTTTGAGGGTTGCCCTTGAGGTCGCCTACCGCATCGTTTTGGTAGCTGCCGCCGCTCAACTTTTGCACTTCCGCTGGTCCAGAACCGACCTGGGGGTCGGACTGCTCAGCGCGAGCTTGGTTTGCCTGCATTTGGAATGGGCGCCGCTCCATGCGTACTTCCCGCTGGGAATCACAATAGCTGCCGATCTTTTCCTCGGCGTGAGCATGCTTTTCATTGTGTTCGACGATTCTCGTGTGCAAATGCGAAGGCTGGCGGTCATCAATTCACTTACCACCAGCATCGCCCGCGCGCAGCAACACGGCCCCATGATGGAGGCGGCATTAGGAGAACTGAAGACGTTGATGGGAACGGACGCAGCGTGGTTCCGTTTGATCGAAAGTGGGCGCATGATGATTACGCAACAGATCGGCCTGAGCGCCGACTTTGTTCGTGACCATCAATCCTTGCCATCAAACGGCATTTTCAAGGATGTTCTGCGGGAAGGCGAACCGGCGGTCATAAAGATCCAACAGGCGGGTGAGACCATCCGCGAGTTCTACAAGGACGAAAAATTTCATCACATTGTCGTAGTGCCGATCATGGGCAAGAAGGCTCCGATTGGAACACTCACGCTGGGCAGCCGAAAGCGGATTTCTTACGCGGCGGAAGAACTCAAGTTCCTGAAAAACACCGCGCATCAGTTAGGATTGGCGGCGGAAAATTTCCGCCTCGTGGAGCAGATTCTCCGCTCCCACCGCCAGTGGAGCAATACTTTTGATTCGATTCACGATTGCGTGTTGCTGCATGATTCTGATTTCAAAATTATGAAGGCCAATCGCGCCTTGCTGCAAAGGCTGGGAAAGTCCGCGTCAGATCTGGCCGACCGCCTCTGTACAGAAGTTCTTCCCCATGACAGTGCGTGGACGAACTGCCCTTATTGTTCTGCGTCCGATGACTTTTTCTATGAAGGCGTGGACCCATGTTTTGGAGGGTTCTCCACGGTTTCCAGCTCATCGTATAGCGAGCAGGGAAGCAAGGAAAAGGGCACCATTCACGTGGTCCGTGATGTGACAGACCACCGCGTGGCCGAGGAGAAATACCGAAGGCTCTTTGAGCAGGTGCAGGAAGGCGTTTTCGTGGCCACGGCAGACGGCAAAATGCTCGATTGCAATGATGCCTTCGTCCGCATGTTGGGGCATGGAAACCGCGAAGAGCTTTTGGCGCTGAACATCGAAAGCGAAATTTATGCTTCACATGACCAGCGCGACGCCCTGCGCCGGGCCATGGAACTGCACAATTACGTGCGGAATTTTGAAATGACGCTGCGCCGCAAAGACGGTTCCTTGCTAACCGCAATGGAAAGCAGCTTTGCCACTCGCAACGAAGAAGGCAAAATTGAGCGCTACCAGGGCTTTCTGCTCGACGTTACGGAAAAGAAACATGCCGAAGACGAGATTCGCCGCCGTAATCGCGAGTTAAACGCTTTGAATGCGATGGCCGTAATTGCCACCCAGTCTTTCGATTTGGACGAAATTCTCAACCTTACCCTGCGCCAGGTGGTTTCCATGTTGGGGGGAGAGACGGGATCCATCTATCTGGCTGCTGCCGACGGAATAACTTTCCGCCGCCGTGCTGGATGGGGCCTGCGCAGCGCCGACCGCGCCCGTTTCGCCGAAGTCAAATTTGCCGAAGGGTTCGGTGACCTGGTAACGCGGTCCCGCGCCGAAGTGATTACGCCCGAATACCTGCCGCACCTGCCGCCATTGTTCGCGGACTTCATTCGCGCCGACGGACTTTCCGCCTGGATCTGGGTGCTGCTGTGGAGCAAAGACGGTCCCATTGGAATTATGGGCATCAGCAGCCGGGAAAGCCGCGAGTATAACGGCAACGATGAAAATCTGCTGGTCGCGATTGGCCGCCAACTTGCCACCACAATTGAGAAGGTCAGGCTCTACGAAGAAACCTGCCGGGCATACGATGATCTGCGCCTGGCGCAGGAGCAATTGCTGCAAAGCGAAAAGATGTCCGCGATTGGGCAGTTGATCGCTGGCGTGGCGCATGAATTGAACAATCCGCTTACAGCGATCCTGGGCTATGCGCAGCTTCTGGAAAGCGAAGGGTTAAGCGAACGGGCCGCCGACTTTGTCGGCAAACTGTTTAAGCAGGCGCAAAGAACGCACCGCGTAGTGCAGAACCTGCTTTCTTTCGCCCGTCAGCGCAAGCCACAAAAGCAGCAAGTGGATATCTGCAAGGTGCTCGACGAAACTCTTGTTCTGCGCGATTACGACCTCAAAGTTAACGACGTCCAGGTGATCCGTGAAATCGGGCCGCAGGTTGCGCCCGTCATTGCTGATTCCCATCAGTTGGAGCAGGTCTTCCTGAACATTGTTAACAACGCCGTGGATGCCATGCTGGAAGCAGGGAAGGGTGGCATGCTGACGATCCGCATTTCCACGCGGGAAGATCAGGTACACATTGAATTCCAGGATTCCGGCCCAGGCATTAAGGAACCGAACAAAATATTTGATCCCTTCTACACCACCAAGAACGTGGGCAAAGGCACGGGTTTAGGGCTAAGCATTTGCTATGGCATCGTGAAGGAACATGGCGGCGATATTACGGCGCGAAACCGGGAGGAAGGCGGCGCGATCATTGAAATCGTTCTGCCCGTAGCCGACCGCGCCATTTTGGCTGAACCAGTCGTATCATCAGCCCGGCGGGAATTGGTGATTGAGGGCCGCATTCTACTGGTTGAAGCTGAGCCGGCCGTGCTTGAGTTTGAACGTGACGTGCTCGCCGGAGCTGGCGCCCAAGTGGTTACATCCACGAAGTGCGATGAAGTAAAAGAGCAACTCACGGCGAACACTTTTGACGCCGTCATCATGGATGGGAAAATGCCCAGCGGCTGGACCGTGCCGGAAGTTTACAAGTGGCTGCAAGAAAATCGGCCGGGCATGGAAAAACATGTCCTATTCACCTTCTCAAGCCTCAACGAAACCGAATTGCGCACATTCCTCAATGACAACAGCATTCAGTACCTGGTAAAGCCCTTCGAAGTGGCGGATTTGATCTCCAGCGCCCGCCGCCTGCTGCATAAAGTCCAGGCCGCAGCAGCAGCAAAATAAAATTCCACATTGCAGCGAGAGAACGATCAGAGCTGGTCTTTCAGGTTTTTCACGAGCTCTCGCAGCACGGTTTCATTGCGCCGGTACCAGCGCCAAAGGCCGATTTTTTCTGCGTGCACCACGCCCGCTTTCGTCAAAATCGCCATGTGATGGGAAATGGTTGGCTGCGAAAGTTTCATGCGTATTTCAATGTCGGAGGCGCAGAGCCCAACTTGTTTGTCCAGAGAGCAACCGCCCTTTTCTTTCAGTGCCTGCAGGATGCGGCGGCGAGTGGGATCGGCGATTGCCTGCAGTTTAAGCGTGAGGTCCTGGTTAGGATCAGCCACAGCAATTTTGTAAATGGAAAATTGATCGGTGTCAATGTAACGGGCCGCGCCTGAATGTACGTGGCGACGTCTAAGTTTTACAATGATGTGGACTACTTCTTCAGAATTGGATTGTAGCCATCGTTCATCAACTTCGTGCGCGTGTCTTCAGCCTGTTTGATGTCGGAAAATGGTCCTACCTGCACGTGCACCAACTTGTCCACGGCATTGGCAGAGGCAAAGGCCGGATATTGCTTCTTCTTCAACGCGTCCACTAACGCGTCCGCGTCTTCCTGCTTCGTGACCGCCGCTACCTGCACTAAATAGCCGTTGGCATTTGTCAGAGAATCGGCCGGATTGGCTGGCGCGGTCGTTGCTTGCGGTGCGGTTGTTGGAGCAGATGACGAAGACGACGGAGTTGCTGAGGCTGGCTGGCTTGTGTTGGCCGCAGACAGTTGCGGATCGGGGCTATTCTGCCCGACGGCCTTATAGAAAGTCATGTCCGGGTTGGCCGATGGCTTTGTGGTGGAGGATTGCGAGCTACCGGTTACATTGGCCATGACCGTCGGAGAAAGGTCAGCGCCCTTTACGGAATTTCTGCCGACCTTAAAGCCCATCCCGAAAAATACCGCGCAAAGAGCGACCAGGGCAAAAAACAGGAACAGCATTTTGCCCGTGCCCAGGGTTATTTCAGTGTCTTCGGAAAGTTCTTCTTCAACCACGATACGACCTCCCACGCAAGTTCATCTCAACCATTTTTCGTTTGTGGAGCGGCATTGGGGAGCGCTCCCATAATTTTTTGCAGGCCACCCATAAAGTCCATTGGAATAGGGAAGACCACGGTCGTATTCTTCTCGACTCCAATTTCGGTCAGAGTTTGCAGATAACGCAGTTGCACGCTGACGGGCTCTGTCGCTAAAAGACGCGCGGCGTCCACTAACCGCTGCGCGGCGGAAAATTCGCCCTCCGCGTGGATAATTTTCGAACGCTTTTCGCGTTCAGCTTCGGCCTGTTTGGCCATAGCGCGAAGCATGGACTCTGGCATGTCCACCTGCTTCACCTCCACATTTGCGACCTTCACACCCCAGGGCGCGGTGTGGGTATCCAAAATGCTTTGCAGACGAAGGTTGATCTTTTCGCGGTGCGCCAGCAGTTCATCCAGTTCCACCTCGCCGAGTACCGAACGCAACGTGGTCTGGGCGAATTGCGAGGTCTGGTAAACGTAGTTGGAAACTTCCACAACCGCGCGCCGGGGCTCAATCACACGGAGAAAAATCACGGCGTTCACTTTGAGGGTCACATTGTCGCGGGTAATGATGTCCTGCGGCGGAACTTCCAGCGCTTCCTGCCGTAAGGAAACTCGCACCATGCGGTCGAGCGGAGCAAATACAAAAATGATTCCTGGACCTTTGGCTTCTGGCAGCAAACGTCCCAGTCGGAAGATGACGCCGCGCTCATATTCCGCGAGGATTTTAATTGAGCTCAAAAGATAAAGAGCGACGATGATGATGACGATTGTTCCGAACCCCAAGGAGATGCCCATATATGCTCTCTATTCTCCAATTAGCGCGTATGTTATCTGCGCGGATTGTACCGCAAATAAACTCTCAAATGCCCGGTATTCAGCGTAGCCATAGTGCCGTGCCGGATGCCGGAACAAGAAGCCAATGGAAATACGCCCGCCGAAATTTCGAAAATGATTTCTCAGATGGTAGACGGCACGTGCTCCAGCGAAGGCGCGGGATCAACAAGTAACAGCAGACCATCCACATTCCTCACCACCACAGTCTGACCGGCCGCTACAGCTCCGGACGCGGTAGCGTTCCAAATTTCGCCGTGCACGAAAACCTTTCCCGATGGAGAAAGTGCGGTTTGCGCCATCCCAATTTCTCCCACCAGCCCCTGTTCGCCGGTGACTACTTTATTCGCACGGGCTTTAAGCGCAATGCTCATCAGGAAAACGGTAATGAGTCCCAGCGGAATGCTTACGGCCAGCGCGGTCAAAAGATGCACCTGCATTTCCGGAATTGGCGCATCCACAAGGAGCAGTCCTCCCAGGGTCATGGTCACAATGCCTCCTATCGCCAACGTGCCGTGGGTGGCGAATTTGGCCTCCAGGGCAAACAATACAAATGAAACAAAGATCAAGACGACAGCGGCGAAGCGCACCGGAAGCAGGTTCAACGCGAATATTGCGAGCAGGATAAAGATGAGTCCGACGACCCCGGGCAAGACCGCTCCGGGATGGTTGAATTCCACATAGAGCGCCAGAGCCCCGATCGCCAATAAGATGAACGCCACGTTGGGATCCATGATGTAGTCGAGGATGTGCTCCTTCAATGTCATGTCATAAATGCGCACCGGAGCGTTGATAAGTTGCAGCGCGGCCAGTTGACCATCGAAGCGCTTCACGGGCTGCGCGGATATCTGCTTAAACAGGTCCGCCTCGTTGGGGGCAACGTAGTTAATCAGGTTCTGCTGGAGAGCTTCGGCATCGGTGAACGACTTCGATTGCCGGACGGTGCTTTCCGCCAGGGGAACATTGCGGCCGCGCTTGGAGACGAATGAGCGCATGAATGCGGCAGCGTCATTCTCAATTTTTTCCTTCATCACGTCATCCATTTTTCCGCCGCCCATTAGTACGGGATGCGCCGCGCCGGTATTGGTTCCCGGAGCCATGGCTGCGATGTCAGCGCTTTCCAGAATAAAAAAGCCAGCCGAGGCCGCGCGGCTTCCGGTGGGCGAAACGTAAATGATCACGGGTACGGGCGAGGTCAATATGTTGTGGATGATGTCGCGCGTGGAGTCGAGCAATCCGCCGGGCGTATTCAACTCGATCAGCAGGGCCTGATCATGACCGCGTTGCGCTTCCGCGATGGCGCGGGCAATGTCTTCCTCGGTGATGGGCTGGATGGTGTCGTTGACGACGATTTTAAGAACTTCGGCGGAAGAAGAAATTGCAATCAATAGAAAAAAAGATGCGGCAATAACGCGAGTCCAACGCAACGCCAGTTTCGATTTCATCCAATGCAGCAGCAACGGGCGCTTTCTTCGCAACCGTGCTGCGAAAGAGCAGCCAACCACAAGCAGATTATAGCTCCCTCCAACGGCTAGGGCGCAGTTCTTCTCGAAGCGCTCAACTCGTGTTCTGCGTCCACAGGGGGCGCTTGCTCTTTTTCCAACTCCGTCCATCCTGGCAATTTGTTGCTCCCCGTTATCAACCGCGCGCCGCGCTCAAAGGTGATGTAAGACCAGGCCCACTGGACAAGCACCAGAATGCGGTTGCGGAACCCGATCAAAAAGAAAATATGAACGAACAGCCAAGCCAGCCATGCCGGATATCCAGAGATATGCAACTTCCTAATTTGCCCCACTCCCGCAGCGCGCCCGATGGTGGCCAGTGTGCCTTTATCAAAATAATGAAAATTACGCCTCGGCTTGCCTTCCAAATCGAGCCGTATGCTTTTCGCGACAGCTGAGCCCTCCTGCATGGCGACAGGGGCCACGCCTGGCAACCATTTGCCATGTTCATCTTTGAGCGCGGCCAAGTCGCCAATCACAAACACTTCAGGATGGCCGGGAATGCTGAGGTCAGGCGCAACCAATACTCGTCCTGCGCGGTCCACGGGAGCGCCAAGCTTTCTGCCTAGCGGAGATGCCGCTACTCCCGCGGCCCATAGGGTGACGGCTGTCGGCATGCGCGTTTCTCCCATGTAAACAGCCCCCGGCTCAATGCGGGTGACCAGCGCGGAGGTGTGCACTTCCACGCCTAAGCGCTCAAGCTGCTTTTGCGCGCTTTGCGATAAATCTTCCGCGAAGGCGGGAAGCACGCGCGGGCCGCCTTCTAACAAGATGATGCGTGTGCGCTTGGGATCAATGGAATGGAATTCATGGGCCAATACTTTGTGCGTGATTTCAGCAAGCGTCCCTGCGAGTTCCACCCCGGTGGGCCCTCCGCCAACCACCACAAAGTTCAATTGCATCTGCCCTTCGCCATTGGCGGCGCGGCGTTCCGCAAGTTCGAAGGTCAACAATATGCGGCGGCGCATTTCCACGGCGTCTTCCAAAGACTTCAACCCCGGCGCGAATGGCTCCCAATCGTCGTGGCCAAAATAAGCGTGTGTCGCTCCCGCGGCGACGACCAAATAGTCGTACCCGATCTCCATGTCGGAAAGTTTGATCACTTTTCGTTGCAGGTCAAAATCGCGCACTTCGCCAAGCAGAACTTCTATATTTTCGTTGCCGCGGACTATCCATCGAATGGGTGCGGCAATTTCGCCGGGAGATAGCCCGGCTGTGGCCACCTGGTAAAGAAGAGGTTGGAAGGTGTGGTGGTTGGTGCGGTCAATCAAGGTGACGCGCGCCGCGTGTTTGGCAATTCCGCGTGCGGCGCGCAAGCCGCCAAATCCAGCTCCGATGACAACAACATGAGGTCGAGTTTTGTTCTGCATATCCAGCTCCCGAGTGCATAGAGTCAGAACATCTAATAGATTCCGGCAATGCGGCGAAGATGGAAAACTTTTAGATGTACTATGGGGCCGGCACCCCAGGACGGCGGGCATAAAGCGCCTTAAAACTAAGTGGATAACCCCACGCCAGGGTGGTCGCGTCCAATCCTTTAGAGAGATATCCCGGGAGAGCTGCGATTCCCCAGTTATAATGATCTAAACAACCCCGCACGAGGGGAGGAAGTATGAAATTTCAATCCATGAAATTCCGGCCAGTTCTGTTGGCTGCCGTCTTTTGTTTGTTTGCCTTCGGAGTTCCTGCCAGCTTCGGCCAGAATCCGACTAGCCCGAATCCGACAAGTCCGAACCCGACCAGTCCACAGGACGCTCCTAATCCAACAACCCAAAAGCCCGATATTTCGAACCAGCCCGCCAGCGCGGACAACGGTACCAAGCCGGAAAACAAGCCCGTAAAACTGGCTGACCCTGATGCGGTAAAACACGATGGCGGGAAAGAAGATGTAGACGCGATCGGGAACCGCAACGTCGGCTGCAAGCAGGGTCTGGGCAACTGGTACAGCATTGAGAAGCAGGTCGCCATGGGCCGCGGCTACGCGCAACAGGTGGAGTCGCAATCCAAAATGATTACCGATCCGGTGATCACGGAATACGTCAACCGTATTGGCCAGAACATTGTGCGCAATTCCGACGCGCAGGTGCCTTTTACCATCAAGGTGATTGATTCCGACGTGGTAAACGCCATGGCGCTGCCCGGCGGATATTTCTACGTAAACTCCGGCCTTATTTTGGCTGCGGACGAAGAATCTGAATTGGCGGCTGTTATGGCGCACGAGATTGCCCATGTGGCGGCCTGCCACGCGGCACGCGAACAATCTCGCGGCAACTTAATGCAAATGGCCTCAATTCCGCTGATCTTCATCGGTGGGCCGATTGGCTATGCTGGATATGAAGCCGCCGGTTTTGCCTTGCCGATGACATTCCTTAAATTTTCAAGAGACTTTGAATCTCAGGCGGATTATTTAGGCATTCAATATCTTTATAAGAGCGGTTATGATCCGTCGGCTATGGTCACTTTTTTCGAAAAGATCGAAGCCATGGACAAGAAGAAACCGGGAACCCTGGCCAAGGCCTTCGACACGCATCCGCAGACTCCGGATCGCATCGAAAAAACGCAGGAAGAAATCGGAAGCATTCTTCCCGCCCGACCGCAATATATTGTTTCCACTTCTGAATTCGACGAAGTGAAAGCGCGGCTGGCAATGTTGGAGAACCGCCACAAGGTGCTCGATAAGAAAGATACCAACCGGCCCAGCCTGCGGCGCACTTCTACCGCGGACAAAACAGGCAATGACAAAGGCGATACCGACGATGACCGTCCGACCTTGAAGCGGCGTCCAGATACCGATTAAAGATTCGAGTCATTAAAGATTAAAACGAGGCTTTATGAGAAAAGGCCCGCGGCTTGTTACGCCGCGGGCCTTTTTATTTTTTGGAATCCAGAATCTACGCGGCTTCCTTTGTAGCCAAAGCGCGCGTTTGATTGTGGTACTGCTTGACCGAAGAGATGACTTTCATCTGCTTCCAGTCGTACGGAATTTCCTTTCCGCAATCCAGGCAAACTACATAGGTCCCGGTAACGTTGCTTGCTCCGCGCCGCAAACCGGGGCGCACGGTAATAGGGAAGCTATAGTGGGAGTGCCAGCATCCGAAGAACGCGTCAACAAGTTTCGATATCATAATGTACGGCCACTCGCGTCAAGAGCACGCTACGTGAAACCGCCCTCCATGAACCTTGCAATTACTTAGATTCCTATACCCTGCGAAAGGTTCGTTTCTCAGGGAAAGAACTGATAAGGGCACAAACTATATCAATCTTCTGGACTTAGCAGAGCTGTCAGTTTTGCCAGCAACAGCTTCCAGCGGTTGGCTTCGTAAAAAGAGCGCGGATTGTCCGCAAAAGAACGCGGCATAACGGTAAGTCAACCGAAATGCGTGCTGGATACCAGAAAGGATTTAGAAACTAAACTTCCTGAGGGCCGGTCTTCTTTCGCGCCTGGCATTTTGCCATGATGGCGGAGCGAAGACGGGTGCGGAGATCGTCGGGCAGTTCGTAAAGTTGGGAGTCGCGATAAATCTCAATGGTTTTCTTGGTGGTATCGCAAACCACGTAGCAGTTGTGGCACCACGACAAATGGTCCTCAAGCTCAGACTTGGTGCGGGCGTCCATGACCCCGTCCAGATAATTGGTCAGCTCTTGCAAAAATTCAGAGCACTTCACTTGTCGCCGTCCCCATTTTCATCGCGTAGGTTTCCATTTCCAACAGCCCCTCGCTTGAAGTAACGGTTAAGCCTTTCGCGCAATTGGAGCCGCGCGCGCAACAACCGCGATTTCACCGCAGGGATGCTCAATTCCAGAGCGTCCGCGGTTTCTTCCGTCGAAAGACCTTCCACATCTCGTAAAACAAATACCGTGCGAAATCCCGGTGGCAGACCCTGGATTGTCTTGCCCAGAATCTCTTTCAACTCCGCCTGATTATATTGCTGCTCCGGGTTCGGACTCCAGTCCGCCACTTCGCGGGGAACTGAATCCTCTTCCGTTTTCACATCTTCATCGAGTGAAACCATACGCTCGGGCCGCCGCTTGCGCAGCTTCATGAGCGCTTCGTTCACCGCGATCCGAACCAGCCAGGTATAAAACTTTGACTGGCCCTGGAACTGCGCCAGATTGCTATAGGCTTTTAAGAACGCATCTTGTACGACGTCTTCCGCGTCTTCGCGATTTTGCGTGATGTGCTGCGCAATGCGAAAAACGTTTCGATCATAACGCCGTACCAGCTGCTCGAAGGAGCCTACATCGCCTGCCTTGGCAGCTTGCACCAGAGCAAGTTCTTCGCTTACTGGCTCACCTATTTTTGGTTGGATGGCACCCATTCTTCGTCCGATGCAAGATATTTCAGCCCAATGGCCAAGTACGAAGCTGCTATTTTACTTGGTAACTGGCCCTTATGCTTAACTGTTTTGACGATCAGGCGTAGCGCTTATTTGTGCTGGTACCTCAGGATTTTTCAGATAGTTACTATAGTGACGTGCCAAAATAGCCAAGTACAATATAATCAGAAGTTAACGGTAGTGTGCACGCCCAACCCCGACCGGATCATTCATGGGTATTGAGCAAATCGTGGAGCAGGTTGTCTCGCAGGTATTGGAATCCCACGTTCCAAAACTGCGTCAGGCACTCGTGCAGCGCGTTCTGGATGAGCTTGCCGCGCACCCGGAGCTGGCGCCATCTCAGAACAGCCAGCCCTCCGACAGCAATGCAGCGAACCTATTGAAGGCAATTTCGCACATTCACGAAGGATCGAACCAGAAAGAGATTCTGCGCGCGCTTCTGGACGGCACAACTGACTTCAGCAGCCGCAGCGCTTTGTTTGTAGTGAAGGCGGGCGCAGCGGTGGGTTGGCAGGGACAGGGATTTGGCGATGGAAAGAACGACGAAATTAAAGATTTTGCATTCGACGTCAGCTCCGGCCTTGGTGCTCACGCCATGCGAGAGCGCACGCCCGCGGCTGGCGAGGCGAGTGAGGTAGACGCAAACTTTATCGCGAACTTCGGAGCCCCTGCGGACAATGAGTCAGTGGTGCTGCCGCTGCTGCTTAAGGACAAAGTAGCGGCACTGGTTTACGCCGATGGCGGAACCAACACCGGAGTGGACAAGGTCGCGCTGCAACTTGTGGTAGCTACCACAAGCGCGTGGCTGGAAGTCGTCTCCCTGCGCAAACAGACGATAAAAGAAACCGCCGGAGATGAAGGAAGAGATTCGTCACCCGTGGCGCAGGCTGCATCTCCTGCATATTCTGATCCCTTCGCGGGACATGCTCCAACTCACACGGCGAGCCAAGCAGTGGCAGAACCAATTCCCGTGGAGGCTGCCAGTGCGGCAGCGGCCGGGGCTTCTGGTTCCAGTATTTCCGTGGGCGCGCAGGAGCAGCTTTCGCCCGAGGATGCGGACACGCACCGCAAAGCGCAACGTTTTGCCCGCCTGTTGATTGATGAAATCAAACTCTACAACCAGGCGAAGGTCACCGAAGGCCGCAAGCATAAAGATATTTACGATCGGCTAAAGCCAGATATCGAGAAAAGCCGTTCGATGTATGCGAAGCGTTACGGAAAAACGGCAGCGGCCGACGTAGACTATTTCAGCGCGGAGTTGGTGCGCAGCCTGGCGGAAGACGATAGTTCTTTGATGGGCGCAAATTTCCAGCGATAATTGGGTTCTGTGGTCGGTAATCATAAGCAGTGGTTTGGATTTCTTTTCGCGCTGTTCCTCACGGGCTTTTTGGCGTGCGGTACGGTAGTCCACGCGCAATCCTCGGGCCCGAACTCCTCGGCCTCTTCCTCGGAAACGCCGTCACGGTCATCTCCGTCTGCGAAGACCTCTTCTTCAAAGGCCTCAGCAACGAAAGCGGCGCACCCGTTGGCATCTCCATCCGCAAAACAGGTTTCAAAGCGGCATAAAAAAGCTCGGCCATCGGGTTACACGAAGGCGTCCGTCCGCAGAAGGATCTCTCCGCGGCTGCTTCGCATGCATGCGGCCTTTGTTGCCTCCACCGATTTGAGGCCGATGGCGCAGCAACTTCTGCAAAACCGCACTCCCGCAGCTTATGCCGGTGTGGAAGCCTATGCGCGCCGCCATGCTAAAGAAGACGCCGGAGCATTGGCATGGCTGGTTTCCGGCTATGCCCATACGCTGGACAACGATTACGCGAAGGCTATCGATCCCCTCAACCGCGCCAAACCTCACGCCGGAGATTTTTCAGATTACGTGGATTACTATCTCGGCGTTTGCTACTTTCAAACGGGCCGGATCGCCGAAGCGGCAGCCACGCTTGCCCCTTTTGAGAAAAACTATCCTGCTTCGCTTTTGCTGCGTGATGCCCATGTGATCTACGGCAATGTGCTGATCGCGGATGGAAGGCCGGCGGAAGCGGTCGCGCTACTGGAAAAAGATCGAGAACCGCAACGTGTGGACCTGGAGTTCGCTCTTGGCAGGGCTTACGAAGCGACCGGAAACAGCGCCAAGGCCACAGCCGTTTTCCAAAATATTTATTTTTCTTCTCCGCTGGCGGCGGAATCATCCGCGGCAGCGGCTGAGTTGAACAAGCTGCATTTTAATTTCAACGCGCCAACGCTGGTGGAATCGCGAAAGTCACGGGCCGCCTTGCTGGTCAAGGGACATCATTATCAGGACGCAGCCAATGAATACCGCGCACTGTCCGCTCAAGTGGATCCCGGGCAGCGTTCCTCCATCGAGCTTCTGACGGCTGAGGCTTTGCGTCGCGCGGGCGATACCCGCCAAGCCAGGAATCTATTAGATACACTTCACGCCACCACTCCTGAAATGAACGCGCAACGCCTGTTCAATCTCGGCGAGATCGCTCGTTCGGCGCACGATGAAGGCGCAGTTGAAAAAATTCTGCACGACATTCGCGGGTCTGCTCCCACCAGCCCGTGGCTGGAAGAGGCATTGTTTTCCGCGGGCAATATGTATTTTCTGGAGTGGCAGTATGACAAGGCCATTGACCTGTACCGGGAAGTCGAGCAACGATTTCCGAGGGGCAGCCACGCGGCTGACGCGCACTGGCGCGTGGCGTGGCTGAACTTTCGTCAGGGAAGGACCAACGAAGCGCGCCAGGGGTTCGAGCAGCAAGTGGCTCTTTACCCGTACTCGTCGCAAGTGTCCGCAGCGTTGTTTTGGCGAGGGCGTATGGCCGAGGAAGACAAAGACCCTGTGCTCGCCCACGCGTATTACCAGAAACTTTCAGAGCGCTTCCGCAATTACTATTACGGGGCCTTAGCGCGCGAGCGCATGGCGAAACTGCCTGCGAGCGATGACCCGGTGCATCCCGCGCTGCTAGATCACGTACCTCCCTTGGACATTACCAGCGTTGCCGATGCGAGCGTACCTACCGATAATCTGCGGGTACAAAAAGCGCAATTGCTGGCCAACGGCGCGCTGTCAGATTTTGCAATCCGTGAATTACAGGCTGCAACGGAAGGGAAGGCGGCATGGGTCCCGGCGGAAGCTGCCCGCATTTACTCATCCGCAGGGCGTTACGACTTGGCTATTGAGGCTTTAAAACGGGCAGTACCAAATTATTTTGCGCTCGATCTTCCCAACCTGCCGCGATCTTATTGGGAGGCCCTGTTTCCCAAGCCTTACTGGCCTGACTTGAAGTCGTCCGCCGCCAGCAACGGATTGGACCCATATCTGGTGGCGTCGCTTATCCGACAGGAATCGGAATTCAGTCCTACCGCCGTGTCGCGCGCGAATGCACTGGGCCTGATGCAGCTTTTGCCCAAGACCGGAAAGTTGGTAGCTAAGCAGGAAAAAATTAGGGGCTTTTCCACCGCGCAGCTATTTACCCCGGGAATGAATATGAAACTGGGCACGCGATACTTCCGCAGCATGGTGGAACAGTTTGGCGGATTCGAGTACGCACTGGCCGCCTACAATGCCGGGGATTACCGTGTGAAAGACTGGCTGGCGCAGGGAAAATATCGCGATCCGCAGGAGTTTGTGGAATCCATTCCTTTTACAGAGACGCGCGAATACGTGCAGGCAATTGTGCGGAACGCGTATGTTTACCGCCAGCTGTATGGCGCGCCTTAGTCAGATGGATATCTTGCGGAGAGAACCCTGTTCAGTGCGCCGCAGGGTTTGCGGGAGCAGGAGATTTCGCGAAAAGAATTTCAAAAACAAGCAGTCCCGCCCCAATCACAATCGCGCTATCGGCGGCATTGAATGCCGGCCATTGATATTGGCCGATGTAAAAAAACAGAAAATCCACCACGCGGCCATGCATCAGGCGGTCCCAAAGGTTTCCTAGCGCTCCACCCAAAATTAAAGACAATCCAATGCCCGTCATGGTCATAACCTGGCTGTTGCGCCATAGCAGCGCAACGACAATGCCCAGCGCCAGGATTGAAAACAAAATCAGTATGGCGACTTTCCATTGCGAAGGAGAGTCCGCGAATAGCTCAAAGGCGGCTCCTGGGTTTTCGACATGCGTAATACAGAAAAATTTGGGAATGATCTGGATGCTGCTGTACATCGCCAGCTTATTGACAATGGCCGATTTGGTGACGCGATCTAAGAGCACCACGCCGAGAGCGATCAACAAGTAAAATTTGCGCATGTTGAAGCTCAACGCCTTTTCAACATTCAATGCGCCACGTTCGTGGCAGCAGGCGATTTCGCAAAAAGAATTTCAAAGACCAGCAGGCCAGCCCCGATCACAATCGCGCTATCAGCGGCATTGAATGCGGGCCATTGGTATTGACCGATATAGAAGACTAGGAAATCTACAACTCGGCCATGCATGAGGCGGTCCCATAAATTTCCGAGGGCGCCGCCCATAATCAAAGACAATCCAACGCCTGTCATAGTCATGACATGGCTGTTGCGCCATAGGAGAGCCGCGACAATTCCCAGCGCCAGCACCGAGAATAAAACTAGTATGGCAATCTTCCATTGCGAAGGAGAATCGGCGAACAAGCCAAAGGCTGCTCCAGTGTTCTCGACATGCGTAATGCGGAAAAACCGGGGGATGCCCTGAATGCTGCTGTACATCGCCAATTTGCTGGCAATGGCCGACTTGGTGATGCGATCCAGCAGCACCACGCCGAGAGCAATAAACAGGTGAAACTTTCGCATGGGGAAGATCAGGCCCTTTTCAATATTCTAAATCGCACGTCGCAAGAAACGGATTACATTTATTTCGATTCGCCTGCGGCTGCTTCGGCTTCCAATTCCTTCAAGGCCGCAGTGCAGCGTTCGCAGATCGTTGGATATTCGGAATTCTCGCCTACATGCGTGGAATAATTCCAGCACCGCTCGCATTTCTCTCCCGCTGCTTTCTCCACTGTTATGTGCAGAGCGCCGCTTCCATTTCCAGCCGGAGATTGTGTCAATGCCACGGCTGAAACAATAAACACATAACGCAACTGATCTTTGTGTCTGGCAAGCACCGAATAAACCGGTTCGGAGGCCTGGATCGTGATTTGCGCTCCGAGATTCACGCCCGCGATGACGCTGTCCTTGGCGTTGCGGGCTTCCTCCAACGATTTCAACACTTCCTCACGAACGTTCTGGATCGTGGCCCAGTCATCGCGCTGTTTTTCGTCCACCAGGGATGCTGTGCCCAGTTGGTCCGCCGGATCAGAAAACTTCGCTAAATGCACGCTGGTGGGGCGATCGGGCATTTGCGGCAAATACTGCCAAAGTTCCTCGCAGGTAAAGCTGGTGAGAGGCGCAAGCAGCCGCACCAGAGCCTCGCCAATCTTCCAGATCGCCGTTTGCGCCGAGCGGCGCGCTTTGGAATGCGTCGCCGAAGTGTAAAGCCTGTCTTTCAATACATCGAAATAGAACGCGCTCAACTCCACGACGCAAAAATGATTCACGCGATGGTAGATTTTGTGGAAAGCAAATTCTTCATACCATCCCAGAATATCTTTCGACATGGCGACGGTCTGCCGCAGCATGTGCTGATCAATGTCCTGCAGTTGATTGAAAGGAAGCGCGTCGCGTTCGGGATTAAATCCGCTCAAGTTGCCCAGAATGTAGCGGAAGGTATTACGAATTTTGCGGTAATTTTCCGCGATACGCTGCATTAACTGTTCGGAGCCGACTACATCCTCGCGAAAGTCCACCGACGCGACCCAGAGGCGGACGATTTCCGCGCCGAGGCGATTGGAAATGTCCACTGGATCCACATCGTTGCCTTTGGACTTCGACATCGCTTGGCCTTTTTCATCCAGCGTCCATCCCGGTGTGACCACGCCATGGTACGGGGAGCTGCCGCGCGTTCCCATAGCGCAGAGCATGGATGACATAAACCATCCGCGATACTGGTCGCCGCCCTCCAGGTAAAGATCCGCAGGCCAGGGAAGATTCGGCTCGTGGCCCAGCACTGCTGCCTGGCTGCATCCTGATTCAAACCAGACGTCCACGATATCGGTTTCTTTCTTAAAGCCGTTGCCGCTACATTTTGCGCATTGAATTCCCGTCGCCAGGGCATCGGCTTCCGGTGTGTACCAGGCATCCGCTCCAGAGCGGGCAAACAACTCAATGATTTTCTTGTGAACGGAAGGATCTTTCACCGGTTCACCGCAGCCTTCACAAAGAAACACGGCAATCGGTACGCCCCAAATGCGCTGGCGGGAGATGCACCAATCCGGGCGAGTGGCGATCATATTGGAGAATCGCTCTTCGCCCCAGGCGGGGTCCCATTTCACATCTTTTACCTGTTCCAGAGTGCGGCTGCGCAGTGTGCCGCCATCTTTCATCTCCGTTTCCATGGAGATAAACCACTGCTCGGTGGCGCGGAAGATAATGGGATTGTGGCAACGCCAGCAGTGCGGATAGGAATGTTCCAGCTTCTCCGCATGCAACAATGCGCCGCGATTCTTCAGCAGCTCAACGATCAGAGGATTGGCGTCGAATACTTTTTTGCCATCGTACTCAGGCAATCCATTGCGGATCACGCCCGCGGCGTCCACGTTGTTCTTGAGGTCAAGCTTATAACGCACGCCGGTAGCAAAGTCGTCCGCGCCATGCGAAGGCGCTGTATGAACCACGCCCGTGCCCGTGTCCATGGTGACGTAATCAGCCAGCACGCCCAGAATCCGGCGCTCCTCCCAGGGAAGAAATGGGTGATAGAACCATGCGTGCTCAACGTTCTTTCCCGGAAAATGTGCAATGGGCTTGGCGTTTACAAATCCGCACTTAGCTATGACCGCATTCGCCAATGTTTCGGCGACAATGTAAATCTCCTTGTCCGTCTCCAGCGCGACGTACTCTTCCGTGGGATGAAACGCCACAGCCATGGAGGCCGGCAACGTCCACGGCGTCGTAGTCCAGATGATGGTGAAGATTGGTTTGTCGCCAGCAATGCGCGCCTCTGCAAGCGCCGGATCAATGGTTCGCGGGTCAGACTGCAAGCGATACTTTACGTAAATTGCCGGGCTGGTATGGTTCGCGTACTCAACTTCGGCTTCCGCCAAAGCCGTGCGGTCGTGAATGCACCAGTAAACTGGACGCAGCCCCTTGTAAATAAATCCCTTATCGAAGAACGCGTAAAAAGTGGCCAGCACCGCAGCCTCATACTGCGGAGTCATGGTCGAATAGGGATTGTCAAAGCGGCCAAAAACAGCCAATCTTTTGAACTGCTCGCGCTGCAGATCGAGAAACTTTTGTGCATATTTTCTGCACTCCAGCCGCACATCGGTTGGCTTCATCTGCAACTTTTTGCCACCAAGTTTCTGGTCAACCTTGATTTCAATGGGAAGTCCATGACAGTCCCACCCGGGAACATATGGAGAATCAAAACCTGCCATGGTTTTGGACTTTACGATGAAATCCTTCAAGCACTTGTTGAGCGCGTGGCCTAAATGCAAAGGACCATTGGCGTAAGGAGGGCCGTCGTGCAAAACATAGATTGGCGCGCCCTTGCGGGCTTCGCGAAGCCGCTCATAAATACCCATTTGCTCCCATCGAGCCAAAATCCTGGGCTCATTCTGGGGAAGGTTGGCCTTCATGGGAAAGTCGGTTTTCGGCAGATTTATGGTGGACTTCAAGTCGAACGACACTCGGCAGGGTTCTCCCAAATGATTGATTTTATTTCATTATAGGGAGGGGAAGGGGAAACCGTCCACGAGCGCCCCGTATCTTTCCCGGTGAGGCCCCAAGTATGTTTACAAGGCGTTTACAAATCCTTGTGGGAATTGCCGGGCGTACATGTACAATTTTCTACAAGTGACGTTTCCCGAGGGTTCGCATCTAAGTTGTGGTTTTAGAGGCCACGACGCTAAGGCGTGAACTTACATAATTTTATGATGGGTCCCATTTCCTAAGCAACTTGGCAGGACATGTGCTCATCCTGAAATGTAGAAGATGTTAACTGAAGAGAAACAACTCGGGTCAAATATGGCAGAAACCGTTCCACGCACCGTACCGGAACCTGAGCCTGAACTCAGTTTTTTGTTACCCAAGGACTCAGAGCAGTCAATTCTGAAGTCCCTGTTCCGGAATCTTGACGACTTCTTCTTCCCGAAGAAGTTGCCCCCACTCGTGCTGACTTCGAAACCTGTTCCCGTCCGCGATATCTGGGGCTTTTACGATAATAAGAAGAACGGGATGGTGGGCTCGACCATTGCGCACATTATCCTCATCACGGCGATAATTGTTATTACCATCCTCGGCCGTCGCATCGTCAAAACGATTGTGAAGCCGGATGAAGTCGTCACCTATACCGTGAGCGATACCCCAGTTCTGAAGCCGTCCAAAACTCAGGTGGGCGGCGGCGGTGGTGGCGGTGATCGTGACAAATTCCAGGCACCCAAGGGCAAGCTGCCCAAGCAGGATTTGCAGCAAATAACGCCGCCTATGATGGTGGTGCGCAACCAGAATCCTAAGCTGCAAGTTACGCCGACAGTCGTCGTGCCGCCTCAGGTAAAGATATCCATGAACAACATGCCGAACCTGGGCAATCCGATGGCGGCTATTCCGTCCGGTCCTCCTTCCAATGGCGTTGGAGCTAGCGGCGGAATCGGCGCAGGCGCGGGTGGTGGTGTTGGTGCAGGTGAAGGACCTGGATTCGGCCCTGGGCATGGAGGTGGAACTGGCGGCGGAGTGTTCCGCGTAGGCGGCGGTGTTTCGGCACCCAAACCCCTTTCGACTCCTGATCCTGAATACTCAGAAGAAGCCCGCAAGGCGAAATATCAGGGAACTTGCGTTCTGAACCTGATCGTCGGGCCGGATGGCCGAACAAGCAACATCCATGTGGCCCGCACCCTTGGCCTGGGGTTGGACGAGAAGGCCATTGAAGCAGTTAAGGGATGGACCTTCCAGCCAGCTATGAAAGATGGCCGCCCGGTCGCGGTTGCGGTTACTGTCCAGGTTGAGTTCCATCTGTACTGAGTTGATTTGCAAAGCAGAAAAAGGCCGCCAATGGCGGCCTTTTTTTTACTTTGAATTGCTTTCTGGCCGGTACTTATTCCTTCAGATCCACATGTTGAACAAAATCAATTGGGCGGCCTAAAAATTTCGCACCTAGCCTGCTGAATTTCTCGACAGAATCCGTAGCGAAAAATTTCAGCGTGGGAGCTTCGTTCGCAGGATTTCTCTGGCCAGCTCCCATCCCTGACTTTTCGATTCCTAATTTCTCCGCCACAACCCGGGCCGTGGATTCTGCAGAATCCACGATTTCTACTTCGGGCGGAGTCATTCGGTCGAGCACGGATTTGATCAGCGGGTAGTGCGTGCATCCCAGAACAAGCACGTCGGCGGACTCAAATCCATCGCTGAATGCTTCATCCAGATAGATGCGCGCGACTTGTTCGGTCACGGAATGCTCCGCCCATCCTTCTTCAACGAGCGGCACGAATAATGGGCAAGCTTTTTCTCTGGCCTGAACCCCGCGTGCTTCCAGAGCTTTGCGGTAGGCATGGCTGTTGACCGTTGCTTCGGTGCCAATCACGACGACTTTGCGTTTTTTGCTGGCCGAGGCGGCGTGCTCAGCTCCGGGTTCCACCACACCCACCACCGGAACGTGTGCCGCTTGAGCGATTTGATCGAAAGCCAGCGCGGTTGCCGTGTTGCAGGCAATCACCAGCAGGTTCGCGCCCTGCTTTTCTAAAAAATCAGTTGCACCCAAAGCGTATTTCGCCACCGTCTCTGCGGACTTTGATCCGTAGGGAAGCCGGGCTGTATCGCCGAAGTAGAGGTAATTGGCATTCGGCACCAACTCCAGCAGCGACTTGAGCACGGTCAATCCACCCATGCCGGAATCAAAAACACCAATGGTCGTTTGCATAAATGAAGAATAACTCACGGCCATGAAAATCGCGCAAGTGCCACCTAGATCGCTTTATCCAACGTGCAGCCCAGACAAAGAATTGTTAGAGTAATACTTACTCATGCGCCTGGTCATCAAAGTCGGCACCAGTCTGATTGCTCCCGGTGGGCGGATTGACACCGTGCGAATGCGTGCGCTTGTGGACCAGTTGGACCTGCCCAGCCACGAATATCTGATTGTCAGCTCGGGGGCAATTGCTTCTGGCATGTTGCATCTTGGCTTGAAGGAGAAGCCCTCCAGCGTGCCCCAGATGCAGGCCTGCGCCGCCGTCGGCCAAAGTCTGCTGATGCATACTTACGAACAGCTTTTCTTTGGCAAGAAAGTAGTGGCGCAGCTTCTGCTTTCAAACGATGACTTTACTTCGCCGGTGCGCTACAAGAATCTGCAGAATGCTCTGAATGAACTTTTGAAGCTAGGCGTCGTCCCTGTCATCAATGAGAATGACAGCGTTTCCGTTCGCGAACTTGTAGGCGCGTTTGGTGACAACGACGAGTTGAGCGGCCTGCTGGCGACCGCTGTAAAGGCGGATTGGCTGCTTTTGCTGACGGATGTGGACGGATTTTATGTGCCCAACGGCAAGCGCCCCAAAATCGTGCGCACCATCCGCAAACTGACGGCGGAGATGGAAGCCTTGTGCGATGGCCAATCCAAGTTGGGCCGTGGCGGCATGCGATCCAAACTGCGAGCCGCGAAGGTCGCGAGCGAATCTGGCGTGCACGTGGCCATCGTGAACGGCCGGCATCCTTCCGCGATTCCATCGGGTATGGAACGTAAAATAGGAACATACTTCCCGCCTGCGAATGGGAAACGCTGATATGGCGACCTCTGTGATTGCGCAACCGACAACTCGCGAAAAGCTCCTGCGCGCGCGCAAGGCGGCGGCGGAACTCGCTCAATTTTCGACGGAGCAAAAAAACTCTCTATTGTTGGCCATCGCTAGCGCTATCGAAGCGAATGCCGCGAGCATTCTGCAGGCGAACGAAAAAGATTTAGAGCTGTCCGGCCTGGAAGGCGCCATGCGGGAGCGGTTGACGTTGAATCCCAAACGCGTTGCGGAGATGGCCAAAGGCGTGCGCGATGTCGCTGCGCTGGCTGATCCAGTGGATGAGACGGTTTCTGAATGGACGTTGCCCAACGGACTACGCATTCGCAAGGTACGCGTGCCGTTGGGTGTGGTCGGGATCATCTACGAATCGCGTCCCAACGTCACCGTGGACACGGTCGCGCTCACGCTGAAGACTGGCAACGCGATTGTGTTGCGAGGCGGGAAAGAGGCTATTCACAGCAATCAGCGCTTGGTAGAAATTTTAAATAGCGTGAAGGGCATTCCGGACGGAGCCATTGAATTGCTCGATTCAACTACGCGTGAATCGGTGGGCGAGCTGATTAAAGCCCGAGGACTAGTGGATGTGATTGTCCCACGCGGCGGCGAAGGCTTGATTTCGTTCGTGGTGGAAAATTCCACGGTCCCGGTAATTGAGACCGGGGCGGGGAACTGCCATGTCTTCGTGGATGAGTCAGCCGATCTGGCAATGGCAGACTCGATTGTGATCAATGCCAAAACGCAGCGGCCTTCGGTCTGCAATGCGGCGGAAAAATTATTGGTGCATAAAAGCATAGCCGCGGAGTATGTGCCGCATATCGTGAAAAAGCTGATTGACGCTGGCGTCGAAGTTCGCGGGGATGCGGAGATCTGCAAGCTTGCCTCGGGTCAGGCTGTGGCCCCGGCAAGCGAACAGGATTGGAGTGAGGAGTACCTCAGACTCTGCATGGCGGTGCATGTGGTTTCCGATGTGGACGAAGCCATTCGCCACATTAATCAGTATTCCACCAAGCACTCGGATTCCATCGTTACGAGTGTGGAAGAAAATGCGCGGCGCTTTCTTCGCTTGGTGGATTCGGCCGCAGTGTACTGGAATGCTTCCACGCGATTTACCGACGGCGCGGAGTTCGGCTTTGGCGCGGAGATGGGTATCAGCACACAGAAACTCCACTGCCGCGGGCCATTCGCCTTAACCGAGTTGACTTCGACTAAATTTGAAGTAGTGGGAACGGGACAGATCAGGAAGTAGATTGTTCTAGCGGTTTGCCAGCGTTGCGACTTCGCCAAATTTAATATTCGAAATATGTTCGTGATTGATTCAACAATTGATCGCCTAATCCGGCAAGCGATCCGCGAAAAGCGTCTTATGCGCTTCATCTACACAGGCAAAGTGCGGGTGGTCGAACCCCATGACTACGGCGTGCAGAACGGAAAATTGCGTTTGCTTTCGTACCAGATTGGTGGCGAGAGCAATAGCGGAGCATTACCCGCATGGCGGTGGATTGATGTGGGTAATATGTCCGAAGTCAGCATCGAAGACACCACGTTCAAAGGCAGCCGCGGGCCTGACTCGATGCAGCATCACAAGTGGGACGAACTTTACGCGCGTGTCGCTTAAGCTTTGTGTCGCTCAGTTCTGGTTCACTTCTGCGCAGCGATTGCGTGAAGATCGCGGTCGCGCACGCCAATTAAATACAACAAACTGTCGAGCCCTAAGAAAGACAGCGAGTGGTTCGCGCTCTTGCGTACCAGCGGCTTGGCGTGGAAAGCGATGCCCATGCCGGCAATGCTGAGCATGGGAAGGTCGTTGGCGCCGTCGCCAATTGCTACGACTTGATCGAGTGAGATGTTTTCTTTCTTCGCGATCTCCTGTAGCAGTTCTGCCTTCCGCTTGCCATCTACGATTTCGCCCCGGACCTTGCCGGTGACCACGCCGCCCGCAATTTCTAGTTCGTTGGCGAAAACGTAATCAATCCCCAATCGCTGCCGCAAATACTCCCCGAAGAAGGTAAATCCGCCGGAAAGGATCGCGGTTTTATATCCCAGCAGGTTGAGTGCGGAAATCAGGCGCTCGGCGCCTTCCGCGAGCGGGATTGCCTCCAGAACTTTTTTCAACTCTTCTTCAGGTAAGCCGCCCAGCAGCGATAGCCTCTTGGTGAAACTTTGTTTGAAGTCTAGTTCGCCGCGCATGGCGGCCGCCGTAATTTTTGCAACTTCATCTCCTACGCCTTTCAGCTTTGCAAGTTCGTCGATCACTTCGCCCTGAATCAGGGTTGAGTCCATATCGAAGGCGAACAGTCGGCGGTTGCGCCGGTGAATGCTCTCGCGCTGAAAAGCGATATCAAAGTTGAATGTTTGCGTCAGGGCCATCAGGTCAGCGCGCAGGGTGGCAGAAGAATCGGTTTCGCCGCTGATTTCAAGTTCAATGCAGGCATTGGTGTTGGGATTATTTCCGGTCAGTGACAGCCGTCCCGAGAGCCGTTCAATGCGATCAATATTCAAGGCATTGTCGGAAATCGAAGCGCTTACCCGCGCCAGTTGTTCCGCCGTAATGATCCGGCCCAGCACCGAAATAATGAACCGGTGCTTACCCTGCGTTCCCACCCAATGTTCAAAAGCCTGCTGATTGATGGGCGTGAATTTTACCTGGAGGTCAAGTTCATGCGCCTGCACTATGAGTTCTTTTTTGAGCGGTGTAAATTCTTTTCCTGCAGGAATTTCAATCAGTATGGCAAGAGCCAGCGTTTCATGCACGACGGCCTGTCCAATGTCGAGAATGCGCACGTCGTAAGTGGCAAGAATGTTTGCGAGAGAACTGGTTTGGCCTGGCTTGTCCCCGCCGGAAAGATTAATGAGGATATATTTGCTCATGAAAATGTGAAGGCGACTTATTAGATTAACAGGACGTTGCGCTGAAGATTGCAACAGGAATCATGCGATACTTACTTCCGTGTAGCTTCCAAATACCTCGCGTAATGCCTCGCAAATCTCGCCCACCGTCGCATAGGCTCTTACAGCCTCAATAATGAAGGGCATGGTATTGGCGGGCGACACGCCATGGGCCTCGGCTTTCGGCTCTTGCGCCGCTGCCTTCTGCAACGCACTCAAGCAGCGCCGGACTTCCTCATTCGAGCGGCGCGATCGCAACGCTTTCAGCTTGGCCGATTGGCTGACGGCAACGCTTTCGTCAATATAGAGAGTGGATGGAGCCTCTTCCTGGACGCTAAATTCGTTCACCCCGACGATGACCTTTTCTTTGGCTTCCACCGCGCGCTGGTATTGATACGAAGCCTCCGCAATCTCTTTCTGCGGATAGCCGCGTTCGATGGCCTTCACCATTCCGCCCATGGCATCAAGCTTGCCAAAATAGTCGAAGGCGCCTTGTTCCATGGCCAGCGTCAAGGTTTCGAGAAAATAAGATCCACCCAAGGGATCCACCGTCTGCGTCACGCCTGATTCGTAGGCGATGATCTGCTGCGTGCGCAGAGCAATGCGAGCAGCTTCTTCGGTGGGCAACGCCAGGGCTTCATCGTACGCGTCCGTGTGAAGGGACTGCGTGCCTCCCAGTACCGCGGCCAGCGCCTGGATCGCCACCCGGGAAATATTATTCATCGGTTGCTGCGCGGGAAGGGAAACGCCCGCCGTTTGAGTATGAAAACGCATAAGCCATGTACGCGGGTTTTTCGCTCCGAACCTGTCTTTCATGACCTGGTACCAGATCTTGCGCGCCGCCCGGTACTTGGCGATCTCCTCAAAAAAGTCATTGTGCGCATTGAAGAAAAAGCTGAGCCGCGGGCCAAATTCGTCCACATCCAAGCCGCGCCTTCGCGCCCATTCCACATATTCCACGCCGTCATACAGCGTGAAAGCCAGCTCTTGCAGCGCCGTCGAGCCTGCTTCTCGAATGTGATAACCGCTAATTGAGATGGTATTAAATCGCGGCGTGAACTCTGAGCCAAACTCAAATGTATCCACCACCAGTCGCATGGAAGGTACAGGCGGATAGATATATTCCTTCTGCGCAATGTACTCTTTCAGAATGTCATTTTGCAGCGTGCCGGAAATCTTTTTCCAGTCGGCTCCCTGCTTCTCCGCGACGACCAAATACATCGCCCACAGCACCGATGCCGGAGAATTAATGGTCATCGAGACCGTCGTTTTCTCCAGATCAATGCCCGAGAATAGAACTTCCATGTCTTCGAGCGAATCAATGGCCACGCCGCATTTGCCGACCTCGCCTTCGCTTGCGGGATGGTCGGAGTCATAGCCCATTAGCGTAGGTAGATCAAAGGCGACCGACAGTCCGCCTCCCCCTTGTTCCAACAAGTAACGATAGCGCTGGTTGGTTTCTTCAGGCGAAGCGAAGCCCGAGAACTGACGCATGGTGAAAAGTTTGCCGCGATAGCCATTCGCATGAATGCCGCGAGTAAACGGCGGCTGGCCCGGATTTCCTGAATGCTCCTCGGAATTCCAATCCGCGGGAAAGTCAGCATGCGTGTACAAACGTCGAACCGGAGCACCCGAAATTGTGGTGAATCGGGCCGGGCCATTCTTCTCCAGATTCACGCCGCTCGCCGCGCCAATAGGTCTTTCCGGGGATTTCTCCAGCGCAGGCGCAAGCGTCTGCGCTGCCCAGTCATTCTCGCGGGCAGAGGGATGCCTTTCTTCCATGACATCCGCAATCGGATTTTCAGCGACTAGCGGTTTAGATGGTGTTTCCGCCATAGGCCCTCGCGACTTTGATCATAGATCATTAGGAGGACTCAAGCCTTGGGGCAAGATTGCGGCCGATCGTCTCAGCGCAGGGCGTGTGATTTCGTTGTCTTATGTTTAGGTTGCCCGATCCCATCCAATAGCCCCCCAGCCAGGTAGCTGACGGTTCACCGTTGCATCCATTACAATCAATAGATCAAAACATATCGGCTTCAGGCAGGTAACCGGAACAGCGGAAAAACTCAAGATCAGCATTCAATATCAAGAATAGGCGTAAAAAATCGAAGAGCCTCCGCCAGATCAGCTCCAGAACATTGCACAAACGTTTCCACAATATTAGTAGAGTTTTGCTGGACAAGAATTGACATCTGACAAGCCCAACTCGCTCACCTACCAGGGACTTATCCTGCGCCTGCAATCCTTCTGGGCGGCACGTGGATGTGTTTTGCAGCAGCCCCATGACGTGGAAGTCGGCGCGGGCACCATGGCTCCGGAGACTTTTCTGCGGGTTTTAGGTCCGAAGCCCTATAAAGTTGCATACGTTCAGCCTTCGAGGCGGCCAGCGGATGGACGTTACGGCGAGAATCCCAACCGCCTGTTCAAGCACATGCAGCTTCAGGTGATTCTGAAGCCTCCGCCGCAAAATGTGCAGGAGCTTTATCTCGAATCTTTAGCCGCAATCGGAATCGACCTTCGGCAACATGACATCAAGTTTGAAGAAGACAATTGGGAGTCGCCAACGCTGGGTGCATGGGGCATCGGCTGGCAGGTCATGCTCGATGGCCTTGAAATTACCCAGTTCACGTATTTCCAGCAATGCGGCGGAGTTGATCTCGACCCGATTTGTGCCGAACTCACGTATGGTCTGGAGCGTATCGCCGCGTTTTTGCAAGATGTAAACAGCATTTATGACATCGTCTGGGCGCGCGATCCCGAGACAGGCCATGAAGTGAAATACGGCGATGTGCGGCTTGCCGATGAGTTGCAGTTTTCTGTATATAACTTTGAAGAAGCGGATGTCGAAAAGACCTGGAAGCACTTCGAACTTTACGAAGCTGAGTGTAAATCGCTCATCGGTAAATATTCCGCCTTGGGTCAAGATCGCAAGCCAGAAGACCGTAAGTCGATGATCGCCGTGAAGAAGCGCTTTCCTCTGCTGGGCGCCTACGATCTATGTCTGAAGTGTTCGCACCTGTTCAACATTCTCGACGCTCGTGGCGCGATTTCTGTCACCGAACGAGTAGGGGTGATTGCCCGTGTGCGAACTTTGGCCGTGGGAATCGCCAAGGCATGGGTGGACCAGCAGAATGCTTCTGAAGACAGAGAAGAGCTTGCGCCTGCCGCGAAAAAGGCGAACAAGAAGGAATTCGTGCCCGTATCGTGAGGCTTAAGTTGTCACGTTTTGAAACTTTGTTAGAAGTTACATCGTTTCAGTTGTCACCGTTCCAGGTTGTCATTAGTTTCAAGTTGTCATCCTGAGCGAAGCAAGAACTTCGCTTTTGCGAAGTTCTTGCGCAGTCGAAGGACCCCTATAGCAAAGATGTCGCTGAACTCTAGGGATTCTTCGACTTCGCCGATTTGCTTAGCAGCAAATCAGCTCCGCTCAGAATGACAAGGTAATGGGTGAAAGCAATTACAGGTGAGACCAATAGGCCACAAGGTCCGGAGCTCACCAAAAAGTTCTAAAACACAATGCCCGATTTCCTGATCGAAATAGGAACCGAAGAGATTCCCGCGCGGATGATTGAACCCGCCGCTGCCGAACTGCAAAAGCGGCTGGGCGATCTGTTGACACGCGAGCGCCTGCCGGCCACCAACGTCATCGAATGCTTCAATACGCCGCGACGGCTGGCGCTGATTGCCTCCGGCATTCCTGCCGCGCAGCCCGACGTAACGGAACAAGCGTCGGGTCCATCGGTGGCAGTTGCCTTTAAGGACGGCCAGCCTACTCCGGCGGCCCATGCCTTCGCCAAAAAAGCCGGCGTGGATGTTGGGAAACTCGAAAAAGTCTCTACGCCCAAGGGTGAATATCTTTCCGCGAAGATCACGAAAAAGGGACGCCCCGCTGCTGAAGTTCTCACTGAATTGTTGCCGAAAGAAATTGCCTCGCTGTACTGGCCTAAGAACATGTACTGGCAAAAGCCGAGCGAGCGCTTTGTTCGTCCCATCCGCTGGCTGGTCGCCATGCTGGATAGCCAAGTCGTTCCCCTTGAGTTCGCTGGGCTTCGCGCGGGAAAAACTTCACGAGGCCACCGGCAACTGGGAAATGAAAGTGTCGAAATCACCAGCGCCGATTCCTACGCCAACGCGCTTTATGAAGCGAAAGTCATGGCCCAGGACGCGCGCAAAATGCTCATCACCGAGCAATTGAAGTTCACCGCCAGGCTTGCGAATGGTTTTGTGCGTCCCGACGATTCGCTTCTCGATACGGTTGTGAACCTCACCGAATGGCCTTCTGTGGTACTGGGCGAGTTCGATCCGGAATTCTTGTCGTTGCCGGAGGAAATTCTGGTGACGGTGATGCGCGATCACCAGAAATATTTTGCCGTCGAGGATGGTCAGGGCAAACTGCTCCCCAACTTTCTCGCCGTCCTCAACACCGATGGCGATCCCCAGGGAATGATTCGCCACGGCCATGAGCGCGTATTGCGCGCCCGCTTCAACGATGCGCGCTTTTTCTGGCAGACCGATCAAAAGCGGCCGTTGCGCGAACGCGTCGAATTACTCAAGAACGTCACCTTCCAAAAAGATTTAGGTAGCTATTACGACAAAACCATTCGTGTGCAGCACCTGTGCAGCGGTTTGAGTGAAATTATCCGCCAAAACGGCGGAACCATCCGTCCCGGAATCGTGCATAAGGCTGTTTGTCTCGCGAAAACAGACCTGACCACGGAATTGGTGAAAGAATTCACCGAACTCCAGGGGATCGTCGGTGGTCTATACGCTCGGGTGCAGGCACTTGATCCCGATCTTCCGGAAGCGAACCGCCTGGCCATCGCGGAAGCCGTGTACGATCATTACAAGCCCGAGTCCATGGATGACTCCGTTCCTCGCAGCACCGAGGCCGCGGTTGTTTCCATCGGCGACAAAGCTGACAGCATCGCCGGAATGTTTGCTTTAGGATTGGTGCCCAGCGGATCGAAAGATCCGTTTGCGCTGCGCCGCCAGGCAAACGGAATTGTTAAGACTATCGCCGAGCACAAGCTGCCTATCCAAATCTCCACATTGATGAAAGATGCCCGCGCAGGATACGCAGGCTCCGCGGCGGAAAAGAAATTCACCAATGCGGAGTACACGAAATCCGTGGAAGCATTTTTCCGAGAGCGCGTGGAGTTTTATCTCCGCGAAGCGCTCGGATTCAGGTATGACGTGGTGAATGCAGTACTGGCAGAGGGATCTGATGCTGTTGGTGATGCCGTTGCGCGCACCAAAGCTGTCAGCGACGTTCTGCCCGTGCCGGAATTCCAGGCCGTGGCGGCAGCCTCGAAGCGAATCAGAAATATCCTGAAGCAGGCGGGAGAGAAAAAACTTCGCATCGCCGAAATATTTGAACTGTTTGCAGGTGTGGCGGAGGAAGAGAAAATTCTTGCTGCTTATCTGCAGCAGAATTCCTCTAAAATCGAGGCGCACCGCGAGAAAAAGGAATACAAAGAAGCGCTCCTGCTCCTCTCAAGCGCTCGCGAACCGGTAGACAAGTTTTTTGACAAAGTTATGGTTATGGTTGATGACGAGCGTATTCGTGCGAATCGGCTGGCCTTGCTGCAAACGCTGCTCAAGGAATTCTCTACAATCGCCGATTTCTCTGAGATCGTGACCGAAGGTACCAAAGAATCCTCAAAATAAACAAAGGACGGATATGGCAACTAGCACACTCCCCGAAACTGAAGTACAGGAACGCAAGCAGGAAAATAATAAGCAGGGTGGAACTAAGTATGTTTACTCATTCGGCGGCGGCAAAGCCGATGGCCACGGCAAAATGAAAGACGTGCTCGGCGGCAAAGGCGCAGGTCTTGCCGAAATGACGAGTGCCGGTTTGCCGGTGCCTCCCGGATTCACCATCCAGACCGAAGCTTGCCGCGAGTACATGCGGCATGGGGATGTCTCGAAAGAAGTGAACCGCCAGATGGATGAAGCTCTTCGCCAACTAGAAGAGTTGCAGGGCCAGAAACTCGGCCAGGGCGACAATCCTCTGCTCGTCAGCGTCCGCTCCGGCGCCAAGTTCTCCATGCCCGGCATGATGGATACGATCCTGAACCTCGGCTTGAACGACAAGAGCGTTGAATCCTTGGCCAAGCGCAGCAACAATCCCCGCTTTGCTTATGACTCTTATCGCCGCCTCATTCAGATGTTCTCGAGCGTCGTTCTGGAAATTCCCAAGAGCGAATTCGAAGAAGTGTTTGACGCCAAGAAGAAAGCAAAAAAAGCCAAGCTCGACACCGATCTCGACGCGAAGGCGCTGAAAGAAGTCATCGAAGAATACAAGAAGGTCGTAAAGAAGCACGCCAAGCGCGACTTCCCGCAGGACGCGCATGATCAGCTTGTCATGTCTCGCGACGCCGTCTTCCGCTCCTGGCAGAACGACCGTGCCAAGCACTACCGCCGCATCAACAACATTGACGACATGCTCGGTACAGCCGTCAACGTGCAAGCCATGGTTTACGGAAACCTCGGTGATACCAGCGGCACTGGCGTCGGTTTCACGCGCAACCCGGCGATCGGAACCAAAGAGTTTTACGGCGAGTTCCTGATGAACGCGCAGGGCGAAGATGTGGTTGCCGGTATCCGCACGCCGGTTCCAATTCTCGAACTGCAAAAAGTGATGCCGGCGGTGTACGACCAGCTTCGCGACATCACCACGCGTCTCGAAAAACACTATCGCGACATGCAGGATTTCGAGTTCACCATTCAGGAAGGCAAGCTCTACATGCTGCAAACGCGAAACGGCAAGCGCACCGGTCGCGCCGCGGTCCGCGTGGGAATTCAGATGGTCGAAGAAGGTTTGATCACCAAGGAAGAAATGATCTTCCGCGTTGAACCGAATCAGCTTTACGACTTTCTGGTTCCCCGACTCGATGAAAAGAAAACCAAAGTCGAAGTGCTGGCCACCGGCTTGCCTGCCTCTCCTGGCGCGGCTGTCGGACAAATCGTCTTCTCCGCTGATGAAGCGGTAGAAAAAGCCGGACACGGCGCGAAGAAGAACCCTGTGATTCTGGTCCGGGCTGAAACTACTCCTGAAGACATTCACGGCATGGAAGTCGCCGCCGGAATTCTTACCTCGCGCGGCGGCATGACCAGCCACGCAGCCGTCGTTACCCGCGGCATGGGCAAGTGCTGCGTTGCCGGAGCGGGCGACATTCACGTGGATGAAAAGAAGCGCGAGATGCACGCCAAAGGTCAGGTCTTTAGAGCCGGAGACTGGATCTCGCTCGATGGCACCACCGGTCGAGTAATCAAGGGCAAACTCGGCACGCTCGATGCTTCACCCGACGATCCCGAGTTGCAAAAGCTGATGAGCTGGTCGGAGCCCTTCCGTAAATTAGGCGTTCGCGCCAATGCCGACATTCCGCGTGATGCTATTCAGGCACGCGCGTTCGGAGCGGAAGGCATCGGTCTTTGCCGCACCGAGCACATGTTCTTCGGCGAAGAAAAACTTCCTCACATGCGCGCCATGATTCTGGCGAGCACGGAAAAAGATCGCCGTGCTGCACTGAAAAAGCTTTTGCCCTTGCAGCGAAAAGACTTCATCGGCGTCTTCCGCGCCATGGACGGCTTCCCGGTCACCATTCGGCTCCTGGATCCTCCTTTGCACGAATTTCTGCCACGCCGTGAAGATTTGATGGTCGAAATCGCCGTACTCGAAGCCACTAAGCCGAAGTCTCCAAAGCTGGGTGGCCTGAAGAAGCTGCTGCGTCGCGTCGAAGACCTGCATGAATTCAACCCCATGCTTGGCCATCGCGGATGCCGCCTGGGCATTACTTATCCTGAGATCACCGAGATGCAAGCCCGCGCCATCTTCGAAGCCGCTCTTGCCGTTGCAAAAGACGGCGGAAAAGTTTTTCCCGAAGTGATGGTGCCCCTCACCGCCACTGTGAAGGAAATGGCCAATCAGGGTGCGATCATTCGCCGCGTAGCCGAAGAAGTGTTCAAGGAAAAAGAGCGCAAGATCGACTACAAAGTCGGAACGATGATCGAATTGCCCCGCGCCGCTTTAGTGGCAAATGAAATCGCGGAGGAAGCCGAGTTCTTTTCGTTCGGCACCAACGATCTCACGCAAACCACCTTTGGTTTCTCGCGTGACGACATCAACAAGGTGCTGCCAACGTATCTTGCGGAAGGCATCCTGAAGCAGGATCCGTTTGCCGTGCTCGACCGTGACGGTGTTGGTCAGCTCGTAAAAATGGCCACCGAACGCGGACGCAAGACTCGCTCAAATCTCAAGGTCGGCATCTGCGGAGAACACGGCGGCGAACCATCGTCGGTCGAGTTCTGCCATCAGATTGGCCTGAACTACGTCTCCTGCTCGCCTTTCCGCGTGCTGACGGCAAGACTCGCGGCGGCGCAGGCAGCGGCAATGGATAAGTTGGGAGTCGAGGCAGGACGAACCAAGTAAAATCTTTAACCGCAGAGCGCGGAGGTCGCAGAGGGAATGATTTTTCTCGGCGATCTCCACGTTCTCTGAACACGATATGTACAGTCGTGGAAGAGCGGCCATTCATGGCCGCGAAAAAGGATTTTTTAGGAAAAGGGCTTCAGCCCCGGGCGCTAAAGCGCGGGATACTGATTGATGTATGCTAACGCGGCTCTGAAGCGCCGCTCTTCCACAATTTTGTACTTGCTGCACTTTCCGCGAAGAAGACGCAGAGTAAGAACTGTTTCGGCGACCTCTGCGTTCTCGGCGGTATTCCTTACTGCACCTTTTGCAACCGCGCAATCAACTTCTGCGCCAAATTTTCTTCCGATTCCGACCACAACAAGCGGGCGCTTGCCCCGGAATTCTTCTCGATGTTGGCACTGAACTCCACCAGCTTCTGCACATTCGCTAGAATCTTAGATTCCGTGTCCTGCGTGTATTTCACCTGCTCTTGCAAGAACGGCGCGTCACTTCCGAAATCAATTTCCACATGGCCCTCTTGCTCGTAAGAGGCCTCATCGAACTCCGGTCCACGGGCGATAAACCTCACTATGGCAGGTTGCAACGTCCACTGCGCGCCATCTTCAGCCGGGGCCCATAAGTCCCACGCGCCTTCAAACACGTAGGCATAATCTTCATGCGACTGTTCAGCAGCCAACTGCACGGCCTCCTCGGGAGGCACCGCCGGCCGGAATCGCTGCTCAAACACTGTGGCTTCATTCCACGAAACCGCGTGCAGCGACAAATATGTAATCCCCGGATGCTCCTGGGAAAAAGGGAACTGTTGCATGACGGCAACGGTGTGCCGCAGCAATTCTTCGAACTCAAGTCGCGGAAACCACAAGCTCAAATAAAGAGGGTCTGACATATCAGTCTTCGTATAATTACCACCTGCTCTAATTGTATAACCGGATTGCATAAGTGGAGAGGGCCGCGCAGGGCCTGCAGCCCGCGCGTGATACCATCGAAATCAACGCAAATGCCCCTGAATTACGTGGTAATCGCCTTTCAGCTGATCGCATTCCTGTTCGCCATCAGCGTTCATGAATCGGCCCATGCGTGGATGGCCAATCGCTGTGGTGACCCCACCGCGCGCATGCTGGGGCGCGTTACGCTGAACCCCATCAAGCACATTGATCTTTTTGGGACAATCATTTTTCCCGCGATTTGTCTGCTCACGCATTTTCCCGTCTTCGGATGGGCCAAGCCCACTCCGGTGGACACCAGAAACTTCCGCAATCCGGTGAGGGACGACATTCTTACCTCCATCGTCGGCCCCATCAGCAATTTTCTGGTTGCTGTTTGCGCGACGTTTTTATTGATTATTTTAAAATTGAGTTCATCTTTTGGCGGAGAGGTCGTTTCAGGGATGGTCACCGGCGGCGTAAATGCGCAGTCGGGATCGATCCTGGTGCCCGTCTGTCTGCTCTTGTATCAGTTTTTGATCATCAATGTGATCCTTGCGGTTTTTAACCTGATCCCGGTCCCGCCCCTCGACGGCAGCCATGTGATCCGCCACCTGCTTCCCGAACAGGTACTTCGTGTTTACGATATGGTAGGTTGGATTGGCCTGTTGGCCTTGGTCTATTTAGGCGGAGGGATTCTGGACCGGATATTGAGCCCCTTCTTGTTTGTTTTTCAATATATTTTGGTGACTGCAAAAATCTAATGCCTCCTCGTCTTAGCAACCGCAAACGTGTGCTCAGTGGAATGCGCTCCACTGGCAAACTTCATCTTGGAAATTTCGTTGGCGCTCTCGATAACTGGGTCCGCATGCAGGACCAGTATGAGTGCTTCTTTTTTGTCGCTGACTGGCATGCCCTCACCACCGACTATGCCGATACTTCAAAGGTAAAAGAAAATTCCCTTGAGGTGCTTCTGGACTGGCTTGCCGCCGGGCTTGACCCTGAGCGCTGCACCATGTTCATCCAGTCGCATGTGCCGCAGCACGCGGAGTTGCACTTGCTTTTCTCCATGATCACGCCGCTGGGCTGGCTGGAGCGCGTTCCCACTTACAAAGAGCAGCGCGAAAATATCACCGAGAAAGATCTTGGGACGTACGGTTTTTTGGGTTACCCCGTGTTGCAATCAGCCGACATTTTGATTTACCAGGGCGACTTTGTTCCCGTCGGCGAAGACCAGGTTCCCCATGTCGAATTGACTCGCGAGATCGCGAGACGCTTCAATTTGTTCTACCAGCGCAAGGGCATGCTGGTATTTCCAGAGCCGCAGCCATTGCTCACGCCCGCCGCCAAACTCCCCGGAACCGATGGCCGCAAGATGTCAAAATCTTACGGAAACACCATCCTGCTCACCGACCCAGAGCCCATCGTGCGACAGAAACTCAAGACGATGGTCACGGATCCGGCCCGCGTCCGGCGCAGCGATCCCGGAAATCCCGACGTATGTCCTGTTGGAGACTTGCACAAAATCTTCAGCGACCGTGAAACTATCGTCAAGGTGGATGTAGGCTGCCGCTCAGCTGGAATTGGATGCATCGAGTGCAAAAGCTGGGCCGCCGACCACCTGGTGGAAATCCTGAACCCCATGCAGGAGCGCCGTAAAAAATACGAAGAGAATCCCCGCCTTGCCTGGGATATTCTGGAGGCAGGCTCGGCCCGCGCCCGCAAGGTTGCGGAGGGGACAATGAACGAAGTCCGCGAGGCGATGGGCATGTCGGCGGAGTACGAACCGCCGCAAGCAAGTCAGCAGGCAAAACAAAGTTGAGCAGCTGTTCATGAACGAATCTTCCAATCCGGAACGTCCTGTGACCACCAGGGGAATCGTTGTGCCTATTTCCGGCCCTGCCATCGAAAATAAATCCTCGCAAAATAAATCCAAAGACGGAAAGCCGCCCAAAGAAAGCGATTCCCCCTTCGCGGTCAGCGTCTCCGACATCTATGAGGGGCCGCTCGATCTGCTGCTCGATCTGATTCGCAAGCAGGACATAAATATTTACGATATCCCGATCGCGAAAATCACCGCCCAATATCTCTCGTACGTTGAAAAGTTGCGCCAGTTGGATGTAAACATCGCCGCTGAATTCATCTACATGACCGCGGTGCTCATTCACATTAAGTCGAAGATGCTCCTGCCTCGTGACCCGCTTGCTCCGTCCGATGCGGTGGATGACCCGCGCATGGAGTTGGTGAACCGGCTGCTGGAGCATGAAAAGTTCAAGTCCGCCGCCCAAATGCTTTTGCAAAAGCAGCAGATTGAAGAAGTCGTCTGGTCAAACCCGGCCATGAAGGAATTCATCAACGCCGAGGGCACGGATCCTGAGATTGCCGCCGACGTAATTGACCTGGTCAAGACTTTCCAGCAGATCATCGAACGCGCCAAATCGCGCCCCTTGATTCAAGTTAACGAAGAGACTGTGACAGTCGGCCAAATGATCGAATACCTGCGCCGCCGCCTTTCGCTCGAAGACCGCCCACTGCGCCTGAAACATTTGCTGCGTAACGTGGAATCGCGGCAGGCGCTGGTGTGCATGTTTCTGGCGCTGCTGGAACTGGTACGCCTGCAGGCCATCCAGCTGCGGCAGGACCGCATGTTCGGAGAAATTCTGCTCCGCAAGCACACCGGATTCGAAGCCGTTATGGCCGAGCAGGCCGCCGTGCGCGACGACTGGCGATAGCGCGAGATAGAGATAGAACTGGCGAGATAGGATGTCGTTTGGTTTGTCACCCTGTTTTATGTTGTCATCCTGAGCGGAGAAGTTCAGCCGCAAGCGGCTGAACTTTGCAGTCGAAGGATCCCTATAAGCTTAGTAAAACTTAACTATGAGCCTTAAAGCTAACCTCGAAGCAATCATCTATGCGGCGGAAACGCCCATCACGCTCGATGCGATCATCCATTTAGTGAAGAGTTCCGTAATCGCCGAAGGCGCCGCGGATGACGCCGAAGTCAAATCGCGAGTGCGCGCCGGACTTGAGGAATTAATCGCCGAGTACGGCGCCAGCACCCATGGGATTGAAATTCGCCAGATTGCCGGTGGCTATCGCATGTCCACCAAGCCCGAGCAGCATGATTTGGTGCGCGATTTCGCCAAGAGTCTCAAGCCGCCCATCCGCCTCTCGCTGCCCGCACTTGAAACGCTGGCCGTAATCGCCTACAAGCAGCCGGTCACCGTCCCGGAGATCAACGAAATTCGCGGCGTGGATGCCGGCGGAGTAATAGGCACGCTGCTCGATCGGAAGCTCATCACCACGGCAGGCCGCAAAGCCGTCATCGGCAGGCCCATCTTGTACAAGACTACAAAGGAATTCCTGCTGCGCTTTGGATTGAAAGATGTCAACGAACTTCCCAGCATGGAAGAATTTGAAAAGCTCGTCGCGGAGTCGTTCCAGGGAGACTTGCTTCCGCCGGATACCAGTTCCTCTCAGCAAGAGCCAGAGAGCGCAGCACCAGAATCATCTCAGGAGCCGGAGCACGTCCTCGCTCGAACCCAAACCGATTCAAACGAGGAAAGCTCAGAAAAATAATTTGTCATCTTAAATAGATTGTCATCCTGAGCGAAGCGAAGGACCCATGCAACTGGCGCCGCCTCAAAAGCCTGCCCAACCTCCGCTGCGGTAAACTAAAAGCTAAAACTCATGCCCGCTGAACGCCTGCAAAAAATTATCGCTGCCGCCGGAGTCGCTTCGCGCCGCAAGGCCGAGCAACTGATTTCCGGCGGGCTCGTCTCCGTAAACGGCCAAGTCGTCACCGAACTCGGCACCAAGGCCGACGCAGAGCAGGACCACATCCGCGTCAACGGAAAGCTGTTGCAAGGCGCCGAACGCCATGTTTACCTGCTCATGAACAAGCCCAAGGGATACGTCACAACCGTGAGTGACCCGGAAAAACGCCCGACAGTCATGGATTTAGTGCGAGGCGTCGGCGCGCGCGTGTATCCTGTCGGCCGCCTCGATTACGCCAGCGAAGGATTGTTGCTGCTCACCAACGACGGCGAACTCGCGGCTTCTTTAATGAAGGCTGCATCGCACGTACCGAAAACTTATCTGGTAAAAGTTGCCGGTGTTCCTACAGTTGGCGATCTGGCGAAGCTGCGTGCGGGAATTACCATCCGCAGCAAAGACGGCAGGAGAACGCGGACCGCCCCCGCCAAAATTCAAGCCGTGCGCGAAGCCAACAATCCCTGGTTTGAAGTTACTTTGATCGAAGGCAAAAACCGCCAAATTCGCCACATGTTCGAAGAAGTCGGCCACCACGTGGAGAAAATCAAGCGTGTAAAGTACGGCCCATTCCAACTCGATGTGCATCCCGGAAAGTTCCGGCATTTAACGCTGCAAGAAGTGGCAAAGCTAAAAGCATCTTTAAAGAAGAAACCCGCATAAAAAAAGACGTTTAGGAAGATTTTTAATCTTGCAGCCCTCTGTGTCTCAGTGCCTCTGTGGTTAAAAAGTCTCACTGCTGGCATTTCGGACAATAATGACTACTTCGCCCTCCAATCACAATGCGCTTGATTGGCGTCTTGCACACCAAGCAAGGCTCACCTTCTCTTCCATATACCCGGTGCTGGAGCTGAAAGAATCCTTCTTTACCGTCCGCGTCCACGTAATCAGAAATCGAAGACCCGCCCAGCTTAATCGCCTCGCGCAGCACTTCCTTGATCGCACGATGTAATTTAGCCAATTCCTCCCGCGTTAACGAGGCCGCCCGCCGTCGCGGGCGAATCTCTGCCCGAAACAAAGACTCATCGGCATAAATGTTCCCGACTCCCCGCAGCAATTTCTGGTTCAGCAGCGCACTCTTGATGAACACCTTGCGCCCGCGAAACAGCTCCACAAATCGTTCCAGATCCACATCGAGAGGCTCAACGCCGCCAGCATCAAAATCCGCAGTAGTGACAATGCTCAACCGTCCAAAACGTCGCGGATCAACAAATCGAAGCTCGCGCCCCGAAGCCAGCCGGGCGATCGCGTGCGTATGCTTGGCAATCTCATCGTCAGGAGCGCAAACCTGCAACCTCCCCGTCATCCCCAAGTGCACGACCCACTGCGCCCGCTCCAATCTCGATGGAGGCGCAGGCGTCCCCGTCAGTGCAGCCCTAACCCCGGCACGACCCGTTGCGCGACCCTTCCTGTCCGTACCTCCCGCCAGGTCAAACACAATATGCTTTCCTTCGCGCCGCACCGCTTCAATCTGCTTACCTTCAAGCGCCTCGGCAATCTCCTTCGCCGATGATTTCAACGGCTCCGGCTTCTCTCCCAGCCAAACGTCTTCAATCACGTCCCCAGTAACGCGCTTCGCCAGGCCGCGCGCAATAGTCTCAACTTCAGGCAATTCGGGCATAAGAGTGGCTTCCAACCCCAGATATTGATTCAGCTTTTATGTGTCAGGATTGTAAATTTCGATGGCAGTAATGCGATTTTTACAACATTCATCCCTGAGACTCGTAGTCAGAAACTGTTGTATCATTAGCAGTACTCAGCCTGTCCCGAATTTTCCCTGTAATTTTAAATTTCAGATGTTTCGTTCGGGATTGCGTGCGCAATATCAAAATTAGTGTGGCTGAGATCAGCCAACCACTTTACATGGAGTCAAGATTGAAGAAGGGCAAAGCGGCGGTCATTATCGGCGCGCAGTGGGGAGACGAAGGGAAGGGCAAGATTGTTGACGTCCTCTCGGAAAATTTCCCCGTGGTCGCGCGATACGCGGGCGGACACAATGCCGGCCACACCGTCATTATTCACGGCAAGAAGTTTATTTTACAGTTGGTGCCCTGCGGCGTTCTGCGGCCCGGCTGCATCAGCGTCATTGGCAACGGCGTGGTGCTTGATCCCATGGCGTTCCTCAAAGAAGTTGGCACGCTTCGCGACGCGGGCGTGCAGGTGGATGGCAATCTGTTCGTCAGCAATCGCGCCCATGTGATTCTTCCTTACCATCGCATGATCGAGCTGGCATCGGAGAACGCTCCGGGCCGGGTAAAAATCGGCACTACTTCGCGTGGCATCGGTCCTGCCTATGAAGACAAAATGGGCCGCCGCGGCCTGCGCGTTGCCGATATGTTCGATTTGTCCTTGTTGCGCAAGCACATTGAAAATGCCTGCCACGAAAAGAACATGATCGCCCACGCGTTGTTCAATACCGAACCGCTGGACGCCGCCAAAATCTACGACGAATATGCCGCAATTTCCACCAAAATCGCGCCCTTCGTGCGTGACACGGCGGTGCTGCTGAACAAGTCGCTGGCCGAAGGCAAATCCATTATTTTCGAAGGCGCTCAAGGGACGATGCTCGACATTGACCACGGCACCTATCCTTTTGTGACTTCCTCGAGCGCAACCTCAGGTGGCGCCGCGATTGGAACCGGCATCGCTCCGACCGCCATCAACACCGTGATCGGAGTCACCAAGGCCTACTGCACTCGCGTCGGCGAAGGCCCGTTCCCATCCGAAATTATGGACGCCACCGGCGAGCGCCTGCGCGCCCTCGGCAACGAGTACGGCGCCGTCACCGGACGGCCGCGCCGTTGTGGCTGGCTCGATCTGCCCTTACTCCGCTATTCCAGCATGATCAATGGATTTTCATGGTGGGTCGTTACAAAAATGGATGTTCTCGATGAGCTTGAAGAAATCCCTGTCTGTGTGGGATATAAAATTGACGGCAAAGTGACCGAGGAGCTTCCGGCGCAGGGCTGTGGCTACAATAAAATTGAGTGTGTTTATCACAAAATGCCCGGCTGGCGGACATCCACGCAAGGCATTACGGAAGTCGCCAAATTGCCCAAGCCGGCGCGCGAGTATCTGGATTTTCTGGAAAAGGAGACCGGCGCCCGCATCGGTATGGTTTCTACCGGCCCAGACCGCCAGCAGACCATGTTGACGGATGGTTTCGCCGCCGAAATGGAAGCGCTTACCGGACACAAGACAAAGATTCAGGGGTGAGTTTAATCAAGGCAGTCAGGGAGAAAGAAATGGTGGTTCTGTCGGTGATCTGGATGGCAAAAGCGGGCCATGAAGCAGAAGTCGCACAGACATTTTCTAAACTAACGGAACGAGCGCGCACGGAACCAGGCTGCATTATGTTTCAGGTGCATCGGCACAAAACTGAGCCACGTCGATTCTTCATTTACGAGCAATATAAAGACGACGCCGCGCTCGAAGCACACCGCGCTACGCCCCACTTCCTGCAATACGCGAAAAAGGAACTTCCTAGAATTGCCGAACGCATCGAAGGCAATCTCTACGAACCGTTGGCCTGAAAATGTAAGGCGCGGGCATACCTCCGCGCACAAAATCAATCCAATAGAAAATTGTCATTCCGAACGCTGCATTTGCTGCGCTCAAAATGACAATGGATTGCTATATTAATGCGAACTTCTACGCCAGCTCATACCCCGCGAAAAAGAAGCTTAACTCAAACCGCGCCGTATCTTCCGCGTCCGACCCATGGATCGCATTGTATTCAATGCTTGACGCCCACTTCTTGCGGATCGTCCCTTCTTCCGCGTTCGCCGGGTTCGTCGCGCCCATCAGCTTGCGCAGGTCGGCAATGGCATTTTCTTTTTCCAGTGCCAGGGCAACAATCGGTCCGCTCGACATAAAATCCGTCAGCGAATTGTAAAAAGGACGGCTCGAATGCACCGCGTAAAACTGCTCCGCCTGGTGCTTGGTAATTTCCAACTTTTTGATCGCGAGAATCCGGAATCCTTGCTTGTCGAATTGTCCAATGATGTCGCCAATCGCATTCTTCTTAACCGCGTCCGGCTTAATGATGGTAAACGTCCGTTGCAAAGTCATATTTGTCGTCAGTCCTTTTTGTCGGCATTCAGTACATTTGATCGCTGTGAGTTATTAATTTGATGGGAACTCCACTATTTCAAACAGTTGTCATCCTGAGCGGAGAAATTCAGCCGTCGCGGCTGAATTTAGCAGTCGAAGGATCCCTACCCGACAACTAAGCCCGGACAGAAGTCCCAATCGCCGCCGCCAGCGTCTCTCCGATCGCAGCTGGTGATTTAGCCACGCGAATCCCCGCTGCTTCCATCGTCTTGATCTTTTCTTCCGCTGTCCCTTTACCGCCGGAAATAATCGCGCCCGCATGGCCCATGCGCCGTCCCGGAGGCGCCGTCTGCCCGGCGATAAATCCCACCACAGGCTTCTTCATGTGGTTCTTCACGAACTCCGCCGCGGTCTCTTCGGCGTTGCCGCCAATTTCCCCGATCATGATTACGGCTTCGGTCTGCGGATCGCGATTGAACAGGTCCAGCGCATCCACAAAGTTGGTGCCAATAATCGGGTCACCGCCAATGCCGATGGCCGTGGATTGCCCAATCCCCATCTGCGTCAGTTGATGTACGGCCTCGTATGTCAGCGTTCCCGAGCGCGAGACTATCCCAATCGCGCCTTCTTTGTGAATGCGCGCGGGCATAATGCCGATCTTGCATTTACCCGGCGAAATAATTCCCGGGCAATTCGGCCCAATCAGCCGCGAGTGCCGCGTCTGTAAAAATTCCCAGGCGCGCACCATGTCCAGCGTGGGAATGCCTTCGGTGATGCAGACGATCAACTCGACCTCGGCATCCGCCGCTTCCATAATGGCGTCAGCCGCGAACGGAGGCGGAACAAAAATTACTGACGCGTCCGCGCCGGTTTTTTCCACGGCCTCTTGCACCGTGTTGAATACCGGCCAGCCTTCGTGGGTTGTGCCGCCTTTGCCGGGAGTCACTCCGCCCACGATCTGCGTGCCATATTCCGCGCAACCCTTCGCGTGGAAGGTGCCTTCGCGGCCCGTGAGCCCTTGAACAATTACCTTGGTCTTCTTGTTAACTAGAATGCTCATAATTTTATTATGTGGGGCGGACACTCATGTCCGCCAAAAAATCTATCGTTAGAGCTCAAACTAAAACTCTGTCATTTCGAGCGAAGTCGAGAAATCTTGCGTCTCTAATTCCATCTCATGACGCTATCCCTTTGCCGCCGCCACAACTTTCTCTGCCGCATCTTTCATGGTCTGCGCCACAATAAAGTTCAGCCCGGAATTTTTAAGAATTTCGCGCCCCTGCTCCACGTTCGTCCCTTCCAGTCGCAAAACAATGGGAAGCTGAATCTGCGTCTTCCGCGCCGCTTCTACCACTCCGTTGGCCAAAGTATCCACACGCAGAATGCCGCCAAAAATGTTGATCAGCACCGCTTTCACGTTTTTATCGCTCAGCAGGATCTCGAACGCATGCGTCACCTGCTCGGCATTCGCCCCGCCGCCCACGTCCAGAAAATTCGCTGGCATACCGCCCGCGTACTTAACAATGTCCATGGTCGCCATTGCCAGGCCCGCGCCATTCACCATGCACCCCACGTTGCCGTCGAGTTTAATGTAGTTCAGGTTGTACTTGGAGGCTTCCACTTCCAGCGGATCTTCCTCGGTCACATCGCGCAACTCGCGGATGTCGGCGTGCCGGAACAGGGAATTGTCGTCGAAGGTCATCTTGGCGTCGAGTGCGAACAGGCGGCCATCGCTGCAACTCACAAAAGGATTGATTTCCATCAGCGATGAATCCGACTCCTCAAACGCCTTGTACAGCGCGGTCATAAACTGCACGGCAGAATTGATCTGCTTCGGCCCCAGTCCCAGCTTGAACGCCAGTTTGCGCGCCTGGAACGCTTCCAGTCCCATGCCCGGATCAATGTACTCTTTCAAAATGGCATCCGGATTTTCCGCCGCAACCTGCTCAATTTCCATGCCGCCCGCAGCCGACGCCATGAACACAGGCCGCGCTTCCGCGCGGTCGATCACAATCCCTAAATACAATTCCTTTTCGATCGGCAAAGTCTCTTCAATCAACAGCCGCCGTACCAGGCGGCCTTCGGGCCCTGTCTGGTGTGTCACCAGCGTCATGCCCAGGATTTTCGTCGCCAGTTCGCTAGCCTCTTCCACGGACTTGGCAATCTTCACGCCGCCGCCCTTGCCTCGTCCGCCCGCGTGGATTTGCGCCTTCACGACCACGCCGCTGGCCCCCGCGTCGAACAGCTTTTTAGCAGCAGCCACCGCCTCGTCGCGGGTCGCAGCCGTCTCTCCGCGAGGCACGGCGACTCCATATTTCCTTAAAATCCCTTTTGCCTGGTACTCATGAATTTTCATAATGATTCCTAAATTGCACTGATGAACGGGCAGGAACTTCTTGCGGCAAACCCGAGCAGCAAACTCTTGATTTTATAGAAGGATGCAGCGATGGGCAAACAGGTGAGTGGTGCCAGCGGTCAAACTATCCTTCGGCAATCTTAGAATTCGATTAGATCCACATTAAAAATTTCTGCCGAAAGTGCCGATAACCCGAAAGCACGATCAGGTCTATAACGACAACTGGGCGCAATTTCGATCCTCCTGCTGCAAATGGCAAGTTATTCGTTACTCGCAATGACAAAAGTTTCTAGAAACTAAAGCCCATGCCAAGGGGCATCTTACTTTCCTTCACCTTTTGGGGCAGGATATTTACGACCGGGGGCTCGGGTGATTTCTCTCAAGAAATATCTGGACATGGATATTAAAGTTCGTGAGTCGGTTGCTCCAGAGTTAGATGAGTTCCTTTCGCTCGCTCTGGCGATTTACCGTACGACACTGCTCGCCATCGGGCAGAACGGCGCTCGTGCTTGTCCCGCAGTCGGTTCGGATTTGCTACAAAATCTAACCAGCCTCGAATCACGTCTTACTGATGAAGTTACGCCTACCCAAATGAAAGAGATGGAACAACGTGTCAAAGACGAGTTGCAGCAGTGGGGCGACCGTAGCGAGGAATACCTGAAGGCGAAAGTGAATGATGTAAAAGAAATCCTGATCGTGCTGGCTCGCACCGCCGAATCCGTTGGCGAACGTGACCAACGTTATGCCAACCATTTCAGCCAGCTCACAACCGGTTTGCAAACGATTGCCAATCTGGAAGATCTCACGCAGGTCCGTGCAACGCTGGTAAAAAAGGCTACAGAACTCAAAACCTATGTGGACCAGATGTCGCTGGACAGTCAGAACCTGGTGGTGCAACTGAAAGGCGAAGTCACCAACTACGAAACTAAACTTAAGGCGGTTGAACAACTTGCATTACGGGATGAGGTGACGGGATTACCGAATCGCCGCAGTGTTGAGGCGCGGATTGAATGGCGTATTGAGCATGAGCAAACGTTTAGCGTGGCTATCATCGACATGAATAGTTTCAAGCAGGTCAACGACAAGCACGGGCATCCTGCCGGCGACAGCCTGTTAAAACAATTTGCCGAGGAGTTGCGTTCATCTCTGCGTGCTTCGGATATGGTTGGGCGGTGGGGCGGAGATGAGTTCATTGTAGTCTTGGACTGTGATCTTGGCGGGGCAAGACCACAAATAGAGCGTGTGCGGAAATGGGTGTTTGGGGATTACACCATTCACGGGAATGATGGCGAAGAGGTAAAAGTGAATGCTCAGGCAGCGATCGGAGTAGTGCAGCGGGAGCCAGGAGAATCCATCAAGGAAGTAATCGCGCGTGCCGACGCAGCCATGTACAAAGAAAAGAAATCCTCACGGTAACAGGTCCTTCAAGGCCAGCCACGCATGCTTTCGATATAATTCACGACCATGCGCAGCGTCCTCATTTTCTTATTGCTCTCGGCCTTCAGTGCATTAGCCCAAAACGTTCCGCCGGTCACTCCCTACGATTCAGTGAATACCTTCATTGGCACGGCGGGCGATGGCAACACCTTTCCTGGCGCGACGCTTCCGCTGGGAATGATTCAGTGGAGTCCCGACACTCGCTCCGATGGCTGGTATCACTATCCGGACACCACCACCCGAGGCTTTAGCCTCACTCACATTAGCGGCGCGGGGTGCACCGTGTACGCCGACTTGCCCATCCTGCCTTGGGTCACGGAATTAAGCGCCAGTGCCGCGTCCCCCGATAATTTCGACGTGCCCTTCTCGCACAGCGACGAGCAGGCGCACCCCGGATACTACAGCGTCACTTTAGGCAACGGCGTGAAAACGGAATTGACTGTCGCCACTCGCGCAGGTATGGGACGCTTCTCGTTTCCTGCCGAGGGCACGCGCATGCTTCTTTTTAAGGCCGCGGCTGGCGCGACCGTGAATGATCCCAAACGCGAGTCAGACACCAGCACGGTCCAGATTATTGGCGACGACACGATCATCGGAACCATTCACAGCGGCGGTTTTTGCCAGTCTGATTCCAATTACGTTCTCTACTTCGTAGCAAAGTTTGCCAAGTCATTTTCTTCTTTCGGGACCTGGACCGGTGGACATGCGAGCGACGTCCATCCCGGATCGCGCTCCGCCTCCGGCCGTAAAGATGGAGTGTATGTCTCGTTTACTGGCGCAACAGAGCCTGTCGTCATGAAGATTGGGATTTCATTCGTGAGCGAGGAAAACGCCGCAAAGAACCTGGCCGAGGAAATTCCTGGCTGGGACTTTGACCAAATTCACGCCGCAGCGAAGAAAAAATGGACCGACATGTTTGACCGCGTGCAGACAGAAGGCGGAACTCCTGAACAGCGCACGATCTTCTACACAGGTCTCTATCACATGTTCCTTTCGCCCAATATCTTCAGCGACGAAAATGGCGACTACATTGGCTTTGACCAGAAAGTACGCCGCTTGCCCGCCGGACAAGCCCAGTACGCAAACTTTTCTGATTGGGACATTTATCGCAGCCTGATCCATTTCCAGGCGCTGCTGAGGCCTGAAGAAACCAGCCAAATGATGGAATCGCTGGTGCGCGACGCGGAACAGAGCGGATGGCTTCCAAAATGGCCGGTCGCCAATGACGTGAGTTACGTAATGGGAGGCGATTCGTCCGCGATTTTACTTTCCAGCGCCTACGCATTCGGCGCGCGGTCTTTCGATACAGGGGCGGCGCTTCGTTACATGATCAAGGGAGCAACGCAGCCGGGACCCGGCTTGCACGGCGTCCCCGAACGGCCCGGGCTGAGTGACTACCTGAGCAAGGGCTATGTTCCGGTGGACGCAAACCAGGAATCGGGCGCCTCCATCACTTTGGAATATTCCAGCGCGGACTTTGCCGTCTCACGCTTCGCATCTGCTTTGGGGGATAGAGCCCATGCGGCCAGCCTGCTCGCTTCCGCCCAGAACTGGCGGAAGCTTTTTGACCCAGACAGTAAATTCATTCGCCCGCGTATGCCGGATGGCAGCTTTATTACTGGCTGGGATCCGGAACATTTATTGCCGCACCATGTGAAGAGCTGGGACACCTCCGATCAAATGGGTTTTGAAGAGGGATCCACGTGGCAGTACACGTTCATGGTTCCTTTTAACTATGCGGGTCTGTTTGAGGAAATGGGAGGCAATCAGAATGTGCTTCCCAAACTGGCAACGTTTTTTACTAAGCTCTCCGGCTGGGGTTCGAATTTCACGGTGAGCAATGAGCCGGATTTTTGCGCTCCCTATGCTTATGTGTGGACGGGAAACCCATGGAAGACACAGGAAGTGGTGGACCGCATTCGCCGCGAGACATTTACGACCAAACCGGACGGCCTCCCTGGAAACGATGACCTGGGAGCGACTTCTGGCGTGTATGTGTGGAACGCTCTGGGAATGTATCCGGCAATTCCCGGCGTAGGTGGAGTGGTGCTGGGCACGCCGATGTTCTCGCACGCGACGCTGAAATTGGGCAACGGGAGCGTGTTGAACGTTGATTCGCGCGGGCAGGGAATTTACATCCAATCGGTGGAGCTGAATGGCACGCCGTATAGCAGCGCCTGGCTGCCGCTCAATAAGTTGTCCGCTAAAAACAATCGTCTGGAATTCATGCTGGGAAGCGAGCCAAACAAATCGTGGGGCAACAAGCCGGACGAAATGCCTCCGTCCTTCGATATGAAGAAATGAGAGTTGCTGGAAGCCGAGAACTGGCAACTGACAATCTAGAACTCTCTGCTATCTTAGCTACTACTCATGATCCTCGACGCCCTGCATACGATTGCCAATCATCGCCAGTCGCTTTCGCGAACTGAAGCGCGAGAGGTGATGGCCGAGGTCCTTTCGGGCAAATGCACCGACGCGCAGATCGCGGCGCTGCTTGTGGCGCTGCACATGAAAGGTGAAACCGTCGAGGAAATTGTTGGCTTCGCGGAGGCGATCCGCGCGGCCGCAACTCCACTGAAGCATCGTGAAAATTCCGCCGTAGATGTCAGCGATACTGAGCGCGACGCTTTGGTGGACACCTGCGGCACCGGCGGCGACGCCAGCGGCACCTTCAATATTTCCACCGCGGCGGCATTTGTGGTGGCGGGCGCCGGCGTGCGTGTGGCCAAACATGGCAACCGGAGCATCACCTCAAAGTGTGGCTCGGCGGACGTGATGGAAGCGCTGGGCGTGAATATCGGTTTGGCCCCGGAGCGCATCGCGGCGTGCCTGAACGAGGTGGGAATCGCGTTTCTGTTTGCCCCTGCTATGCATGGCGCGACGAAATATGTGCAACCGGCGCGGCGGGAATTGAAGTTGCGAACCGTCTTTAATTTACTAGGTCCTCTCACGAATCCGGCAGGGGCGTCGGCGCAGGTGGTTGGAGTTTATTCGCTCGATCTGGTTGAAAAGCTGGCGGAAGCGCTCAGCATGTTGGGATTGCGCCGGGCGATGGTTGTGCACGGGTTGGACGGTCTGGATGAAATTACTATTTCCGGCCCGACGCGCATTGCCGAAGTGCGCGATGGCGAAGTCCACACCTTTGAAGTAACGCCGGAAGAATTTGGATTCACGAGAGTCCCGCTCGCAGAAATTTCCGGCGGGGACGCTTTGGGGAATGCGGCGCTGATCCGCGGGATATTAGAAGGCAAGAAATCCGCGCGCCGCGATGTTGTTTTGCTCAACGCCGCCGCTGCTCTGGTTGTAGCCGAAAAAGCTAATCATCTGCAAGATGCGATAGCGATTGCCGCAAAGTCGATCGATTCCGGCGAAGCGATAAAAAAGCTGGAAGCATTAGTACGCTTTACACGGGCCAGCAATTAAAACAAAAAGCTAACTCAGCCGGAGTAATTCGCGACTACCTTTACTACTTTCCCGTCTGAATCGATTTCCATGAATTCCCCCGACTTCGTTCCCTTCTGATTCACATAATAGAGAACGACGCTCGAAAGCCCCCACATGACCTCGATGGGTTCAAACTTGAGCTGGGGATAAGCCTCAAGGCCCTTCTGAAAATAAGCCCGCAAGGCTTGCTTGCCTCTCACCGCACCAGCAGGGTCATTCAGCAACTTTGCCGCAACCGGTGAAATGAGGACTATGTTATCCGCATAGTGAGAAATGATCCGGTCAAGATCACGAGAATTCCATGCGTCAAACCACTCTGTTGCAAAACGACGAGCATTTTCTTCAGTGAGCATAACTTGATTAACTTATATTCGCCTTTTCCAGCCACTGCGCGGCCTGCACATTCCATCCCAACTCTTTTGTCATTAGATCACGAAGCTGCGCTGACGCCGCAGGTTCGCCGTGGACAAGATAAGTAACATTCGGTTTGTTCGTAAAGGTACGCAGCCACTCTAATAGTTCGGGGGGATCGGCATGGTCGGAGAATTGTTCAATGGCCGCGATCTGCGCGCGGATGGAAACCATGTCGCCGAATATCTTTACTTCAGGAGCGCCATTCTTAATTATGAAACCCCGAGTACCTTGCGCTTGGTAGCCAATAAAAATTACCGTGTTCTTAGGATCAGGCAGTCTTTGCGCCAGGTGATGCAGAATGCGTCCGCCGGTGACCATGCCGCTGGAGGAAATAATGATGCAGGGGTAATGAGCGTCATTGATCTTTTTTGATTCCTGCGCGGTGGAAGCGAAGCTGAAGCCGGGCCAGGTGAGCGGCGAACCGTATTGGCTGATGAGGTTTTTCGTCTCATCGCTGTATTCCTCGGTGTGCTTCAGGAAAATCTGCACAGCCTTGATGGCCATGGGGCTGTCGCAAAAAACAGGGACCTTTGGGATCTGACCGGCTTCCATGAGTTCTTTGAGCATGAAAACAAATTTCTGCGTGCGCTCCACGGCAAACGCAGGCACAATGACGCTTCCGCCGCGCTGTATCGTCTGGGTAATGACTTTCGCCAGCTCGGGGCGCGGGTCATCTTTCGGATGCACGCGATTGCCGTAAGTGGATTCCATGATCAGCACGTCGGCGGTTTCGCCTTCCTGCGGACCCGAATGGACGACCTTTCCCGGAGCGACGTTCTTGTCGCGCATGCGGCCAATGTCGCCGGTGAATAGCATGTGCCGGGTCTGGCCGCTGACCGTGAGTGTGATCTCCGCCATGGCCGATCCTAAAATGTGCGCGGCATGAACGAAGCGAAAGGAAATTTCCTGACTGACCTGTTTGGTTTCTCCAAATTGCACCGGCTGAAAATATTTCAGGGCAATCTCCGCCTCATCCAGAGTGTAGAGCGGCAATGCGGGATTGTGTTTCGACTTGTTTTTCTTGTTGTAGAACGCCGCGTCTTCTTCTTGCAGGTGGCCGGAGTCGGTCAAGACCACGCCACATAAATCAATGGTGGCCGGAGTGGCATAAATGGGACCGCTAAAACCTTCCTTGACGAGGCGGGGAATCCATCCGCAGTGGTCGAGGTGAGCGTGAGTAAGAATGACGGCGTCAATTTCCCGCGCGGGAATGGGCGTGTCCTGCCAGTTGCGCTCGCGCCATTGCTTTGGCCCCTGGAACATGCCACAGTCCACCAGGATTTGGCATCCGCCTTTGCCGTCGCCGTCAGAGGATGTATTGATGAGGTGCTTGGAGCCGGTGACCGTACCCGCCGCGCCCAGGAACTGGATGTAGGACAATGCAAACCTCCGATGTAGTCGCGAATTGCCGATTCTAGATGGATGGAGGAGAAAAGCACAATGCCGGGGAACAGAAATAGGAAATTACTTTCCAGATTCAATCATGTAACTGTTATTGCTCATGTCGCTTTCCGGAACGCTGCCGTCGTTTACAGTCACACGCTGCGGCTTGGCGGGGACTTCGAACCGGATGGAAGCTTTTGCATTGGCCGGGACCTTTAACCGATGCATTGCGTTTCCGCCGGTGATCTGCAGCGAAATGGGAACTTCGGCTCCGGCGTTTCCAAGATTTTGCACTGTTACCGTGACCAGATATCCTCCGGAAGACAACTGGCTTGAAAACACCGAGGTGACGCGGAAGTCGGGCAGGCCGCGGTCGTGGTAAACCCAATCGTCGAAGAACCATTGCAGGTCGCGATGGGTTTGCGCCTCGATCAACTTTTGCAGGTAGGCATCGTCCGCGTCTTGTTTCGGATGGTAGGCATTGAGCGACTTTTTCAACGGCCCTTCGCCCACCATATCTCGTAACATCCACCAAACGTAAGCCGCCTTGCTGCGATAAAACTCTTCGATGGGCGTGTGTGTAAGAGCCTCGGAAGTTTCCGTGCCGCGGTCATGCTTTTCAGAAATTGTGTTTTCCTCGCTGACAATTGCGGCAAGATGCGATCCCAGGAGGTCGATAGCGGCCTGTCGTCCGTTCTCCCGCTCTACGTACGCAGCTTGCATGAAGTGGGCCAAGCCTTCATAGATCCAGGGACGGGGCGAAGCGAACGATGCATGCGTGAGTTGATGAACGGAAATGCTCTCCGTGAGCTTGGCATCCAGCCCGTCAAAGGACGTAAGCAATGAGTCTCCGCTTTCATAGGAGGAAGCCTTTGGATCGGGTAATTCCATCACTCTCGCTTTTTGATGGGGCTGCCCAAACCAACCGCTAACGAAAGGCAAAGTTTTCGTGAAAGCCTGAACTTCGATGTCCGCGCCTGATTTGTGGTTCGCGAAATAGCGAATGATGGAGGCGGGAGAATCCATGACCCTATAGGGCGCGATGATGAAAGCCGGAGGGGCGAGATCCGTAAGCTGAAGCGAACAGGATAGTGTGCCTTGCCGCTCGGGGGCGTTCGCTTTCGAAAACTTGCATTCTGCCGAGTTCCGATTCATCAGGATTTCGAGCGGCTGGCCGTTATCGTCGCCGGGCGCCGACATCTGCAACTCAAAGTTTGCATTGGCTTCTTTTGCCTGCCAATTACCGGTGGTTTCAAATAGTGCGTTGCCCTGGGAGAGGCTGGCAGCTTCAGTAGCGACGGGATACCAAACGACATATCCAATACCGCGAACCGCCGTGAATGACGGGCTGATCTGGTCCCAATCGGTATGTCGCGCGGTTTCCGCAGGAACGCCGATGCGGGTGAGGCGAGTAGCGTCGAGCGGGATTGTACCTTCATATCCGATGGCCAATTCGATTGCTTGTTTGGGCGAAACCGCACGCGGCAAAGTGACGATGGCTTCCGAGAGTTCGCCCGTGTGGTCAATATCGGAGGTATAAGTGTGCGTGAGGAACTCGACGGGCTTGCCTTCAAACTGAATTGATTTCCAACTGAGGGTGGAAGAAATTTGCAAAGCAACATTTTTTTGTAACGCGGAAGAATCATTGCGCAGGGTAATCACGCCGCGCACGCCCAGGCGTTGCTGATCGGGATCAACGCTGGCGGTCAAATTGTACTTCGTGAAGGTGAACGCGTTGCGGTCAAGGGCGAAAGCGTGAGCAGCCAAACAACACAGGACACAGAGGGCACAGAGTAACTTCATCTCGATTTCTTCAGCCGCTGGCGGACGACTTCATAGAGCACGATACCCGCCGCCACTGACACATTCAGCGACGGCACGTTGCCGAGCATTGGAATGGAAACAAGAAGGTCGCACTTCTTTTTGACCAGATCGTGCAGGCCTTTGCCCTCTGCGCCCAGGACAATGGCGCAATTCATGTTGTAATCCACGCTGTCGTAGGATTGTCCGCCACGCTCGTCGAGGCCCACCGACCAGAAGTCTTTGGATTTGAGTTCTTCAATCGTGCGGGAGATGTTGGTGACCTTGGCAATGGGAAGATGTTCGCTGGCCCCGGCGGAAACCTTGGCCACGGTCCCTGTGACCCCAGCGGCGCGGCGTTCTGGAATCACCACGCCGTTGGCGCCGGCGGCGTCGGCGGTGCGGAGAATCGCGCCCAGGTTGTGGGGGTCTTCCACGCCATCGAGGACCACGATGAGAGAATGCGCTCCGCGTTTACCGGCGATCACATCGTCCAAATCGCTGTATTGTTTGGACGAGGTGACAGCCACAATTCCCTGGTGCGCGCTGCTTCCGGCCATTCGATCCAGTTCTGTGCGAGGAAGAAAACGGACGGCGATCCCGTTCTTACGGCATTCCTCAATGACCTTCTGCAAGCGAAGATCATTTCGCTCTTTGGCGACAGCGACCCACTCGAAGGCGCGGCCGCGGGCCTTGAGCGCCTCGGCGACGGTGTTGATTCCATAGATAAAATTCATGAACAGTCAGTTTAACCTGTCCAGGCCCTTTCTCCGCGAAATGGCGCGGACTTATGCGTCCGGCGCCAGGTCTGCTATGCTTCCCCATCATGGCGGGCCTTTCCAGCGTCCGCAAAAATTGCGACGAGGAGTCTCTACAATGAAGCAAGCAACCGTTATACGGGTTTTGGGATTGGGACTGCTATGCCTTCTTTGCACCGCAGCCCTTGCACAAGAATTTAGCGCGGACATCGTGACAACCGATAAAAGGCAAGCGGGACAAAACACGAAAATCTACGTTTCCAAGAACAAGATGCGAATGGAAGGCATGGGACAAAAAAACGAGATGGGCGCGGTGCTCGTGAACTACGACACGCAAATGATGGACATCATCATGCCTTCGCGGCACATGTATATGGAGAGCAACATTGGCCAAGGCCCCGGGCAACGGCACAACATGTTCAGGTTTTTCCAGGCAATTGATGTGGAAAATGCCTGCCCTGACTGGCAAAAAATGACGGACCATCCTGGTGGCAGTTGCCAAAGAATCGGCGACGACACGGCGAATGGCCGTCCAGCCGTGAAATATGCCGTCACTTCCGCGGAAGGGAAGAACAGCACCGTCTGGATTGATAAATCGTTGAAGTTTCCAATCAAGTGGCAAGAGCAGGACAGCTCCGGAGAGTTGCAGAATATTCACGAGGGTCCACAGCCCGGTGCTTTGTTTGAGATACCAGCGGGCTATCAGAAATTTGACATGGGCAACATGATGAGGCAGCACTGACGTTCAGCAGAGGAATTCGTTATACTTTTCCTGTGCAGCGCGTGGAGAGAAAATGTCTCTTTCAGCGGTGATTGTGGATGATGAGCAGTTGGCGCGGGATGAACTCGCTTTCTTGCTGAAGAATGTGGGCGATGTAGATGTGGTCGCCCAGGGCAAGAATGGCGTGGAAGGCGTCAACCTGATTCGCGAGCACAATCCTGACTTGGTTTTTCTGGATGTGCAGATGCCCGGTCTGGATGGGTTCGGCGTCATCAAAAAGCTGCTGGATAAAAAACTGCCTCTGCCAAAAATCGTCTTTGCCACCGCGTTTGACCAGTATGCCGTGAAGGCGTTCGAGGTCAACGCGGTGGATTATTTGCTTAAGCCTTTCGACCGCCAGCGCGTGGCGCAATCCATCCAGAAAGCGCGCGCGAAAATGGAAGCCAAAGATGGATCGTCGGACAAACTGGAAAATCTGGTGAGGCTGCTGGAGTCGCAGAAGCCGACTTCTAAAATTTTGCTGAAGGCGGCGGGGCGATTGTTTTTAGTGAGCCAGAAAGACATTTGCTTTGCCTCCATTGAAGACGGCATCATTTCGGTGATTACGAGCGGAGCAAGCGGCATGGAAGGTCAATCGAATTGCCGCACACTGGAAGAGTTGCTCGATAGTCTCGATCCCAATCTGTTCTGGCGCGCGCACCGGTCTTACCTTGTAAACATTAACCGGATTAAAGAAGTCGTGCCCTGGTTCAAGAGTTCTTATCAACTCCGCATGGATGACAAGAAGCAAACGGAAATTCCAGTGAGCCGCGCTCAGACCAAGCGACTGCGGGAATTGTTTGGCCTTTAGGGCTGGCCTTGATCGCGTCGCGTCATGTTACTTTTGGTTGAACTTCTCCTGACTTTTTACCCATTCTTAATTAGCGTCCTCCTAAAATAAGTGCAACTTTCATAATCGAGAAGGCATCTGGTGTAGATAATCTCCCTGCATTTGAACGGTTAGGACAATCACTTGTACTTGAATGAAAACCGAATACGGCGCGAGTGGCACATCAAGTCTCTGGTGTTGATGTGTGTATTGATCGTTGCATTCGTGGGTTTTGTTCAGGCCGTCCACGTTCATACGGACAATTCCAAAGTTTCCACCCAAGATTGCACAATTTGTTCGGTAGCGCACTCGGGCGTTATCCAGTCAGTTTCAGTTTCTCCCATTCCGGTTTTTCACCGGATTGTTGCTGCTTTGCAATTGCCGAAGATTTTCCATCAATCTTCTGGATATGTTTTCTCTCTCCGCATTCGTCCGCCTCCCGCGGTTTAGGGCTTTTCAAAGAACCGATTCCAAAAATTCATATTCGTTCTTTATTTCCCTAATTCCTTAGGAGGAATCATGCTGGCTTCATATAAGAAGCCGCTTTATGCGGCTTTTGCGGTCGTCTTTTTTTTAGCGTTGGGTGTGAACTTAAATGCGCAGTCGGGCAGCTCAACATCGGTCACTGGTACTGTACTGGACCCATCAGGAGCGGTGGTCCCCGGCGTCACCGTCGAAATCCATAATCCGGTCAGCGATTTTGACAGGACCGCGACCACTGACAATGCGGGAGAGTTTTTAATTCCGAATGTTCCGTTTAATCCTTACCACCTGACGGTGAGCGGCGCGGGGTTCGCGGCTTACGTAAAAGACATTGAAGTCCGCTCCATCGTCCCAGTGGACCTCAAGATCAGCCTGAAAGTTTCAGGGTCGGCGGAGACGGTCACAGTTGAGAGTGGCGGTGATCTCGTGGAAAATGATTCAACCTTCCATACGGACGTGGACCGGGGGCTGTTCGACAAGCTTCCCATTGAAAGTTCCTCCTCGTCGGTGAGTTCGCTGGTAACGCTGGCGACACCGGGAGTTGCCGCGGACTCAAACGGACTCTTCCATGGGCTCGGAGACCATGCGGAAAATTCATTTTCCGTGGATGGGCAGCCCATTACCGACCAGCAGAGCAAGGTGTTCTCCAATCAAATTCCGCTGGATTCGGTGGAGTCAATGGAAGTAATCTCCGGCGCACCACCGGCGGAATATGGTGACAAAACGAGTGTGGTGATCAACGTGACGACGCGTTCCGGCCAGGGTATGACCACGCCAAAAGGGAGCGTCACTACTTCCTACGGATCGTTTGGTTCGTCGAACCTGGATTTCAACCTGGGCTATGGAGGCGAGAATTGGGGAAATTTTATTTCCGCCAGCGGCCTGAACAGCGGCCGGTTTCTCGATCCGCCGGAATTCGTGGTCATGCATGACAAAGGCAATGAAGAAAATCTTTTCGACCGCCTGGATTTCCAATTTTCCAAAATTGATTCTCTTCATCTCAACCTGGGCTTGACCCGCTCGTGGTTTCAAACGCCGAATTCCTATGACTCGCAATACGCAACTCCGTGGAACGGAGTGATCGTCTCCAACGGAGGGCTTGGTCCCAATGGGCTTCCCGTGGGCCCGACCGACCAGCGTTCGCAGATCAGGACTTTTAATATTGCGCCGTCGTGGACGCGGCTGGTGAGCAACACGACCGTGTTCACTCTGGGCGCGTTCGTCCGGCACGACCAATACAACTACTATCCCAGCGGCAATCCCTTCGCCGACCTTGGAGCGCCAGGGCTGCAGAGCGAGACGGTTGGCCAGGATCGCACGCTGACCAATGCGGGCGTGCGCTCCGACGTTTCTTACGTGAAAGGCATTCACAACATTAAAGCGGGGGCCACTTACGAGCAGACGTTTCTCAATGAGCACGACAGCGTGGGGATTGTGGATCCAACCTTGCTACCTTCACTCGCGGATGAAAATGGTAATCCCTGCTTCGTGAACGGCGCGGCGCTGGCCGCTCCTTGCACTACGCTTCTTCCTTATGATTTGACCCAGCCGGGAGGAGGAAGTCTGTTCAACTTCAATGGCCATACCGATGTAAAGGAGCTTGCCCTTTATTTGCAAGACACGATCACCAAAGGAAGCTGGTCATTCAACCTGGGAGTGCGTGGGGATTTTTACAATGGCCTTACAACCCACAAAGAAGCTGAACCGCGTTTAGGAATTGCGTACAACATCAAGCCGACAAATACCGTGCTGCGTGTTTCTTACGCTCGCACTCTGGAAACTCCCTTTAATGAGAACCTGGTGCTTTCCAGCATCGGGTGCGGCGACGCTGTTTTGAACCCGCTTCTTTTGTGCTCCTCGGCGGTATCGAATCCGTTGAGCCCCGGCTGGCGCAATGAATTTCATGCCGGAGTGCAACAGGCGCTCGGAAGGTATCTGGTATTCTCCGGCGAGTACATCTGGAAGTACACGCACAATGCTTACGACTTCAGCGTGCTGGGCGCGACGCCGATCACCTTTCCTATTGAATGGAACAATTCCAAGATTCCGGGATTCGCGGGCCGCGTGAGCGTACCGAACTTCCATGGATTTACCGCGCTCATGGTTTTCTCCAGCGTCGCGGCGCGCTTTTTTACTCCGCAAATTGGCGGAGCTGGCGCGGTCCCGTTCGCCATTGGGCCGTTCCGGATTGATCACGATGAACTGTTCAATGAGACTGCCCACATGCAATATCAACCATGGAAGCAAGGCCCATGGGTTGGTTTCAACTGGCGATATGACAGCGGGCTGGTAGCCGGACCCGCGCCATGCGCGGGAGGCAACTGCGCCAATGGGCCAGCGGGTAACGATACGATGGTGGATGTCTCGGGACTGAGCCCGGACCAGCAATTTGAGGCCGGACTATTTTGCGGTTCCGTCCATGCCGCGCCGCCGAGTGCGACAAATCCCATAGGCTCGCCAATCAGCCTGACCGGCGTGTGCCCAGCCTCGCAGTACGGATCATCGCTGATAACGATTCCCGCGCCCGGCGCCGAAGACGACGACCACAACCCGCCGCGCATTGCGCCACGGAGTGTGTATGACCTGGCAATCGGGCACGATAACTTGTTCCATGGAGACAAGTACCAGTGGAACGCGCGATTTACTGTCATCAATTTGACAAATAAATACGCGCTATACAACTTCCTCTCCACCTTCAGTGGAACCCACTATCTGACGCCGCGCAGCTATACGGCCCAGATTGGATTTAATTTTTAGGAGCGTACCTTTGGAGTGATCACAATGGAGCGTCCGCAAAATGTATGGCGCTCCATTATTTCATTCAGGGAAATGTGAATCGTACGGCCGGCGCCAATTTTTCGGCACTGAACTTCATGCGCTTGCGATCAAGGGCCCATCTTTTCCAGCATACCCGCCGTTACCAACTTTTTCTCAATATGGCGTTGCAGCGTTTGCAGCAGGAATTTGCGCAGATCGGCCGCGCGAGATTTTGGCCAGCCTGGCCCGGCAAAGTTTTCCGCAGGTGCGCGAAACATTTGCGCGGCCAGGGCCCGCGATTCGGCGGAAATTTCGGATGAAGCCAGTCGCTTGTCATCCGGGCACAGCAGCCCGTCGGTGAGGGCGTGGAAAAATGCTGGTCTTCCGTTCAGCCCACGCCCGCAGACAATGCATTCGGAAAGGTCCGGCAGATATCCCATCAGCCGCGTCATCCACAACTCAAAGTAAGTAATGGGCATCCAGAAGGGCGGCTCCTCCAACTGCTCCAGAACGGACAATGACAAGCGGAAGGCCGCATCGTTGGCTTCCCGGTCGGGAAGAAGTTCATCCAGCAACTCGGCGACGTGGGCCAATGCTATGGCGCGCGGGTAGGTGACCTGGGTGCCGAGCGGCGAGTCGAGCACATCGCAGGAGTCCAACCGAGCCAGCTCCTGCCGTTCGCGGTCTTCATAATAGGCGCGAACATACGTGAGCGGCTCGAGCGCGCCGCTGAAGCGCCGCTTTGACTTCTTGGCAGAGCGGGCCACGGCGTGTACTTTTCCTTCCAGACGGGTAAAAAACGTGACGAGGAGGTCCGCTTCCCGCAGCGGGTAAGTACGCAAAATGATCGCTTCCGATTCCTTCAGCGGCATTCATGCCTTGCGGAGCAAAACAAAATTGTAAATGGAGCGTTAGCGAATGGGAAACAGGCCGGATAATGACGGTAGGGGCTGGTGCAAATCTCTGGTGCATCAGTATCTGAGAATTCCCGGGCAGAGATAGGGCGTTCCAGTAGCAACCCTCACGACTTCTGGATTATGCTTTGATAGGAAATTATGAAAGTTCCACTACTCGATCTCAAGGCCCAGTACGCAGCCATTAAAGCCGATATTGAAGCGGCCATTGCCGAAGTGCTCGACACCCAGCAATTCATACTGGGCCCAAAGGTAGAACAGTGTGAATCAGCGATTGCGGCCTATTCCGCTTGCGCCTATGGAATCGGAGTTTCTTCTGGCAGTGACGCGCTTCTCGCATGTCTGATGGCGGAGAACATCGGATCCGGTGACGAAGTCATCACCACTCCTTACACATTTTTCGCCACCGCGGGCGCAATTGCGCGGGTTGGAGCAACCCCGATTTTTGTGGATATCAATCCTGCCACCTACAACATTGACACGGCTCAGATCGGCGCGAAGATCACAAAGAAAACCCGCGCGATAATTCCTGTACATCTCTACGGTCAAATGGCTGATATGGCACCGATCATGCAGATAGCCGAAGACCACAAGATGATTGTGATCGAAGATGCAGCTCAAGCGATAGGCGCGGAACACAATGGCAAGCGGGCTGGTTCCATTGGCCACTACGGATGTTTTTCATTCTTTCCGTCGAAAAATTTGGGAGCCGCGGGAGACGGAGGAATGATCGTTACAAATGATGCAGGACGCGCGCAGAAGCTGCGCATTCTGCGCAACCACGGATCTGAGCCGAAGTACTTCCACAAAGTCGTCGGAGGCAATTTTCGGCTGGATGCGATTCAGGCAGCGATTGTCACCGTTAAGCTTCGTTACCTTGACAGCTGGACGGAAAGCAGGCAGCGCAACGCGAAGAAGTATGAGCAGCTTTTTGCCGAGGCCAAGGTGCCGGTCATTACTCCATCAGTCGTAACGGACAGACACATCTTTAATCAGTATGTAATCCGCGTTTCGCGGCGTAACGAGTTGCAGACGTATTTGCATGAAAAAGGAATCGGCACGGAAATTTATTATCCCGTACCGCTGCATCTTCAGGAATGTTTCGCATACCTTGGATATGTACCGGGCGCTCTTCCAGAAAGCGAGCGAGCCGCGAAGGATACGTTGGCACTGCCAATTTATCCGGAATTGGCTTCGAAACAGTTGGAGTATGTGGTGGATTGCATCGGAGAATTTATGACTGCAAGTTCCTCCACAGGTGGCAGAGACAACGAGTTACAAGAAGCACCGCGCAGATGATATCCGTTGGTTCCGCGATTTAAATCTGAATGTGGAGAGGACAGATGATGACGGTTCTACGCCGCCTGGCAATAATTCTGATAATCGTTCTCTTCGTGTCAAATGCTTTCGCAGCAGACGAAATCCTGGTCGCGGCGGCATCGGACCTGCAATTCGCTCTGCCCGAACTGGCCCAGAAATTCGAGAAGCAAACCGGCGTCAAAGTGAACCTGACATTCGGTTCATCGGGAAACTTTACCACCCAGATTAGAAATGGCGCGCCGTTTGATCTATTTTTCTCCGCGGACCTTAACTATCCACGCCAGCTTGCCGCCGATGGCCTTGCCGACCCAGCCACCCTGTATCACTATGCCGATGGGAAAATTGTTTTGTGGGCGCCAATCACCTCCAAACTTGATTTGCAGCGAGGATTCAATGTCCTGTTACAGCCGGGTGTCCACAAGATTTCCATTGCGAACCCTGCGCATGCTCCTTATGGAAGGGCCGCGGTTGCCGCGCTTCAGCATGAGAATCTTTACGAAAAGGTAGAAACGAAGCTGGTATTGGGGGAAAATATTTCACAGGCGGCGCAATTTGTTCAAAGCGGAAACGCCGATGTGGGTATCATCGCGCTATCTTTGGCCCTTGCGCCGTCGGCGCGGGGGAAGGGAAAGTACTACGAGGTCCCTGCCGCCGATTATCCGCCGATCCAGCAAGGTGTTGTGCTTCTAAAAAGCTCCGCTCACAAATCCGTTGCAGTAAAATTCCTGAATTTCCTCAAGACGCCCGAGTCACAAGCCTTGCTCGCGCATTTTGGATTTTCTTTTACGCAATAAATAAGATTCCTCTGCATCGAACCCAGAATTTTCTTCCCCGCACGCCCTTAACATGCGCTGCACTCAGCCTGGGCGGTACCAAGCTAACAAATGATGTAAGTACGAAAAGTTTGTTATGGTTAGCGGCAGTATCCAGAATCTGGACACTGCGCGCGTGCGATCAGATGAGGCAGAAAGCATGACAACAACCATGGCGAATTGCCGTTACATGCAGTCCGATAGCGTGGTTGCGCGAGTGATCGCGGGAGAGACTCTCATCGTTCCCGTGCGCGGCGGAGTTGGTGATTTGGCCTCCATTTATAGCTTGAATGAACTGGGAAGTTTTTTATGGCGGCAACTCCAGCCTGCAAAAACTTGCGAAGAATTGGTCAGCTTGGTTTTGGATGAATACGAAGTAACGGCGGTGACGGCGGAGCAGGATGTGCGAACTTTTCTCGACAAGATTAAGGATGCGGGACTGGTTCGTGAGATGGCTGCTTAATCGCGTAGCAGGTTGCATTGTCTGGAACGCAACAAGGATGAACGGTAGGGCATGCAAGCGGAGATTACATGAACCTTGGCAGTTATACAGAGTTAAGCCGAACGCTCCACCAGCCTGATCACCGCACCCCCCTCGAAGTAACCATGGAAATGACCCACCGCTGTCCCCTGGAGTGCCAGCATTGCTACAACAATTTGGCGATGGGAGATTTGTCCGCGCGTAACCGCGAGTTGAGTAAGGAAGAATATTTCCGGTTGCTCGATGAAATTACCGAGATGGGTTGTTTCTGGCTGTTGTTCACCGGCGGCGAAATTTTTGCCCGGAAAGATTTTCTGGAAATTTATACCTATGCCAAGCAAAAAGGCCTTCTCATCACTCTGTTTACCAACGGCAATTTGATCAATGAGAAGATCGCCGACTATCTGCTTGAATGGCCGCCTTTCGCGATTGAAATCACGCTGTATGGCAGGACGAAAGAAACCTACGAGGCGCTCACGCAAATTCCCGGCAGTTATGAGCGCTGCATGCGGGGCATCAATCTGCTACGCAGCCGCGGATTGCCACTCAAGCTAAAGACGGTCGCAACAACCGTGAACAAGCATGAAGTGTTGTCCATGCGAAGTTTTGTGCGGGAAGAGCTCGGCCTGGAATTTAAGTTCGATTCGTTGATGAATCCGCGCATTGATTGTTCGCAAAGCCCCTTGGCGGTGCGTTTGTTACCTGAAGAAGTGGTCGCGCTCGATCTGCATTCGCCGGAAACCAAGGCGGAGTACCGGCGGTTCGCGGAGCAGGGAATCCAATCTTCGCCTCCGTCTAGGGGGAAGGGCAAGAATTCTCTTTATGTTTGCGGCGGCGGCGTTGGGTCTTTTTCTATTGATCCTTACGGCCGCATGAGTATTTGTGTGCTCTCCAAGGCGGATACCTACGATCTGCGCCGGGGTTCCGTGAAGGAGGGATGGGAGCAGTTCCTTCTGCAGGTAAGGAAGCGCGAGGCGAAGACCATTTCTAAATGCACCGATTGTCGCCTGCGTAGTCTGTGCGGCATGTGTCCGGCGAATGGAGAACTGGAAAACGGAGATGCGGAATCGCCGGTGGAATTTTTATGCGAAGTCGCGCATTTGCGCGCGATGGCGTTGGGCTATGAAGTCCCGGCGCACGGGGATTGCGCTTTCTGCGAAGGCGGCGACCACTACGAAGCCGCAAAAGAGTCGGCGCGGCGGATTGCCTCCCGTGAAATCGATGTGGGCGAATGGACGGGACCCGCAGCGGTTTTGCTGCCTATTTTGAATCATTCCACTGCCAGTTCGGGCGGTTGTGGAAGCTGCGGCCATTGAGGGATTTTATGAAGAATGAGCGCGAAGACGGCAAAAGCAAAAAAACGTATCAGCCGCCGGTTTGCGAGACCATCAGTTTGCGCCCTGAAGAGGCGGTGCTGGGGAATTGCAAAAGTATGTTTGTTTCAGGACCGAGTTTGTCAGTGTGTACGGCATCGGTCGGATGCAGTTCAATCGGTTCCTGATTGTGGAGCAATCGTGAATGATGATCAGCGAGCAAACACAAACAGCGAATCAAAGTCAGACGGCGAGTTGGCGTTGCTGCTTGCGGATCGGCGATGTGACTTTGGGCTTCACCGCGAAAGAAATGGGCGTGCATCTCGATCCTGACCACCAATCCTTCACTGTCCCGCCCCAAAATTGCGAAATCGAGATTGATTTGGAATGGGTTGACTCGCTGCCTTTCAGCGAGGGCGAAAAGCTTTTTGATTCAGGTGCGGTCTGGACGCTTTATGAAGCCGGCGATCGTTACATGTTCGATTTCGCTACGCGAATCCTTGGCCCTCGACCTTACAAGCGTCTTTTAATCGACAAGGATTTTACCCGGGGCCGCGTGCTCTTCGTGCGCGATTGCTTTCCGGATGAAACGAATGTCCGCGCGCTCGAATACCCGCTCGACGAATTAATTGTCACGAACCGGCTGGCCCGAGGCCGCGGCGTTGAAGTGCATGGTTGCGGTATTACCGATGACGCGAGCAGTAGTTCGCTTTTTATCGGGCACTCGGGCGCGGGGAAAAGCACGACCACGCGGCTGTGGCACTCGCTGCCTGGCGTGCGGATTTTGAGCGATGACCGCATTATTGTCCGGAAGCGTGAGGATCGCTTCTTCATGTGTGGAACGCCTTGGCACGGGGACGCCGGGTTCGCGTCTCCTCGCGAAGCTTCGATCAATCAGATTTTTGTTTTGGAACATGGCGAGCGAAACGAAATTGTCGCGTTGCCGCAGGCGGCGGCAGCGGCGGAATTGTTCACGCGGTGCTTCCTGCCGTTCTATGACCCGCAGGCGCTTACTGCCACGCTTGCTTATCTGGATGATTTGACCCGAACAGTCCCTTGCTACAAATTCCAGTTCCTCCCCAATCACTCTGCCGTGGAGAAAATCCTTGAATTCCAGCGCCCAAGATAGGCCCGACTCAAATTTATTCCATGAACTTTCCCGCGAGCTGATGAACTGCGGGAAGAGTTTCCGTTTTCGCGCCTTTGGCGCGAGCATGACGCCCACAATTTGCGATGGGGAAGTGCTGCGGGTGGAGCAGGTTTGTACGGAAGGCTTGCGTAAAGGTGACATCGTTTTGTTTCGTGACGGTGTACATTTTCGGGCGCATCGGTTGATCGCGATAGATCAAGAACGTGGAATGTTTACGACGCAAGGCGATGCCGCACTTAGCGCGGACCGTCCAATTCGCGCCGCGCAAATATGTGGAAAAATTATGGCAAAAGAAGTGGCTGACAACATAGGCAATGAAGCCTCGGTGTCAGGCGGTTTTGTTCACGCGCGGCGTCTTTATGCGAAGGCAAGGCATGCTGTTTCTTGCATATTGCAAAGGATTTGTTCCAATCAGCGAGGAGCGAAGCGGGAGACATCTTTTATGAAGAGGAGTGCCCTCTCGCGCCTCTCCTTCCTGAGCGGGCTGTTGATGTTTTTCGCTCTTGCGCAAACCGTGCGTGCACAAGTCGTAATAGGTAACGAAGTGAGCGCGCAGGATGAAGTCAATCGAAATAATCTGACCATCACAACTGCAAACCTTACACCGGCAGGCACAAATCGCTTGCTGTTGGTCGGCATCTCCATAGACATCAACAACAATACGGGCGTAACCGCGACTGGCGTCACTCTTAATACAGGTGGCGTAGGGACGTCTTTAACCTTTTTAGGCGCCCGAAATGACACAGCAAATGATCACCGCGTGGAGATGTGGTATCTCCTCAATCCGCCCGCCGCAGCTCATACGATTACCGCGACATTCAGTAGTCCGGGGGGCAGCTTTATCAATCCGACGGAGATCGGTGCTGCGGTTGGCGCTATTGCGTTCAGTAATGTGGATCAGACAACTCCGCTAGGGACCTTTGTCTCCGCCCAGGGCGGCACTTCCAGCGCTTCCACGCTCAATGTCACCAGCGGCACTGGTCAGGTAGTCGTTGATACGCTGGCGATTGATGGAAGGCGCACAGCCACCGCAGGTGCTGGTCAGACCAGGCAGTGGGGACTGGATAGCGGAACTACGACCGGTACTGACGTCTATGGATTTGGTTCGACGGAGGCAGGTGCGCCTACCGTAACCATGTCGGAAACATTCAGCGGTACCTCAGAATGGGCGATGGGCGCAGTGTCCGTGATGCCCGTTCCGCCTCCGGCAACTACGGAGCCGTTCACAGTCACCGGAACCAATAACGTGCTGATTGTCGGCGTGTCCATGAACATATCCGGAAATACGGGCGCGACTGTGAGCAGTGTCACTTATAACGGAGCGGCGCTCACATTGGCTGGAGCTCACAACGATGCGGGCGATACACGGCGGGTAGAAATTTGGTATCTGGCCGCTCCCGCAACCGGCACACATAATATAGTCGTGAACTACAGCGCGACTGTCGGTGCTGTCGTTGGGGCAACCAATGTTACCGGGGCGGACCAAACATCGCCCGTCCGCGACTTTACCTCTGACGATGGCGCGGCTGACGCGCTTTCCACTCTCAACGTTCCCAGCGCAAATGGCGATGTAGTGGTGGACACGCTCGCCATCGCGGGCACTGACTCCGTTACAGCCTATGGTCCCACGCAGACGCAGGCGTGGGCTAGCGCATCCGGCGCAACGGGCACGGATGTATACGGCAGCGGCTCCACGCGCGCGGGCGCGGCCAGCGTTCCGTTGAGTGAGACGTTCAATGCCAATTCCAATTGGTCGCTGGGAGCAGTATCCGTGCGGCCATTTCAGGCCGACTTGTCGGTCGCGGTGAGCGGCAATGCGGTGGCCTTCCCGGGAAATATTACTTACACGGCGGTGGTCACGAATAATGGGCCCAGCACGGCAACAGGCGCAAGTCTGACCGATACTCTGCCTTCCGGATTGACATTTGTTTCTGTGACCGGCACGGGATGCGGGCATGTTGGAAGCGTAGTCACGTGCAATATTGGAACTCTCACGAGCAATGCGACTTCCACCGTTACAATTGTCGCCACGCCAACCATGGGCGGAGGATATCCCGATACCGCCAGCGTTACCGGGACCGTAACTGATCTCGACACTGGCAACAATGCCGCCACGGGCATCGGCTACTCGCAGTTGAACGTTTGCACCGTTCCCACCACGACGGTAGGCGGCACCCTGACCGGTGTCATCAATACTTATTACCCTGGCAGTTCGAGTGTTGCCGCGGGAGCGACTTCCATCACCCTGGGAACCGCAACGGGAAGCGCCACTCCGATCGCTTCCGGCGATGAAGTCTTAATTATTCAAATGCAGGATGCTGCGATCAGTTCCAATAATGACGGCACATATGGCGACGGCTCGACGGGTTCCGGTTGGACGAACCTAAATAACGCCGGAGTCTATGAATTCGCCACTGCAACCAGCGCGGTTCCAGTCGGCGGCGGCACCTTGACAATTGCAGGCGCTGGGCCCGGTGGTGGGCTGCTCTTCGGATATAACTCCGCTGCGGCTTCAGGCACGCAAGGCCAGCGCACGTTTCAGGTAGTTCGAGTTCCTCACTTCGCTACCGCAACCCTCGGCACCGGACTCACCGCTGCTGCCTGGAACGGCTCCACTGGCGGAATTTTCGTGCTCGATACTTCGGGTGCGCTTACCCTCGGCGGACATACCGTGACCGTGGATGGTCTGGGATTTCGTGGCGGCGCTGGATTGGAACTCAATGGCGGCGTGGCGGGTTCAAGCACAAATGACTACCGCCAAGTTTCCCCAACGACGTATCCTGCGGGCCCTGCATTCACCGGCGTTCCTGTAGCTGGCATTGATGGACCCAAAGGCGAAGGTATCGCGGGCACGCCTATGTGGGTGCAAGTCGCAAACACGCCATTTTCCACGGGCGTGGATGGCTATCCGAACGGCAGCATGGGTCGCGGCGCGCCAGGTAACGCGGGCGGCGGTGGTACCGATGCGAATGTTGATAATGACCAGAACTCCGGCGGCGGCGGCGGAGCCAACGGCGGCGCGGGCGGTTTCGGTGGTGATGCATGGGACTCCAATTTAAGCGTGGGTGGACTCGGCGGCGCGCCTTTCCCGTCCAGTACGGGACGCGTGGTAATGGGCGGCGGTGGTGGCGCGGGTTCGCGCAATAACAGTGATAACAATACTGCGGGCGCTCCTACCCGAATCGCACAGGCCAGCAGTGGAGCCGCTGGCGGCGGCATCATTATCATTCGCGCGGGTAGCATCACTGGGACTGGAACGATGTCCGCGAATGGCGCGAACGCCTACGATCTGACCTCCAACGATGCAGGCGGTGGTGGCGGCGCTGGGGGCACGGTGATCGTCCTCTCCACCGGCGGCGCGGTAGGCACGTTAACCGCAAACGCCGCGGGTGGAAGCGGTGGTGATGCATGGGATGACGATGCGGCTGCTGGTCCACCGATCGCTGATCGGCATGGACCCGGCGGTGGCGGCGGTGGTGGTGTAGTTCTACTTTCGGGGGCAGGCACTGTGAACGTTGCCGCCGGTACGCATGGAACAACTTTGCCGGCTCCTGGCCAATTCCAATACGGCGCAACCGACGGCCAGGTGGGAACCAGCGCGACCAACATTACCTATGCATCCACGCCCGGGCCGCACTATAACGCGACCTGCATTGATGTTGCGGTCACGAAGACAGCCCCGGCGACTGCTCTCCTTGGTAATACTTTCTCGTATTCACTTGGCATTACCAATAACGGCGCCACTGCGGCCAGCGCCGTCACGCTGACAGATACTCTTCCCGCCGGCGTTACGTTCTCGTCGGTCACACCAGCCGCCAGTTGCTCACAAACGGCAGGAACGGTTACTTGCAATTACCCAACTCTGGCTGCTGGCGCATCCGTGCCAGCGATCACCATCAATGTAATTGCAGCGGCTTTGGGCACGGTAACCAATACCGCGAACGTGACTGAAACGCAGGCCGACTACAACCTGGTCAACAATACCGCCAGCGCATCCACGACCATCCTTCCCGCGTCTGACATGTCCATCACCAAAACCGGGCCCGCGACGGCGAATCAGGGCGACACGATTACTTACACGCTGACCGCGAAAAACAACGGTCCGACCGTGGCCACCACGATAGTTGTGACCGATACTCTGCCCTCGCAAGTAAGCTTTAGTTCCGCCAGCGCGGGATGCTCATTCAGTGCCGGAACGGTCACCTGTACGGCCGCCAGCCTCGCGGTGAATGCGACGGCTGTGTTTACCGTTTCAGTGATTGCGCAGACTGTGGGTTCCGCGGTGAATACTGCCGTGGTCAGCGCCTCGCAGACCGATCCCACCTCCGCGAACAATACTTCTTCCGTGACCACGGTGATTGGCGCGAGCGCCGAAATTTCCATCGTTAAAACTGCCTCCGCTAATCCGGTAAAGCAGGGAGATACATTCAGCTACATTCTCACAGTGCTTAACAATGGACCTTCTACTGCCACTGCGGTGACCGCCACCGATATACTGCCGACCGGCGTCACATTTAGCTCCGCTTCGGCGGGATGCAGTTATGCAGCCCCAACTCGTACCGTCACTTGCACGGCCGCATCTTTGGCCTTGAATGCCACCGTAGTATTTAATATCCAGGTAGTCGCAGGCGCTCCTGCCCAGGTGAACAACACCGCGACCGTTACGGCGGCCCAGTTTGACTCGGTATTGGCCAATAACACTTCCACGTTCCTTTCCACCATTACCTTTACTACCGAAGTCAAACTGCAATCCTTTTCGGCGATATCCACTGCCGGCGGCGTGCTTCTTACCTGGAGAACAGGCGGCGAAGTTCGCAATCTCGGCTTCAATGTCTATCGGGATCAGAATGGCCGACGCATCCGCGTGAATCCTTCGCTGATCGCTGGCTCGAGCCTCATGATGCGCCGCGCCGATTCACGGCACTCAGGCAAAAGTTATGCGTGGCTTGACCGCAACCCTCCGGCAAATTCTTACTGGCTCGAAGATGTGGACTTGAACGGCACACGAACGCTGCACGGGCCGATCGCGATTGAGAGCGCGCCATCCAGCCCGATGGATCCATCAGTGACGCGCACCATGGACAAGAGCAGGTTGCCGCAACCTTCATTAGGGCAGTCTGCGTTGGCTCGATCTTTCAGGGGCCAGCCTTCCATGTCGCAATCTTCTGTAACCATTGCAAATTTCAACAGTTCAACTGCTCCTTCGGATTCTTCCATCAGCCATTTGAAGAAAGCTGCGCCCGTGCTCTGGCGCACCCCCACGGCACTGCAGACGCAATATCAGATCGCGGCGGGGCCGGCGATCAAGATCGCCGTTGATCATGAAGGGTGGTATCGCGTCACGCAGGCGCAGCTCGTGGCTGCGGGGCTGAACCCATCGGTGAATCCTGACACACTGCAATTGTTTGCCGAAGGAGTAGAACAGCCGATTATGGTTACCGGCAGCCATGGAGGATTTGGCGGCTTTGGCCGGCAGGCCGCGATTCAATTCTACGGAACCGGAATTGACACGGCTTTCTCAAACCAGAGAATCTACTGGCTGGTTTCCGGCAACCAAACAGGCGCGCGCATTCAATATGCGGTGGTCTCGCATTCCGGGCAGCAATCGCAAAGCTTCCCCCAAACCGTCGAGTTACAGGAGAAAACAACGTTCTTCGCCGCACTGCTCCGCACCGACACGGATCACTTTTTTGGAGCGCTAGTTTCATCCACGCCCGTTGACCAGGTGCTGACAACTCCTGACCTCGCGCCGAGCGGCGACGCGGCCAAACTGGAAGTCGTGTTGCAGGGCGGTAGCGATGAAATTGTCCACGATGTGACCGTCAGCTTTAACGGCGCGTCCCTGGGCGATATGCAATTCTCCAACGAGGATGAAGGTACAGCCGATTTCACCGTTCCTTACGATTCCTTGCAGCACGGCAGCGATATCGTGACCCTGACTTCGCAGAACGGGGAAGAAGACCTCAGCCTGGTGGACCACATTACACTGACGTATCCGCGAAGCTACACGGCGGAATCAGACACGCTTAAATTCACGGCCCAGGGCGGAGATCTAGTGACCGTGAAGAACTTCCAGCAGACGCCCACGCAAGTACTCGACATCACAAATCCCGGAGCGCCTCTGGAATTGCCTTTCCGCGTGCGCACGCAGTCGAGAAATATTGCGCTGGACATAAATGTGGCCGGCTTCCAATCGGTGACGCACCAGATATTGGCCCTGGCGGACGATCAGATCGGCCAGCCCGCGAGCATCACCGCGAACCAGCCTTCCAATTGGCACAGCGCGCAGTCCGGCGCTGACCTGGTCATGATTTCCGCGCCAGACTTTTTGACCCAGATGGCTCCACTGGTGCAATTGCGCCAGAGCCAGGGACACACCGTCGCGCTTATCAATGTGCAGGACATCTACGACGAATTCAATTTTGGTGAAAAGGATCCCACCAGCATTCGGACATTTCTGCAGAACGCAACCAAAGTCTGGAAGCACGCCCCCAAATATCTTTTGTTAGTCGGGGACGCATCCATTGATCCGCGAAATTACCTGGGGTTCGGTAACTTCGACTTCGTGCCTACAGCTCTGGTACCCACGGCTGAATTGACTACCGCTTCCGATGACTGGTTCTCCGATTTCACCGGCGCGGGCCTTGCCCAAATTTCCACGGGACGTCTGCCGGTACAGACCGCCGACGAAGCGCAAACTGTTGTGGGAAAGATCGTGGGCTATGACAGCGGTCAAAATGCCGGAGCATGGAGCAGCCAGGCCTTGATGGTGGCGGACAAAGATGACAGCGTAGTGCCTTTCACGCAACAGGCGCAGACCATACAGTCTCTGTTGCCCCCCTCTATTTCGGTCACGGATGTATTCGCCAGTTCGATGACCGCGAGCGCTGCGCAGCAAGCGGTTTTGAATGGCATCAACAACGGTGCATTGCTGGTCAATTATGACGGGCACGGGTCGGTTGAAGTGTGGTCGGATGAAAACTTGCTGACAAGCGCGCTCGCTTCTTCGCTGACCAACGGCCCGCGTTTACCTATGTTTGTGATTATGAATTGCCTCAATGGATATTTCCAGGATGTCTACACGGTAAGCATGGCCGAGTCTCTATTGTTGGCCAATAACGGCGGCGCCGTCGCGGTCTGGGCATCGTCCTCCCTGACTTCGCCGGGGCCGCAATTCCAAATGGACCAAGCGTTCACCAGCGCCGTATTTACTCCCGGAGAAACGATCGGCGACGCCATACAGGCGGCAAAGAGTGCCATCACTGATTCCGATGTTCGCCGCACATTTATTTTGTTTGGCGATCCATCGCAACGACTGCAAACTCCTGCCGCCGCTCCGACATCTTCTTCGCACAAAGGAAGTGCGCGTCGCGCGTCGCACTGAGAATTAATTTCGATACAATAAATGCATTCAATAGAAAGACAGCGGATTTAGAAAGCATTTGGCCACTCGACGTACCTTCCTGAAGTCTGGGGCAGCTCTGCTTACCGCGGGCCTCGCGGGAGACGCCGCTGCGTGGGAACCCGATTACCCGCGCGTGACTCGCCTCGATGTGCCGCTAAAGCGCTTGTCGCCCGCATGGAACGGCCTGCGCATTGTTCAACTGAGCGATTTCCACTACGATCCGTACTTCTCCGTTACCCCGATTCGCAAAGCCGTAGAAATTGTCCAGGAACTCCAGCCGGATCTGATCGTGCTTACCGGCGACTTCATTACCGAGACGCACGATTCGCGCTGGGTTTTTTCCTACATCCAGCGAACCGAGTACGTTCGTCTGTGCGCGGCATTGCTGGGTCGGATGCACTCCCGCTTGGGATCGTTCGCGATCATGGGGAATCATGATGTGAAGTTTGGGGCTGGTACGGTGATCGAATTCCTGCGAGCGAATGGCATCAAGGTATTGAGAAATTCCTCGCTCCCTCTTGAAAAGAATGGTTCCCGCCTCTGGTTGGCCGGAGTGGACGACGTGCTGGAAGGGAAGCCCGATCTTAATTTATCTCTCCAGCAAATTCCCAAAGGAGAGCCCGTCATACTGCTCGCGCATGAGCCAGATTATGTTCTTGAGTCAGCCCGTTCGGGCGTGGATCTGCAGTTGTCCGGGCACTCCCACGGAGGGCAGATCAGGATTCCTCTGCTGGGAGCGCCATATCTTCCTGAGCTGGGCCGGAAATTTCCCATGGGCTCTTATCAAATCAGAGATACCCGCCTTTACACCAACGTCGGTCTGGGAACAATTACCATTCCATTCCGCTTCGATTGCCGGGCGGAGATTACGCTATTCACACTGCGAAGTGTTTCCGCTTAAATAGCGGTCCCGGCGCTTGCCGCTTGCTCATCTTCCTGCTGTGGATGCTTCGGTGGATCTGTCAGGGAAGCCTTTGGCATCTGTTGAATCTTCTCTTCTGCCTGGCCGCGGGCGTCTAAAATTTCCTCCGGAGTCAGTTGCGCCTCTAATAATTTCACGGCGGCAATCATCTCCCCACTCAATCCCCTGCAGGAGTGTTCGGAAACCAAGTACCACATATAAGCGGACGCTGGATCCCGGCGGGTTCCTTCTCCGCGAGAGAACATTCGCGCGAGCGCGACCTGCGCCAGAGCAACGCCCTGGCTCGCGGATTTCTGATACCAGGCAAGGGAAGGCGCTTCGCCAGGGGCAATATTCTTAACTTTGGTGGCGAGTTCGGGAAACAATGACGCCGCGCTCTGATTCAACGTGAGGAATAGAAGTTCCATGCGGCTGGAAACTCCCAGCTTGTCGAAAATGCGGAAAAGGTAGTTCTTGATGGTGTGTTGGCTTAGCCCCAAATGATCGGCGATCTCCCGGTTAGTCAATCCCTCCGCCAGGCTCCGCACTACTTCAAGCTCTCGTTTGGAAAGAAGACTAAGACCGTTCGCATCCACCGCTTTGATATTCCGAGAGGACGCCAAGGCTTCCACGGCATAGCCCATTTGTTCGCTATTGGCCCAGATCTGCCCCGCATGTACTTGCCGCACGCACTTGCCTAGCGTTTCCAGCGGTTCGTGCCGGCTGAACAATCCTTTCGCGCCTGCGCGAAAGGATTCCAGGATCACTTCTTGCTTGGAGGAATCCAGCAAGACTATGCATTTGATTTCCGCTCGCAGAGCTCGTATCTCCCGCAGCAAAGCAATTCCGTGTAATGGGATCTCATCCAGATGCGACCCGAGCACCACTACGTTGAGGTCCTTATGCTGTTTGACGCCCTCCAAAATACTTTTTGCATTTGGGGCCGCGCTTACCACGTGAATTTGCCGGTCTCGCCCCAATACGTCGGCCAAGACCTCGGTATACATGCGAGTGCTGTCGGCAACCAGAACGTGAATTGCAATTGGACTCTGCGTCTGCATATTTAGGAAACCAGTTGTGGAAATCTAGCTTGCCGGGCCGGGTTATACGGAGACTTGGCGCGTACCGCCTCCGCATCCAGTGTTGCAATTGTTAGCATAGGTGTGCAATCGGTTGCAATCATGCAAACTAAGAAAAGCCACCATTTTTTAGATGTAAAGTGTCAGGCAGCCTTCAATTGATAATAAATGCCATTAGAATGTGATACTTGAATAAACGATTACCACCGTTATCAAGACAAGTTACTAAAGAAACCACTCCATAAAGAGAACAAGTTCTCTAGCCTTAAGTGCTTATCGTTGTAGCATTAACTGCCCTATCAGGCAAAGAAATATTTCACTAAGATTTAAAACCTCTTGCAGCACTTTGCATTTACCGTTAACGTAGTACTGCAAGATTGATTCACAACCCCCCTAGCAGTACTCCTCCCCATATTGAAGCGCGGACATTCGTGTCCGGTCCGGGTCAAATAGCGGCATGTGACTCAGAGGGCGAAGCTATGTTCGACAGCCAACTTTCCAATTTCACTCTCGTGGATCAAAATAGAATGGTGGACACTGGAAACTGGTATGCCGTGCAGACCCGCTCCCGGCATGAAAAAGTGGTGGCATATCGTTTGCAAGAGCAGGGAATTCCCACGTTTCTGCCGACGGTTCGGGAGGAGCATCGCTGGAGCGACCGCAAGAAAATCGTCGAATTGCCATTGTTCAATTGTTATGTTTTTGTGAAGTGCGCTCCCAGCAACGAAGAGCGTCTGCGAGTTTGCCGCACTGACGGGGTGTTTCAGATTATTGGCGTCCAGGGCGTGGGCACGCCGATTCCGCAAGAACAAATTGACGCCATTCAAACTCTGCTCGCCAATAAGTTGCCGTTTGCGGCGCATCCTTTCTTGAAAATCGGCCAGCGGGTGCGGATTAAAAGCGGCGCCCTGGCGGGCGTGGAAGGCGTGCTGGTGGCCAGAAGCGGCGAGCGCATGTTGGTGATCTCGATTGATGTAATCCAGCGCTCCATGGCCGTACGAATAGAAGGATACGACGTAGAAGCGATCTAGTTTGCCATTCCGAGGACCCGGATTTTCCGGGTGATTTCCATCTCCAGTATTCCAAACATAAATTCCAAAGCTGCAAACGCCGCCACAAGCATGGGGGCTCCGCACCTGCTCGTTATTGGGAAGGAGACCGCGTCGCTGGATTCACTTGCCGCCATCGCACTGGCGAATGCCTGGCAAATGGAAACCGCGGAAAGCGGTTGGGATGCCCTGGAGCGCGTGCAGTCCGGCGCACGTCCACATTTGGTGCTGATTGATTTGGGCCGTGAGAACGGGGACGGCCTGCATACGCTGCGCTGGCTGCGCCGCGTCCGGCCCGACCTGCCGGTCCTGGCGCTTGCCTACTCCCACGACATCCTGCAAAAGACCGAGGCGATCCGCCTGGGAGCTCAAGAATACCTGGTTCGCCCTTTGATTGAATTGCAGTTAGAAGACGCCATCAAGCGGCATTTGCCCTCCACTAGCGTGGAGAGCGACCTTGAAGATACGCCGGAGGAAGTGGAAGAAATCGGAGAAGGCCGTATCTTCATCTCCGCCAGCCCCGCCATGCATCGCTTGCGGGCGCAGGCGGATTTACTGGCGCAGCTGGATGTACCTCTGCTAATAGTGGGCGAAAGTGGCAGTGGTAAAGAGACGCTGGCGCGCTTGATCCACAAGCTTTCTGTCCGTTCCGGCTTCCGCTTCATGAAAGTCAACTGCGCGGCCCTCGGCGGCGAGCTGCTGGAAAACGAACTCTTTGGTAGCCTGGCATCCGGGACGCGGCGTGCCCGGCCGGGCAAATTTGAACTGTGCCAGCAAGGGACCATCCTGCTCGACAAAATTTCAGAAATTCCTCTTGGCGTGCAGGGCCGCCTGTTGCGCATTCTCGAGGAAAAGCAGCTTGCAAGCGGGCATGGCGAAGGCATTGGGAAACTCGATGTCCGCGTGATCGCCACCAGCAACATCAACGTGGAAGCGTCACTCGCAGACCACACCCTGCGGCAAGACCTCTATTACCATCTCAGCGCTTTTACCATGCACATCGCGCCGTTGCGCAATCGTCGCGGCGAGGTCCCATTGCTGCTGGGTCATTTCATGAACCAACTGGCCCGTCACTACGGATTGGATCCAACGCCGTTTTCTCCCGCTCTGCTTGAGGCTTGCGAGCAATACGCGTGGCCGGGCAACTTAAAGCAAGTGGAGAGCTTCGTGAAGCGCTATCTCGTCACCCGCGACGAAGAGGCCGCCATGGGAGAGTTGCAAAGCGGAATTCGGGTGGCAGCGCATGCATTTCCCACCAGCGGGGATGAATTTGCAATGGGCGGAAACGAAGAAGCAGCCGGAGACCGCAATTCGGGGCTAAAATCCCTGATCCAGACCGTAAAGGGCGAAGCGGAGCGCAACGCCATTTTGACCGCCCTGGAGCAAACCCAGTGGAACCGGCGGGCGGCGGCACGCTTGCTGCAGGTAAGTTATCGCACTTTGCTTTACAAGATTCAGCAGTACAATATGACTCCTGTCAGATTTTTCTCCCCCGTAGTAGGAAGTAATGGCACGAAAGGAAATGGGAACGGTCACTGACCGACCGTACCCGCGAGTCATGTCAAGCCGAGAGGGAGCGAGAATTATGAGAAGGTACGCGCATAAATTTGTAAGCTTTTTATTTACAGTACTGTGTTGCGCAGTTTTCACCACCTCGTTGTCCGCGCAGAACACGGAAAACCATGCGCAGCCCGCGGCGGAATCCGATTCCGGCTCCGCCCAAACCAGCAAGCCTCACGATGCGACGTATGTGATCGGGGCCAGCGACATGCTATCCATCAATGTTTGGAAAGAGCCTGATGTTACGCGCATCATTCCGGTTCGCTCCGATGGAAAAATTTCCCTTCCGCTTGTCGGGGAAATCCAAGCCAGCGGTCGAACGCCAATGCAGTTGGAGCAGGAAATCACCTCCAAACTGAAGGCCTATATTTCTGATCCTGAAGTTACGGTAATGGTCCAGGAAAGCAAGAGCCAGAAATTTAATATATTGGGAATGATAACCAAACCTGGTTCATACCCCCTCGTCAGCTCAACAACTGTTCTGGACGCAATCGCGCTGGCTGGCGGCTTTCGCGATTTCGCAAAGAAGAAATCAGTCTACGTCTTAAGGAAGGATGCATTAGGCCAGCAGCAGCGCATCCCATTTAACTACAAGGACGTCATCAGCGGAAAAAATCAGCAGGAAAATGTTCAGCTTCAGCCCGATGATACGATCGTCGTCCCGTAACACTGCCTACATCGTCATGAGCAAAAAGTTTGTTCTTATTGCAATTTTTTCGTTCGTCGGATTGCCGGCGTGGTCCCAGACCACCACTACGGGGATTTTTTCGGGCGGCAGCGACCAAGCCATGATGGCGCCCCCCCCCGTGAGCATTGGCGGAGACTCGGTGGCATTTTCCTCTGAGTTGGAGCGCTCCAATTATCTGCGCGGAGGCGTCAGTGTTCAGGGATCGTATAACGACAATGTCGTCACCACCACTTCCATACAAGGCGATGCGAGTTATACGATTTCTCCTTACATTGCTATCGACATTTCGCGCTCGCGCCTCTTGTGGACTTTGGATTACAGCCCGGGATTCACCATCTACCAGAAGTTCAGTCCCTACGACCAGGCCGACCACAACCTTTCGACCGGGCTCCAGTATTTGCTTACTCCGCACGTGGCGATTTCGCTGCAGGAAAGTCTGGCAAAGGAGCCTTCGTTCCAAAGCGTGCTGGAACCGAACTCAGTCAATAATTTATCGAACACTTTGCAGACCCCGAGTTTTGCCATAATTCCGCCTCTGACCAGCACCCTGAATAACAACGCCACCGGTCAACTCACCTATCAGTTTGCCCGCAATGCCATGATCGGATTCGAAGGCGATTCTTCGGAGTTGCGTTTTCTGAATGGGGTGCAGGCGCAGGGACTTTTCGATTCGAGCGAGCGTGGCGGCGGGGCGTTCTATGCCCATCGCGTGGGCGCAAAGCACTATATCGGAGTCAACTACAATTTCTCGGATATCGTCACCCACCCCAGCGAAGTAACTACGCAGGTGCACACCACGGACATGTTTTACACGCTCTACCTGGGTCCGCGTATTTCACTTTCGTTCTCCGGTGGGGCACAGCATTCAGAGACGCAAGGGGGTGGGGTCGCGCTGCTCCAAACCTGGTCTCCCACCGAAGGTGGCGGCTTTAACGTGCAGGGCATTCACAACAGCATGGCTCTCACGATCTCGCACAGCATTAATTCCGGCGGTGGCCTGCAAGGCGCGGTACATTCCTACGCTGCCAATTTTTCCGTACGTCACCAGTTTTCCCCGCACCTCACGGGCGGGGTGCAAACAAATTACAGCAACAATGACTTGCTGGAAACCTCCAGCCAATCAGGAAGCAGCGGCAGAACGCTGATCGTGAGTGCCACGTTGCAACGCGCGCTTGGCCAGCACCTGAATGCGGAATTAGGCTACTCGCGCATTCATCAACGGTACAAAGATCTTGCGATTGTTGCCAACACTCCCGACAGCAACCGGGGATGGATCATGATTTCCTATGAATTTGAAAGGCCTTTGGGAAGGTAAACATGCCAGCAGAGTTTGAGCAGGAAAATTCGGAAAGTATTGACTGGGAACGTTACCTTGGAATCGCACGGCGGCGCACCTGGTATTTTCTGGTCCCATTTTTTGTGATTTGGCTGGGTTTCTGGATCGCGGGATGGGTAATGCCAGCAGTCTACCGTTCGAGCGAATTAATCATCGTGCAGGAAGCGACGGTCCCTACGTCCCTGGTGCCTTCGAATATCGCGGGCAACCTGCAAGACCGGCTAGACAGTATCACGCAGCAGATTCTCAGCCGCACGCGCCTGCTGCACATCATCGATCAGTTCAATTTATATAGCTCCGACCGCGCCCGCTCCTCGCCCGACGAACTGGTGGAACGGATGCGCAAAGACATTGAGATTGAGTTGGTGCGCGCGCCTGACCAGGAACTGAGCAACTTCAAAATTTCCTACTCTTCGCGCGATCCCTATCTGGCGCAGGAAGTCGCCAGTGAACTGACCAATCTGTTCATCAACGAAAACCTAGAAGTGCGCGAGACGCAGTCTGGCAACACGACAAAATTCCTGGAAACTCAGTTAGAACAGGCGCGGGCGTCGCTGGCCTCACAGGAAGAGAAGGTGCGGCAATTCAATCAAGAGCACCTGGGGGACCTTCCCGGCCAACTGCAAAGTAACCTGCAAATCATGAATGGGCTGCAATCGCAGTTGGGGAACGAACAGTCTGCCCTGAACAGCGCTAACGAACACAATGTATATCTGGAGTCGCTGCTGAGCCAATATCAGACGCTGCAGAGTTCCTCGAAGAGCGGTATGGGGACGGTGGCGCCAGGCGGGCTTCCCGCTATTGATGCGGAACTCGATCGCCTTCGCACGCAAATGGCCGACTTGAGTTCTCGCTATACAGACCAGTATCCGGACGTCCGTAAAGTAAGAGACCAGATCGCGCGAACGGAAAAGATGAAAGAGCAGATGGAGAATCAATTAAAAGCGGCAGCCAAGAATCCTGCTCCCGCCGACCCCACAAGCTATGCCAGTGCACAGGACCGCGGACCGATGCTTGAGCTGCAAAGCCAATTAAAGGCCAATCAGATCGAGATTAACAATCGAAAAGAGGCCATCAAAGCGCTGGAAGCGAGGGTCGGCCAGTATCAGGCTAACTTGAGCAATGCTCCCATCCGCGAGCAACAATTTACCGAACTTAATCGCGGGTATGATCAATCCAAGGCAGATTATGATGCGCTGCTGAAAAAGAAGAATGAATCGGAGCTGGCCACGAATCTGGAACGCGAGCAACAGGGCGAGCATTTCAGCATTCAGGACCCGGCGAATTTACCCACTAAGCCGTATTCGCCGAACCGGCTGAAGTTGTTTGGCATTGGCATGGTGCTGGGCATTGTTCTTGGGGCCGCTTCGTGTCTAGGGGCGGAGTATCTGGACCACCGCATTTATTCCGAGACGGAATTCAAAAAACTCGTTCCGGTGGAAGTCATGGTTGAGATTCCGGCGATTGCCACGCCTCAGGAAGAAGAGCAGGCAAAACGAAGTTCCTGGGTGCGAATGGCCGCTGCGAGCGCAGTGGCGGCTTCGGTTTGCGTTGCGTTTGCCATTACCTTGTTACACGGTTAAGACGATGTATAAAAAATTCTTTCAATTGCAGCGCAATCCGTTTGAGGTCAGTCCCGACCCCTCATTCCTGTTTCCCACCAAGCGCCACAACGAGGCTTTGGCGGCCCTTTATTATGGCGTTCGCCGCCGCAAAGGTTTTGTCGTGATGACCGGGGAAGTGGGAACGGGAAAGACGTTGTTGGTCCGTTGCCTACTGCAGTTGCTGAATCACAGCAACGTCAGCTATGCCTACGTCTTTAATAGCCGCCTCTCCGCCATTGATTTTCTGCAATACATAGCTTTGGATTTTGAAATTCCAAATCCTGGCAAGACCAAGAGTGAACTGCTATTGCAACTCAGCAACTTTCTGATCGCGCGGCACCGCAAGAACCTGACTACCGTGCTTGTTGTGGATGAGGCGCACCACTTATCGGCGGAGGTGCTTGAAGAGATCCGCCTGCTCACCAACCTTGAAACTGCGCAAGGAAAGCTGCTTCAGATCCTTCTGGTAGGGCAACCTGAGCTGGACGAAAAATTGGATTCGGTGGAATTGCGGCAGTTAAAGCAGCGCATTGTTCTGCGTTCCTATCTGGAACCGCTCGAACATGAAGAGGCCCGGGGATACATGCAGCGCCGCCTGGAACTGGCGGGCGCGAAGCAGCGCGAGACGCTGTTTCCTCCAGAGACAATGGCCCGGGTGTATCGCCATTCTCGCGGAATTCCCCGCCTCATCAATACGATTTGCGAGAACGCGCTGATCAGCGCCTATGCGAGGGAATCGCAGGTGGTTACGGCTGACATCATTGATGAAGTGGCGGCCGACCTCCGCCTCAACGTTATGCACTCCGCACGTCCCGAGACTCAGGAAAATACCGAGTTGTGGGAAGCCGCCAAGACCCTGCTCCAGCTGCATGATCAATTGCAGCAAGGCGGCAAATCGAGAGAAGGAGATCCCCGATTGGCCGTGGTACGGGGGAAAGGAAAACATGAGCCGTATATTTGACGCATTGCAAAAGTCGGAATCGGAACGCTCTGGTTCGACGTCGGCACCGCTGTCTTCGCTGGCTATGGAACTGTTACAAATAGCGGAGGGCCAGAATGAGGAAATGCCGGCTACCGTGCCCGTGCCGTCCCCCGACGAGTTTCCTACCTGCCGGGTTGAGCCGGTAAAAGGGACCCGGCTGGTTTCCCTGACCGATCCCGAAGGTCTGGCGGCAGAAAAATTCCGCTTCCTGAGCGTGCGTTTGCGGCAGTTGCAACAGGCGCAAGGCCTGAAGAAACTGCTGGTCACAAGCACGATCTCCGAGGAAGGCAAAAGTGTTGTCTCTTCCAACCTGGCCTTTACTCTGGCGCGCAAAAATCGCCAAAAAGTGCTCCTGCTGGAGGGCGATTTAAGGCGTCCAGTGATGTGCGCACGCCTGGGGCTGGGTATTCGCTTCACGGGCCTGGTGGAATGGTTACATGGCGACTCAAGCAAGTTGCCTGGCATCTATCACCTTGCGGATACAGGGGTTTATTTGTTGCCAGCCGGCACCCCCCCGGAAAACCCTCTGGAACTGATACAATTGCCCAAGATGGCTGAACTGTTGGAGCGGCTTGCTTCAACGTTTGATTGGGTCGTCATCGACTCTCCCCCGGTTTTGCCCCTTGCCGATACCAGCGTCTGGTCGCGACTAGCCGACGGAATACTTCTCGTCACTCGTCAGGGCGTCACGGATCGAAGAGAATTAAAGCGTGGGATTGAGGCGTTGGATGAGAAAAAACTTTTAGGTATGATCGTGAATAGTTGTGATAATATCGACCATACAAATTACTATAGACGGTATAGTCCTGTATCTTCGAGGTCTGAGCAAGAAACAGTTTAGAAGTTAGTAGAAGTTTTCCCCCTCCCCCCCCAAAGT
>DASXFN010000102.1:0-53729 GCA_036489565.1 Terriglobales bacterium
TGGGGGAGCGCTTCTGCTCACAGAAGTGGAAGACCGCGGCAGCAAGCTGATTATGTTCACGGGAATCGAGCGGGCCAAGTTTCGCCGTCCTGTGGTGCCCGGAGACCAGTTGCTCATTGAAGTCGAACTCAAAGCCTGGCGCGCGGTGGGAAGTATGATTGCAGTGCGCATGGAAGGCATCGTTTATGTGGACGGTCAACGTGTTGCCGAAGCCAGCGTGAAGTGCCAACTGGTAGACAATTCGCGCGGGCGCCGCGGATCATCCTCGGATGCCGCGGAAACAGATTAGCCTCATGCTCGATGCCAGCACGCAGCCTCGATGAGCGTCCATCCCACAGCCATAGTCGATCCCCAAACCAAGCTTCATTCCACCTGTTATGTCGGCCCGTATTGCGTAATTGGCGCGGACGTGGAAATCGGCGAAAGCTGCCGCCTGGAATCCCACGTGGCCATCGAAGGCCCCACGAAAATTGGCGCGCATAATCACTTCTTTCCTTATTCCTCCATCGGCATGGCCCCGCAGGACCTGAGCTACAAGGGCGAGCCGACGCGCCTGGAGATTGGTGACCACAATCAATTTCGCGAATTTGTCACTGTCAATCGCGGAACGGTAAAAGGCGGCGGGCTCACCCGCGTGGGAAGCCACATTTTAGTGATGGCCTACACGCACATCGCCCACGATTGCATGATTGGCGACCACGTGATTTTGGCCAACGCCGCGACGTTGGGCGGACACGTGATCGTAGAAGAATGGGCGACGGTCGGCGCGCTCTGCCCGGTGCACCACTTCGTGCATGTGGGCGCCCACGCATTCATCGGCGGCGGCACCACCGTTACCAAAGACGTTCTCCCTTTTTCCAAGACTTCCGCCGCCCGTGAAACTCATGCCTATGGCATGAACGCGGTGGGACTGGAGCGGCATGGATTCAGCAAAGAGCGCATTCAGAAAATCCACCATGCTTATAAACTCCTGCTGGCTTCCAAGCTGAATACTTCGCAGGCATTGGAAAAGTTGAAATCCGAAGCAGACCGCGGAGAAGACGTGGATATGCTGATCCGGTTTATCGAGGGTTCGGAGCGGGGCGTGATTAAGTAGCATTGCGATGGAACGATGGAGCGACGGGCGTCCTCGCCCGTCTTATACGTGAACAATCGCAAGGGCGGGACGCCCGCGCCTACATTGACGTGTTAGCTGACGGTTACGCGCTTATCTCGTACACTGTCTTGCATGCCTCCGGCGCAGGAATTTAAAAAAGAACGCATCGGCTTGATTGCAGGAAACGGAAAGTTTCCCTTTCTTGTTCTCGATGCCGCCCGCGCACAAAACTTGGACATTATCGTCGCCGCCATCAAAGAAGAAACTTCCCCGGAGATTGAGTCGCGCGGCGCGGCTGCGGTGCATTGGTTCTCGCTCGGAGAACTCTCCCGCCTGATCGAAACTTTCAAGCAAGAAGGGGTGAGCCGCGCCATCATGGCGGGGCAGGTGAAGCACAAACAGATTTTCTCCAGTATTCGCCCGGATTGGCGTCTGGCCAAGCTACTGCTCTCCTTACGAACCCGCAATACCGACGCGTTACTCGGCGCGGTAGCAAAAGTTCTGGGAGATGAAGGGATTGTTCTGGAAAGCTCTACCGCTTTTCTTGAGCCGCTGCTGGCCAAGGCGGGCGTGCTAACCAAGCGCGCGCCCAATGAGCAGGAGAAAAAAAATATCGAGTATGGACGCGCCGTCGCCCACAATCTAGCGCAATTCGATATTGGCCAAACGGTCGTGATCGCGGAAGCCGCCTGCGTGGCCGTCGAGGCGATGGAAGGCACCGATGCGGCCATCGAACGCGCGGGACAATTGATGACATCCCTCGATGCGGAAGCTTCGACGTTAAGCCGCGCGCTAACAGTGGTGAAGATTGCCAAGCCCAATCAGGACATGCGCTTTGATGTGCCGGTAGTGGGAATCAAAACGATCGAGATGATGCAAAAGGCAGGCGCCACTTGTCTTGCATTGAATGCCGGCAAATGTCTTTTTCTTGATGGCGACGGCGTAATTACTGCAGCCAACAAAGCTCAAATATGCATCGTAGCGGATTAAAATCACCGGGTTGCCCCTATGTCTGAATCTGTCCGCATTGCTGATGAACTTCGGCTGGCCTTTGATGGCGAGGCGTGGCACGGGCCCGCGCTCCTGGAAATATTGGGGAATGTGGGTGCAGAAACTGCCGCGGCGCGGCCTCTTCCCAACGCACACTCTATTTGGGAGCTGACTCTGCATATTGCCGCCTGGGAAAAAGTTATGTTGCGAAGAATGGCGGGAGAAACGCATACGCCAACCGACAAGGAAAATTTCCCTGTAATTTCAGATAAGACCGAATCAGCGTGGAAAGCCGCAATCCAACATTTGAAAGATACTCATCGGGAGTTCGTCCGTGAGGTGCACGGAATCCCGGAGTCGCGCTTGATCGAGATTGTTCCCGGCAAGGACTACGACTTTTATTTCATGCTGCACGGGGCGGCGCAGCATATTGCATATCACGGCGGGCAGATAGCATTGCTGAAGAAAGCCGCGCTGACTCAAAGATAAATAAAAGTTGTCATTCTTAGGTGCGCTTTTTGCACCGAAGAACCCCTACCGTCGCCATTGAAGCGTCGCGGGAGCGGTAGGGATTCTTCGACTGCGCATCAGGTTCTTCCGAACCCGATGCTTCGCTCAGAACGACATGCTATTAAGGTTTTGAGTGAGAATAGAAAAGCCATCGTAGAAATTTTGGATGGCTTTTGTTGTTCCACTGAAAAGCGGCGATCGATTTATGCCGCCCGCGCCAACCTGCGCGTTTCAATGCCGTCCAGCGCACTCCACAAAGCTTTAGCAGCGGCTTCACCGGCCTTCAAAGCTTTCTCCGCATTGGCGGAGTCTTCTTCAACGCTTTTAGCCAACTGTCCTTTCCACACTTGCGAGTGGAATACGTCGGCAGTGGCATGCAGGGTGAAGTAGCCACAGGTTTTTTTATCGGCGCCATACATTTCATGCAAGCCGCGGGCTTTTTCCTGGGCCACGCGCGGAATCTGCGACTCGTAAGCGTAAAACGCTGCCAGGACTTCTTCGGAACATCCTTCGCTGGCGACCTTTTTAAACTGCGCAATCAAGTTTTTGATCTCAGCAACCGGCTTATGATCACCCAGTTCCCGGCTTCCATCCATTCCTTCGACAAAGTCGAGCCAAAGTTCCGAGTGGGCGCGCTCGCCTGTTTCGCCGGAGTTGCCCATCTCATCTTTCATATTGGCCACAACAGCGCGGCGCAGCTTGCCGTCTTCTAGTCGCTCCGCGAATTCTCCTAAGTAGGCCGGAAAGGCTTCCACATGATGGAAATAGTCCTCGGCGTACTCGCGCAGATCATCGCGCGTTAACTGGCCAGCGCTCCAGGCCTTGTAAAAAGGATGGCAAAGCAGATCGTATTTTGCGATGCGCTCGTCGAGTTGCTGAAAAAATTCCTGGGTCGTCATGGTCTCATTCTCCTGAATGAAGGGACATTATACGAATGAATCGGCCTGAGACAAATATTTCCGCTGTGGTCACGCAGACGAGTACATCCAGCGGAATGAAACAGTCATGGCATACCCTGCCTTGTTAGAATGGAGGCTGGATGCAGTTCACCGAACAATTCGACGTAGTCGTGGTCGGCGCCGGACACGCCGGGTGCGAAGCCGCCATGGCCGCAGCCCGCATGGGCCTGAATACCGCGCTCTATACGTTGAACGTGGACCTGATCGCGCAGATGTCCTGCAACCCGGCCATTGGAGGGATTGCTAAAGGCCATCTCGTGCGCGAGGTGGACGCCCTCGGCGGCATCATGGGTGAGATCACCGACGCCGTGGGCATTCAATTTCGTCTGCTGAATACTTCTCGCGGCCCGGCAGTCTGGTCTCCACGCGCGCAATGCGACAAGCAGGCCTACCGCCTCAAAATGCGCGAAGTGCTGGAGTCGCAGCCGAATTTAAAAATCAAACAGGCCGAAGTAGCGGAGCTGATTATTGAGGACAGCGGTCAGCATTCAGCAACCGACATTCAGCAGATTCGGGAAGGGCACGACTTCAGTCGTGCCACTCAACTCGGGAATAATGATGGGGCTTCAGCCCCTGAGGTGGACGCAGCTCATCGCACCATCCGCGGCGTCAAGCTGCGCGATGGCCGCACTGTAGGAGCATCCGCCGTCATCATCACCACCGGAACGTTTCTCAACGGACTTATCCACTGCGGCGAGCAGCAATATCCCGCGGGACGCTCTGGCGAGCCTAATGCCGTCCTGCTCGGCGAAGCGCTTAAGCAACTCGGCCTGCGCGGCTGCCGTTTGAAGACAGGAACACCTCCACGCCTCGATGGCCGCTCGATTGACTGGTCCAAATTCACGGTCCAACCGGGCGACATTGATCCCACGCCGTTCAGCTTCCGCACCAAGCGCGTCGCGCATCATGACTCGCAGGTGCCTTGCTACATTGCATGGACCACTCTCGAGACGCAGCGCATTATTCGCGAGAACGTGCACCGCTCGCCGATGTACAGCGGGCAGATTCAATCCATCGGGCCGCGCTATTGCCCGTCCATTGAAGACAAAATCGTAAAGTTTCCGGACAAGGCCACGCACCAGTTGTTCCTGGAGCCGGAAGGCCTGAACACGCACGAAATTTACGTGAACGGAATGAGCACGTCGCTGCCTGTGGAAGTGCAGGTGGCGATTTTGAAATCTATTCCTGGCCTGGAGACGGCGGAAATGCTGCGCCCCGGTTACGCCATCGAATACGACTCCATTGATCCCACAGAACTCGAGCGGACGCTTGAAACCAAAAAGATTTCGAGGCTGTTTCTTGCCGGGCAAATTAATGGCACCAGCGGCTACGAAGAAGCTGCCTGCCAGGGATTGATGGCGGGCATTAACGCCGCGCTCAAGGTGAAGAACGAACCACCGCTGATTCTCGACCGCACCGACGGCTACACCGCGATCCTGATTGACGACCTCATCTCCAAGGGCACAAACGAACCGTATCGCATGTTCACCTCTCGCGCGGAGTTTCGCTTGCACCTGCGCATTGACAACGCCGACCGTCGTCTTACGCCATATGGCCGGCGCATTGGTCTGATCTCCGATGCAGCGTGGGCCGATTTTCTGGCCAAGCAAGAGCGGCTGGAGAAGATGAAGGTATTGCTGGAAAAGACGAAATTGACGGGAGTGATGCTGGAGAGCATTCAGCACTCAGCATTCAGCAAGCCGACAATTTTTCCCAATGACTCCGAGGATGCCAGCGGATTGGGCTCCTCCCCTGAGCGAAGTCGAGGTGCAGAAGCTGCGGCCGCCAACGACCAACGACCGACCGCCAATGACTTAGCCTCCGCACTCGGTCAGCCGCTTGCCCAACTGCTCAAGCGACCGGAGATCAAGATCGAATATCTCGCGGAAAGTCTGCGGGAAGTCGCGCCCGAATTTTTTGTCCGGCAGGATTCCGCCTCGCAGGCAACGACGCCGCTTCCTTCCGAAGTTCGCAATGAACTGAAGTCGGTTGAGACCGAAATCAAGTATGAAGGTTACCTTCAGCAACAAAACCGGGCGATTGAGCGGCTGAAGAAATCGGAGCAACGAAATATTCCCGACTGGTTCGATTACCGCACCATCAGCGGACTTTCTCGCGAAATGCAGGAAAAACTCACCAAGATCAAGCCCCGCACCATCGGCCACGCTTCTCGCATTCCTGGAGTGACCCCTGCGGCGGTGTCACTGGTAAATGTGTACATTGAAATCCAGGCCAAGCGGCGCGATCAGGCCGCAGCGATTTAATCGGGTGCCATTTTATTGGGTGGGCGCGCTGCGGTTGTGTAGCGCCGGATCTCTGATCCGGGAACAATGCCGGTTACTGGAGTGCCAACGGGTGGTGGCGCATTGATTTTACTTTGCTTTAAGATGGATTGTTTCAATCTCACGACTGCCGCATCTAATTTTCTATGATCAAGAAAATGGCGCTGTACGCCTTTGCCGCATTGCTGCTTACGGCCCTAGCTCTCGCACAGGACCCCAGTTCCGTCCTCAAGCCGCCCGCGGGTTCGCACGAGGCGCTGGTAGTCTTTGAAGACTTGCAGTGTCCGCAATGCGCTCATACCGCGCCGCTCATCAAGCAGGCAGTCAAGACCTACAAAATTCCATTGGTGATTTACGACTTTCCGCTGCCCATGCACAACTGGTCTTACCAGGCGGCGATCTTTGCCCAGTATTTCGATTCGAAGTCCAAGCAGTTGGGTTTTGATTTTCGCGACTACATCTTCGAAAACCAGACGCAGATTTATCCTGCCGTGCTCCGCGAGTTCGCGGAAAAATTCGCCGCCGCCCATCAGATGGCGTTGCCTTTCGTAATTGATCCGCAAGGCAAGCTGGCTGCGGAAATCAATGCCAGCAAGAACGTCGGCAACGAAATCCATCTTGACCACACGCCTACCGTTTATGTGGTGAGTAACAAGGGCGGACAGAATCGCGCCGTGGAAGTGAAGCAGCCGCAAACAGAGTTGTTCCAAACGATTGACGCAATGAAGTAGGGATAAGCAAATCTCGCGGGCCTCAAGAACCGTCGCCGCTCACCGTACTTGTCCCTCTGACGCTATCCGCGCTCGAAGGCGTGTTTCTTTTCCAGTTCCGCCAGAGCAGTCCGCATGTCGGCTTCAAACTGCTCCACCTGCGCCATCAGTGAAGCATTCGCCGAGGCATAATCGCCCTCCAAGGTGATCAACTCTTCCTCCGCCAGCTTGCGTGCCAGCTCAAGCAGATGCGCGGGAGTGGATTCCACATAGAGAGCTTCGGTAGGGTCGGCAATCCACACTGGGCCGCCGACCAGTTTCGTCTGCCAGAAAAGCTTTCGCTTGAGCAACCGGGAGATGTCGTCGTCCGAGGCCTTGCCGAAGACCCACTTGTTGCGCTTAAAGTCATAGTGACGGCTGGAAAACTGCACCGGCACCAGCTTTCCTGACTTCACAAACTCCACCTGCCGCTTGTCGACTTCCTTGCGCAAAGCATTGATCGCGGGACTTTCCAAATCTTTCGCTTCGAGCGAAGGCATGATCTCGCGAAGAGTTTCAGAGAGATTCACGGCCACGGGTGCATGCAACCCCTCAGAATTTTCCAGGCGAATGTCGGCGTGCAGAACGTGGAAGTCAGCGCCGGAGGTGGACTTGTGAAAAGGCCACTTGAACGTAAATGAAAGCGGCAGGCCGCCCAGGGTAACGTAAATTGTTTTGGCGGGAGTGCCCGCAGAGGGGTTCGTCATGGAATCGATGTTTCCTTGGATAAAAGTTAACCAAAAATATTGTACTAGGCGGGCGCGTTTTCTTTGGGCCAGTCAATCACAAAGTGGGATTTTACAGCGCTGAACTTGCCGACTGCTGCATGGCTGCCAGGGCGGGCTCGTGCTCTTCTTCCAGTGTGGTTTCTTCCCACAAACTCTTATCGCGGAGCAGGCGAGAAACCAGCGCGGTGTGCATGGCGTGTCCGGCGCAATCGGCAACCACGTTGCCCAGCACCTGCTTGCCCAGCAGCGCCAGGTCCCCGATCAGGTCGAGGACTTTATGGCGGACGAATTCATCCTTATAGCGCAGCGGAGGGTTCTCGATCCCAGTGCGCGTGAGCACTACGCAGTTTTCACGGGAGGCGCCGCGGATCAGGCCCATGGCGCGCATGGCTTTCTCATCCTCACGCGAGCCGAAGGTGCGCGCCGGGGAGATTTCGCGAACATAATTTCCGTTGCTCAACTCCACGCGGAAGGTCTCTTTGCCAATCAGCGGATGCGCGAAGTTGATGGCATAAGAAACAGAGTAGGAATCCGCCGGATACACCGCGATAAATTTGCCGCCTTCGCGCAGTTCGATTTCGCGGCGGATCCGCAGGTAAGTCCGCGGACGGCGCTGCTTGCGAATACCGGCTTTATGAATCAAATCCACAAACGGTTTAGCGCTGCCGTCAAGGATGGGCAGCTCCAGGTTGTCGAGCTCCACAATGGCGTTATCAACGCCCATCCCAATGAGCGCGGAGAGCAGGTGCTCGGTGGTCGAGATGAGCACGCCCTTTTTCATCAGGCTTGTGGCGTAGCTAACGCGGGCCACGTTCCGGCCGGTCGCCTCGATTTCAAAGCCGTCCAGGTCAACCCGCCGGAAAATAATCCCTGAGCCTGCCGGGGCTGGAAGTATGCGCAAATGCACCGGAGCACCGCTGTGCAGGCCGACTCCGTGGCATTCGACGGCTGAGCGAATTGTTTGTTCGTAGATCAAAAATGGGAAAGGCCTGGAAGCCTTCAGGGGAAAGCTTACGCGGGTTCGAGGGAGTTCGTATGTGGCAAAAAAGCCACACTGGGCCGCTGAAATGCGCTTGGAATTCAGCAACTTACGTGATTTCAAGGAGATATAAGAATTCGTTAAGAATTGTAAACGAAGGTGAATGTTTTGAGTCATACCATCGTGCAGTTGCGGCTCGGGCTTATTCCAGTCCCGGATGCTGCGTGCAACAATCTCCCATCTGTCATGCTGAGCGAAGAGAGAGCAAGCGCAGCGCAGCTTGCTCGTAGTCGAAGCATCCCTACCAGCGAGGAGATTGCGAAGGCGATATGCCCTCGCGAAAAGCTGCACAATCGCAAGTTTTTGGGCCTTGATCTTCGGTGGTGGGTCAGTTTGAAAATAGAGCTAAACGTCTTGTCATTCCGAGTCGCTTCAGCGGCGAGGAATCTGCTTTTGTTCTGGAAGGGAAAGCAGATTCCTCGCGCGATACTACCGCGCTTCGGAATGACAATCTTAAAAATTTCAAAATTGACCCAGCACCGATCTGGCCGTCGAGTTGGATTTTTCCGGGGCCCATGCTTCAATAGAAATCCCATGAAGACCACCCATTCGATTGATTATTCAGAAGCCAAAAAGATTGTGGATGCCATCGTCAGCAAAGCGCTGAGCCTGCAAAAGGCGGTGGTGATATCCGTGGTTGATTCCCACGGCGACCCGCTGGCCTTCGCGCGCATGGACGGCGCGGCCATGCCCTCCATCCAAATTGCCGCAAACAAGGCGTGGACAGCGGCGCGCAATCGCAAGCCGACTAAAGACATTGGGGACAGAATTCGCCATCCGCAGGAGGGTTTCGACGTCGCCTACTACGGCGATCCCAGAGTTGTAGGCTGGGGCGGCGGCATTCCTTTGTGGAAGGATGGAGAGTTGGTGGGCGCGATAGGCGTGAGCGGGTTGTCGTCGGGGGAAGATGTGGAGTTGGCGGAAATAGGGGCATCGATATTAGAGAAATGAGAGTTGTAGATCGTAGATTAGAGGTGCCGCGAATCGTGGAAGAGCGGCCATTTATGGCCGCGTTGGCGGAAGATATGGATGCCCTTTAGGGCCCGTAAGCTAGGGCTGAAGCCTCTCGACAGATTTAATCTTTACCCGGCTCTAAAGAGCCGCTCTTCCACGAAAATCGCTATATGCACGAAAATCTCGATGAGATCGAACCGCACTTCCGCCCAATCCTCTTGAAGAAAACCCTTCTCCTCGGTCAACGTTTGACGCTCTTCCCGACCGCACGTTAAAATAGTTCAGTTTGCCTGTACCTGCGGTCCTGTTCTGGGGCCCTGCCCGAATCGTTGCCTTAAAGCGCCGAGCGGAACACAGCAAGCATCAGCAAATTTAACCAGTTCCCGTGCAATTGTTGCGACGGGCATGAGAGGCATAAGCATGTACGCGGTCATCCGCGCCGGAGGAAAGCAGTACCGGGTGGCGCCCGGCGATGTGATTCGTGTAGAGACCGTTGGCGGCAACGACGGGCAGGTTGCATTTGGAGACGTGCTGGCTGTCTCCGGCGGCGACGGGCAGATTGCCAAGCCGGGAGCGGACGTCCACGTAAGCGGCGAGATCGTGGAGCAGGGCCGCGGCGGAAAAATCCTAGTCTTCCATTATAAGAAGAAAAAGCAGTACAAAAAGCTGCAGGGCCATCGGCAGGCGTACACTGCCGTGCGCATCACCGAAATTGCTTTTGACGGGCAAAAGTTCACCGCGCCCGCGCTTCCCAAGAAAGTAGCGAAGCCGAAGAAGGTAGCGAAGGCCGCCGCGGAAACCGAGCACAAGCACGAGGCGACGGCTGCCACAGGTCACGCGAAGAAGAAATCAGCGGGCAAGAAGGCGGCCCCAAAGAAAGCCGCTCCCAAGAAAAAGAAGTAAGAAATTAAGGTTCTACCAAAACCGGAAACTGACAACCGAGAACTGAGAACTAGCTATGGCACATAAAAAAGGATTAGGAAGTTCACGAAACGGACGCGACTCAAACGCGCAGCGGCTTGGCTTTAAGGCATTCGGCGGACAGCTTGTCCCCGGCGGCACCATCATTGTCCGGCAGCGCGGCACCCGCGTGAAGCCGGGATTGAATGTCGGCAAAGGCAAAGACGACACGCTCTTCGCCAAGGTCACCGGCCGCATTAAATTCATGGATCGCGGACAGATGGGCAAGTTTGTGATGGTTGAGCCTCTGGAAGCGAAGTAGGATTTCAAATTTACGCAGGGCTTTTGGCCTCGGCATTGTCGAGGCTTTTTCTTTTTTGATTTTCAAATATGCAACTAACGTTACTTATTGATGCCAAATCCAGACCGGAATTGTTCTTTTGGGCCGGCCCAATCGAAAATAAAAAACTGGACTCTTGGCTCGACCAGATGCAGGGGATAATTCCTGACGATCTAAAATATTTATGGCGTGAAACTGGTGGTGGAGATTTTTTTGAAAGCGAAACGATCTTCTACCCATTTTCTTCATTGTATGCATATGATCGAATTGCGGATGTAAATAAATATCAACACAGTCTTGGATTACCTGAAAATTATCTAGCCTTCCACTCGGGAATATATCTTTCTGTAATTGAAACGATAAGCCAAAGATTCCTATTAGTAGATGCGAGGACCTACAAACCTATCAGGGAATTTTATTCTCTGGAAGAGTGGTACATGCAAGGCATCCGACCAGAATTCGAAAACCGATACTCGCTTTCACCTGTGCACTCAAAAGACTAATTCATGTTCATCGATGAAGCCAAAATTCGCGTAAAGGCCGGCGACGGCGGCAACGGCTGCCTCGCATTCCGGCGCGAGAAGTATGTCCCGCGCGGCGGACCATCTGGCGGCGATGGAGGCCGAGGCGGCGACATCATTATGGAATCCAGCGAGCGCCATAATACGCTGGTGCACTTCCGCTTTAATCCTGAATACGCGGCGCAGCGCGGGCGCCACGGCGAAGGTTCCAACTGCACCGGCAAAGAAGGCACGGACATACTCCTTAAGGTTCCCGTCGGCACGATCCTCTATGACGATGAAACAGGAGAAAAAGTCCACGACTTCTCGAGCCCCGATGAGCGGGTGATCGTGGCCCGCGGCGGGCGCGGCGGACGCGGCAATGCGCAGTTTGCCACTTCCACGCATCAAGCTCCGCGAGAGCATGAAGACGGCCGTCCTGGCGAAGAACGCGTCTTCCGCATGGAATTGAAGCTTCTCGCCGACGTGGGGATCGTCGGTTATCCGAATGTGGGCAAGTCCACGCTGATCTCGCGCATTTCGGCGGCGCGTCCGAAGATTGCGGATTATCCGTTTACCACCTTGCAGCCGAATCTTGGAGTGGTGCTGGTCGGCGAAGGCTCAGGAGAAACCAGCTTTGTAGTGGCCGACATTCCCGGACTCATCGAAGGCGCACACACCGGCGCGGGACTCGGCACACAATTTCTGCGGCACGTTGAACGCACACGCTTGCTGGTCCATGTCGTGGATGTCTCCGACGCAAGCGGCAGGCCCGATCCGGTGAAGGATGTTGAAGTCATCCAGGGCGAACTGGCCAACTTTGGCGCGGGACTCGAAGACAAGCCGGTAATTTTCGTGGCGTCGAAAATCGACGTCGTCAATAAAGACAAGCTGGCGAAATTAAAGCGCTATTGCAAGAAGCATAACTATGAGTTGCTTCCGATTTCCGCCGTCACCGGCAAAGGCGTGGAAGAGTTGAAATACGCGATGGCAGCAGCGGTGAAGAAGGCGCGGGAAGTCGCAGTTCCTGCTGGTGTAGCGTCGGATCTCTGATGCTATGGTGCTATCCGCTTTTATCCGAACACTAACGCTCCATGCTCTCCCAGCATCCGATACACAAGCGACACCGGCAATCCCACTACGTTGAAGTAATCGCCTTCAATCTTTGAAATCCAGCGCGAGGCCCAGCCCTGGATCGCATAAGCCCCGGCCTTGTCCATCGGTTCGCCGCTCGCCACATACGCTGCAATTTCGTCGTCGTGCAATTCTTGCATCTCGACTGTTGTAGTCTCCGAACGAACATCCACGAAGCCCAGTCCAAGAAGACAGACTCCGGTGATGACCCGATGACTCCGCCCGGAAAGCAGCCGCAACATGCGCGCGGCATCGGCCGCGTCGCGGGGCTTGCCCAGCACTTCATCATCCACAAGAACAATGGTGTCCGCGCCCAGCACACACTTGTCAGCATCCAGACGAAACACCGCCTCAGCCTTCTCCCGCGCCAAGCGCTCCGCATAAGTTTTTGGAGACTCCCCCGGCAAAAGCATCTCCGGAATATTCGCCGGATGCACCGTAAAGGAAATTTCAGCATTGCGCAAAAGTTCCTGGCGGCGCGGCGAAGCTGAGGCGAGAACGAGCATGACAAATGATTTTAACGGAAGCGATATTTTTAACGTCCCATTGCACTCGAACTCATCTTAAGGCGGGATAGACTAGTTCTTCAGTGAATAATGGCAACCGCGCCCCCAAACTCCCGCAATAACCAGAGCGCCTGGAAATTCGCCCTGCGGGCGCTTTCCTACCGCAACTACCGGCTATTTTTCGGCGGCCAGAGCGTTTCGCTGATCGGCACCTGGATGACGCGCATCGCCACCAGTTGGCTGGTGTACCGCCTCACGCATTCGGCCTGGCTTTTGGGACTGGTGGGATTCTCGGGCCAGATTCCGGGATTCGTGCTCGCTCCCTTCGCGGGCGTATGGATTGACCGCTGGAACAAGCATCGCGTGCTGGTTATTACCCAGGTGCTTTCCATGCTCCAGTCTTTCGCGTTGGCGGCGCTCGCCCTGACGGGAATTATCACCGTCCCTGAAATTATCTGGCTCAGCGTTGCGCAGGGGCTGATCAACGCCTTTGACATGCCCGGCCGCCAGGCATTCGTGGTGGAGATGGTGGAAAACCGTGAAGATCTGGGCAATGCCATCGCTCTCAACTCTTCCATGGTGAACGCCGCTCGGTTGCTGGGACCGTCCATTGCCGGACTGGTAATCGCCGCCTTCAGCGAGGGTTGGTGCTTTCTAATTGACGGCGTCAGCTACATCGCGGTAATTGCTTCTCTGCTGTTGATGAGACTTCAGCCAATCACGGAGAAGCCGGAACCGAAAGCCGTTCTCCATCAATTAAAGGAAGGATGGAACTATGTCTTCCATTCCGTGCCCATTCGCTCCCTGCTTCTTTTGCTGGCGCTGGTCAGCCTGGTAGGCCTGCCTTACACGGTCCTGATGCCGATTTTCGCGGGCAGCGTTTTGCACGGCGGTCCGCACACGTTGGGATTTCTTATGGCCGCTGCCGGGGTGGGCGCGCTTATTTCCACTTTTCTTCTGGCCACACGAAAAAGCGTGCTGGGGCTGGGCCGCATTATCCCAATTTCTTCATGCCTGTTCGGCGTCGGTCTGATTGCGTTCGGCTCTTCGAGAGTTTTATGGCTTTCGTTGGTGGCCGCCATGGTCGCGGGCGCCGGGATGATGCAGCAAATGGCTGCCAGCAACACCGTCCTGCAAACGATTGTGGACGACGACAAGCGGGGGCGCGTGATGAGTTTTTATTCCATGGCTTTCATGGGCATGGCGCCCATTGGCAGCCTGATCGCCGGCATTGCCGCTACTCATATCGGGGCCCCGCATACACTCATGATCGGCGGCGTTTTTTGCATTTTGGGGGCAGGTTGGTTCGCGTTCCATCTGCCTGCCATTCGCGCTTCCATTCGCCCAATCTATATCCGTCTGGGCATTCTTCCGGAAAAATCGAAGGCCATTCAGACGGTCAGCGCCCTGCTTACGCCTCCGCAGGATTAACCACTTGACGTTATGATGAGTTAGGAGCGAAGGCATGCAGTCATACCAAATCAGCAACGAACTCGTGGAACTTTCAGTGAACGATGGAACACGCATGCGAGCCTATGTCGCCCGCCCCAAGACAAGCGGCCCACTGCCGGGGATTCTCGTAATGCAGGAAGCGTTCGGTGTTAATTCGCACATCCGCGACGTAACAAATCGCATGGCGAAGGAAGGCTATGTGGCCATCGCGCCGGAACTTTTTCACCGTACAGGCCCAGGATTTGAAGGAGACTACACAAATTTTCCGTCCGTTATGCCGCATATGAAGGCGCTAACTATTGCTGGAGAAGAGGCCGACGTTCGCGCTGCCAGCGGCTGGTTGCAATCGCAGCCGGACGTGGACCAGTCAAAGCTGTTCAGCGTGGGCTTCTGCATGGGCGGCAGAATTTCTGTTCTGGCAAATACCATTTTGCCGCTGCGTGCGTCCGTATCGTTCTATGGAGGAAGCATTGTCGCGGAACTTCTCGACCGCCTGCCGCAAATGCATTCGCGGGTGCTGTTTTTTTGGGGAGGCCTCGACAAGCACATTCCCGCGGAACAGCGGCAAAAGGTCCTTGATACTTTGCGCGCCAATGGAAAATCGTATGTGAACGTGGAATTTTCTGACGCCGATCACGGTTTCTTTTGTGATCAGCGCGCGGCGTATCAGCCGGAAGCCGCTAAACAAGCCTGGACATTGATGCTCGAATTCCTGCGCGCGTAACTGCTCGTCTCGATGGAGGTTCTTGATTGCGTCGTCTGCCGGGCAAGTCTAGCTATTTTTCGCTGGGTGTGACGCTTCTTTTCTCCACCCTGCTGCAACTCTCCTGCGGCGGCAAAAAGCCCCAAGCTGCCAATGTGCCCGCGCCTCCGCCCGCGCAGCGAGCACTTCCCACGCGCATGTTTGCTCCTTATCTCGCGACCTGGCAGCCGAATCACGATATCGGGCAAATCGCTCAAGCTTCGGGAATTCAATATTTCAGCCTGGCATTTGTCATAAGCAATCCCAACGCATGCCTTCCCATGTGGTCGAGCAAAAAGCCGGTGGCGGAAGAAAGCGAAATGTCCGGGGAGATCACCGCGCTTCGCAACCATGGCGGCGACGTAATCATCTCCTTTGGAGGAGCGAACGGCAAAGAACTCGCACAGACGTGTCAGGATGCCGCCAGCCTGCAAGCCGCCTATCAGGCAGTTATTGATAAATACAACGTTCGCATGCTGGATTTCGACATTGAAGCCGCAGCCATTCGCGACCCCGCTTCGATTGATCGCCGCGACGTGGCTTTGGCCGCTCTTGAATCGGCGAATCCTGGCCTTACGATTTCGTTCACGCTTGCAGCATCGCCCGACGGTCTTCTTCCCGAGGGCCTGAATTTGTTGAAGAATGCCTTGCAACACAATGTAAAAGTTGCCACGGTAAATATTCTCGCAATGGATTATGGCCCGGATGCTGATCCAAACGGCATGGGCCAGAACGCAATTTCGGCGGCCACTCACACGCTGCAGCAGTTAAAGTCAGTCAGCTTGGGATCGGGCCTCGGAGTGAATCTGGGGATCACGGTCATGGTAGGAAGGAACGACGTCTCCCCGGAAGTATTCGCGCAGAACGACGCGCAAGCCGTGCTCAACTTCGCGCAAGCTAACCCAGACGTTCATCTGCTTTCTATTTGGTCCATTGGCCGGGACCGCCCCTGCCCCGGCGAAGCAAAAATTGTCTCTGGCACATGCAGCGGCATCACGCAGCAGCCTTATGAATTCGCCCACATTTTTGGGAAGTTTGAATAACAGGTTCCGAGATTTTACTCAATTTAAGAATGCCAGGCCGTCAACTTTCAGATCGGTTCTATCTGCCGGCAAACTTAATCGCGCAACAGTTGCCTATTGACAGCATCTGGCCACAGTTGCGCGAGATGGCGAGGACGACAGCCCGAAAAACTATTTACTTCGACTCCGCAAACAAGCCCCGGTAAATCACGCCGCCGATGATGCCGCCTACGATGGGCGCCAACCAGAACAGCCAAAGCTGGTGCGTAGCCCAGCCACCCACAAAGAGCGCGGGGCCAGTGCTGCGTGCCGGATTCACGGAAGCGTTGGTAATGGGAATGTCGATGAGGTGAATCAGCGTGAGCCCGAGGCCGATGGCAATCGGAGCCAGTCCTTGAGGCGCGCGTGTGTCGGTGGATCCCATGATGATGAGAAGGAAAAACGCGGTCAACACAACTTCCGCGACGAGACATGCCAGGAGCGAGTATTGCCCGGGAGAGTGCGCGCCATAGCCGTTGGAAGCAAAGCCGCCGGAAAGATCGAATCCAGCTTTTCCGCTTGCGATGACGTATAAAACGCTGGAGGCGGCCGCCGCGCCCAGCACTTGGGCGATTACGTAAGGAAAAAATTCCGATGCAGGAAATCTCTTGCCAGCCACCAATCCCGCCGTCACCGCGGGATTCAAGTGACATCCGGAAATATGCCCGATGGCATAAGCCATGGTCAGCAAACTCAGTCCGAAGGCAAATGCGACGCCAAGAAAACCGATTCCCAGACTCGGGAATGCCGCTGCGCAAACCGCGCTGCCGCATCCGCAAAACACCAACCAGAAAGTCCCGATGAACTCTGCTGCTGAACGTTTTCCCAGAGTCATAGCCATCCTCCTATTGAATGGTGTAGGTAACAAAAACAAGCGAATTCTACAGGAGAAGCAACAAAAAAGCGCATGTTCCAAAATGACAGGCGGCGGGCGCCCACCTTTAACTTTCACGGGTGCGGATGGGGCAGGCCGTTGAGAGATAGCACAAACAAGAAAGCAAAGATGGATCAGCCAGCCGAGGTTCTCCTTTGACAAAAGTGTGAGGCTTGCTTACTCTTGCGCGGAATGAAAACGAAACTGATTATTTGGATGTTCTTCCTAAGCTTATGCCCGCTGCTTTTTGCTCAAGAGTCGCCGAAGAACATAATGAGGGCGTGTCGAGCTTGGGAACCACCTGACATTACTGATTGTGCCATCGCTCCGAAAGTTTTGTACGACCCCGATCCCAAGTATTCGAAAGAAGCCCGCAAAAAGAAGATTAAGGACGCTTCGGTAATTCTGGGATTGGTGGTTGGTGTTGATGGCTTGACACATGACATTCAAGTCGAACACGCCGCTGGCTATGGGCTTGACGAAAACGCGATTGAAACTGTCAAGACCTGGAAATTTGCGCCTGGAACTTACAGAGGGAGACTCGTTCCTGTGGCAGTGAATGTGGTAGTGAACTTCAAGTTGTACTGAGTTGCGATCTGATTTCTTAATCGGGGCCCTCCACAATGGATCCTTGCGTCCATGTGCGGTTTCCGCTGCTATAATCAGAGTTTGCGCTCATGCCTTCTAAACGTCTGATTCGATCCACAACAGTTCTTTGCGTCCGCCGCAACGGTAGTGTCGTCATGGCCGGGGACGGACAGGTCACGCTCGGCGAAAGCGTCATTAAACACAACGCCCGCAAGATTCGGCGGCTGTATCAGGAAAAAATCCTGGCGGGATTTGCCGGCTCGACCGCCGACGCTTTTTCGCTCTTCAGCCGATTTGAGGCCAAACTGGAGCAGTACCACGGCAATGTTGGCCGGGCGGCCGTTGAACTTGCCAAAGACTGGCGTACCGACAAATTCCTGCGCCATCTCGAGGCTTTGCTGCTTGTCTCCGATAAAGATCAGACGTTCCTGCTCAGCGGGCAGGGCGATGTGATCGAACCCGACACAGGAATTGCCGCGATTGGCAGCGGAGGCCCCTATGCCCAGGCCGCGGCGCAGGCGCTGGCCGAGCATACCGAGCTTTCATCCCGGCAAATTGCTGAAGAAGCAATGAAGATTGCGGGCAAAATGTGCATCTATACAAATGAGAAGGTAACGATCGAAGAGCTTTGAGATCGGGTCGTTGGCTGTTGGTCTTTGGCCCAAGGCAAATAACCGTAGGCGAATGCCAACGACGAAGGAACAACGACCTACGACAGATTTTTTATGGCCATTTATCTCCCCAGCAGCGCTGAAGAACAAGCCGCATCGCTCGATGATCTCACTCCGCGCGAGATCGTCGCCGAGCTCGACAAATACGTTGTCGGACAGAAAGACGCGAAGCGCGCCGTTGCTATCGCCCTGCGCAACCGCATGCGGCGCCAGAAACTTCCCGACGAAATGGCAGAAGAAGTCATTCCGAAAAACATCATCATGATCGGCCCGACCGGCGTGGGTAAGACGGAGATCGCGCGGCGGCTGGCGAAGCTGGCGAATTCACCGTTCCTGAAAGTGGAGGCGTCGAAGTTTACCGAAGTCGGTTATGTGGGCCGCGACGTGGAGTCCATGATCCGGGACCTGGTAGAGATCGCGATTGAAAATGTGCGCGAGGAGAAACTCGAAGACGTTTCCGACAAAGCCGAGCTGAACGCGGAAGAACGCCTGCTCGATATTTTGCTTCCTCCGGTAACTCCGCCTCGCCCCACTGATCAAACTTCCGGCGGTGTGGTAATTGAAGGCAACAATGCGGCGGTGTCTGAATCCAGCTCACGCACGCGTGAAAAATTGCGCCAGCAGCTTCGCGAAGGCAAACTCGACGATCGTACCGTGGAGATTGACGTCCGCGAGCGCAATTTTCCATCCTTCGAAATTATTTCTAATCAAGGCGTCGAAGAGATGGACATCAACATGAAAGATATGTTGCCCAACCTCTTCGGACAGCGCACGAAGAAGCGCAAGATGAAGGTGAATGAGGCCTTCGAGTATCTGATTCAGGAAGAAGAGCAGCGCCTGATTGATATGGACCAGGTCACGCGCATGGCGATTGATCGTGTGGAAGATTCCGGCATCATTTTTCTTGATGAAATTGACAAGATCGCCGGCCGCGAAGGCGGGCACGGGCCGGATGTTTCACGGGAAGGAGTGCAGCGCGACATTCTGCCCATTGTCGAAGGCACCACGGTGAGCACCCGCTACGGCATGGTCCGCACGGACCATATTCTGTTCATTGCCGCTGGAGCATTCCACGTTTCCAAGCCCAGTGATCTGATTCCTGAGCTGCAAGGGCGTTTTCCCATCCGCGTGGAATTGCAATCGCTCACCATGGAAGACTTCATCCGCATCCTCACCGAACCGAAATCTTCGCTGGTAAAGCAGTACACGGCGTTGCTGGATACCGAAGGCGTAAAGCTGGAGTTCACCAAGGATTCGCTGGATGAGATCGCGCACTTTGCCTTCCGCGTAAATGAGGGCACGGAAAACATAGGCGCCCGCCGCCTGCACACGATCATGGAACGAGTACTCGACGAGATCAGCTTCGATGCACCGGAGAAAAAAGGCGAGCAGATCAAGATCGACGCCGAGTACGTTCGCAAGATGCTTACCGACATTGTTAAGGATCAAGATTTGTCGCGGTATATTCTTTAGATGCCGTCCCTGCGGGACTCGCTCTTTAACTGACGTTTTCCCAGCGCTTCCGCGCTGGGCTATCTTATGACGCCCCTGCGGGGCTTGATGACGGGCGAGGACGCCCGCCACTCCATCGTTTATATTCCCTTCTGGTACCCTATTTCTTCCATGAAACGATATTTGTTTGGATTGTCCGCGCTTGTGCTTCTGGTGTTGTTCTTGGCTAGTTGCGGCAATCCGAGGCCGCCGGAGCCGCCGGCGCTGGAGCTTCCCAAAACAGTCAGGGATTTGCGCGCGGTGCGTAAAGGCGATCAAGTCTCTCTTTCGTGGACGGTGCCCACCAAAACCGTGGAGGCGCAGACCATCCGTTACCTTGGCCCCACGCGAATTTGCCGCAGCCTCGACCACGCGATGCAATCGTGCGGAACTCCAGCGGGGGAAGCGCCGACCCCTGATCTGTCCGTACTGTTGGCCGCCAGCCGCAAAGGAGTCACGCAATCCGCTCGCTATGTTGACTCGCTTCCTGCCGCACAACTTTCGCCGACCGCAAATTTTACTTACGCGGTCGAGGTGCTTAACGATAACCAGCGCAGCGCCGGACTATCGAATCAAGTTTCGGTGCCCGCCGCGCCGACGCTCCCCGCGCCTTCAGGATTTCAGGCGCATCTCTCGGCGGATGGAGTCGTCCTCTCCTGGAATAAAGCCTCAACCGGTGCGGAAGCGCCAAGCCTGCAACATTTCTACCGTGTCTATCGCCACCAGGCCAAAGGGCAGGACACGGTGATTGCGAACCTTCCCATGGAGACAACGCAGTTTGTGGACCGCAGTTTCGAATGGGAGAAGACTTACCAATATCGTCTGGATGTCGTAACGATAGTGAACTCACAGACAGAAGCCCGTTGCGCCGCCGGAGAAAGCGTACCTACGGAAAATTGTCCCGCGCCTGTTTCTGTTGAGGGCAACGACACTCCCGAGGCGGAAATAATCGCGCACGATGTATTTCCGCCCGCCGCGCCAGCTGGACTTCAAGCCGTATTCTCGGAAAATGGACCGCAGAGCTTTATTGATCTGGTGTGGTCGCCGAATTCAGAGTCCGATCTCGCCGGTTATAACGTGTTCCGCCATGAAGAAGGCGCGGAAGCCGTGCAGATCAATTCGCAACTGGTGAAAACGCCCGCCTATCGCGACCTCACTGTTCAGGCGGGAAGGAAATATTTTTATTCCGTATCCGCGGTGGATGTGCGAGGCAATCAGAGCGGGCGCTCGCGGGAGGCGTCGGAATCCGTACCTTAAGCGAAACTGCTGATACCGTAATCACTGAGTTGACCGAAGCGATGCTCCCATCGTTGACCTGCCCGGGGAATGGGAGAATAATAATCGGGCCTGGTATCCGCAATTCCGCGTGAAAGATTTCGCGTTAAATCATTCGAGGAAGTGCCATGAACAAGACCGACTTCAACCGCAAGGTAGGAGAGACCGCCGAACGCGTGGAACAGGAAGCGACGGACTTCATCAAATACCTGAACGACGAGGTCGTGCCCGCGGTGCGCCAACATTCCACCAAAGCCCTGCGGATTGCCTCGGAAAAGCTGAACCACCTGGCCGACTATATGGACAAGAACCAGACTCCCGGCAAGTGAAGTTCGCATCCTTACTGGCGCTCGCGCTTGTCCTGCTTCTTGCCGCATGCGGCGGTCACAAGCAGGCCAAGCTGAACGTTCCGCCGCCCCCTCCAATTTCTCCTCCAACGGAACTGCCTCCGGCGAAGTCCGCGGCAACCGCGACACAACCGAATGTAAAGCCTCCTAAAGCGGAAGAACCCTCGAGGGAGCCAAACGCGGAATCGGATACCAGCGCCAACGACGAACGCGCCGAGGAAGATGAGCAAAAACTGGCGCGCGCCGTGCCTGAAGACGCCGCGCCGTTGGAAGTGCAAACCGGGGTTGCCAGCTGGTATGGGCCTCCGTATCACAATCGCCGCGGCTCGAACGGCGAAATCTACAACATGAATGACATGACGGCGGCGCATCTTACGCTGCCGCTGGGTTCCATTGTCCGCGTAACCAATCTGAAGACCGGCAGCACAGCGCTGGTGCGCATCACCGACCGCGGGCCGTTCATCAAAGGACGGCTGATTGATTTGTCATTAGCAGCCGCGAAAAAGCTGGACGTATGGCGCGCCGGACTGGCCGAAGTGAAGCTCGAAGTTCTAAAGACTCCCGTTTCCCTCGAAGAGGGCGGACGATGGGCAGTGCAGATTGGCGCATTTGAAAAAGAAAAACCAGCCCGCGACCTCGCCAGCCATCTCGAACGCCGCTACCATAGCGCCAAAGTCCTCTGCTTTGGCAGCCCGATCGGCGACTGGTGGGTTCGCGTCCGCGTACTCGATGACAGCCGCGCTCGCGCAAAAGAAGTTGCCCAAGCCACAAAGGCTTCAGAAGGCGCGATCTTTCTCGTGCGGCTGGATTAAGCACGGTTGCAACGAAGCTTTCCCAGCCATCTACAGATTCGTGGAAGAGCGGCTCTTTAGAGCCGCTAAAAGATCGTATGAGTTGAGGGCTTTAGCCCCACTTCCGCGTTCTGAAGGACGCTCGATCCTGGTCCTGCTAGCGCGGCCATAAATGGCCGCTCTTTCACAACTGCCCCCACCTGCGTAAGAGCATTCCCAGGATGTTTCTTTCCGCGTCCGTTCCAACACCAACGTAATTTGACTGTGTAATTGACCTGCCCTGACCATCTAAATTGGAGACTTTCATGCGCCGCTTAGTCCTGCGATTTTCAGCTTCACTCATGTTTGTTATAGTTGCCGCCGCGTACGCTCAGAGCCCTCCGAGCAACGATCCCGCCCAATATTACGACCGAGGCATGAATGCGCTTCGTGGCACCGGAGTCAGCCACAATACTCAAGATGCCCTCCAACTATTGCGTACCTCCGCGGAAATGGGATACCTTCCCGCGCAAACCGTAGTTGGATATTTCTACGATACGGGGGATATTGTTGCGCGTGAACCGGGAATAGCCGCGGAGTGGTATCGCAAAGCTGCCGCGCAGGATGATCCGCTGGCGGAATGGTTGTTAGGCCGCCTTTATCTCACCGGAGGCTTGCAGCGCGATTTGAACCAGGCAGCGCTGGCGCTGCAGAAATCCGCCCAACAACAGAACCCTTTCGCGGAGTACCTGCTGGGAGAAATCAGGCTGGAACAACAGAACTATTCCGACGCGGCCAAATCTTTTCGCGACGCAGCCCAGCAAGGACTGCCCCATGCCCAGCAGGAACTCGGCGTTCTGTTAGAAAAGGGCCGGGCGTGCCGCAGGACAAATTCGAAGCCTATGTCTGGCTGCTCGTCAGCCTGGACGCAGGAAACAATGCAGCGGCCACTGATTTATCGCTTCTCGAAGGAGACCTCGGTAGCACGCAAGTGGAAAAAGCCAAGAGCCAGGCGCGCGATCTTGAATCCAGCGTCAGCCGCTCGGTTGTCGCTCATGGCTGCACCGGATGGTCGGGAGAGTTCGACGTAATTCCTTCACCGCCACCACCCGATTTGCAGCGGTTTTGCCGTTAGGATGCAGCGGGCATAAACGCGGAGGTAAATTCATGACAAAGGTCCTTCTTTTTAGTTCCATCGCATGCCTAATGCTGGCATCTGCTCTTTCGCCTGCGCAGGACGTCCCGCCGCCCGGCTTCATCATCCATCCCAATCTGCAAATACGAATCAGCAATCTTCCTGTTCCGGCTGCTTCCACGCATGCGACAGCCGCGCTCGAAACGCTCTTTCACGATCCGAAATTATGTTGGGGGACGAATTCCATTCTTGCGGACGCGGTGCGAGCGGCAAACCCGCTCTCGCTCGAAGACATCAGCGGCAAAATCGTGGGGAAGCATCTGTTCACCGACGGCCACTCAGTCACCATCACCGCAAATTACCTCGCCGCCAACGCGATTAATCCTGACCCGATTATCGAGACATTGGTGAAAAACCAACCCGCACTTTTTGAATGGGATTCGCACCTGTACGTTCTGTACGGCGCCGTTTACGATGAAAAGCACTACGACACTGGAGGCCGCGAATTCGTAATCCATAAACTCCTTTTGCTTGACACGCGCTTCACCGGCCAGCGCAGAGAAACATTCTTTGACCGCGATCATGACAATTGGAAAGACGTCCAGGGATTGTTGATCGTGGATACGGCAACCCAGTAAACGCCGTTCGATACTCTTTCATTTTCCTCGTATATCTCAGCAGTGACTTGTTTCTTGTTCCTCTGGGATGAGAAACTGCCCTATGGATTGCCTCTTCTGCAAAATTGTCCGTGGCGAAATTCCTTCAAAAAAGATTTACGAAGACGAGCATGTCTTTGCCTTTGAAGACATTGATCCCAAAGCGCCCACGCACGTGCTGATCGTCCCTAAAAAACACATCGTTGGACTCAAGGAAGCATCGCCGGAGGATGCGGAGATTATCGGGCGCTGCCATCTGGCAGCGGCACGCATCGGGAAGCAGCGAGGAATCGAAAACGGTTATCGCACAGTGCTGAACGTCGGCCCGGAGTCAGGGCAATCGGTGTTTCATATGCACGTGCATCTGCTGGGCGGACGCAGGCTCGCATGGCCGCCGGGATAACTGCTATGGACAATTGCTAGTTCGTGAGTTCGTCTGCCGGCCCGCCATGCCGGCGCAGCAATTGCGGAAGGTTCTGTGAGAACGCCGAGCGTGGCAACACCATGTCGCATCCCACCTCATGCGCCTTCTGCTTCAGGTCTCCCTGCACGTGTGACAGAAACCCGATGATGGAAGTCTTCTTCAATTTCGATTTAAGTTTCGGAATAAGCGTCAGTGGCTTAACGTTGGCATTGTTCAAATCGAAAATGATGAGCGACGGCTTCTCTTCGCCATTTTCCTTAATGTGATCCGACAACTCTTTCTCCGACTTGCAGAACTCGACCTTTACATTTAACTTGCGCGCGGTCTCCTGGATCTTGGCCAGAAAGAAAAGATCGTCCACAAAGCCAAAAATGCGCGAGTTGGCGTCTGCGGCCTGCTGTGGCAGAGGATCAGGTTCCGGCTGGGGATAAGAAGTGGAAAAGCCCGGCCGCTGCCGTCCCCCGCGCGATCCATTCTTGCCGCCATTCATGGCGGCGCGATAGCTGTGGTCCATGGGCGCTGAATAAATCCCGCTTTGTTGCTGGCGATCACGGCCTGGGCCGGAGCCTGGGCCGCCGCGATGTGGACGGCGTCCGCGACGCCGTCTGTTTTTCCCTCCGCCTCCGGAGGGTCCGGGTCCAACATTCATAGATTTTCTCTTTGCAATTTTTCGGTTAACGGCACGATCTGATATTTGGGTAAATTCCTTTACTATTGCACCCTGGGTAGCGCCTCGCCTTCCGCACATGTGCTCCTGTGCGGAAAATTCCAATTCGGCTGGAACTCATTCTTTGAATGAATAATCTTTGTCCGTATTGGCGTCCGGAGTTGTTGAACGCGGAGGGCCAGCTAGAGAGCGTGGCCGCTAGGAACACTATGATGTTACCGCCCCGGGCGAATATTCCGCAAGTCGAAAGTTACCTTAGTTTTGCACAAAGGTCTTGCACAAGCGCATGGCGGAAGGTATCGCGCGCCGCCTAACAGATTGCCGCAGTGATCAGTGATGTTGCCGGGCTATGCCGCCGGACCGCTGCCGTTCATCTCCCGTGCCCATTGCATTGCATTCCAATACGCCTGCGCGACTTCCGCTTCGTTCAGGTGAAGTTGTTTTTCAAGCTCCGCCGCCTGCTGCCATTCTCCCGATTCCTTCGCCAGCATGAGTTGATAAAGCGGGCGCAACTGGCTCGCCCCACCTGAAAGGACTGCCTTGGTTTCGTGGTCCAGGGGAATCCTTTCCAGAATCTTCGCCATGGGAAGTTCCAGCAGCGCGTCCATCACGGAAAGTAGCCCCATTAAAAATAAATCCGATTCACCGTGAGCAACATGCGGTGCCAGCAGCTCACAAAAACGCGCCCGTACCAGCGCCGAGACCACCAGTTCGCTGGATTTGTCCTTGCCCGCGCCGATCATCGCGATCAAGCGCACCCAGCGACGCACCTCGCGTTCGCCCAGCAAGGAAAGAGCGTGGCGCACGGAGTGGATTTCCGTGGAAAAGGAAAACGCCGCTGAATTCATGTAACGCAGCAAACGGTAGCAAAGCGCGGCTTCGCTCTTAATGACCGTTTCGATTTCTTTGTGGTCCAGTTCCGGCTTTGCGACCGCCTGCAACATCCGCAGGTACGTCATCTGGTTAACGGGAATTTCCTTGGTGGAAACTACTTCCGGCTTGCGGAAAAAATATCCTTGAAAATAAAGGAAGCCGGCGTTCCGCGCCTCCAGAAATTCCTGCCGTGTTTCCACTTTTTCCGCCAGCATGCGGCAGCGCCACGGACCATATTGCTTCACCATGGCGGCGCGCTGTTCCGCCGTCGTGCGGCGCACGTCCACTTTAATGATGTCTGCAAAATCGGTTAACCTGGCGCGCGGGTCGTCGAAGGCAAAATCGTCCAGCGCGATCATGTATCCGCTTTCCTTCAGCCGCTGGCACGCCGCCAGCACCTGGTCGTCCGCTTCCACCGATTCCAGAATCTCCGCCACTGTCTGGCTCGACGGCAGCAGCATCAGGTAATCCTTCACCAGAACTTCGCGCGTGCAGTTCACGAATGCGCGGCGTCCATCGCATAGCACGTCGAGTCCCAGCAGCAGTGAGCTGTCGAGCGTGCTGCGCGCCGCCGCTTCCATGTCGGTCGCGCAAAAATAGTTTTCCACTCCGTCACGAAACAGCAATTCGTAGCCGAATACCTGCTCTTCGCGCGTCAAGATCGGCTGCCGGGCCACAAAACGAGAGCCCAGCCCCGGTGCCAGTTTGTTGTCATCGGAAAGCTGAGGAGAGCTGCCCATGCCGCATTTCATCGGCACGTTTGAGTGAAACCTTACTTAGCGGCTGGAGCGCCAAGATGTGTGATTTCTAATCTGTTGAATCAGATCATGAGACGCGCCGTCGCGCCTCATTCATTGTTGAGTCATTATTGTTGAGAAATTCCCGGCGGAACATTGAGCGCCACCGTCATAGTCCGCGAAAATTTGCCGCTTGTAGCTGTGACGGTAACAACATTGCCGTTGGAGAACCCCGGCCACGCCATCGCCAGTTGGAATGCATCCACCGACCCGAGTCCCGTTACCTGGTCATAACCCGGCCCAGCACTAAAGCCCAACGTTCCGCTGCCCGGATTTGAAGGGGGAGGAGTCGGCGTCGTGATGGAGCGGCTGGAACTGCTTCCCCCTCCACAGCCGATTCCCGTCGAAAGAAATATCGCCAGGGACATCATCAACATTGTGACGCGCCGCCGCGAAGGGTCTCCGAGAAGCATCAGGGAAACCAGTCCCAGTCCGGCGGCGCCTCCCATCCAGCGAAATGGATGATGCCCATCCGCTGGAGTTTTTTGCGAAGTGTTCGCGGAGGCGATTGAAATGTTCAGACGTGCAGTCGCACTCGGCTTCGCTGGGTCAAGAATGACAGTTGCCGGAAGAATTTGACAGCGCACATTCGGATTACGCGCCACGCACGATAAATTTACCGTGCCGCCGAAGCCGCTTCCGCCGGTCACCGTAACAGTCGTGCGTCCCGTCGTGCCTGCCGCGAGAGCCAGTTCTATTGGATTCGATACGATTGCCGCGGTATTCGCGACGCAGTCCGGCGTCCCCACCGTGCATGGAACATCGTTGTTTCCTGTCGTAATGTCATGAAACGCCGCAGGGGTGCTGGCCGCAAGGCTGTAGAGCGTCGGGTTGATGTTCCCCTGGCCACTAGACTTCGTGGCCTGATTGATGAGCGTCACAATTCCTGCAAAAGTCGGCGCACCCACCGAGGTTCCGCCCACCAGGCTCAAATTTCCTGCGCTGTTCCGGAAGCCGTTGGTGCAGTTTCCTTGCGAGCAAAGCAGGTATCCATCGTGATCAGCAGAGGCGTTCAGCGCCACATCGGGTACGTCGCGCTTTCCGTCCTTGGGAACTCCCGCGCCGGTCTGCCAGCTGGGCTTACTGAAAATTGAGCTGGCCCCGCCGCCGCTGGCTGAAAAAGTTCCTCCATTGGCAATGTCAAATGTCGTATCGTTCCAGCTGGTTTCCGGAATGTAGCTAATCACGGAACCGTTGTTACTGTCGTTCGATGTTTTCCAGTACGTCGCCGGAGAACTTTCGTCTCCGCTGAATTCCGTCCCTCCTACTCCGGTCACCTCCGGTATGCTGGCCGGCGCATCCACCATCAGCCCTTGCGTGGCGGAAGTGGAGGGCGCGGAGGGAGTGCCTCCATCGCAGTCAGCGGCCCCATCATCCCCGGAAGCGGCCATCACCGTCTGGCCCTGCGCATTCGCTTGCTGCACCCAGGACTGCATGGCGTCCAAAGTAGCGGCCCCCAGCCCGGTTTCGCAAAATCCGTAACTTGTGCTGATGACTGGCGCCACGTTGTTATCAATCGCGTATTGCAGGGAATCAAAAACACTTTGCGACGTCGTATCGCAAGTTTTGCCTTTATCCACTCCGACGTACACGAATACAACCGACGCATTCTTGGCCACCGCGCCCGACCACTCTACATCCAGATTTGCCTCGTCAACGTCGCCGGAACACGAGGTGGATGTGCCGCTCCCTGGCACAAGCAGCAACTGCGGATCATTCTTCGCTAATCCCGACGCGGAACGGAAGGCTTCCGTGTCACTGGTGTTAATTGCGGTCTGCCCCACGATGGCAAGTTTTTGCCCCGTCCCGTCAAATCCAGCGTTATAAAGACCCTCAACGTTGTAAATAGTGGCGAAATCTTCCGCCGCCAGAAAATGGCTTCCCGTTTGGTTGGAAGTGAAGTTCGGATTGGGGCGGACGCTGCGAACCCGGCTCAGGTGCGCTTTAGGGCGGAAATTATTCAGGCCGCGAATTCCCAGAACGACCGTGGCAAGGGCCTCCGGTACTCCGGGTGCCGACGCATTCGCGTAACGCGTTTGGCCGTTTACTAAATAGTTGTGCAACTCGGTGTGGAACGCGTGCTCCGCCTGCGCCGACGTCGCGGTGAAAAAGATGGCCGTGCCGCCGCGCGCCAGCCGAGTCACCGTTAACCCCTCCGATTGCAGCCAGGCACTGACTTTCGCCAGATCGCCCCGGCTAAGCCCGAATCGGCCGGCATACTGCTCTGGCGTCAACCACTGATGATATTGCGGCCCCGAGGGATCCTGCTGCGCTGCCAGCAATGCATTCAAATCCGCCTGTTGCGCGGACGACAACCGGAATACGACCGAGCCTTCGATCTCCTCATCGGCCGCCGTCCTGCCTCTGTCAAATTCCTGCCGCGCCAACGGATGCACATTTCGGGTCAGCACCGTCCATTGATCCACATTCAGAGTCTGCGTAATCCGGTTTTCAGGAGTTGCCGCCTGGGCTGCAACCGCTCCCGCGATTATTCCCAAAATAATTGTCAATCTTTGTAAAGCACTGAGCGAACTGGGCATAAAGGTCTGGCTCCGCGACCGCGCTTCCGGAATGGATTCAGAGTAGCGTGTTAAGGATGTCTGGGGCAGATAACACAAGGGCATCGCACGGCAAAATTGATTATGGGACGCTGAAAAGGCAGTTAGCGAGCATGGGATCAGCGGTTTAGCAATCCAGTTACGAAGGGCGCAATCAGATGTGCATCTGCTCTGGAGCGAAGGTTTGGACAAGGTTTTACGAAAAATTGACACGTCAGACGGGTGCGAGGCGCGCTAGCTCTCAATCGTTTGGCGATCACGATTTTTTCTCCGGACCAAAGATCGTGAGCAGATGCCCGTCAGGATCGCGGAAGTTGGCCGCCCACATGGGACCGCTCACGTTATGCGGAGGATGTGTGAACTCGACGCCTCGTTCCCGCAAGGTCGCGTGGTGGGCTGTCACGTCGTCCACGGAGAAAATGATTTCTGCCGCGCCAACTATGTTCTGGGACGCTTTGGCCGCGGGCTCGCTGAGAATCAAGGAAACCGCGCCGGTATCGAGAAAGGCGTACCCGGGCACCTGCTGACGCACTTTGACGCCAAGTTTCTGATAAAAGGGCACTGCCGTTTGCAGGTCGCGCACGCCCAGCATTACCATGCTAAGGGCGGGAAGAGTGTAATTGTTGGCATCCATGCGGCCGTCTCCTGGTTACATGGCCATCATTTTACGCATCTTATGTTTCCGATTGAGCGATAAATATTATGCGGATGATTCTTCACTGGATTTTAAGCGCCGTGGCCCTGCTGATTGTTTCTCGCGTGGTGCCCGGGTTTATCGTGCATGGCATTCTGGCCGCGCTAATTGCCGCAATCGTAATCGGGTTCATCAATGCGACGCTCGGCGCGCTCATTAAGATCATCACACTGCCCCTCACCATCCTCACCCTCGGCATTTTCTGGCTGATCATTAACGCGGCCATGATCAAGCTCGCGTCCATGTTTGTGCCGGGATTTCAGATTACCGGCCTTGCGGCGGCGTTCTGGGGCGCGATCGTCCTGAGCATCGTGAACATGTTCTTGAAGTGGCTGGTGGTGCCGAAGAGCGCCTGAAATTTGGAGCCGAACAGTAGAGTCGCGAATTAAGGATTAGATTTACGAATTAAAGACCGCGCAACTTACCCACAACCTCGGCCAAATCGTTTTCCTGAAACAGACGGATGGCTGCGATTCCGACGGCCCCGGCCTTTATGCAATCATGCGCTTTTTCCAATGTGATGCCACCGAGGGCGAGCACAGGAATTTTCTGCTGACAGGCTTCCTGTAGTGCATTGAGACCAGCGGCAGGTTGTGACGTGCCATTTTTCTCGCGAGTGAATTTTCCAAAAACCGGGGCAAACAGAGCAAGGTCTGCGCCTTGCGCGGAGGCATGTAAAACTTCTTGTGCGCTGTGGCAGGAAACGCTGACGATGGGGTTGACTTCAGCACTCGCGCTCCGCGAATAGATTTCGTGGACCGTGCGAGGAGGAATATCGCCGGAGCGAAGATGCACGCCATTGGCTGAACACGCCAGCGCGACATCGGCACGAGAGTTAATGAGAAGTTTGGTACGTGACGGAGTGCCGGTCGAATTTTCCTGGATTGCCCGCATTGCATCAATCGCGAGCGATTCAAGCTGCTTCCCAGATAAATTTTTTTCCCGTAACTGAATGAAATCCACGCCCAGATGTGCGGCTTCGGCAATTTTCTGAAGCAGCCGCTGACGGCGTTGCGTTTCGTCATTGGCGAGCGAAAGGCGGTCGGTGATGTAGTAAAGAAGCAAGAGACGCTCGCGAATAATTCCTGACGACCGGACAGCCTCGATTTAATTTTCTGCGGGAATCGAATGGTGCTCGTGGACAAAGGTCCATTGTCCGGCAATCTTGCGAAACCCGATGGTCAGGCGAAAATCGAGATCACTCGCGCGACCGTGCTCCACCACAACACGGCGCATAAGAGCGGAGGCGAATGCCACGTCCATACCGAACAGCAGCGGCCCACGCTTCAATGAGCTTGCGAATCTCGCCTACGTCTTCGTTGTCAGTATCACGCTCTATCGGCCCCATGCTTCGCTCTTCGTCTTTCTATCGTTATGGATTTGTCTTTGCGATCTCTGGGATAACTTCGCCTTTGCGTTTTGGCTGCTCTTCCAGGTGATATTTGGTGAGGCCGTCGCGGAGAAATTCGAATCCTTCTTCCGGCGTATTAACGAAACGGAAAAGTTCTACGTCGCCCGGCGCAATGACCCCAGCATCCGCCATGGCCTTGAAATTAAGGATGCTGTTCCAGTATTCGCCGCCGTAGATGGCCACAAGAATTTTCTTGGCCAACTTTTGCGTTTGCGCCAGCGTCAGAATTTCAAAAAGCTCATCCAGCGTGCCAAACCCCCCAGGAAAAATTACCAGGCCTTTCGCCAGATAGGCGAACCAGAATTTGCGCATGAAGAAGTAGTGAAACTCAAAATTCAGCGCGGGAGTGATGTAGGGATTTGCATATTGTTCAAAGGGCAAATTGATGTTCAGCCCCACGGATTTTCCTCCAGCCTCGTGCGCCCCACGATTCGCGGCTTCCATAATGCCCGGTCCTCCGCCGGTTGTAACCACGAAGCGGCGGCGGCGTGCGGGGATTTGCGAGGACCATTGCGTGAGCAGATAGGCCATGCGCCGGGCATCTTCGTAGTAGCGGGCCGTGTCCACGCCAGCGATGGCGCGCTTGAGTTCTGCTTCCTGCTCTTTATCGGCGGTGCCTTTGCCTTCGACGGCGGAAAGATTTTTCTGCGCCACCTCCCGGTCGTGAAAGCGCGCGGAGCCGAAAAAGACGACCGTGTCCTGAATCTGCTCGCGGCGAAAGCGGGCCAGCGGCTCGCTGTACTCGGCAAGAATGCGGAGAATGCGTCCATCAGGACTGTTCAGGAACTTTTCGTTCTGGTAGGCAAGGGGAGCTTTAAATTTAGATTCGTCCATGATTTATCGTTCGCTGATTTTCATCATTGATATTGATGTTGATATCGTTCTTGAGAAGCTACCAGAATTCCTTTTGAAAACCAGAAAGAGTTTTCAGGCAGGCTTGTCCTCGCTATAGTGAATGGCCGCGCTGAATCCAATCCACACATCGAGCACTCCCAGCCCACTGCACAGTCCGCGGGCAAAGCCGCCGGAGACCATAGAGCGCACTGCCGGATGCCCGAGAAGAAAATAGTTGTCTGTCCACTGCGGCCACCAGGGAACGATGAACATGAGCACGCCCATGGCGGCGCAAAGAAAGACAAATAGCAGAACATTGAAGCGATGCAGCCAAAGTTCCGCTCCGGTGTAGGGAATGGAGTCGGTCTGCGGGGCCGTCGCACTTCCGCGCGGAATGGCCCGTGCCGTTTCGCCGTTCACGTTTCGCTGGTTTTCAGGGGACAAAGTATTGCCCTCTGGCGTCACGCGCGGCTCCCGGAACTCCGTAGCAAAGATCTTCGATTGTTTTTCAGCGTGCCCAGGGGCATGGAGTTACAGCGCATGCAGGTATTTTACGACTTCAAGGCCTTAATGCGCTCGGACACATCACGATAATCAATGTTTTTTCCGTACACTTCCATGAAATGGGTAAGCGCGACGGCCTTGTTCTGGGCAGCTTCGTGCGCCGACGCCAGCTCATAGTGCAGGGCTACCTGCGTTTCCTGGTCGAGGTTGGGAATCTTTAATGCTTGTTCATACCAGCGGATAGCCGCTTCGGGAACTCCCTTATCGAGGAAGCACTGCGCGAGCCAGGTATAGGTCTGCATGGTCTGGTTGAAGGGGTGGCCGCGGTCCACCGCGGCACAAACTTTCTGTAACTCTCCAATGGCTTCATCGAGCAAGCCCATTTCGCGGAAGGCGACGCCGAGGTTATAGTGCGTTTCCGGATCTTCGTCGGTGTTCGCGCTATCTTGCTCGAGTTCCTGCTTGAGTTCTCCGAACATGTCCGCCAAATCCACCCCAGCCTGAGATGCGCTTGGAGCCACTGGTGGCGGTTGGATGGGGGCAGGCGATCGCTGTATTACGGATTCGTGGGAAGCGGTAGCTGCCGCGGCGAAAGCAACCGGAGCAGGCGTTGTGGTGGCGGCAACTTTTGCTGGCGCAGGCGTAGCCTCTGGCGTTGGCGCGACAGGCGCGCTGGTGGGCCAGGGTTGTGCTGAGGCCGTTGCCGCTGGAGCTTCCGCGACGGCGGATGCTGGCGGAAGGAAATCATCTCCCAACGAGCGTTCCAGGTCGGCGACAAAATCTCCCAAAGCGTTGACGGGCTCTAATTCCTTTTTCTTTGCGGGCGTTGGAGCGATCGCTGCGGGCACTGCCGCGGCTGGCGCTTTTGCCATCGGCTCGGGCGCAGCTTGTGGCGCAGGCTTCGCAGGAACAAAAAGTCCTTCGAGGGACACCGTAGGGACGGGCTGTACCGTTAGCGGCGGCGGCTCAGGCGCTTTTGGCGCGAAAGCATCGGGCGCAATCGAGGTCTCCAGTTCAGAAACAAAATCATGCAAGCCGCCAATGTGGGCGACAGCATCGGATTGTGCAACTTCCGCTTCCGGCTGAGAAACCTGAGCGGCGATGGATATTTCAGGAACAGAAACAGGCTCGGGTTCCGGCTCTGGCTCAGGAAGCGCGGAAACGGCGACTGCGGAAATTTCTTCGACGGCCTCCGGTTGTGGACGGGGTTTGGCGAGGGCGGCAGCCAACTCACCATTCAACGTAGCCAAAATTGTGCGGTCAGCGTGCAGTTGTTCCAGTTTCCCCAACGATGCGCGGGCTTCCTCCACCATTTCATTGGCGAGGTAGAAGCGGACCTCCTCCACGACCTGGGCAATTGCTTCACCGTCAATGGCCACAGCCGCGGCAGGTGCAGTTGCCGCAACGGGCGTGGGCTCTTCATGGGCCACCACGGCGGGCGGCGCGGCTGGTTCTTCGTGCGCGTCTTCCCATTCCGAGGAAAGATCAATTTCGCTTTCGCTATGCGCGGGCGCAGCTTCTACGTGGAAATCTGCAACTGCGGCCTCGGGTTCTTCCGGAAGACTGAAGGACAAACCCGAAGCTGGAACGTGCGCGGCGGGCTGGCCGAATCCTACTGACGACGATGCGGCAGCGGCAACTTGATGCGTGGCTTCCTCCACGACCGGCGAAACCGCAGCCTCGGTGCTTTCTGGAGCGGACGTTTCCGCAGCGATGGCAGCGCGCTGTTCATACTTGCCGGCTAGCTCTCCATAACGGGAGGCTTCATCGGGATGTCCAGCGTCGTGATAAAGACTTTCTAAAATGCGGCAGCAGACCGCGCCTTCGGCAAAGCGGCTGGCCCGCGTATGCAGGGCGGCAAGCCTCTGGTTCAAACGCAGATCGCGCGGCGCCTGGGGCAGCACAGAAAGCAAAGGCCCCATGGCTTTTTCGGGCATGTTGTAAGAGACGAAGAGTTCCGCATCGGTCAGCGCGGCGCGCACCGCCAGCGCCACCTCATCACGGTATCGCTGATCAATAAAGGGAGCGGTGGCTTCCAGTTCGTCCACCAGCACAGCGCCTTCTTCGGCGGTAATAAGTTGGGATGCGGCGCCATCGCCTTTGCTGCTGACCTGCTGAAGATTTTGCAGGTGAAGCTGGTTCTGCGGCTCTAACTGGGTAAGTTTCTGGTAGTACTCGCGGGCCCGCTCGGGTTCCCCCGATTGTACGTACGCGTGCGCAAGCAGTTCGTAAACTTCCGCAAGGTGAGTATTCTCTCCGGCTTTGTTGAATAGATGGATCAATTCTTCCAAAGCGGAGGTGTTCTCGCGGACGTGACCAATGATGCTGTGCAGGCTTTCCAAAACTTTGCTGGAATCGGCGGCCAAAAGACGGTCGGAATATTCGTCATACACCTGCAAGGCGGCTTCAAACTGCGCTGCGGAAACCAACGTCTCGGCATAGCTGAGCACGGCATTGGTGTCGCCATGCACGGACAACAATTTTGCCGCAAGATTTCCAGCGTCAGGCAAACGTCCGATTTGCAGATACGCTTGCAACAGGGTACGCAAGCCATCCGGATTGGAATCCAGGTCGGGGACCTTTTCCAGATTTTCGATAGCGCCATCCAAGTCTCCGCCGTCGAAGGCCGTGCGTCCGCGCAACAACAACGCGTAGCTATTTGAGGGATCCAGCTTAAGCATTTTGTTCAGGATTTCTTCCGCCTGATCCAACATGCCTTTGGAGCGAAGGTTTTCAGCCGCCGCAGCAAAAATCTGCCACGCTTCCTTCTTCTTCCCCAGCCGCGTGTAAACTTCCGCCAGCTTCATGCGCATGGCGATATTGTCGGGGTCCATTTCCAGGGTCTTCTGGAAGATACGTACGGCCTGCTCAAGTTCTCCAGCCTTCAAAAATTCTTCCGCCACTTGCAAATATTGCGCGCGGGCGTCATTGAATAAACCCTGCTGCGTATAAAGCTCGGCCAGGCGCAGGATGCTTTCCAGCGATGACTTGATCTTGGTCAGCTTCTTGTACATCGCGATGGCTTTGACCGTGAATCCCTGGGTGGCGTAGGCATCGCCAACATTTTTGAAACAGTCCACCGCTTTGTCGTTTTCACCGAGACGGGCGTAAAGATCGCCGACGGTGTTGGTGACGGTTAGGTCCTTGGGGTCCGCTTTGGTGATTTTTTCGTACTCAGCAATGGCGTTCTGCATTTTGCCCTGCTGGACGAACTTCTCCGCGGCGCTGAGGACTTTCTGTTTGTTGAACCCAAAACCAAATGCCATATGAGTGCCGGTCCGTTTACTCGTGTGCCTGGGATTGCTCCGCTTTGGGAGCTTCGCCCACGTGTCAGCCACATTCGGCGATTAAGTACATGCCGAGTATGGTCTTTCGGACAAGGGTGATTGTACGTCCGCGCGGTCAGATTCGTATGGTTACTAAGGGTTACCAAAAGGGAGTGTACGACTGAGTTACGTTTTGCAGCGCTCAGGCACGCGCCAGAACCACCAATGCAAAAATTGTGAGCGCACACAACACTGGCTTGGGCAGCCTGCGCATAATGTGCCACGCCATAATGCTCATAAGAACTGATCCTCCGCTTCGGGGGTTTGCGAATGAATCTGCCGACTCTACTGTGAATCGGAACCGAGTCGGGACATCATGGAACCGGTTTTTCGCGACCGCCGCATTTTAGGCAACCCCGGGGCACAAAGGCAAGGGCTTTGTTGGGATATTGACTCCTGCGTAAGACACACAAAATAAGACATTTATGTAATTACGATCCAGTTACGCACATGGCGCTGCGGATCGGGTAAGCGAAATAATGCTCTGGTTTGGGAAAAACTTGACTGGATTCCGTGAGCGGTTTAGTCGGACCACTTTTTGGGCTTGCGGTCCCAGCGGTGTTTCTTCAGCTCCTGCAACAGAGAAGGATCGAGCGCGCCCGCATCACTGGCGGCAATATTTTTATTCACGTGCTCGGGCTTCCGCATTCCAACAATGGTGGTGCTCACGGTGGGATTAGAAAGGATGAACCGCAATGCCATCTCCGGCAGGGTCATATTCGCGGGCACAATCTCTTTTAACCTGTCCACGCGCTGTAATGTAGGAATCAAATTCTCTTCGCAGAAGTAGCGGGAGCGCCAATCGGTGGAAGGGAATTTTGTTTCAGACGTCATTTTTCCGCCCAGGCTGCCTTCGTCGAGCGGCACGCGCGCGATTACGCCAATATTGAGTTCGCGGCAAGCGGGAAACAATTCATCCTCCGGCGCCTGATCAAAAATGTTGTAGATCACCTGCACCGTATCCACGAGCCCGGTGCGGCAGGCGCGAATGCCATTTTCCGGTTCCCAGCGATTCAGGCTCAATCCGAAATAACGTATCCACTTTTCCTTCTTCAACTTCTCGATGGTCTCGCGAAATTCGGGAACGTCGGTCCAAGTGTCTTCCCACACGTGGAATTGCAACAGGTCTATGCAATCGGTACCCAGCTTCTTACGGATGAGGTCGGCGTACTTGAACACATGCTCGGCGGGAAAAACATCGGTGTATTTGTATTGCGGAGACGAAGGCCACTTCAGGTTCATCGGCGGAATTTTGGAAGCGGCATACAATCGCTTGCTTTTATTTTTCGCGATGATCTTGCCCAATAAAGAATCGCTATTGCCGTCTCCATAGGCCCATGCGGTGTCGAAGAAATTGCAGCCCAAATCCACGGCTTGCTGCAACGCGCCGAGGGATTCGCTGTCGGCCGAGCCGCTCCATCCGCTCATACCCCAAAGTCCGTGCGCGATGTCGCTCACATCGCAACCCGTACGGCCCAGCTTCCTGTATTTCATGAGTGCTCTTTTCCGTTGATTGTTGCCGGATTGATGTTTCTTTTGATTGTTTCTTCAGGTTATCAGCTTGCGCGGGACGCGTCACGATGGGCAGGCGATGCGGAACGCGTGGATTCAGAAACCAGACTGGGAGCGCCGGCTTGCAAATTCCTGCGCATCACCGCCGGCAAACTGATGTACACGGTTGTACCGCGCGAGTCAGACTCGATCCGCATGGTCCCTCCCAATTCCGCGACCCGTTCCCGCATTCCCGCCAAGCCGACTCCAATGCCAATTCCCGACTGGAAGCGTTTCAGCGCTTCCGGGGACATACCGTGGCCGTAATCATGAAGGGTCAGTTTTACGCCGTCCGGCGAATGGATGAAGGTGATATCCACCTTATGGGTGGCGGAATGGCGGTGAACATTGGTGAGCCCCTCCTGTAGTGCGCGAAATAGGACCAGTTCAGTTTCCGGAGAAAGCCGTTCGGCGTCTTCCGGGAGGTCGAGGTTTACCTGGATCCCGCTGCGCTTGCCGAATTCTTCGATATACCAGCGGCAGGCGGAGACGAAGCCGACTTCATCCAGCATGGGCGGATGCAACAGGTGGGAGACGGTGCGCACTTCGGTGATGGTGCGATCGGTCCATTGCTCGGCCTCGCTGAGCATTTCACGGCCGTTTCCATCCTGGCACGCGGGCAGGGAAGCAATGCGCACCAGGTTCATTTTCAGCAGCGCAAGATATTGGCCGACGCTGTCGTGCAATTCGCGCGCGAGCTTGCGCCGTTCCTCGTCCTGTAATTCCAGCAGCCGGGTACTGAGCCGGCGGTAGGAGTCGCCAACCGCTCGCAATGTCTTTTCCGTTACGCGTCGTCGGCTGACTTCTCCATACAAAAAGTAAAAATTCGAGGCGAGCAGAGCAAACGCCAGCACGAAACTGATGATCAGAACGATCACCGTGCCCTCGTACATTTGCTTCGAGGTCCGTTGCCGGCTTTGCAGCAGCACCTGCTCGCTGTCGTACATGGTTTGCAGGGCATTGGTGATCTGTTGGCTGAGCCGCAGGCCCTTGACCTCGATGCCGGATTGGTCTGCCAAAGTCTCGTGCCGCAGCTGGCTACCGTCAATCGAGTCCTGTAAAAGATCAATCCGCTCTATCGCCAGCGCTTCCACGTGCGACAGTAGTTCCTGTTGCTCCGCATTGTCCACAGTCAAGGCCCGCAGACTCTGGATCGCCGCCATAGCTTCGTCACGCGACTTGGGAAAATCCTGTAATGACGGCACGTCTCCCAGTTGCAGATACTCGCGCCGGTCGGAATCTGCTTTGGATAAAGAGAGTCGGACGTTTTGAATGGCGGACTGTACCTTAAACGTATGGATCATCCATTCCCGGCTGATAACGCCCTCGGTGGCCACGCGATACCCGGCGACGCCAATTGCCACCAGCAACAGGAGGATGACCGCGAAAAGTAAGAAGGGACGCTTCAAAGACAGATCCGGACGAGTTGGGAGGGCCCAATCCATGCTATTACGAGCCGGAATCCAACTGAGGAAGAAGCTGGACGTGTACCTTTTATAACATAATTTTCAAGGAAAACTCAGGCGCGGAGTGAAGCGCTTGTTGCGCGAAACGCCGGATTGAGCTGGAATCAATTGTGCATTAAGCTCTTCTGCCTCATAATTTTATTATCAGCAAACTACCTTCAACCCGAGCCACCCGTGCCAGTCCCTCGCGCATGCAGTCGGCGCCCACCGATGGCCGTCTGGGCAGAGTTGTGCGGGTACTCTTCGACTATTCCACGATCGTAGTAAGTGGAACCAAGCTGGCGCAGGAAATCGGTACGTCCCGCACCGAAGTGTGGCGTCTGGTTCAGCAACTGCGCCGCTTCGGTGTTTCCATTGAAGGGCATCCGGCCACAGGGTACCGGTTGCGCACCGTCCCTGATTTACTGTTGCCAGAAATTCTTGCGCCTCTTTTGCGCAGCACGATTTTTGCCCACGAAATTCACCACTATTTCAAAGCTGGATCCACCAATAATCTCGCCATGGAAGCAGCGGCTGCCGGCGCGCCCGAAGGCAGCGTCTTTGTGGCCGAGCAGCAGACGGCGGGGCGCGGGCGCGGCAATCACACCTGGCATTCCGCGCACGGAACGGGAATTTATTGTTCCGTCGTGCTGCGGCCTAAACTTCCTCCTTCTGAAGTGTTGGTGATTTCTCTGGCTGCGGGCCTGGCGGTACAAAGCGCGGTGCAGAACAACAAACTTCCCATTGACTTGAAATGGCCGAATGATCTTCTGATCGGCGACCGGAAATTTTCCGGCATACTTACCGAAATGAATTCTGAAGCCACGCGCATCCGGCACATCGTGGTGGGCTTCGGAATCAACGTAAACCAGATTTCTTTTCCTGAAGAACTACAGCTCAGCGCGACCTCGCTGCGGCAAGCCACTGGGCGCGAGTGGTCGCGCGTGGAAGTGTGCGCCGCCCTGCTAAAATCGTTCGACCGCGAATACCGCACGCTGCTGGAGCAGCCCAACGCGCGGGAATCAATTTTGCTACGTTTTCAGGAGCGTTCCTCTTACGTGAAAGGACGCCAGGTTTATGTGGATGAAAATGGCGGATTTCATGGAGTCACATACGGGCTGGATGATCGGGGATTTTTGCGAGTGCACACTGCCCATGGAATCCGGCTGGTGCTGAGCGGTTCCATCCGCGCCGTATAATTTTGGATCACTATGCTTCTAGTGCTGGATGTGGGAAACACGAATGCCGTCCTGGGCGTATTCGCCCGGGCGGAAAAACTGCGCGGCGGATCCAGCGCCGCGGACAATTCCGGGCATTACGACCTGCTGGTTGCGCACTGGCGGGTTTCGACCAATCCCACTTTGACCGTGGACGAATATGGCGTTCTGTTCCGCAATCTATTTGCCATGGCTGATCTCGAAGCCAAGGCCATCCAGGGGATCATTATCTCTTCGGTAGTTCCTCCGGTGGATTCCACCCTGCGACAAGTATGCGAGCGATACTTTCATACCAAGCCGTTGTTCATTGAGCCTGGCGTGAAGACCGGAATGCCGGTGTTGTATGACAACCCCGCCGAAGTAGGAGCGGACCGCATTGTAAATTCGGTGGCCGCCTTTGAAAAATATGGAGGCCCCTGCATCGTGGTGGATTTCGGCACGGCGACCACCTTCGATTGTGTTTCTCCGCGAGGCGAGTACCAGGGCGGCGTGATCAGTCCGGGCATCGGAATTTCCGCCGAGGCCTTGTTCGGAAAAACCGCCCGCCTGCCGCGCGTAGACATTCGCAAACCAGCGCGCGTGATCGGCACCAACACCGTGAGCAGCCTTCAGTCCGGCCTCTACTATGGATATTTGGGATTGGTGGATGGCCTGCTCGGACTTCTTTTGCAGGAAACCGGAGAAGACACCAAAGTGGTCGCCACCGGAGGGTTGGCGCCGCTCATTGGAACGGAATCGAAATACATCCAGGAGGTAGACGAGTTCCTCACGCTCAATGGATTGCGAATTATTTGGGAGCGCAATGTGGTTTCGAAGCAGGGCCGGGAGCCGTCGCCAGTGAAAATGACGCGTGCAAGTTCCGCTGCATCCTCCGCGCCCTCTAAGCCAGCCCTCTCCAAGCCATGGCCCGGCAAGGGCCGCTCCCGATAAGCTCCCCGTGGAAAACTACTTTAACTATTTTACGGAGATTGAGGAACAGTTTCTCAAACGGCGCGGCGGCGGCCTGTTGCTTTCCACCCTGGATTGGGCGCTGATTGAAACATGGAAGGACGCCGGTATTCCACTGGAAGCTGTGCTGCGCGGCATTGACGCGGCGTTTGACCGCTACGATGAACAGCCTTCAAAGTCGCGGAAGGTGAACAGCCTGGCCTATTGCTCACAGGAAGTACTGACTGCTTCCGAGGACATGAAGGAAGAGCAAAAAAGCGCTTCGGAGGGTGTGGAGTCTTCGACCGAAGGGGATGCTTCTCGTGAACGGGTGGGCGTTGCCAACGCCGACATCATTGCCTTTTTGCGGCGTAACGCCGAGCATCTTGCCGCAGCGAAAATGCCGCAAGCACAGGGTGTTTCCGCAGGGCCGCTGGCGCTTGAGGCTGCTTCGACCTTGCTGGAGTTGGCCGATGATCTTGAGCATCGGACAAAGCCGCGGCTGGAAGAGCTGGAGCGGAAGTTGACGGTGATGGAAGAAAAGCTGTTCGCGGTGTTGCTGGCGGCCACTTCCGACGATCAAGTTGTTGCCGTGCGCGCGCAGGCCGATCGTGAACTTGTGCCTTACCGCAGGAAAATGATTGCCGCGCAAATTGAACAATTGCACAAGCAATACATCCACAAGAAGCTTCTGGAAAAGTACGGAGTCCCTCGCCTGAGCCTGTTTTATATGTGAATCGTGCAAGTTGCACTCTGACCCGTTACTCTGAAATAACCTATGCCAGCATCCGCAGCTCGCAGCGCCGCCTTCGACATTCTGCTTGCTGTCGAGAAAAAGGGCGCGTACGCCTCCGAGCTACTGCACTCACAGAGCTATGCCAAGCTCAGCCCCGTTGATCACGGTTTGGCCACGGAAATTGTGATGGGTGTATTGCGCTGGAGGTCCCTGCTCGATAGTGAGATTACAGCCCATTCTTCTCACGATCTGGCCAAGCTGGACGCGGAGGTGCTCATTGCACTTCGCATGGGAAGTTATCAGCTTCGCTTTCTGGAACGGGTGCCGGCCCGGGCCGCGGTGCATGAAAGCGTGGAGCTGATAAAGCGGGCCCGCAAACGATCGGCCGCACCGTTTGCGAATGCCGTTCTCCGCAAAATTCAGAAAGAGTCGCGCGTTGCTGCGGATATTCCTGAAAGCAAAACCGCGGAGGATCTCGCCACGGCATCGGCGCATCCGGCATGGCTCGTGGACCGCTGGGCACAACGGTTTGGGTTTGACGCGGCACGAGCCATTTGCCAGCACGATCAGCGCGTTCCAGAAACCGCGATCCATTTGGCCGATGATTCATCAGGAAAAGATTTGTTGGTGGAAGGGATTGAACTTGCTTCTGGACGTTTGCTTGCTTCCGCGAGGAGCGTGAAGTCTGGAGATATTACGAAAACACGGACATTTCTCGCGGGGCGCGTCGCCATTCAGGATGAAGCTTCGCAACTGATCGCGTTGCTGGTGGGGAAAGGGACGCAAATCCTGGACTGCTGCGCGGCGCCGGGTGGTAAAACCCGCGTGCTGGCGGAGCGCAATCCGCAGGCCAAAATTCTTGCGCTGGAGTTGCATCCGCATCGCGCCCGTCTGCTCAAAAAAATGGTCCCCCATAAGCATGTTGAAGTGGTCACGGCGGACGCAGTCCATTTTTCCAGCGACCGGCAGTTTGACCGCATTCTGGTGGACGCGCCCTGCTCGGGCACCGGCACCCTGGCGAGAAATCCAGAGATCAAATGGCGGCTTACGGCGGCTGATTTGCAGGATTTGCAATCGCGCCAGCGGGCAATTTTACAGGCGGCCATGAAACAGCTTGCGCCTGGAGGAAAACTGGTTTACTCCACATGCTCGTTGGAAGATGAGGAAAATTCAACGGTCGTGGAAGGTGCGTTGTCGCAGCATCCGACTTTTCGCCTGATGGATTGCAGCGAAGAATTACGCAGACTGAAGGACGAGCGAGAGTTGGTTTGGCCAGACCTCGCTTCGCTGCTGCACGGGCCTTATCTCCGCACTATCCCAGGCGTTCACCCATGCGATGGATTTTTCGCGGCGGTACTGACCAGAAGTTGAGTCAGGTGCGCTTGATGATGAAGGCGGTCTTGTCGTCCACCTCGTCCGGTTGACCGCTTTGCAACAGAAGCTTGTCGCGTTGCACTGCGTAATCCAAAATAGCATTGGAAATTTCCCTGGACGACTGGTATTTCCGTTCGCCGATAATGCGTTCGATCTGCAAGCGGTCCTCTTCATTGCTGCCATCGTAAACGCCGTCTGTATAGAGAAACACAATATCTCCGCGGCTCATGAGCGTAAGTTCCGCAACGTCGGAATCATCCATCTGCCGCTTGCGCAGCTTCATGGAAAAATACTTGCTCCGGTCAGGATGGTCCTCAGGAATCTCCAGCCCCAGCGGCAGAAACTGCACCAGACGGGTCTTATCAATCTCCATGAATCTGCCATACTCCGCGGAAAATACCAGCGGTGGCGGGTGCCCGAAATTCACAAAGCGGAAGCGTCCATCAGGGCGTATTTCACCGTAAAGCATGGTCGCGATCTCGCGCGAATTGTCGTCGGGACTTCGGCCCAAGGCGTTCCTCGCCGTCACTGAAAGCGCGAGCCGCAGATTAATCTTCTCGAAAAATTCTGGCGTGATCTTTCCGTAATTATCCAGTTCGGAGAGGATGATCGCGTGAAACGTATCATGCACGGTAGAGGCGATTTTCGCGGAGATAATTCCGTGCCCCTGCGCGTCCACAAGCAGCACTCCCGCAGTTGTAAAAAGTTCCTGCAAATCTTCCGCCACCCGCAACTGTTCGGAACTTTTCGCCTGCCGGTATTGGGCCGCCAGCGCCTCGCTGTAGCCAGCGCGGGATTTCAGCCACTCCACATGCGCATCCACAGCATTGCGCGGAGTCTGCCCTTCAGGAAGCGGCAGCAAATATTCGGCGGCCAGCCGTTGCGCGCGGGCAATGCGCGCGTCAATGTTGTAACGCTGCTGAAAGTTAAGATACTCAAAAAGATCTCCGCCCACAGGCCCCACAGGTATGGAGTCGCCGTGCATATCAATCCCCGCAAGCTGCGGGATCACGCCCTCAACCGGCATGAGCCGCTTGCGAAGATAGTCGTCAATGCTAGGTCCTATAGACGGCGATGCCATATCAGAAGCCACGCTGCTTTCCGCTCTTTTCCCCAGCAAAAGCTGACGATGAATAAGCAGATTATACGGGAGTTGACGGCGGCATTGGTGCTAACGCCCGAAAAGCGATTTGAGGCGCACTTACTGCCGCAATCCCCAAGCTCGGTGCTCGGGTGCGGACCATTAGTTCACTTGCCAGATTTATGCAAGACGGCAATCAAGCCGATGGCGGCCCCCACCAAGCCCGTAAGCGCGGCAATGATGCCGCCAAGAATCTTGATCCATGATTCAAAAGTCTCCCGGCGCTCGCGCTTCTCTTTTCGGATCGCGGTCCGCAGTTCCGTCATGGCCTCTGGAGTCAATACACGCCAATGCTCCGTGGGGGTGTTCAACTGGTCTCGGCTGATCCATTTTTCCTCATCGCGGTATTCTGGAGTGGGTAGGTACAGCTTCTCGGCCTCGTCCATCAAAGCGGCGGAGTCGTTGTGCTTGATTTCTGCAGCGATGGAGTCGAATTCTTGGTGGTTTTCGTCGTACCAATTGTCCAAGTCTGTGGAGTCTTTGGTCTCCTTCGCCAGCTTGAACAAGCGTGCGCCGACCTTGTCCAGTTTTCGACGCCGAGCCCGCGCTTTGTGATTCTTCAGCAGTCGCGTGTGCCAAGACATAAATTGTCTCTCACCGCTTTCTGATCTTGATGTGCCGGAGCATCGCTTCGCCCTCCAGCCACACACCGTCGTATTTGAGCTCGATAAATTCAATACGGGGTGCATAGTTTTCGGCAGCTACTTTCAATTTGAGCAAATATTCTCCGGGCTCCAGAAGATGTCCCAGGGAATTGGCAGGCTTCTCTAGGTCCAAGGCGAGTACCCCATGGTGCGCGGCAACAAGGCCGGGTAGGCGCTCCCCGAAATTTCCGCTGCCAGAAGGACGAGTAACGTGCAGAAGGTCGCAGAAGCGGGGCATTCCCTTCCAAAGCGCCGGCATCGTTATTCCGCCAAGGTGCGCCCACTTCAGGAACATAGACCTAAACCGTGGCGCGGGAACGAAGCCTCCGTTTTCTTGCCGTAGCTCCACGCTCTCAACAAAAACGTGGACCCCGCGCGCGATCGCCGTGCGCTTGTTTTCAATGGAAAGCCGGAAGTAGTGCACGTCAAGCCCATTACCCCACTTGGTCGGATCCCAGTAGGGTGCATTCTCTGAGACTTGTACTTGGAGTTTCGGGCCAAAGAAGAACGCACTAATCCAGCCCCACCCGGCAAGCAGCAACGCAAGCAAGGTCGCGCCTACCGTGCCAATGGCAGTGAGCCACTCGGGCGTCCAAAACCTTCTCAAGTCGGAAGTTGAGTGTACGTGCAATATTCCGTGCAATGGAGTGAAATGATATCAAAGATCGGCGCCACCCCAGAGCACTGATGTAGAATGTCCCTGAACGTTCTGCAGCGCCCATAGGACGTACCGTTGTTTGTAACCATTCCTAAATGATTGGTTATACCCGCCGGAGAGATGGCCGAGTGGCTGAAGGCGGCGGTTTGCTAAACCGTTATACGGGCTAATACCTGTATCGAGGGTTCGAATCCCTCTCTCTCCGCCATTTTTATGTAGTAAATAATGCAACACCATACAAAAGCGGCACATGTAAAATGTGCCGCTTTTGTGTCATTAGCAGTTTTTGCTTAGGCCTTGAACCTCGACTTATTGTCGATTTGACCCTTGATTCGGCGCAAGAGTTGTGGACACGATCCCGTCGCTTCTGCTGAGTTTGTTTTTGCTCGATCAGGGCAGCAAAGGCGGATTCGCCCGCTGTGCGAGATCCAGCGCCTGTTGCGGAAACCAAGCTCCCGCAATCGGGTCGTCGAGCCCCCACAACGGATCAAAGACCATCTGTCCTGCTGCGTCAGTTGGCCATCGCGGTTGCGTGTAGGCCGCGTAGTCCCAGGCCCGCGCTCCTCCCGCCGCATCACACGTGCCATCTGACTGGCCTGGGGTCTTCACCCAAAGATAAGCGTCAAGGAGTGAAACGCGCGTGTTTGCCGTAGGCCGACTTCCCAGCCCGCGTGCCGGAGGATTGCACCAGTTTCCATTAGTGAGGGTCTGGACAACGGAGGCCGGCTGGTCATACGGCGCATTCGCGTAAATGGAAGTGTCGAGCGGTCCCTGACCGTTGCGGCTGGTGTCAATCACGAAATGGGTCGTGGGCACGGCTGCTCCCATGTTCTGTTCGTACCACTCATCAGTGTAGATCCAGGTAGCGATGTTGTTCGGATCCACCGATCCCAAAGGCGAATAGTACTGGCTGGCGCAATATGAATAATTACCCAGCCGCCAGCCACCCTCCTCCGAATCATTTCCAAACGCTATACAGTCGGAGACCCAAGTATCATAGGTCGTTTCGTAGTTGTTCAGATTGTAGTTCGATACATTTGTGAAAAATCCCTGCGCCTGTTGAATGCCGGCCTGGACCAGCCGTTGCACAATAACCGGCACTGCCTGCCAGTGACTATTGCCCGCATCCAGGTAAACTAGCGTCTGCGGTCCCGCTTCCAGCGTCGTGACAGCATACGTGATCTGCGTATAACGGTCGGCCGTTGCCTGCGTGATGTTCACTTGTGTGGGATCGTATCCGCAATCGCTCGGCAGATCTGCTACAGAATCCGGCTCCAGAATGATCACTACTTTCTTATTGCCGATTTCCGCTGCAATGGCATCAATCCACGTTTCGTAATCCGCGGTGTTCTCCGCGCCGCCTGCCGAGTAGCTGCCACAATCGCGTCCAGGAATGTTGTAGAGCACCAGCACCGGTACCGCGCGCTCTGCATTTGCCTCCCTCAGGGTCCCCTTGATGGTGGATCTCACTTGCGCAGGCGTGCCGCCGGTCAGCCAGACAGCCTGTGGAACTGTTTCCATCACGGCAATCCGCAGGGCATTCTTCAGTTGGCGCTCCTTCAATAGGTTCACCGCCTGCTGAGCGGCTCCATTGGGCGGCGGCGGGACAAAGAAACGAGTGTTGGCCGGCAGCGTCTTCGACTGCCCGTGCGCTCCGGCAATTGCGATCAGCAATACCGCCGTGCATGCGGCAAAGTTGCGGAGAAGGTGCGAATGAAGAGGTGTGCTGTGCATCATGAACTCCTAGTTGTAGTGGCCCGCAAAAACTATGCGGGCCGCCTGAATAGAAGGCCCATCTTTGCCCTACGATGTTGCCCACAACAAGGTAAAACTCTACCCGAAAATTTACAAGCCCCGCAAAGCCTAATTTCGGGTTGTTTCAGAACGGGATACACGGAGCCTTGACCATTGTGATTAGGCGTACCTGGGTAACACGAAAGTTTTTTGGGCCAGAAGTCGGCTGCGGGAAGTTTGTCAATCTTATAACAGCCCGTTTCTGGACAGCTTCCGCTAATGTTCAAAAGAGTTGCGACAACGCGGCGGGTGCCCCGGCGATATAGCCGTTAGAAAAAATGTCGTTGACGCATTTATGACGCCGAGAGTTGCACAGGAATGAGCGCAAGGATTTCGCCTTCGATCATTCCGGCTTCTGAAAAATTTAAGAGGCGAGCCACCAATGGACGAGTTACCTCTTGCCCCTTAGCCACGATCAACAATCCAGTCGTGGTCCTGAGCTCTTGTTGCAGAATCATTCCGGGTATTAATTTCGTCACGGAAATCTTACGCGAAACCATTTTAGAGCCTTCCGACTTCAGGCTCATCATGGCGTCGAGAAGTGTGCCCTCAAACTCCGCTGGACGCGAACGAAGCCGTACAATGGCTTCGTCATTCGATAGAGCTCGCATTCTCAATGCGTCAAAGGCGACCGCGAGTTTGAGCATCTTCGCTCCCGTGACGGCGGCATCCGAAGACAGCGCTACCGTAGGGGGAGGGTTTGGCGAAATCTGTACTGACAATTGCTCTCCAACCATCCAGGCAACCGCCTCGAGACGTGGAACACTCATTAAAAGATCCCGAGCGACTGCTGGATGTGCATCGAAACGAGCCTGCTCTTCTGTAGATAAAGGTGTACCCGCGTAGGCGGCGCGTAGTAGTTCGGAATCAAGCGTGATGCAACCCAACTGCGATAGCATGGCAGCTGCTTCTAACCGCCAAGGGGCCGGAAGATTCAGCTTCGAAATCAAGTGACGCACATATTGAGTAATACGGAGCGACCGTCCAAAGGCCTCAGGGCTCACTGCCCCCAAAACATCCGTAAGAACTTTTATGCCACCCACCAGCGTATTTTCCAAAATCTCTTTTTCCGCGGCAACTAACCGGTAACGAACCAATCCCGCACCGAGTGAGGACCGCAAAGAGTCGCGCTCACAAGGTTTGGTCAGAAACCGGAAAATATGGTCCTGATTCACAGCTTCGATTGCGACATTTACGTCAGCGTGCCCTGTGAGCATGATTCTGACTGTATCCGGCGCGGCAACACGCGCTTTTGCTAAAAATTCTATCCCGTTCATCCCCGGCATGCGCAGATCCGAAACTACGATTGCATAAGGCCCACGATTGTTCAGCGCCACCAGCGCATCTTCGCCCCCAACGGCGGTTTCGACTCGAAACTCTGATTCCAGGAGTTGCCGATAGCCTTCGAGTGTTTCTGCATCATCATCGACAAACAGGATTTTGTTTTCCGTCGCAAGTTCGCCCGGATTCTCGTCAGCAGATTTTTCTTTCTCTACAACCGTGACCGTAAGGTTGACGCCCGTTGATCGCGCGGGCAGGTCTTCTGTGGCGTGATCGCCAAGCAATGCCAGTATTTCTTTACTGCCATGCATAATCCGGTCAACGCTTTTTTGTTGTTTATCGGTAAGGGGTTCAGGGCCGCGCAGCAGTTGCGCGCTGGTCATGATCACATTCAGCGCGTTGCGAATATCGTGAATTGTTTGCGCGGAATTTACAGAAGACATGACATCCCTTCCAGCGAGAACGTCCCCATTGGGCTTGTCTAATTTGACCATGCTTACAACTCTTCTCGAATATCAAGTTGAGTCAATAGGGTTACCGCAGTCATCGGCATTTGTATGTAGAGTTCCGCTCCTTGAGCCCCAAATCCGCAATTGTCTGCGCTTCATTTGTCCAGATTTCAGATTTGTCCCAATAAATCCACCTCCTGGCCGGTTGGTTTGTCTCAACCGCACTCGGCGTCAATCGTTTGTTTTGATTTTTCCGCTCCGATTGGCCGATAGAGAGTCTTCACGGCCCTAGAGTCGCCGGAGGAAATATGGCTTCGCTGAAGTTGCTGGTGGTTGAAGACAACATTGCGAACCTGGAATTGATGACCGAAATTTTCACTTCTCTTGAAGCGCAAGTACGCGCAGTCAGTGAGAGCGAAAAGGCGGCCTTCCTGGTCAGCCAGGAGAAATTCGATGGGATATTTCTGGACTTGGAGATGCCTCACTTAAGCGGATTTGAACTGGCTCAATTGATCCGTGAATCCTCTTGGAACAAAGCTACTCCCATCGTGATTGTGACGGGACGCGATGAGCGCGACACAATGAAAAAAGCTTTTTCCACTGGAGCTACCTTTTATCTTCAGAAACCGATTGACCGGCAGAAGCTCGGCACTCTATTTCGTACGGTTCGCGGCAGTTTTCTGGAGAATCGCCGCCGATCTGCACGGGTCCCATTATTGACGACAGTGAATTGCAGTGCGGGCGAAAAAAATCTTCAGGGCCGGACCTGGAATTTAAGCCAGGGCGGAATGCAGGTCGAAGTCAACGGTTTAAAGGCGGGGGAACGTGTCCGAGTGTCGTTCCTCCTTCCTAGTTCAAGAACAAATATTGAAGCTTCTGCGACCGTGGTCTGGGGTACTCAGGACAGACAGGGCATGCGATTTACACAATTGACGTCACAGAATCAGGAATATCTTCGTGAATTCATTTCTCAAGTGGAGAAGCCGTAACGAGATAAATCTAAAGCTCCTTAGCCTTCCGTAACCAGAAGGATTTAATCGAATAAGCCGATTTTGCTCTTAAGAAACCGTACAGGTGCAATGTGTCATTCCGACCAAATTACGGCGCAGGTGGAACGATATTAGTGGCAGACGATCAGCTGCCCAATCGGGAATTGCTTTATGAACTTTTATCCGCACAAGGCTTCAAAGTTGTTATGGCGCCTGACGGCGCGGAAGCGCTCAAACAGGTCGCCAATGAACCGGTCGATCTAGTGCTTCTCGATGTGATGATGCCCCACCTGAATGGATTTGAAGTCTGCGAGAAAATCAAATCCAGCCCTGACACATACCTGATTCCGGTGATTTTGATTACCGCGCTCTCCGAAAAGCAGGATCGCATCGAAGGCATCAAGGCTGGCGCCGACGATTTTCTAACTCGGCCAGTAGATCGAACCGAATTGCTGGCTCGCGTCCGGTCATTATTAAAACTCAAACAACGCACAGATGAACTCGAGCGTGCAGAGACCGTTCTATTTACGCTCGCAAGAAGCATTGAGGGCAAAGACCCTTACACTCACGGACATTGCGAACGTCTCGCCGAATACTCTGCCACTTTAGCAACACACCTTGGCTTGCCCGAGGAACAGGTTATTGCTTTACGACGGGCAGGAGTGGTCCATGACATTGGCAAAATTGCAGTGCCGGATTCAATCCTGTTAAAGCCCTCCAAGCTTACGCGCGAAGAATGGAAGCTCGTGCAGGAACATCCCATCGTTGGGGAACGTATTTGTGAGCCGTTGAAATCGTTCCGCTTGGTACTGCCGGTTATTCGTCATCACCATGAAAAGTTTAATGGTTCGGGATATCCCGATGGGCTTGCCGGCGAAAACATTCCCATTACGGCAAGAGTGCTACAGATCGTTGACGTGTATGACGCTTTAACGACGATCCGGCCTTACAAGCCTGCATTTTCAAGCAGCGATGCATTGCAAACGATGAAAGAAGAAGTTGCTAAAGGATGGTGGGACCCAGATATTTTTGATCAATTCGAGCGGCTTGTAAAAAAACACGAAGCTAAATTTCTCGCCCGAGGCGCAGCCGCAGGTTCGGAAGGTTAATTATATGGAAACTTGTTTAAAGAAAACATTCGCGACAAGCCTGTTCATTTTGCTTACAGGATTCGCCGTCCAAAGTTTTGGCGAATTGCCTGCAGGGCAGCAGGATGACGCGCTTCTACAGTTAAGCTTGGCGGACCTCGGCAACGTTGAGGTCACGTCAACTTCAAAAGAGCCCGAAGAACTTTGGAAAACGCCCGCAGCCGTTTACGTGTTAACCCAAGAAGATATTCGACGTTCTGGCGCCACTACGATTCCCGAAGCTCTACGCACGGTGCCCGGAGTGCAAGTCAGCCGAATTGATCAGGATCATTGGGCAGTTGGAATCCGAGGATTTGCTGACCAATTCTCGAAGTCCATGCTGGTTCTGGTAGATGGCCGTAGCCTTTATACGCCGCTCTTTGCCGGCGTGGCCTGGGGCCTGCAAGACGGAATACTTCTGGAAGATGTCGAACGAATTGAAATCATCCGTGGACCCGGCGCAACAATCTGGGGAGCAAATGCAGAAAATGGGGTGATCAACATCATCACAAAGAGTGCGAAAGATACCCACGGTTCGTTTGCGTCAGTGGGTGGTGGCAACATCGATCAAGGCATTGGCCAGTTTCGTTACGGAAATGGAAACGGCAAAAACTTTGACTACCGTATGTACGGCAAAGCTTATAGCCAGGGCGGCGAATATCATTCTGACGAAATTCCTTACGATGAATCGCGTTTCGGACAAATGGGATTTCGCACAGACTGGAGTCCCAGTGATCGCGACGAATTGACCATACAAGGGGACACATACAAAGGCGGACTTGGGGGCACGGTGCAGTTCGGATTATTTGACCCGCCTTCGCAAATCACCTCAGACCAGGCGACCGCCGTGTCTGGCGGTAATTTGATGGCGCATTGGCGCCGCCAATTGCGCGAGGGCTCCGATATTCAAGTCCAGGCCTACTACGATCGGACGTCCGCTCAAGCCTCCAATTATCAGGAAATCCGTAATACGTTCGACATTGACTTTATTCATCACTTACCGCTTCCGTGGCGGCAAGATTTCATTTGGGGACTGGGAGCGCGTTTCAGTCCGGGCACCTTCACCCAGGTTGTCCCTACGCTTGACGTGCTTCCTCATAGCCAGGCAGATAATGTGTACAGTGGATTTCTGCAAGATGAAATCGCGATTGTGCCTAACAAATTTTCCCTCACGTTAGGTTCAAAACTTGAACACAACAACTTCACCGGTTTCGAAATTCAACCGAGCATTCGGGGCTTGTGGACGATCAGTCCTCATCAGGCATTTTGGGCATCGGTGTCGCGTGCGGTACGCACGCCATCGCGCATCGAGGAAGATTTTGAGATTAGCGATTTCCTGCTTGCCAACCCTTTATTTTACTTAACAATCGATGGCAATAAGAACCTGGTGTCCGAGAAACTATTGGCCTATGAGGCTGGCTACAGGAGACTGATTAACAACAAACTCTATGTGGATATTTCTGTCTTCCATAACGACTACAACGATCTTGTGACCCTGGGCACGGAGACTCTCTCCGTTGATTTAACGCCGGCCCCTCCGCATTTTACCGCTCATCTACCGTGGGTGAATGGAGCCAAAGGCAACACAGACGGCTTTGAAGTTGCGCCCGATTGGCAGCCTCTGAGCTGGTGGCAATTACGTGCCTCTTACTCGTATTTAAATCTGGATCTACAAGAGATGCCGGGTAATACAAATACAAGTTCCATCATCAACGACGAAGGATACAGTCCTCACAATCAAATTTCAGTTGAATCACGTTTTAATCTTCCCAAAAGATTTGAGTTTGATCCAACTTATCGTCATGTCAGCTCATTGTCAGCGCAATCAGTGCGCGGATATACAACGGCTGACGCTCATCTGTCATGGCATGCAACAAGACAATTTGAGCTTTCTGTCGTCGGAGAAAATTTGCTCCAACCCGAACACTACGAATTCACCAGCTCGCCCAGCCCTTTCGTGGGCATCAAGAGAAGCGTGTACGCGCAAATCACTTGGAGACGGGGAGAGAACTGATTTCATGAAAGGCGCAGCCACATTCGGACCTCCCTGCCAAGTTTTGCGGACCGGCGAAATTTCTTCCCGCATTTGGATCGCAACGCTGGCGGCGCTTTGGATGCTTGCTGCGCCTGGTATGCAAGCGCAGAGTTCAAAGGTCAGTGACTATGACGTAAAAGCTGCCTACCTCTTTAATTTCGGCAGGTTCGTTGAATGGCCGGAGGCTGGAGAAACGGACAAACGCAGTGTATTTACCTTTTGCATTCTAGGGCCCGATCCTTTTGGTCCCAATCTGGATCATCTGCTCGCCGGAGAAACAATCAACGGGAGAAATTTGATTGTAAAGCGAATATCCAATGCGCAAGACTCGGCGGGTTGTCAGGTCCTATTTATGAGTAAAGAGGAGGAGGGACGCGTCACCAAGATCATTGAAACCCTGAATCAAGAAGCGGTGCTGACGGTTAGCGATATTCCTGAATTTGCGAAACATGGCGGCATGATTCAGTTTGTTGTAGAACAAAACCGCGTCCGTTTTGAAGTAAACCTCGACGCTACCCAGCGAG
>DASXFN010000012.1:0-1701 GCA_036489565.1 Terriglobales bacterium
TCGCAAGAAGCTTTGGGAAATCGGGGGATACGCTCGCGGATTGCCGGCCCTGTGTTTGCTGGAAGCCTTGGTGACATTTGCGCATGCGCAAACGACGGGAGAGTCGCAATCAGATTGGTCCAGCCTGACGCCCCCGCCCTCGGTCGTGGACACGAATTCTTTCCAAAGTGACGTTACTTTTTCCAACGCTCCCACGGCGGAAGTGACTCCCACGGGAACGGCCATTTCGGGAACGAATGATCCGAATGCCGAGCTGGCCATGGCCGAATATTACAAAAAGACCATGCAGCCGGAGAAAGCGGAGCCCATCCTCATCAGCTTGCTCGCCGGCGATATCCCGGAGCCGATCCAAAAGAATGCATTGTTTGAATTGGGGGCGGTGGTGCGGGCGGAGAATGATTTGCCGCGCGCGCAAAATATCTATGCCCAGTTCCTGAACCGCTGGTCGGATGACCCACGGGCTCCGGAAGTTTTTCTCCGGCAGGGAGAAATTTTCCAGCAAATGGGGCTGACGGACATGGCGCTGACGAAATTTTACAGCGTGATGGCGGCGTCGCTTTCGATCAAGAACGACCAGTACGGCTATTACCAGAAATTGGTTTTGCAGACGCAGGTGGAGATCGCCGAGACGCAATACCTGATGGGGCATTATGTGGATGCGGCGGATTTTTATTCCCGCCTGTTGCAAAATCCGGATCAGGGCTTGAACCGCCCGCAAATCCAGTTCCGGCTGGTGCGTTCTTTGACGATCATCGGGCATCACACGGAAGCGGTGAGCCAGGGCCAGGATTTTCTGACGCGCTACCCGGACGCCGAAGAAGTGCCGGAGGTGAGATATTACATGGCGCAATCGCTGAAAGCACTCGGCCAGGATGATGAAGCGTTGAAGCAGGTTTTATTGTGCCTCCAGCAACAGAAGGCGAAAAACGGGAGCGATCCTTCGGTCTGGCTCTATTGGCAGCAGCGAGTGGGCAATGAACTGGCCAACCAGCTTTATCACGAAGGCGATTATGTCCATGCGCTGGAGATTTATGTGGATCTCGCGCAATTGGATTCAACGCCGAGCTGGCAGGTTCCCGTTTATTATCAGATGGGGCTGACGTACGAAAAGCTGTCGCAACCGGAAAAAGCCACGGACACTTACAACAAGCTGCTCGCTTGTGAAACTGCTGCGGGGACTAATGCCACCCCGGGATTAAGCGCGGTGTTTGATATGGCGCGGTGGCGGATCAATTTCCTGAAGTGGCAACAGAATGCCGAAACGGTCGACCATAAACTCACGGCAACCACCAAGGCCGCGGAGGTCTCGTCCAATTCCATCTCCAACACCCCCCAATGAAAGATTCACTGATCACTGGCATTATTGAGACGTTGATATTCGATCTGCGGGCGTTTGCGGGCGTGGGTGAGGAAATTCTGACGCTGGGCCGGCAGGAGCATTTGGCGTTATCGGGCAAGGCGGCTTACGAGCCATCGGCATTCCAGGAAAAGCGAAAGACCCTCTTGCCGGATATCGAGTCGCTGGTAAAAAAATTCCGCAATCACCGAATGGCGTGGCTACAAATCCCGGCGGCGCAACGCGAGCATCTGCATGAATTAAAGTCTTTGTTTCAAAGCATTCAGGGCCTGATGAGCCGCGTTATTCTGCTGGACCGAGAAAACCAGCAGGCGATGTTGAAGCGCGGGCTGGTGCCGGTGAAA
>DASXFN010000022.1:0-16099 GCA_036489565.1 Terriglobales bacterium
TCCTCACAATTTAGAGCCGCGGCACTGGCCATATTTAGCTTTCCGAGGAAAGCTAAACATGGCGTCCATCGCTTTCTTACTTACGCGTTGGATGAACTCTTGCGGATTGCTTTTATGGCTATCCTGCTTCGTGCGGCGGCTGCTCTATTGTCCCGCAAAAGCGCGATGACCATAGCTGGTTGGTGCGGTTCGCTCATGCTTCATTCGCCGTTGAGTGGGCGTCCAATTCTGCGGACGATGAGTAACGCTTTTCAGATGGAACCAGTCGAAGCCAGACGAAACGCCCGCGAATATCTGGCGCAACCATTCTATGCATGCGTGGTGGCGAATCGGGTGTTGCAGGGCAGGGAAAACGCAAGCAATTGGAAAGTTGAGGAAGAGAGCGGTGAAGAGGTCGTCCAATTCCGGAAATTGGGAAGGCCGTTCATTGTAGCGACAGGACACTTCGCGCGGCACATCGCGTTCGCGCTCTATCTGTCCAGAACACTGCCGGGACCGCTCTTTGTTGTCGTCGGCCCGATGCCCCCGTTTTCTCTATCGCTTTCGACTCTCCGGCTGAGGATCCAATATGGGCAATATTTGCGGGTGATTAAGAAGTGCCGAAATGATATCGAATTGGTTTTTGCCGGTTCTTCACGCGCGGCCCGTGACCTGATTGCCGGTCTAAGGCGGAATGGAGCGAGCGCGATTATTCACTGCGATGCCTTCTGGAATGATCATGGTCATAGTGTGACCCGTTCTTTCGCAGGAAAACATTCACATACCTTTGCCACCGGTGCGGCAACGCTTGGGCAACTAGGGCAATTTCCCGTTGTTCCGTGTGTGCCGTATTTAAGATGTGACGGCACGATTGTGCTGCGCTGGGGCCTGGCCATTCATCCGCCTCATCGCGCCGATAGAGTCACCGAGTTGACGAATACGGACGCGATCCTGGACTTTCTTGAAACGGCTATTGCGCAACGACCTTCCCAGTATGTATTGCAAATCGGAGAGGAGAGGCGATGGAACCCGGAGCTCCAATCATGGGAAGAGCAGGCTGGCGTGTTGTTGAAGACCGAACCGTTGAGACAAACGGGAAAAAGATTGCCGGCTAAAAATCTTGCACATTGAAATAACCATCATTCTAATGATGAAAAGAAGGATAAATTTTGTCTGTTGATTCTGTTATCGACCCGAATTCGCTGAAAAGTGCAGGCACCAAACGCTTGAAAGGTTTGCGCGTTGAGTGGCCTGACAGTCGAACGATTGAAGACGCGCTCAAGGAGTTGCCGGAGAACGCCGACTGGCTAGGACTGTTTAAAGTATTGCTTGAACCTCGCGGACCGGAGAAGCGAACCGCTCTGGTACTTGATAGGGAAGGGCCAGTGGGAGTTGTACTGCTGCGCTCAAATGGCCCAATGCACTGGGAGTTAGCGGGCAATTGGATCATACCGGGCTTCCTTTTTCCTGTACGGGAGGGCTGTGTCTATCCGGCTCTCGAGGCGCTTGGGTTGCAAATAGATGTTGGTTGGTGGCGTTATCCTGAACCACCTCCGTCAGGTTCGACAATTCAAAACTTCAATACGAGAACCCGTCATCAAATGGACTGTCGGACCGATTTTGACGCTTATTGGAAACAATCCGGTCATCTCCACACAGTGCGTCAAGCCCAGCGAAAATGCAAAGACTTCACCCTCAAACTTAATCCGGTGGGGGGGGCTGAATGGACGATTCGGAACTGGGAGGAAAAATGGAGAAGCGATCCGAAGGTTTCGCAGCCAGGGCTTGAAGATCGCATCGCCGTTGCAAAGTTTCTCGAGCAATCAGGACGGCATAACACGCATGTGCTGTTTGATGGCGAGAACCCGATCGTGGGGATCACACACGTGGTACATCGAGATTGCGTCGTAGCACAGGTGACTTATCGTCACCCAGACTACGACGCCTATAAAGCAGGAACACATACATACGAAGCGGTGTTTCGCTGGGCTGCCCAATCGGGTTATGCCACGATAGACATTGGCGGCGGCTTCTCATATAAGGACCGCTGGGCGCCTGCTGCGGGAAGCTCTGAATTTACCAGTGAATTTACAATTGAGCCAGTTGTAGGGCAGGCGCTCAAGGTTTCGCGCTGGCTGAAAAGAAAATGGCTCCGATTACTAACAGCGAGCGACGCGGCGAACGATGATCCGAAGATTCCTACGTAGGCCGGTGCGATTCATGGGGACAATCGTTCAGTAAAAGGACTCTTCGCGAAGAAATGAAATAACCGATCACGATGAATCCAATCTTATGAATTGAGGGAATTAGATTTTGGTACTAATGGCGATGGGAATATGAATGCGACGTTATTTCGGCGCGGCTTAGAGATATTCCGGATTGAGGGCCCGCGCGGGATAAGCTCAAGGATAAAAAAGCATATTGTGAAGTGCTACTCCAGTGCTCATTTACTTGTATTCGTAGCGGATTCAAGCGCAATAAAAAGTGCGGCGGCTCAGTCGAAAGGCTTGTTTAAGCTTTCACTTCGATTCACCAGTTCGCTCGATTTTAAAGAAATATTTTTCCATGATGAAGCGGAAATTGATGAGCTAACAGAAATTGATCCTTGGAAGTTTCCTAAAGCGCTTACAGTCAAGCAACTGAGTCAGGGATGCATGTGTTTTGTTGCGAAAAGAGAAAACAAAATTGTTGCCTGTATCTGTGCTTGGCCAACCCAAAGTTATTATGATGACTTCCTCAAAAATGAGTACTTGTTGGGATATTCCGAAGCATATTTCTGGCGTGCGTTTTGTATCCCGAGCTTTCGTGGTATCGGCATTTTACCGCAGATAATGCTGTATGCGGTGGAGACTGTCGAGAGCAAATACAACAAGACAACGCAGATTTCATGGGTAAGAGTTACAAACAAGGCAATGCAACAGACGCTGACTAGAATGGGATGGAAGGCTGCTGGTCGGGGTGGTTTTGTGGAACTGTTCGGCTTGCGTCTCAATTACCTCTGGGGACGAGAAGCGTTTAAGGAAACAAAAAGAAGATTTTTTTTTCAGATCAATAAGGAGTTGTTCCAGTAGATCATTTCGTTCGAGATACGGGAATAGCATTGTTCCCGGACGCCAGCAAGAGATGTCGAGGCCGGTTAGCAATGATATTTAGGAGCCGACTATTTTGATTCTTATCGGCGCAGCACGTTCATGATATCCAAGTCGCATCGATGCTCTCCTAGTATTGCTTTACTGACGCCCTACGACGGCGCCAATTTTGGCGATGCGGCGATTCAAGACGCCCTCATTGAAAATTTCCGCAAGAATGATCCGGATGCTACTTTTGTCGGCGTAACGTTAAACCCCGACAGGACGGCAGAGAAGCACAATATTCCCTGTTTCCCGCTGGCGGCAATCTCCCGTCCACACTATAGACCTGCGCGGAAAAATGGGACTTGGGCGAATACACGGCTGTCAAGACTTCCGGTATTGAAACAGTTCGCGGCGGCGATGCGCGAACTCCGACACGTTCGAGAAAGTTATCAAATTCTGCGCAAGGTGGATGTGCTGGCGGTCGCTGGCGGGGGGCAGCTGGACGAAGAATGGGGGGGGCCGTGGGGACATCCCTACAGCCTGTTCAAGTGGGCACGGCTGGCGAGTCTCGCGGGGTGTCCAGTGGTATTCCTGAGCGTTGGCGCTTGCCGCATGGATTCCTGGCTCAGCAAATGGTTTTTGAAGAGAGCGCTCTCTTCCGCGGCATACCGTTCTTATCGCGATCAAGGGTCGAAGCAACTGGCGCTCGCACTTACGCCACGCGCCGAAGGCCCCGTGGTGCCGGACATTGCCTTCAGTCTGCCCGTCGAGAAATATAAACCTGTGATGTATTCCGGAAGCAGCACGCCCATCCGCGTGGCTTTGAGCCCAATTGCCTACGCGCATCCTAACTTATGGCCGACCGCGAACGCGATTGAGCACGAACGCTACCTCACGGAACTGGCGTCATTCACATCTCAGCTTTTGAAGAGCGGAGTTCTTGTCACGCTATTCTCTTCTTCCTCTCCAGATGAACTGATCTTTCCAGAACTCCGCAAGCGTTTGGATTCCGATCTTACCGAAGCCGATCACAACCGCCTTTCGTCCCGCGATGTGGGGAGCCATCACGAATTGCTCGAACTGCTGAATTCCGTGGACTATGTGGTTTCCAGCCGGCTTCATGCTTTGCTCCTTGCTTTTCTCGTCAATAAACCTGCCATCGCGATTTCTTATGATCGAAAGGTAACGAGTTTGATGGAGGACATGGGCCAGGCCAGCTATTGTTTCGATATCAAGTCATACACTCGCTACAACCTGGCCTCGGCGTTCTCGGATATTCAGACGAACCGTCAGCTCATTTCGTCGAAGCTGTCCGCGATCCGGCGCGGCTATCGTTCGGCTTTGCAGGTGCAGTATCAGGTGGTCTGCGGACTGTTTTCCCGACCCAAAGAAGAAAAAGACATCACTGGGCGTGCTTCTAGTAGCGTTGACGCAAAAATGATCCATTGATCTTTGCCTTCACTTTCCAAGCCATTTTATGGATTCTAAAACTCCCCTCGTCAGCGTTGTAACGCCGTTTTACAACACCGACGACTATCTCGAAGAATGCATTCAAAGCGTGCTGCGGCAGACGTATGAAAATTGGGAGTACGTCCTGCTCAATAACTTCAGCACAGACAAATCGGCAGCCATTGCAGAGAAGTATCAGGCCCTTTATCCGGGCAAGATCCGACTGGAACACAACGCCGAGTTCCTGTCCCAGATTGCAAACTACAATCAGGTGTTGCGCCTGATATCTTCGCAGAGCAAATACTGCAAGTTTGTGCAGGCGGATGACTGGTTGTTTCCAGATTGCATTGCAAGCATGGTGGAGTTGGCGGACCAGCATCCCTCCGTTGGTATCGTGAGTGCGTACCAACTCGACGGCGAAAATGTTCAGTTGGATGGCCTTCCTTATCCCAGTCACGAAGTGTCTGGGCGTGATACCTGCAGGCAGTATTTTGTCAGGGACAAATACCTGTTCGGCACTCCTACCTCCTTATTGCTGCGATCGGAATTGGTGCGCTCGCGCGACCCCTTTTATAAGGAGAGTTACGCTCCCTTCGAGGACGCCCACGCCTGCTTCGAGCTGCTCCGGAACTGGAACTTCGGCTTTGTTCACCAGGTCTTAACGTTCTCGCGCCGCGACAACGATTCCATCATTGCGCGGATCCGTGCTTATGCCTTCCAGAGCCTTTCGCGTCTGCAATTTGTGGCTTTGCACGGGCGGAACTATCTCTCCCCGAAAGAATATGATTTCTACCTGCGGGTGGCGGAGCGGGAATACTTCGTGTATCTCGGCAAGTGCGTATATAAATTCGAACGTAAAGACAAAGACTTCTGGGAGTTTCATCGCAAAGGGCTGGCGACAATCGGCTATAAGCTAAACGCTCGCCTCCTGGCAAAATGGTTGCCTCGTGCGTTGGTGGAAAAAATCTGGGAAGGATTGTGGGGAAGGTGGGACTGGCGAAATCGTGTAAGCTCCATGCCGGAAGGAACCAGGTAAATTGCCGCGCCGCCACTAAGGCCGCGGTGCCGTTGGGTTAGGATGCGAAGCTGCGGTTTGTAGACGGGGAGAGTGCTCGCCCTCGCCCGTGATGGCGGCCCACGCTGCGGGATTTTCCCGAAGCTTCGTATAGAGATTATCGGCTATCATGCGGTGACCCATAGCATTTGGGTGACCGTCATACCAGCTCATTCTCAATGCTTCCAAATCCTTCCCTTTGAATGTATCCGTCAGATCAATCACAGGAATATCCGTTCCTTGTAAGCATGCCCGGAGGGGGCGGAACCGAAGTTCGGTCATAGTCTCGTTCTCAGGAGTAGGTACCAAGACGACCAATAACTGTGCTGAATTATGAACGACATGACTTTTAATCATGAGCAGAATTTTACGCAATATGACTTCCCGATAGGGGGCAAGTTTCCAATTGCTTAATTCGGTAGTATCTTGATCGCTGATGTTCGCCTGGGTGGCTAGATTTTGGAGGAAATTGTATTTCAATCCGCGTCCTGCACGCACTAGTTGTGCTATATGGCGCCCCCAGTCAGGTGATGCGGTAAGCCCGGTAAGGACGAGAATGTAAACATCGGGTCGGAATTTCGGTGCTTTTTCTAGGACTACGTTCAAAGTTTCGGTGAGAACGTATCCTGATACTGCAAAGTTTAGTACCTCGAAGTGTTGTTGAGGGACTGCGTCATTCAGTTGGGTGTCCAATAAACTTGTAAAGCGCAAATCCATTGGAATACCCCATCCACGGGCGACTGAGTCTCCAAATATGGCAAGGCGTCTAGTATTAGGTGGTGGTTCCGTCAAATGGCTATAGTCAAAGAAACCGTAAGAATTTGTTTTAATTGGCCCCTCCGTTGTGTTGGGAAGGTCTAGACTCGGTTTTCCTTCATACGCCTCAAAGCCACCATAAACATATATCCCAGATTGTTGCACAGCGTCTCTTGCGAGCTTTCCAATTGTGAGCCGTTCAATGAGCGTTGGTGCGTAGTGTCCTTCGGTATGACGCATGAGATCCTCATAGTATCCACCTCCGCCGTTACCCCCGAATGACCGTTGGCCGCCTGCAATAGCTACCAACTGCCGGAGCGAACTCCCTATCATTGTACTTGGAAGTGTTGCAACTATGAGCAGTATGGCGATGAGTACAACCGACGGCAGGGGTTCGGTGATTACGATCTTCTTGAATTGTGTTGGACTTAAACTCATGCGCCCCTCTCTGTCCCCTGCATGCTACGCATCAGCGCCTGGTAATCCACCTTGTTAGTGGAAGTTCGCGGGAGGGAATCCATGAATACAAACGAATCGGGATTCATGTACGCGGGCAAATTCTGAGAGCAGAACATTTTCATGGCAATCACGCCGGGTTTGGGCTCCGCATCCGCGACCAGGTAAGCCACGATTTTTGTATGCTCGCTTCCCGCCATGCCTGCCACAACTCCGGCTTCCCGAATTCCGGGATGACGATAGAGCGCGCATTCAATATCGTCGAGTTCAATGCGGTATCCGCGCCGTTTGACCATGCGGTCACGGCGGCCCACATAAATAAACCCTTCCTGCGGGTCCTCGCGCACAACGTCACCGGTGCAGTACCAGCGGACGCCGTCACGATCCAGAAATGCCGCAGCATTCTCCTTGGGACGATTCCAGTATCCCTGAAACACTGAGGGCCCGGAGATGTAAAGAAGGCCTTCCTCGCCTGACTGCACTTCAACTTTTTCCGGATCCAACACCAGAGGAGCGCAATGCGCACAGGCAGGGCCAATTGGATACGGTTCCGTGCGATCTTCCGGGATAGATGATGGAACCTCAGCAAAGGTGCACACGTTCGTTTCCGTGGGGCCGTAAAGATTGAAGTATCGCGGATGCGGCCATAATCCCGTCAGCGCTTTCAAGTGCCGCACCGGAAATACCTCGCCGGCAAAAAACACCATGCGCAGAGAGCTGCAATCGAGCGCTGACAGGTTGCCGAACTGCGCCAAAAGCGCGAGGATCGAAGGCGTGGAATACCAGATGGTGAGTCGCCGGTCAGCGACGAATTGCGCCAACTCGCGCGGGTTCTTGCCCAATTCTTCCGACACAATATGCAGGCTGGCCCCATGTTTGATGGCGAGATAGATATCCAAAATGGAAAGATCGAAGTGGAACGGAGCGTGGCTGCTAAAGTGGTCGTTCTCCGTGGGGGAGAATACCGACGAACACCAGTCCACAAAACTGGTGGCGTTTTCCTGGCTCAGCATGACGCCCTTAGGTACGCCGGTCGAGCCTGAAGTGTAAAGAATATAAGCCAAATCTTTCGGAGTAGCCCCGGAAGCTTCGCGCAACGGCGAATGGCTCAGAACTGCATCCCAACTGACAACAGAACCATTCACGCTGACTGTGTCCCCTTCACACACAACCACAGTCTCCGGGAGCGAGCTTCCATATTCTTTTTCCAGCAACCCTAACCCCGAGGAATTGGTGAAGATGGCCCGAACTTCACAGTCCTTGAAAATGGAAGCGGCACGTGCTCCCGGCGCGCTATAGTCCACCGGCACATAGGCAGCGCGGGTTTTAAGGATGCCAAAGATGGCCGTCAAGGTCACCGAACTTTTTGGCAGCAAAAGTCCCACCCGATCTCCCAGGACGATGCCACGCGCCTTAAGGAATCCGGCAATGCGACAGGCCCGTTCATTCAGGTCCTGATAGGAGAGCAGCCCGCCATCGGGATCCACGATCGCGGTCCGTTGTGGAAAACTCTTCGCGCTGGCTTCCAAATAATCCGTCAGGCTAATTGTTTGAGCTGCTTTAGGAATCTCCATCACATTCATTACTTGTTTGCTTTCTTTTGCGCAACAAAAGCGGCGATGCTGTTCAAGCTGTCAAAATTCTCCACGCCGGCTTCATGGGCTTCCACTTCAATTCCGAAGTGTTCTTCCACGAATGTGACCACTTGCAGAGTGGCCATTGAATCCAGCACGCCGCTGGTGCGCAGAGGCGTGTCGTCCGTTAAATTCGCGGGGGATTCTCCCGGCAGGAATTCCTTCAGAATGAACTGGCGGAGTTGCTCTTTAATGCCCTGTGCTTGATCCATCAAAATCTCTCCTTACACGCAAAATTCTTAAAATCTCGGGTGCCACCAGGTCAGGAAATCAATCCACGCCCGCACGCTGGGAGCGCTCCACAGCGACCAGATAACGAGAATCAATGACATTGTGACTACGATGGAAGCCGTGGTCCGCAGGCGTGCAGCCCAACTGGTGTCCTTACGGCGCTTCGGATGCCGCAGTTCCCACCATACATTGACCATCACCAGTGATCCCAGGATGCTCCAGAAAAGAGTGTCCTGCCAGGTCATGATGAATCGGCCTTGCAGCCAAAATGTCTGATAGGAATGCAGTACCCAGGTAACCACGAATACCATGGCCGTGGCCAGCATGCGCGCTCCAAAATCATTTTTCTTCCGCAGGCGGAAATAGACAGGGAAATAAACGATCTTCACCATAAAATCTTTCCAATAAATGTTAATGCGCCGCCAGAAATCATTCAGGCTGTGCGAAAGCAGATATTTATGGTTGGTCTCCGGCAGGTCATAGCCGAAAAGATGGAGCAGTCCAACGATGATGTGAAACTGTCCTGAAACGCGAAGATAAAGCATGAACGTCAGGAACATCATTGCGACCACGGCGGGGAAGGAGCGAATGCCATTGAGCGTCAGCATGTCCCGGACGTGAAACACAATCATGTAGAGCAGCAGATGAACGGTGCCACGGCAGATCCAAAAAATGCCCTGCTGAGCGCTTTCATGAATGTCGCGGCGGTAATAAGTCACCCGCATGGTCTTAAAATCGATTACTGGGAAAAACAGAAACAGGTAGTTTGGCAGGATAAAAAAGTAGGCAAGAAACTCCACCAGCGATGGTTTTGCCTTCGCCGATTGCAAATCATAAAAATAAACAATCAGGCGGAACATAAAAATGCCGCCAAATACAGGCCAAAAACTTTCCGGGATGGAAAGGCCATGGCGCAGATGAACAAACCATTCAGATTTTGCGCTGGAGAACATGGCGGCGAGAAACACGGTCGTCGCAATCGCAGCACGCTTTCGGAAGGACCATCGACTGGCGGCGATCAGATAGAACAAAAAGCCGGCGGCAAAAAGGGCGATTGTAACGCGCCGCTGTAAAAACAGCGCCGCCGAAGCCATGGACACGATCACCCAGAACTTCTCTTTGAACCGGAACGGGAGCCAATAATGGACTGCGAAGGCGCCAAAGGCCACGCAGCACATGGCAAAGAAATCCAGGTCGTCGGGGCCACGAAATTGCTCGACATGATAAACGCGGAATACGGCCAGCAACAATCCAAGTTGCGCGACCAGAGCGGAGAAGCGATAAATGTTAGGGCGGGCCCGCTCGATCCGTGGGTCGACGTGGCCGACCGAGGTTCTCACGGTTCCTTGTACAGTGCCAGGAGCAATCGCGGTAGATAATTCCATCTTGCCTATAATGAATAAATAGGTGGATCTTCAGTATTTGTTAAATGCCGGGGGAAACCTTGGGGAGGTCTCTTGGAGCAAAACGATTGTTATGCGTCGTTAAAGAATTTTAACGTCTACCCTGCTATTCCACCAACGAATATTTTCCGATAATTCGCGATTTTTCCCCGACTGAGCCGCCGACAAATCCGCTCTATAGTGTTTTTAAGTACTGCATTATCATATAGATACAAGTTGTACATATCAAATGTCTTTTCCTGTCCCTGAAAGGCATTTAAGATTACATCCTCCCCTAAAACTTAGGCATTCATGCTTTTCTTATGACTCAGAACAGTACAGTCGCAGGCCCGACCCCAAGCGCGGATTTTGATCTGACACCAGAGCAGCAGGAATGGCAAAATGCCGCTGTTGAGTTCGCCCGCAGCGCGTTGCAGCTGGACATGGTACGTGCGGATCGCGAAGAATCCTTCAACCACGAGGGCTGGGAGCATTGCGCTAAGTTCGGCATCTTCGGGCTGCCTGTTCCGGCGGAATATGGCGGGCTCGGTCTAGGCTTGCCTGACCTTCTGGCAGTAATGGAAGGTCTGGGTTATGCAAGCCGCGATCAGGGGCTTCTATTTTCCATCAACGCCCATTTGTGGACCAACACAATTCCTCTTCTTGTATATGGAACCGAGGAGCAGAAACATAAATTTTTGCCTCCACTTTCCAAGGGAGAACTCATTGGAGCCAACGCCGCGAGCGAGCCCGATGCTGGCTCGGATATTTTTGCCATGCGGACGCGCGCGACCCGGGAGGGCGACCATTACGTCCTGAATGGAACGAAAATGTTCGTGACCAATGCGACCGTGGCAGATTTGTTTGTCGCTTACGCAACGATTGATCCCAAACTCGGCGCGATGGGCGTGACGGCGTTTATGGTCGAAAAAAATACTCCAGGACTGAAGGTTGATAAAAAATTAGAAAAGATGGGGCTGCGGACCTCGCCGATGGCGGAAGTTATCTTCGAAGATTGCAAAATCCCTGTTTCCCATCGCCTGGGGCGCGAAGGCCGCGGCGTTGCTGTATTCGAATGCTCCATGGAGTGGGAGCGCGGATGTATTCTCGCCAACTGTCTGGGGGTGATGAAGCGCCAGCTTGAGGAAGTCATCGCCCACGCGCAAACCCGGCGGCAATTTGGCAAGCCTATAGGGAAATATCAGTCCATTGCCAACCGAATCGTGGATATGAAGGTGCGTTTAGACACATGCCGGCCGCTCGTGTACCGCATCGGCCGGCTCAAAGCTCGCGGGCAATCAGCCGTCACGCAAGCCGCGATTGCGAAACTGTATGTCTCCGAGTGCTTCGTGAAATCGTCACAGGATGCGATCCAGATATTCGGCGGATACGGTTATATGACTGAGCAGCAAGTCGAACGCGATTTGCGTGATGCCGTGGGGAGTACGCTCTATTCCGGCACTACCGAGATCCAAAGAAACATTATTGCCAAAGGCCTCGGATTGTAGAAAGTTTTGTTTGTAAAGCTTGAATGGCGCGGACGGCGGAGGGTAGAGTAATGCGGCAAGCGGATAAAAACTTCTATTTATTGCGGCAGCGGACTTATCCCGCCAAAATTTCGCTTGTGATCCCCATGTACAACGAAGAGGCCGTTGTACCGTTTTTGCGCAGCGCGTTGGAACCATTTTTGAGTGAACTGCATGGCGAAGTTGAAGTCATTTTAGTGAATGACGGCAGCAAAGATTCCACGCTGCAAATGATCTTCGAATGGGCTGAACAGGATCCCCGAATAAAGATACTGAATTTTTCCCGGAACTTCGGTCATCAAGTCGCCTGTACTGCCGGCCTCGATTATGCCAGCGGAGAGGCTGTCGTGCTGCTGGATGCCGATCTGCAGGATCCTTTGCCCGTCATCCATCAGATGATCGAGCGCTATTGCGAAGGCTACGACGTGGTTTATGGCCAGCGCGGGGCGCGTCCCGGGGAAACCTGGTTCAAGCTGCTGACGGCCTGGCTGTTTTACCGCTTTATGCGCACGTTCGTGCATAAGGATCTTCCTGTGGACACGGGGGATTTCCGTTTGCTTTCCCGTCCTTGCCTGAGCGCGTTGCAAACCATGCGCGAGACGCATCGCTTTCTTCGCGGCATGGTCGCCTGGGTTGGATTTTCGCAAATAGGGGTCCGATATGAACGGTCGCCAAGGGTCGCAGGATCGACCAAATATCCATTGCGGAAAATGCTGAAGTTCGCTTGGACCGCCGCCACATCTTTTTCCATACTCCCGCTGAAGGCCAGCACATGGCTGGGCGTGATTGTCACACTGATGGGACTGGAAGAGGCCGTCCGCGCATTTCTCGCGAAAATCTTTCATTGGTATGTGGTGCCCGGATGGTCATCGCTTACCGTGTTGATCAGCGTAATCGGCGGCTCCACGCTCATCAGTATTGGGATGTTGGGCGAGTATGTCGGAAAAATTTACGAGCAAGGTAAAAATCGTCCCCTTTACGTTGTGTCGCAAACGTTGAATATAGGATCACGAGCCGATGTGGAAGTAGACGTTCACACAACTTTGAAAGGATGACTTTAATCAATCTGCGCAATTCTGAGGCGATACGCTGATGTCCATCATCCATCTTCTCGTGCACCATACGCGCGACTTGATCACGGCGCATTTTTTGGTGCTCTGGCTATGCTTGCTTGGCGCAATCGCTTTATCCGGCCTATGGCTAAGCGGATATGCCGAGCAAGCATTTTCAGTCCCGTCGCAGTCGAATTCTTCAGGCCGGCGAAACAATCTGCTCGCATCCTTTCAAGCCTTTGATGGAATTGCGGCGATTTTATTTCTCTTATTCGCGGCCTTCTACATCTTCCTTATTTTTTACAAGGAGGATTTCGCTTACTACGACGACGACATGATGACCGACTATTCGGTGGGAGGGAAGAATCTTCTCCCGCCCTTGTGGCCGGGCACGGGAAGGTTTTACCCGCTGGCGGACCAGGAGTTCAATCTTCTCAAGCGTTTTACCAGATCGCCCGCTGGATACCATTTCTTGGTCGCGGCGCAATTGGTGGTCCTTCTTGTCGTGCTCTTCTTTGTCTTGAAGAAATTCGCCCCTCGCTATCGCTTTCTAATTATGGGCGCCGTTATGATCGTGCCCAGCTTCGTCATTCCTTTTTCCGGCTTCGTCTATCCGGAGCGGAATCTGTTGTTCTGGCTGGCTGTCCTGTTGCTATGCCTGCAAGGGCATGCCAGGAGCAACGGCCGCATCTATTTTGTAGGCTGTCTTGTCGCCACGCACTTTCTCCTCTATTACAAAGAGACTGCCGTTCTTTTCATTGCCGGCTATGCCGTTTCCCGGTTGGTTCTGGAGCGATTTGTCATGGTTCGCTCTGGGCGGCGGTCCTGGCGAGACTTCGCCAGGCTGAACCTCCTTCCACTGGGGATGCTGATTGTCGCGACCATTTACGTTGGGTTGTTTGTCATTGCGTTGTTTCCAAGGAGATCTTTTGGGTACGTCGCTGCACACAGTGAAGCCTTAAGCTCGGTGCTTCGCATGTATTTGCACATTGACTGGCTTCTTCTGCTTTTGTTGATTGTCGTTGCCGTCCGCTTGACCGCATTCATCTTTTCCGATGGTGCGCTTGATGACATTTGGGACCCTGCCGCTGTGGGCGCTCTGGCATACAGCGCGGGCGTCTTGATGGTCCACCTCTACAGTGGGTACTACATGGCGCCCGTGGACTTCATCGCGATTCTGTATCTCTCGCATATGGCGCTAGGTTGGCTGCAATCGCCGGTAAAGGCTCGACGATTTGCTGTCGCGACAATAGCAGTCTGCGTGTTATTCCAGAGTGCGGTCTTTTCGGCAGCTCGAATTGTCGAGAGAAAAGGCGTCATTATCACCAAGAGTCAGATGGCCAGGTTTCTGAATGGCTATCTGGCGACTAGAGGAGGTCAATCGGTAAGTCTGTTTTTCCCGTACGCGGACGGCTATCGGTTGATGGAACTCTCTTCTTATTTAAAATACAAAGGGTTCAACGTGGTTGAACAAGCAAATGTGGGCGCGTTTCGCGGTTCTGTGATTCGAGTGGAAAGTCCTCTCGACCCAAAAGATAGGTTGTGCGTGGACTACAAGGACTATGTTTGCGTTTACCAACAGAATCCTGAACCAGGCGCTTTTATCGTGGTGTTACCGGACGACGAAGTTTCAGGCCGTGATTTTCAGAGCGTTAGCCGTACCGATGTAAAGATATTTACTGCGAATGGGTGCGCGTTTTGCGACAAGAAAATTCGTTGGTTCCAGTTTACGCGTCCAGTTTTGGTGGGCGATCCGCGAGTGCCGTTGCCCGATCGTTGGTTACAGTTGGAAATTTTCAAGAAGCCTGCGTGATCTTGATACAAGCAGTATGAACGATCCGGTACAAGCGGTTTCTGCCGCGTGTAAATAAACTAAGCATTCAATCCAAATTCTCTTTCCGCCATTCCGGCGATGGCGTCCCCAATCGCCAGGGAAGCCGTCGCTGCCGGCGACGGGACGTTGTAGACGTTCAAAGTGTTTCCTGCGCGATCAAACTGAAAATCATCCACTAGCGATCCATCGGGGCGCACCGCCTGCGCCCGCACGCCTGAGCCGTCTGCGACCAGGTCTGCGCTCGTAATCTCTGGAAGCAATCGTCGCAGCGCTTTTACAAACGCGCCTTTGCTTAGGGAGCGGTAGGTTTCGCCCATCCCATAGCGCCAGTATTTTCCCGCCATACGCCAGAAGCCGGAATAGCCCAAAGTGTCGGCCGTATCCCGGACGCTGAAATCCCTCCAGCGGTAACCCTCGCGTTTGAAAGCCAGCACCGCGTTTGGTCCCGCATCCACGCCGCCCCGAATGCGACGGGTAAAGTGCACCCCCAGAAAAGGGAAGCGCGGGTCGGGAACCGGATAGATTAGCGATTTCACCAAGTACTCTTTTTCCGGGACAAGATCGTAGTACTCTCCGCGAAACGGAATAATTCTGACCTCTGGTCTCTGCCCCGCCATGCGGCTGACGAGGTCGCTGTGCAATCCCGCGCAATTCATTACGTACCGCGTCACAAACGCGCCTCGGTTCGTCTCCACCACAGCTTCTCCATTACGCTGCACAAATCTCGTCACCTTCGTCCCAGTGCGGACCGTGCCGCCCTGCGCGCTTACTAGTTCGGCATACTTTTCGGAAACCGCGGCATAGTCGGTGATCCCCGTGCCAGGAACGTGGATGCCGCGCAGACCGCTACAGTGCGGCTCAATCTCGCGGATCTGTTCTGCATTTAGCTGTTTCACCCCGCTCAAGTTGTTCGCTTGTGCGCGCTCCAGCAACGTCTGCAGCCGGGGAAGCTCTTCCACATTAGTAGCGACAATGACCTTCCCGCAAATTTCATGCGGAATGTTGTGCTGCCCGCAGAATTCGATCATGGCCCTCGCGCCCTCAACGCAAAGGCGGGCCTTCAGCGAACCCGGTTTGTAATAAATTCCTGAGTGGATAACACCGCTGTTGTGGCCTGTCTGATGTCGCGCCACCTGATCTTCTTTTTCCAGCAACAGTAAACGCAGTTTTGGAAAGCGCCTCGTCACATGCATGGCCGTGGCAAGCCCAACAATGCCACCACCCACTACCACGATATCGAAACGCTGATCAATCATGATGAATGCTTACTTCATGCCGGAATGCGCAGAGCCTGTCCCCTAAATGTGCACCTCGTAATTTTATCTGAGCCGTCATATGTATCGGTTCACTCAAAATGTTCCTCTTGCACAAACCTCAACGCTGACGATCATCTCATGGCATACACTGGCCTTACTGTAGATACAGGCGCAGGAGCAAGGTTCACGGATGGACGGCAACACAACGGCACGGCGGATTGGATTCACGCTCGTGGCAGTCGCGATCGTGGCGCTGGTTGTTCTGGCGGCGTTGAACGTCGGTGGTTTGCGGGCTCGTGTACTGGCCGTAGTTTTCCGCACCAATAACGGACCGCGTGTGGTTGCGCCGCCTTCAAACTTCACTCCCACGGTTCCTCCCGGATTTCACGTTTCAATATTTGCCCGAGGATTCAAAG
>DASXFN010000105.1:0-27530 GCA_036489565.1 Terriglobales bacterium
GGGGGCGGTAAGTTTTCAGGTCGCCTCTTTTGCCACCTGCGGGAAGGCTTACTGTATAAGACTTCACCGGCACCATCAAGGAAGAGGACACGCACTCCGTCGAACGCTTCTTCAATCAATCTGTTCTGCATGTCACAGAACGGCAAGTTTGTGAATTCTTGAAATTTGGTGGACCTGGTCGGGATCGAACCGACGACCTCTTCCATGCCATGGAAGCGCGCTCCCAGCTGCGCCACAGGCCCACATAGGAAGAAAAAAACGAGGCACAACGAACGAGTTTCATTTTCGCCCAGCAACCGTGGATAGTCAAACGAACCATCCAGACATTGCGAAAAACGTGGAAATCAGTATCCTGTTACCTTGCGTGCGATGAAACTACGACGGCTCTGTCTATCATCTCCTGTTCTACTCGCCTTTTTGCTCGCGACTGCGGGAGCGCAAGCGCTCGCCCAGGATGCGCCGCAGATGCCCGCCCCGGTCTCATATGCTTCCCTGAATCAACTGAACACGGTGCTCGCGCAACTGGAACAGACCAGCCAGACAACGCAGCTCGACGTCGCTAAACTACGCATTGATAAGTGGAAGGCCGATGGCGGGACTAAGCGCGACACGCAGAGCAACGCCGATTCCGTGCAAAGAAATCTGCACTCCGCGCTTCCTGAAATTATCGGGCAACTGCGTTCTTCGCCCGAAGATCTTGAAATCACGTTTAAGCTCTACAGAAATCTGAGTGCTCTCTACGATGTGTTCAGTTCGATCGTGGAATCCACTGGGGCCTTTGGCCCAAAGGATGATTTCCAGGCGTTGGAGAACGACCTCAGCTCACTCGATCAGTCGCGGCGTAACCTCGGTGCCCGCATGGACGATCTGGCAACCGCGAAAGATGCTGAACTCAAACATCTGCGAACCAGCCTACAGGCCGCACAGGCCAGCCTGGCACAGAAGCAGCAGAAGGTTGTAGTCGAAAACGATGAGTCCCCAAAGGCTAAGCCCGTTGTAAAGAAGAAGAAAAAGCCCGTCTCGAAGACCTCCGGCACGACGACCTCGGGAACCGCAACTAAACCCGCGCCAAACACCAAACCGGGATCGCCTGCCGCCAAACCTCAAACTCAGGCCACTCCGCAGCAACACTAAAGTCAGGCACGAGGTTTGCAGTCCATTTAACTAGCTGATTTTAAACCTATAAAATCAGGAACTCTCGATGACCCTGCGGGGTCTATATGTACTGATACGCGAATTGGGGCGGCGGGCGGCGTAGAAATTCGATGGGCTGCTTGCCGGGAACGACCTATAATGGGGGTGACGCCATGAGAGCGATGGCGGAGGCTACCACCTTGGCAGATCTTGCAAGTGCGTTAGGAGTTCGCGTCCAGGAAGCCGCGGTCGTCGCGGAGCTGAAAGCTGGATCCGAGGAAGCGTACGCGTGGCTGATCGGCGAGTTTCATCAGCCGATTTTCAGCCTTGTCTATCGCATTGTTTCCGACCCTGCGGATGCCGCTGACACCACGCAGGACGTTTTCCTGAAAGTTTTCCGCGGAATGAAGCACTTCCACGGAGAATCCAGCCTGAAAACCTGGATGTACCGGATTGCCATCCATGAGGCTTCAAACCGGAAGCGCTGGTGGATCCGTCACAAAGCGCAGGAAGTTTCCATTGAGACCCCGATTGGAGAATCGGATTCCGATTCCGCTTTAGAGTTGAAAGACCTTCTAGTGGACGGTGCCGTGTCCGCCTTCGACAATATGGCCCACGAAGAGATTCGGACCAAGGTCGAAGAAGAATTACGCAAAGTGCCGGAACCATACCGGACCACGGTAGTGCTGCGAGACCTGGAAGAAATGTCCTACGAGGAAATCGCGGAAGTAACGCGAGTATCTTTGGGCACAGTAAAGTCCCGGCTGACACGCGGCCGTGATGCGCTGAAGCGCCGCTTGGCTTCTTATATGCGGCAATCGCAGCCGAAGGTCGAATCGAATTCCAGGCTTCCGGAAACAAAAGAAAAGTTCGGCAGCAAGTGCGCATCCCGCAAGGGAATTGAGGTGGCATCATGAATTGCTCCCAGGCAAAAGTATTGTTCTCACCATATCTGGACGGGAGGATTAGCGGAGCGCAGATGCACGCGCTGTCGCAACACTTGGGGAATTGCACGCAATGTCAGGATGAATACCAACTCTTGCGCAATACGCAACGTCTGTTGGCGGCAACGGGACGGAGAAAAGCGCCTGAGAACTTGGGCTTGAAACTGCGGTTAGCAATTTCGCGCGAAGTCGCTCGCTCGCGGCAATCCGCGCTGGATGGGCTGCGCATTCGGTTTGAAAACACAGCGAAAGCTTTTATGGTGCCGGCGACGGTGGGATTGGTGCTCGCTATCACTGTATTTGTGGTTCTCATGGGGTCTTTTGCCGTGCCTTTGCAAGCCAATACCGGTGGCGATGTGCTGCTGATGAATACCGCTCCGGAATTTGAACAGGCCGCTTTCGGGATGACTACGGATTCGGTCAACGACGATGCTCTGGTGATTGAAGCTTATATCGGGCCCACCGGACGCGTGGACGACTACCGCATCCTCTCGGACCCCAACGGCAGGAAAGACTTGCCGAGTGAAGTGAAGAACATGTTGATCTTCACAACCTTCCGGCCAGCAACGTATATGGGCAAGCCGACGACGGGACGCGCTGTTTTGTCCTTCGCCAAGATCAATGTGCGGGGATAAGTTCTCCATGGTTCTGGTTTGTCGTTCCCGTGGTTGGACTGGAAATCTGCGTTCTAGCTTTTGGATCCTGAAGTGGTGCAGTTTGCAAGGAAGCAGTTCGTATCAGGATATGGCTTTAGCCATATCGCAGCATCACAAGAAGTTGGATGGGCTTTAGCCCCTCAGCGCCTGAAGGCGGTCATCGGACAGGCTCCATATGGCGGCCTGAAGGTGCCGCCCTGATACGAATCATCTTTGCAACCTGCACCACGACTGATCCTCTTTCATGGTTTGACCCTTAGTAAATAAGCCCTTAGACTTACACTAGTCATTTTGACCTGCCCGCTGGTAGGAGGCCTCCTGTTTCGTAAATTCGTCATTTTGGTGAGTGCGGCGTTTTGCGTCTTGGGACAAAGCTCGTTTGCCCAATCGAATTCTCCTGCCGTGCTTGACGCCAACGAGACCGTCTTCGCGGTGGTCTCCGCTCTGAATGCTTGTGGATACGATGCGGACCTTGCCATCTCAAATCCCCTGCGGGCGAAGATTCGAGGGGAAATCGCTGCCGCGGTCCAAGCATCCGAACAAGCGCAATCGGCGCAGCAAAGTATGTGTCAGTTCTATTCCGACCATGCGGAGCAAGACTCTGGACGCACGCTGGCGAAATTCATTTCTCTTTCTTTGTTTTTAGGCCCTCCTCCCACGTTTACGCCCAAAGCCAAGGAAGCCGATGTCGCTCCTGACGCGCAGCCACTGCTGCCGTTTGCCCCGCTTCTGCAAACGTTTTATACGCAGGCGGGACTTCATGCCATTTGGGAAAAGCATCGCGAGGAATATGCGGCGCTGGTGGAGCAATATCACGACCCGGTCACCAGGATGCTCTTTGATACCGGCATCTATCTAAAGATCCCTCAATCGGGATATCCGGGGAACCAATTCTCCGTGTATATCGAGCCCATGGGCGCACCCAGCCAAATAAACGCGCGCACCTACGGGACCGATTACTATATCGTGATTTCCCCTGGACCCGATGGCGGACTCAAAATGGACCAAATCCGCCATGCATACCTCCACTATTTATTAGATCCTTTCTCTCTGCGATATCCCGGCGACATGCAGCGGATGGGACCTTTGCTCCAAGCGGTCAAAGCCGCCCCCATGGATGACAGCTACAAAAATGATGCGGGACTGCTGGTGGTTGAGTGCTTGATACATGCGGTGGAAATCCGCACCACTGGATCCAAGAAAACTCCAGAGGTGGAGCGGGATAAAGCGATTGACGCCTCCACGGCGCAGGGATTCGTATTGACGCGTTATTTCTATGATCAGTTGGTAGCGTTTGAAAAGAGTCCGCTGGGGTTCCGCAACGCATTTGGCAAGATGATCGAAGGAATTGAACCACGCAAAGAAGCACGAGAGTTGGAAACGTCTCATTTCAAATTCGCCAGCACGGCCGAGCCGGATGTGATGACTCTGGCGCAGCCGGCGCAGAATAAACTGCTGGCCTCAGCTGAATTGCGGCTCGCCATGGGCGACGCTGAAGGAGCGCACCGATTCGCCCAGCAGGCGCTCGCAGAGAAGACCGGTGACCCCGGACGCGCATACTTTATACTCGCGCGAGCGGCAATCATGAACAAGGACGTGGAGGGCGCCCGCGACTACTTCCTGCATACTGTTGCGGTGGCCCATGAGCCGAAAGTGATGGCTTGGTCCCACATCTACCTGGGGAGGATTTTTGATTTGCAGCAAGACCGTACCAGCGCCGTGGAGCACTACAAGGCAGCATTGAGCGCGAGCGCAAATTTGCCCGAGGCAAAGGAAGCAGCGGAAAGCGGCATCGAAAAGCCTTACGCGCCGCACCATTCGCAGTAGATATCAAGGATTAAAGCAGAGAACTGCAATCCAAGGAGACAGCATGAAGCAAGCAAGAATTGTTATGGTCGCGCTGGCCTTAGTATCGTTTGCCGTAGGGCAGCAGAGTCCCGCAGCCCCGAGCAACGGAACCCAAAACAGCGCAACTCCAGCTGCAACTCAGGCGCCTGCCGCAGGTACAGCCGCGCCCCAACAAAAGACGCCTCCACAGGCGAAAACTCAGGCCGAATTTGACGCCTTTAATGCGGCCAAAGCAACCGCTGGCGATCCCGTGAACCTGGAAAAGGCCGCGGACGACTTCGCCGCGAAGTATCCTGAGAGCGAGTTGCGAATTCTGTTATACGAAGCGGATGTTGTTGCTTATCAGCAGGCCAACAATAACGACAAAATGGAATCTGTTGGCAAAAAGGTCCTGGCGATTGATCCCGATCAGCCCGATGCCCTGGTGGCCGTGAGCCAAGCGCTTGTGGACACCACGCAGGACACTGACATTGACAAAGACCAGAAGTATGACGAAGCGACCAAATACGCGCAACACGCTTTGCAGACCATTGACACGGATATCGCCGTTCCTGCGGGCACGCCCCCAGACCGCGTGGAAGCCTACAAGGACTATATCCGTTCCACCGCTTACTCCTATCTTGGGACCATCCAATTCAAGAAGGGCGACTTCATCGGAGCGCAGGCTGAATACCAAAAATCGTTGGACGCCTTTCCTTCGCAACCTGATCCAGTCGTAGTATTGCGGCTCGCGCTTTGCCTCGATAATCAGAAGAAATATCCAGAGGCATTACAACAAGCCAACAAGGCAGTGGAACTCACGCAGGAAAATACGACTGCCGGAACCTACGCGCGGCGGGAGCGGGACCGTCTGGTGCAACTTACGGGGGGAACGGTTGCCCCGGCTAAAGGAGCACCCGCTACTCCGGCGAAACCAAACTAAAAGTTGTCCGGGATGTGCGGAAGTTGCTTGTCATGAAGACCAGGGAAAATACGGAGCTTGAGCAGGTATTAGGACATCGCTTTTCCCATCCCGAGTTGTTACGACAAGCGGTCACGCACACGTCATACGCCCGCGAAGCCGATTCGGTCGCGGTCGCGCAGGAAGAACGAGCGAAGGACAACGAGCAACTGGAGTTTCTTGGCGACGCCGTTCTCTCTTTGGTGACCACGGAGGAATTGTTTCGCCGCTTTCCCCATTTCCACGAAGGCGAACTTTCCAAACTTCGGGCCCATTTGGTTAGCGAAAAACATCTGGTGGGCGTTGCGCAAAAGCTGGAGATTGGAAGCTTTCTGAAGCTCGGGCGTGGAGAAGAGAAAAGCGGCGGCCGCGGCAAGACCACGTTGTTAGTTGATGCCCTGGAAGCCGTGCTGGCCGCGATATATCTGGATTCGGGTCTGGATGCGGCACGCAAAGTCATTCTGACGCACATCGTCACTCCGGAGTTGGAAGTCCTGCAAAGCCGGGGAAATGTTCGTGTAAGCGATTTTAAATCCACGCTGCAGGAAACTTTGCAGGCGGGCGGGCACGCGCAGTTGTCCTACGCTCTGGTGGAAGAACGTGGCCCCGAACACAATAAAACGTTTGTCGTGGAAGCGCGGCTTCGCGGCCGTCCCGGGGACGAAGTCGAATTCGTGGGCCGTGCTAAAGGGCCGACCAAGAAAAGTGCAGAGCAAGATGCGGCGCGGCAGGTGCTGGAATATCTTGCTTCGGAACAAGCCCTGAACTTGAGCCAGTCCCGCGAACGCGTGCAGTCATGACCATGCCAATTGAGGCGCCGCCCGTTCCTGCAATCAGCGCCACAAAGGCCGCGCATCACTCCGATTGGGCGTTTGTATTGCAGTCTTTCCTGGTTGTCATTGTTATTGCGGTGTTCGCGATCACGTTTATCGTTCAGGCGTTTCAAATTCCCTCTGATTCCATGGAAAACACGCTGCTAGTAGGCGACTATCTGCTCGTGGATAAGCTTTGTTATGGGGCCAATCCAGGGGCCTTCTTCATGCCTTACCGGCCGGTGAAGCGTGGAGACATTATTGTTTTTAAATTTCCAGTTGATCCAACGCAGCACTTCGTAAAACGCGTCGTCGGTGTCCCCGGAGACCACGTAAGGCTCATAAATCGCACAGTGTACGTGAATGGAATCGCGCTTCGCGAACCGTATACCCACCATATTTCCTCTATCACGGACGATTTTCGCGACAACTTTCCGCAATTGAACCTTTCCGTGGCCGGACTGGAAGGCAAGTGGTGGCTGCAAATGAAAACACTAGTCAAAGATGACGAGCTGGTCGTGCCTCCCAATGATTACTTCGTTCTCGGAGATAATCGCGACGACAGCGAGGACAGCCGCTACTGGGGATTCGTGCCGCGGGCAAACATCGTGGGAAGGCCGCTCATTGTGTATTGGTCCATGCGCGAAGCAGACTCCGACGGCGCTCCCGCTGGCGCAAGTGATAAACTTTTACACCTCGCGTATGGAATCACCCATTTCTACCAGATTACGCGCTGGAACCGTACCTTTTTAGTGGTTCGATAAGGGCAAACCATGCCCACATGGATAGGCTTCGTGGCCAAAGAAGAAAGCAAAAAGCAAGAAAAGCAGCAGGAAAGCACAGTGGAATTCCTCGCCTCGCTGGCAGCGGTGCTGGTGACTGGTCTGTTTATCATCACATTCGTCCTGCAAGCCTTCGAAATCCCTAGCGGTTCCATGGAAAAAACCCTCTTGGTGGGAGACCACGTTTTCGTCAACCGCGTGCAGTTCGCTCCCCGTACAAAATGGCTGGGCCCTCTCATGCCCTACCGTCAGATTCGCGACGGCGATATTTTCGTGTTCCTGTCTCCGGAGCAGCAGGGCTTGTACGTGGTTAAGCGCGTTATGGGCGTTCCCGGCGACAGGCTTCATCTTCGTAACGGCGTTGTTTATCGCAACGGCCAGCCGTTGAACGAACAATCTTACGTGTGGCATTCCGCTCCCGATCTTTACAATCCGTACGCCAAAAATTTTCCCTCCGTGCCGGCCAGCGAAGGCAGCGATGTAATCCCCGACTGGCAACTCACTATGAAGGACCACATCCAAGGGGATGACATCGTGGTTCCGGAAAACAGCTACTTCGCCATGGGCGACAACCGCGATATCAGCTATGACAGCCGCTATTGGGGATTTGTTCCCGCGGAGAATGTGATCGGGCGCCCCATGTTCGTTTACTGGTCTTTTGAGGAATCGGAAGACCAGTACAAGCAGACCGAAATCAGTCAGCGTATGGAGTTCGTGCTGCACATCATCATTCACTTTTTTGATAAAACCCGGTGGAAGCGCACGTTTAGGATGGTGAATTGAAATTCTTCCGTTCCAGGCGGAATTGGCTGGTGTTTGGACTTGTGCTGGTTGTGTTATTTTTCGTGCGGCCCGGCGCCCAAAAAATCAAGAGTCGGATTGTGGGTTCCATCAGCCTGGCTCTGGGCCGCCCCGTGGACATCTCTTCCGCCAGCATCCGCCTGCTGCCGCATCCCGGATTCGAACTGGAAGATTTTGTGGTCCATGACGATCCGGCATTCAGCGCGGAACCTATCCTTCGCTCGCAGGACGTGACGGCGTCTCTTCGCTTGTGGTCGCTGTTGCACGGCAGGCTGGAAATCGCACGCCTGAGCCTTAGCGAACCCAGCTTCAACCTCGCGCGCAACGCTTCAGGTCATTGGAACCTGGAAGCGCTGTTGCAACGCGCCGCGCAAACCGCTGTTGCCCCTACAGGAAAACCCAAGAGCGAGCGCAGACCTGCATTCCCTTATATTGAGGCCGAAGGCGGCCGGATCAACTTAAAAATCGGGGAAGAAAAAAAACCTTACACGCTGACTGACGCAGATTTTGCCCTTTGGCAGGATTCGGAAAATTCCTGGGGCATGCGTCTTGAGGCCAAGCCGGTACGCACCGATTTCAACCTTACCAACACCGGGACCATCGAACTTTCCGGTACCTGGCAACGATCTTCCGAACTACGAGAAACACCACTGCAATTTTCATTTGAGTGGGCCGGCGGTCAACTCGGGCAGATCACTACGCTCGCGGATGGCAACGACGAAGGCTGGCGTGGAGAGTTGGATTTGGTTACGCAGCTCACCGGAAGCCCCGGCGATCTGCGCGTGCAAACTCACGCTTCGGTCCAGAATTTCCGCCGCTATAACATCACCGCAGCTTCGGATTCGACGCTGGCCGCGGAATGCTCCGCTCATTACAGCTCCGCAGTCCAGGATCTGAGTCAGATTGATTGCCGGGCCCCGGTGCAAAACGGTTCTCTCCGCCTGGAGGGTGGCATCAAGTCATTGTTCGGCCAGCGTAGCTACGGGCTGACGTTCGCCGCCAGCGATATTCCTTTGCAATCGGTGGCTCAACTTGCCACCCATGTGAAGAGTGGAATTCCGGAAGATATTTTGGCGGCGGGGAAACTCAATGCAAAAATCAGTCTCGCCACGGCAGAGGATACCAATCTTCCGCAATGGCAAGGACAAGGCGAGATTAAAAATCTGCGGTTGGAATCCGCCTCCACCAATGGTGGACTGGTTTTAGCGGCGATCCCTTTCACGATTCAAGAAACGCCCTCCAGCATTACCGCTCTGCACGCGCCTTTTTTAGGCGCACTATCCTCCGCTCCCGGAGTGGAAATTGGACCGTTGAATTTTCCGCTGGGCCATACGACTCCGCTGCAAGTGCATGGCTGGATTTCCGCCTCAACATATAATCTACGGGCAAAAGGCGATGGCCAGATCCAACGTTTTTTGCAAGCGGCGCGCATGTTAGGGATTCCCGCGCCTCAAACCACCGCGGAAGGTATTGCCAACGTGGACCTCCGCCTTACGGGACCATGGTCCAGCTTCTCTACCACGAGGGCCGTGGGAACTGCGCAGCTGCATGCAGTCCACGCACAAGTGCGTGGACTGAGCGTTCCGCTGGAAGTCTCGGCAGCGAACCTCACATTCACGCAGCAGGAGATTAATGTTCAGAAGTTGTCGGCCTCGCTGGCGGGAATTGCCTGGCGAGGATCGCTGACGCTGCCGCGCCCTTGCGTGCTTCAGGGTACATGCCCCGCGCGCTTTTACCTGCATGCGGATGGACTGACGGACGGCGCATTGAATACGCTGCTCGCGGGATCTTCTTCCCGGCCCTGGTACCGCTTGCTGGAAAAGCAGGCACCCTCGTTCCTTTCCCGCCTGCAGGCAATCGGCCAATTGTCCGCCGATAAAATCACAATTCACAAGATCGCCGGTACGGATTTTCTGGCGAACGTGGATATTAGCCCTGGTCAATTGCAGTTCTCGAACGTGCACGCGAAATTATTGGATGGCAGGCATGTAGGAAGTGCGACCATCGATTTCACTTCCGGCACTCCCACCATTCACGCCGAGGGTTCGCTCGATCATATTGCCCTGGATCAGCTTGCGGGAGTCACAGGCGATCGCTGGATTACGGGAAGCGCCGCCGCCACTTATCAATTTTCCGGTTCGGGCAAAAGTATCGCGACCATCCTCGCCTCAGGCAACGCGGAGTTGAAAGTCACGGCGCAGGATTGCGTGCTTCCGAATATTTCGCTTGCCGAGGCTGGCCCGCTCCGGATGGAGAAATTTGCTGGCGACCTCTTGTTCGCTGATGGACTCTTTCAACTTAAGCAAGGGTCTTTTACCGCTCCGGATGGAAGGTATGAAATCACCGGAACGGTCTCGCTGAACAAGAGCCTCAGCCTGAAGTTAGTGCGCGGCGACGGCCCGGAATATTCCATCAATGGCACGTTGGCCGAATCGCGTGTTGCGGCATCCAAGAATCGCATAGCGCGCGTTACGCGGCATCCATGAAATGGTTTTGTGTCCTACTGATTGCGATTTTCCTTCCTTGGGGAAGTTCCGCCTTACCCTCGAACACCGCCGAGCACATGCAGAAAAAGTTACAGCACTTAGAAAGCAACGGCGCCTTGGTGCATCCCAACGAAACGCCCACGGAACTCACGGAAGAGGAAATCAACAGCTACGTGAATTCCGACTTAGTGGTTTTGCCGGACGGCGTACAGGCAGTACATTTCACTGGCGAGGCCGGGACGCTAACCGCAACCGCGCGGATTGATTTTGACAAGATCAAAATAAAGAGTGGGCATGGTTCGTCCAACCCGCTGTTGCTGATATTTAACGGCACTCACGAGATTCTGGTCGCCGCCCACGCCCACGGCGCGGGCCACGAGGGATTTGTGCATGTGGACTCATTGCAACTGGACGGTGTTGAAGTCCCCGAGTTTGCGATAAAACTCTTCGTGGAAAAGTATCTTCAACCCAAATATCCGGACGTCGGGATTGATTCGCGCTTCACGCTGCCGAACCGCATTGACACCGCCCGCATCGGCGATCACGAACTCACGGTTACTCAGAAATAACTTTCAGGAGCTCAATATTCAACATCCATCAAATGCAGACCGCTGGCCGCCGCGGTAGCGCCCGCGGCAGAACGGTCGCGAGCTTGCAGAATGCGGCTAATGTCACCAGGGCCCAGCGTTCCCTTCCCCACCAAAATGAAAGTGCCCACCAGATTTCGCACCATGTGATGGAGGAACCCATTGCCCCGGACCCGGTATAGGAATTCATCCCCCATCCTCTCCCACTGAGAGGAATACACAGAACGAATGTTGGAGGTCGCCTCCGGCTTCCCGCGCTCCGGGTCCGATGCGGCAAAAGAAGTGAAATCATGTTCCCCGACAATCTCGTTCGCGGCCTTTTGCATGGCCCCTTCATCAAGCGGATAGGGATAGTGCCAAACATAGCGCGCGACAAATGGAGGACAAATTCCCCCGCGAAATATCCGGTAACAATAGCTCTTGGCCCGGGCAGACTTCCGCGCGTGAAATTCCGGGAGCGCTTCTTTCGCCTCGAGCACCCGAATGGTCATCGGCAAGATGTCGTTTAAAGCCTTCAGAAAGTTCTCCGCCGGAATTGCCGATTCCGTGGCAAATGTCGCGACTTGCCTGGCGGCGTGGACACCCGCGTCGGTGCGTCCCGACCCCTGCGGCAAGACCTTTTCTCCCGTCAATCGTCCAATAGCAGAGGCCAAAGTTCCCTGAATGGTGGGTGCTGCGGGCTGTACCTGCCATCCGGCGAAGTCAGTTCCGTCATAGGCCAGAATCAGTTTGAGATTGCGCATGTGAATTGTTCGCGTCTTTCAGGCAGGAGCGCTCATCTATTGCATTTATAAATCTTTACAGAGATTTACGCGGGCAAAAGGCCCGGAAGAAGGCCATTCTCTTCCCCGTCCGCTATACTAATTGATTCATGGTCAACGCCGTATTTGCCATAAAAGCAATGAACTTTGACCCTGGGTTTCGCGTATCAAAACTTGATTAAGAGTAGCGTTCAGTCTTCGCCAGCAGCATTCATCCATGGAGAGAACCAAATGTATTTGCCTCGCTTGAAATCTGCCCTGCGGCGGGCCAGCGTGACAGCCGTAATAGCCATTTCCGCAATTGCCTGCGCGCAGGACCAGAGTTCCGCGCAAGCCGCTCTTCCGCAAGCGCCCCAGGCCCACGCGGTGCAAACCACGAGCCCTCAAGGTTATTCGTTCAAGGACTATTCCAAGCCGCGCGGTTACTTTCCAAATCCACTGGCGCCTTATCAGCCCCAGGCCGTACCAGCGCCAGACTTGAACAATACCCCGCGAATCGAATCGCTCATCCAAAATGGAAACCTTTATCTCTCTCTGAACGATGCAGTCGCGCTCGCTCTTGAGAACAATCTGGACCTCGCAATTTTCCGTTACAACCTGAACATCGCGGACACTGATCTCATGCGGACGAAGGCTGGCGGCGCCACGCTCGGCGTGAACACAGGCATTCTGGAAGGAACACCCGGCGGCCAATTCGGAGGTCTGGGCGGATTGATCGGATCGGGCACCGGCGGCACGGTCAGCGGCGCGGGCGGCGCGGGAACCGGCGCGCTGGGAATTGTGAGTTCCACTCAGGGCATCGGCCCGAATATTAACAGTTACGATCCCATCATTTCCGGGACCTTCCAATACGACGATGAGCATCTGATCTGCACCAGCCCCTTCTGCGGCAACTTGCAGGACACGGGCACTGCGAATCTTACTTATTCTCAAGGATTTCATTGGGGCACAAATCTTTCCGTCGGCTTCAATAACTCACGCGTCGTCAGCAACAGCGCCTTCACCAGCGTGAGCCCCAGTTTGGGCTCCAGCTTCCGCGCGGAATTGACCCAGCATTTACTGCAAGGTTTTGGTTTCGCTCCCAACGACCGCTTCATCAGAATCGCAAAGAACAACCGCGAAGTTTCCGATGTCGCTTTCCGCCTCCAAGTGATCACGACTTTGGACCAGATCGAAAACATGTACTGGAAACTGGTCTATGCCTACGAATATCTGCGCGTGCAAAAGGAGTCGTTGGCCTTTGCCCAGAAAACTCTTGGCGACACCAAAAAGCAGGTGGAAATCGGCACTCTCGCGCCCATTGAAGTCGTACAGGCGCAGAGCACAGTTTCCACGGACCAGCAGCAGGTCACGACCGCACAAACCAATCTAGAGCTGCAAGAACTGCTGATGAAAAATGCCCTGAGCCGCACGTTAGTGAACCCGGTGTTGGTGGAAGCCAGAGTGGTGCCGACATCCCAGATGCAACTGCCCGCCGAGGAAGCGATCGTTCCTACACAGGACCTTATGAACAACGCTCTGTCTCATCGGGCCGACTTGATTGAGGCGCGCATTGTCTTGAAGAACACTGAAATCAGTAATCAGGCGGTTAAAAACGTATTGCGGCCCTCGCTTGATTTGTTTGCATACTATGGAGGCTCGGGCGTAGGAGGAAATCAAAACCCGACCGCTACGTGTAATCCAGCGAATCCTGCAAATGCGGCTTTTTGTAATCCAGCAGGCTCCATCCCTCCCATCGGCTATGGTTCCACGCTCAACCAGCTCGTGAACTCCACCGCTCCCGACCGCGGAGTGGGCGTGACGCTTAATATCCCTATTCGCAACCGGCTCGCCCAGTCACAACAAATTCGTTCCCAGCTGGAATATCGGCAGGAGCAGATGCGTTTGCAGCAGTTGGAAAATCAGGTGCGCATTGAAGTCCGCAACGCGCAGTTCGACGTGCAGCAAAACCGGGCCGCTGTCGAAGCCGCCCAGGCCGCCGTTGACTTCCAGAAACAGTCGCTGAGCGCGGAGCAGAAAAAGCTCGCTCTCGGCGCCTCTACGAGCACGCTTGTATTGCAGAACCAATCTGCTCTGGCTACCTCCGAATCGAACTTGGTCTCGGCCATGGCGGCTTATGAAGAGTCGCAAATAGAGCTGGGCCGCGCTACGGGACTCCTCCTGGATCAATCGGGAATTGAGATTTCCGATGCGGAAAAAGGCGAAGTAACACACATGCCCAATGTGCCGTTCATTTCCGCCCGGTCCCCGCAAGATACTCCCGCGCAATCGCTGGAGCCGGTGCAGCCTACGCAACCACAAACATCGCAACCCACCCAACACTAGCGTTTATCGTGCAAGAATCAAGCCCGGCCTCGAGCCGGGCTTTTTTTATTCATTCTTCATGTCCTTGTGGGCATCTCCCGCGAAAACCCTTCTCATCCACCTGCATCCAATATGGACAAAACGGTGACCCACTGTTTTTCAGGAGATCTTATGGCAAAACGTACAGGCGACGAAGCACGGCTCGATGAACTCGGCAACGATCCCGGACAGGTCGGCACTGACAGCGCCGGACAATCCGGAGATACTCAGGGACTTTCCGACGTGGAAGATGCCTCGGACGAAAGCGTCGAAGAACTGGTCGAGACCGATCAACCCTTTGAAGCGGAGATCGTGGAAGGAAGCGAAGACGCCGCCGACCATCCGGAGCGTCCCGTCCATACTCATCTCGAATATGGACGTCCCGAAGATCTTCGGACAGATGACCGCCGGGCGGAAGATCATAAAGCGACTGACAAGCCGCCTAAACGCGTAGCTTGAGTCTGCGCATTTCCGGGGCTTTTGTTTGGGAATGCCGCGGCCCTGTTTGAGCGCGATTTTGATTTAAACTAATCATTCGCGCTCAGGATTTTCTTTCATGATTCTTCTCCCCCGCGGTTTTAAAAGCACCTCGCGACTTCTCGCGCGAACTTGCCTGGCGGTTCTTGTTTTGGCTGGCTTGGCTTCTGCCCAAACCTCCGGACGCCCGCAAAATTCCCCGGTCCCAGCGGCCGTCGGTTCCGCGGAGATTCTTCAACTGCTGAACCGCACCATCAACTGGTACCACCAGTTGGCTATCGAACAGCAAGTTGTCACCGAAGCCGATGACATTACCTTCGCCGATGACAATCGTCGCGTGGCTCCCCAGGTCGTGCAATTGGCCTTTGAGTTCGCCCGCCAGCAAGCACAGGCGGCCGCCAAACAGCCTAAATCCAACCAAGCGCAGGCAGCATCAACCACCGCCTCCCAATACCAGGGACTGGCGCAAATGGACGACAAAGCAGACCAGCTAGTCCAGCAGTCACAGGCCAATCTTGATAGCTTGAAAAAGAAGCTGGATGCTTCCGCCGGAAGTAAAAGAAAAACTTTGGAATCCGAAGTTGCCGAAGCGCAGAGCGAGCTTGCATTGCTCCAGGCGCGGCGGGACACCATCCACGGAATGGTGGAGTTCGTGAACGGAAGCAGCGTCAATGGTTTGGGCGCAAGCGGACTCCGCGCTCAAATCGAAGAATTGGCCCGTTCGGTGCCTTCTGCTCTTAATCCCTCCACCGCCCAACCCGATCGCGAGGCAAGCTCCAAAGCTTCTGCCGCTTCTATCAAACAGGGCCCGAACGGGATGCTGGCGCTGATTTCAGACCTGTTCACGCTTTCGCGCAAGAAGCGTGATCTTCAATCGGACATCAAGGCGACCAATGATCTTTCGCAATTCGCAAAACAGTTGCGCGCTCCACTCCTGGCCAACTTGAAGAATGCTATCCAGACCGGCGACCAACTGGCCAACCAGCCGGACTCCACCGATCCGGCGGTCCTCGCACAGCAAAAGCAGCAACTCGACGCGCTGACCGCTCAGTTTAAACAAGCCTCAGCCACGCTGTTGCCTTTGAGCAAGCAAAGTATTTTGCTGAATCTCTATCAGCGGAATCTTTCGAACTGGCGTGACGCTGTAGGCGCTGAATCCCGCGACGAACTGAAAACTCTGGCGATGCACCTGGGTATTCTTCTCGTCGTCCTCGCCATCGTTTTCGGCATTGGCGAAATCGTGCGCAAAAGCATCTTTCGCTATGTGCATGACGGACGCCGCCGCTATCAATTCCTGCTCCTGCGCCGGATTCTTGTTTGGATTGCTGCTCTGGCCATCATCGTCATTACTTTTGCAAGCGAACTGGGATCGGTCGCCACTTTTGCCGGCCTCCTCACGGCGGGTGTTGTGGTCGCGTTGCAAAACGTCATCCTCTCCGTGGCCGGATATTTTTTCCTGATCGGGAAATATGGCATTCGCGTCGGCGACCGCGTGCAGTTGGCAGGCGTAAATGGCGAAGTCGTGGACGTTGGTCTGGTCAGGCTGCATCTGCTCGAGATGGGTAGCGCGGGCGATTCGCAGCCCAGCGGGCGCGTAGTAGCTTTCTCGAACTCCATCGTCTTTCAGCCAACCTCCGGCCTGTTCAAACAAATCCCGGGCGTTAACTTTATGTGGCATGAAATTGAGTTAAGCTTCTCGCCGGAAAATGACTACAAGGCGATCAAGCAACGCGTGACCACCGCTGTACAAACGGGCTTCAAGGAATTCCAGGAAAGAATGGAGCGAAAGCAGCGCCAATTGGAGGCGAGCGTAAATTCCATTTCCGGCATCGAACTCACTCCACGCATAAGGGTCCACTACACCCAATCGGGCATCGAGGCCATCGTGCGTTATCCCGCCGATCCTCAACACGCATCAGAAATGGACGACGCAATTATGCGCGAGCTTCTGGCCGCGGTTGAGCATGAGCCAAAGCTGAAGCTGTTGGGCTCGGCTGGCCCCCGGCTGCGGGCGGATGGCGGCGTCACCTAAATTTCTGATATCCCTCTGACCATTCTGATTGTGCACTTTCCCATCTGGCCAGCTACAATACTCTGTTTTGAAAGGATGGCTTTCCTGTGATCGTCGGCGTGCCGAAAGAGATTTATCCCGGTGAGCAGCGGGTTGCACTCACGCCTCTGGTGATTCCAAACCTGGCCAAGGCCGGATTCGAAGTGGTCGTGCAATCTGGTGCGGGCGTCGCTGCGGGATATCCGGACGAGCAATATACCGAGAAGGGCGCGAAGGTCCTTCCCGACCGGAATTCAGTTTTTTCGACCGCGGAAATTATCCTGCAGGTTCTCTGCTACGGCGCCAATGACATTAACGGCGCCAATGACTTGCCATTGCTGCGCAACGGACAAATCTTAATTGGATTCCTTCGCCCCCTCGGCTCTGCTGAAGTCGTGCAGCAAGTGGCCCGCACCGGCGCGACTTCCTATTGCGTGGAACTGATCCCGCGCACCACGCGCGCCCAAAGTATGGACGCGCTCTCTTCCATGGCCAATCTCGCCGGATACAAATCCGTGCTCATCGCTGCCGATCATCTGCCGCGAATTCTTCCCATGATGACTACGGCAGCCGGAACCATAACTCCCAGCAAGGTTCTCATCATTGGGGTGGGCGTGGCCGGACTTCAGGCAATTGCCACGGCGCGGCGTTTAGGCGCGGTAGTTTCCGCATACGACGTCCGCCCCGCAGTCAAAGAACAAGTACAGAGCCTCGGCGCGCGCTTTGTTGAACTTCCTCTTGAAACCGGTGACGCACAGGATGCCCGCGGCTACGCCCGAGCACAGGATGAAGCTTTCTATGCGAAACAACGTCAAATGATGGGGCAGGTAATCGCCGAGCATGATGTGGTCATCACCACCGCTGTAATTCCCGGCAAAAAAGCTCCCACCCTTGTCACCGCTGAGATGGTGAAAGGCATGCGTCCCGGTTCTGTAATTTTTGATCTCGCGGCAGAGCGCGGTGGAAATTGCGAGCTTACAGAGTCCGCCAAAACTGTCGTCAAGCAGGGAGTCACCATCATTGGCTCCGTCAATGTGGCCAATGGCGTGGCTTTCCATGCCAGCCAGGTGTACGCAAAGAATCTCACGACATTTCTTTTGAACCTGGTAAAAGACGGCAAAGTTCGCGCTGAAACCGAAGACGACATCATTCGCGACACCCTGCTCACGCGCGGAGGCGAAATCGTCAACCAGCGCGTGCGCGAATTTTTCTCAACCCCGACTGCCGCCAAGTAAAGGAGAATTGATGCCACCAGATTTTATTTCCAACTTATACGTATTCATCCTGGCGGGTTTCGTCGGTTTTGAACTCATTAAGCGCGTCTCGCCCCTTCTGCACACTCCGCTGATGTCGCTGACAAACGCGCTCGACGCCATTGTGGTCGTCGCCGCCATCATCATCTGCGGACGGCATGAGACCCCGCTCTCGACGGCCCTCGGCGCAATCGCCGTGGCTGCATCCTTCAGTAATATGGTGGGCGGCTTCTTCATCACCGACCGCATGTTGCGCATGTTCAAGAGCGGCAAGGCGAAATCATGAACCTGATCGCCATGCAGCAATATCTGGATTTCGCCTTCATCGCCGCCGTTGTGCTTTTCATCCTGGCGATCAAGTGGCTCAGTTCGCCCGCCACCGCGCGACGCGGAGTTCTGGCGGGTGAAATTGCCGCCGCCATCGCGGTCATCGCTACGCTCTTCAATCCTGACCTGGTTCAATTCAAGTGGATTGTCATCACCCTGATCATTGGAGCAGCCATCGGCATTCCGCTTGGCATGGTCAAAATGACGGCCGTCCCGCAGCGAACCGCCCTTAGCCACGCTTTCGGCGCGCTCTCGGCGGCCATTATTGGAATCGCGGAATATTACGTTGGAGTTCCGCACGTTACCCGCTTTCAAATGGGCGAGATTGGTCTCGAAGTAATTATCGGCTCGCTGACCTTTACCGGAAGCTTGATTGCCGCCGGGAAGCTGCAGGAAATTCTGCCGCAGCGGCCGATAACTTACAAAGGTCAGAACATCGTCAGCCTTACCGTTCTCGGAGCAGCCCTGGCGCTGGCGGTGGTATTAGTCTTCAATCCCAACCAGCCATATCTTTTCCCTGCGATGGTCATCGTCGCGCTCTTCTTCGGCATTCTGCTGGTCACGCCCATCGGCGGCGCCGACATGCCGACGGTCATTTCGCTCCTGAATTCCTATGCCGGATTCTCCGCCGCCCTGCTCGGCTTTGTGCTCAACAGCAAAGTGCTGGTAGTCGCCGGCGCGCTCGATGGCTCCTCAGGCTTCGTACTCTCGGTCATCATGTGCAAAGCCATGAACCGTTCGTTTGCGAATGTAATGTTCGGCGCATTCGGTCAAGTGCAGGCATCCAGCGGAGCGGTCCAGGAAGACCGCGTGGTTCGCAGCGCCAGCGCGGAAGAAGCAGCGGCGATTCTTTTAGCAGCCAGTAAAGTAGTGATCGTTCCCGGCTACGGAATGGCCGTCGCTCAGGCACAGCACAAAGTTCGCGAGCTTTACGACGCACTCACAAAAAAGGGCATAGATGTACGCTTTGCCATTCACCCCGTCGCCGGACGCATGCCCGGACACATGAACGTGCTTTTGGCGGAAGCCGACGTCCCTTATGACCGCCTGATCGAAATGGAAGACATCAATGGCGATATGTCACAGACCGACGTCTCTCTCATCATCGGCGCCAACGACGTCACCAATCCGGCTGCCCGCAGCGATACCAGCAGCCCCATCTACGGCATGCCCATCATTGATGTGGACAAATCGCACACCGTAATGGTGATCAAGCGCAGCATGAATCCTGGCTTCGCCGGAATTGATAACCCCCTCTATTATCTCGACCGCACACTGATGCTCTTCGGCGATGCCAAGGCCTTCGTCACAAATATCGTGCGCGAAATCGGCGGGGGACACTAATCTTCGTGTAGCGCCGGTCTAAGACCAGGCGATTTAAAAGCCCTTGACGGTGCCCCATCCAAGCCCGATTTTGGCTTGGGTGGGGGTTTTTCTGTTTACGATTATTTCCGCAGTTATCAACTGGCCACTTCACCGCCTGAGGTAAAATTTGGAGAATTTCCATGCTCCTTACCCAAGCCCAATCCCTGCACGCTCTCGCCTACGTCTGGGCCATCTTCGGGATCTATTGGTTCGGCAGCGCGCTGCGAACCAAATCCGCGAGAACTGGCGAATTCCCCGTATGGCGCTTTCTGCGGCTATCGATCCTGCTGGCCACGTTTTTACTCCTCTTCGCGCAATGGACGCGCATCGGATTCCTCGGCTGGCGCTTTGTGCCGGTCAAGTCAGCGATCTTTCAAACCGGATTCGTGCTCGCGCTTGCGGGCATTACTTTAGCTCTCTGGGCCCGATTACATCTGGGAAGAAACTGGAGCGACAAGGTCGTCCTGAAGGTAGACCACGAACTCATTCGCTCCGGTCCTTATGCCTACTTCCGCCATCCCATCTACTCGGGGGCCCTGCTGGGCGTGGCAGGGACGGCAATTGTCGTGGGCGAATGGCGCGGTGTCATTGCCTTCTGTATGCTGCTGGTGAATTACTCCATCAAAGCCAAAAGAGAAGAGAAGATTCTGTCCGTGCAATTTGGTGAGGCATTCGAACACCACAAACGCGAGGCAGGCTTCTTGTTGCCTAAATTAAGAAGCAGAGTTTCATGAGCACAAACTCCTATTCCAATGCGAACGACGAGCGCCGTCGCCTAACCGAACTCTACGCCAGCATGACCGACGGCGAATTGCAAAAGCTCGCTTCGGACGAAGCTTCTCTCACAGACATGGCGTGGGAAATCCTGGAAGATGAATTGGACTACCGGGGACTGCTCGATGACTCGGCAGCGCCCGAAGAAAATAATCCGCCTGCCCTCGAAGCGACATACCAGAATTGGATGACCGTCCGCGAATTTCGCGATCTCCCGGAAGCTCTGCTCGCACAGGGATGCCTGCAATCCGCCGGCATTGAGTGCACTCTCGGAGACGCTAATCTCGTTCGACTGGACTGGTTCTACTCAAATCTCGTGGGTGGAATCAAGCTGCGGGTAAAGCCGGAAGACGCCAGGGCCGCGCTCGACATTCTTAAGCACCCCATTCCTGCCGGCTTCAATGTGGAAGGGGTCGGAATCTACGAGCAACCCAAATGTCCCCAGTGCGGTTCGCTCGATGTCGCGTTTGAAGGATTGGACAAGCCCGTCGCTTACGCCAGCCTGTTCATTCGCGTGCCGCTTCCAATTCATAACAAAGGATGGAAGTGTCACGCATGCCAGCACGAGTGGCCGGGCGAGGATCCCGAGACGCCACACCAGACAGTTGAAAACGATATCTAGCTCTTCTTGCCCAGCACCTGAATTGCCTTCTGCAAAGTATCGTCTGGACGCGGCGCCTTCTGCAGGTCTTCCTGAGGCGTTGGCGCGGTGGTTTCGTCATCATCCGGCAGAATCGCAATGTCGTCGTTGTCTGCCACCAGAACGTTCGGGGTGACCGCATTGTCCTGAATGGCCTTCCCGTTCGGCGAATAATATTTCGCCACTGTCAGGATGAGCGCCGAACCGTCTTTCAAATCAATCAGGTTCTGCACCGAACCTTCTCCAAAGGTCTTGTCGCCGATCACGTCGCCACGGCCGTTGTCGAGAATCGCTGAGGCCACAATCTCCGCCGCGCCTGCCGTGCCTTTATTCACCAGCACTGCCACCGGGAGAGTGGTAACCGCCTTGGTCGAGTCCGCAGGGTACGCTTTGCGCGCGTATTTCTGGCCCTGCAGGTAAGTGATCGTCCCATGATTCAAAAATAAGTTGGCAACGGCAATCCCTTCGGACTCCTCTCCTCCGGCGCAGTCCCGCAGGTCAAGGATCAGCTTCTTCGCTCCCTGCTTTTGCAACTCTTTGATCTTATTTGCAATGTCCTGGGCCTTGCCCTGGTTCAATGTATCCATCTTCAGATAGCCAATACCATTGTCCAAAAGCTTGTCGGTTACGGGAGGAATATTGACCGCTTGCAAGGTGAACACGGCTTTTTGCGGCTCCGCCTTGCGTGCCCGCACCAGTTCCACATTGATCGTGGTGCCTGGGTGTCCTGAAAGCAAACTGCGGATTTCGGCTACCGACATGTCGTGCGTGCTCTTGCCGCCAATACTCTCAATGATGTCGGTGTCCTGCAATCCAATCTTGTCCGCCGGGCCGCCGGGAATCACCGCGACAATCGTCGCATATCCAAAGCGCTTGGCAACCGTGGCGCCAATGTCCGCCTTCGCGCCCGCCTCCTTGCGCTCCTTGTACTCGGTGTATTGCGCCGGAGTCAGGTAGCTGGAATCAGAGTCGAGCGACTCCAGCAATCCGTGGAGCGCGCCGTTGGTGACCTCGGGAATATTCGGGTCCTCAACGTACTCGCCTTCCACGCGCGAAAGCACTTCGCTGTAAACCTCAATTTGCGGATAAGCGCCGTCTTTGTCGGAGGCGCGTACACGATCTAGCCCTCCTACAACTGTGAAAATTAAGATGGCAGCAGAGACGACAAGAATAGAAGCGCTAATTTTTTTGGACATCGGATTGATTGTTCTCGGCAGGAAGGCTTTCTTCCCCGGAGATTGCCTACATTATATCCGTTTTGATGCGGACGGCGAGCAGGTTGATGCACCCAAAAGGACACGAGTAGATACTGCCGCGGCAGCATTCAGCGCAAGCCTGGACGGGCCCTATCTCATTGCATTAGAAAGACTTAGGATGCATTCCCGATCATAACGGCGAAAGCTCATCCTCGTGGTCTTCCTTGCCGTGCCTCCCAAATCTGCGTTGCAGAAATTGACGCGCCAAATCCTGCCCTCCCAGACCAAACGCCAGAGCCAGCCCGAACATGAGAGCGCCAAAAACTATGCCGAACGCCATCACCACGGTGTGCTCGCCCAGCCCCAGTTCTTCAAGGCCCATGGAAATGGTGAACACGATGATCAATGTTCGGATAGTCCAACTGATGAGCCGGGGCGAAGGCAGATCGGAATTCACCGCGGCCAGCAGCGTGGCGCGGGAAAAGAAGCTCGCGGCGAGCAAGCCGAAAAATAAAATAAACAGCGACGCAAACAACTGTGGCAGAAAACCAAAGAAGCGGGCCACATGCTCTTCAATGCCAACAATGCCCAGCACGCTTACGCCGATGAGGATGAATCCAATCCACGCGACCCAGAAGACCAACCGGCTCAAGAGTTCCGACGAAGACGGCAGGGCCGCCCGATTCAGCAACTGCGCCGCGCCCGCGTCTTGCGACAGCTTGTCGAACTTGGCCAACCGCAAAATGCTGCGCAGGACTGCTTTGAATATCCACGCAATAAACCACCCCATGATGACAATAACGATCATCACCAGAAGCCGGGGAAGAAACCGGGCAATGTTTTCCACGATTCCGTGGCTGGCCTGCGTCAGCTCGAGAACAAATTTGTCCCACATATTGACCTCACTTCCTGCCGTTCCATAACTCAATCAAATAAGGCTTCAGTTGCTCAAATGTCACGCAAAGATCTTCGATATGCCCTTCCACTTCCTGCGCGGATGCTTCGCGATTCTCGGTCAAAAACGTGTACGCCTTGCCGCGATATAAGGGAGCCAGCGCCTGCACAATATGATCGCGGCTGATGATGGAGTGGTGATACGAAGCGGCGAACTCGTACACGCTGCGCACCCATAGTTCATCCGTATAGCGGAAGTTTTCTTCCGGCAATGCCGCGGCGCGTTGCAATTCCGCGAGCGTCGAAGCAGCCAGGATGGTTCTAAGCACCGGCTCCAGATCCACTATTCCGCGCACGAACATCTGATGCAATCGTTTGCGATTCACGCGTATCGGCTCGGTGTCAATTTCCCCCGGCCGTTCCGCCGGGGCCATTTGCGTTTTCGTTTCTCCCGGCGTGGCGCAGGCAGGAAAGTTTTGCTCCAGCGTCGAAAACAAAACACCTACTGTCTGCCGTAGCGCCTCTACTAAATCGGCTGGGGCGGAATGGTCCGTGCGCGATTTGGCCCCCAAATAGGCCTGCCCCGTCTGGAACCCGCCGCTAATCGCTGAAACTACAAGAAAGGTTTCTCCCCCAATGCGCCCGGTTTCCTGCTGCCAGATATCCTGCCCCGCCAGTTGGGTCGCGAGGCGGCCCGAAAAAGAGAATTCTGAAGGATATGGCTCGCGGATAGGCTTGCAGTACAACGCCCGCGTGATGGGATACAAAAGATTACTCACCAGCACTCCTTCGAATTTATGGCGCCGGTAAATCGGCGTGATCAGGTCGTAATTGTCCCGGGAAATGGGACGCAACAGGCGGTCAATCCATCCCGGCTCGATGTTTACCGAATCCGAGGAAACCACGGCGCAAGTGGAGGCGCGCAATAGTTCAGCTGCGGCGAGAATGGTGTGCAGCGCGGCCCCCGTAGCGGGGCCGCCGGCATATTGTGTGCTAATGGAGTGCAGCGTGCGCAAGGCGTGCAGGTTTGGAGCATTCCGCAAATCGCTGATGGAAGATGCGCGGACGATCTCCTGCGTGCTGTCTTTCGACCCTCCGTCGGCGTTGATGATGACCGCCCGTTGCCGGGGGAAATATTTCAACAGCCCAGCGCGGACCGCCTGCACCACATGGCTCACCGTCCGAGCGTCGTTGTAAGTGGGTAATCCGACCAGGATGTCCACTTCTCCGACGTTCATCAACTCGCGAAGAAAATCATCCGAAAGAATGCTCTCTTCGGCCAAAACAAAATCCTCCTGAATGAAGAATGCAGAAGTTAGAATGCAGAATTAAAATCCTCAAAATCCCGAAAACTTAGGCCGCCGCTTCCTGATATTCATTCTGCATTCTTACTTCTACATTCTGCATTTGTTAAATTTTTCGCAGCCGGAACCAAAAAAACTCATAAGGCCCCATGGTCAAAAGGTAAGGCAGGTCGCCGATGCGGGGAAAAATATTCTTTCCGAACATCTCAATCAGAATGTTCCCTTTATAGCGTCGCAAATCCAGCTCAACCGCTTGCGCGGAGCTGGAAAGGTTATTCACTGCCAGCACCGTCTCTTTGTCCAGTTGCCGCACAAAAGCCAGAATGCGATGGTTCGCCGGATACAGGAACTCGATGCTCCCCCGCCCGAAAACCGGCGCCGCCTTCCGCGCCCTTATCAGCCGCTTCATCCACGACAACAGCGAGTGGTCAAAACGCTTTTGGGACTCCACATTCACCGCCTGGAACCCATAAACCGGATTGAGCATCAGCGGCGAGTATAGCGACTCCGGGTCGGCATTGGAAAAACCGCCGTTCCACCCCCCGCTCCATTGCATGGGCGTGCGCACGCCGTTGCGGTCGCCGAGGTTCACATTGTCTCCCATGCCGATTTCGTCCCCGTAATAAATAATCGGCGTTCCCGGAAGCGACATCAGCAAGCCGTTCATCAACTCAATCCGCCGCCGGTCGTTATCCAGCAACGGCGCCAGCCGCCTGCGAATGCCAAGGTTCAAGCGCATACCTTTGTCCTTGGCATATTCGTCATACATGTAATCCCGTTCCGTGTCGGTGACCATTTCCAGCGTGAGTTCGTCGTGATTGCGCAGGAACAGGCACCACTGGCAGTTTTCCGGAATCACGGGCGTTTGCTGCAGGATCTCGGTGATGGGCTTGCGGTCTTCCAGCTTCAGCCCCATGAACATGCGCGGCATCAGCGGAAAATGGAAGGCCATGTTAAATTCGTCGCCGTTGCCGAAGTAAGGGCCAAGGTCTGCGGGCCACTGATTGGCCTCCGCCAGTAACATCCTTCCCGGATATTCCTGGTCCATGCGGGCGCGCAGGTCCTTCATAATCTGGTGAGTTTCCGGCAGGTTTTCGCAACTCGTCCCTTCGCGCTCCACCAAATACGGGATCGCATCCAGCCGGAAGCCATCCGCTCCCATATCCAGCCAGAACTTCATGACGCTCCACATCTCCTCGCGCACCGCCGGATTGTCGTAGTTCAAATCCGGCTGATGGCTGAAGAAGCGGTGCCAATAATATTGCTTGGATACCGGGTCCCAGGCCCAGTTGGAAAGCTCCGTATCAATAAAAATAATGCGCGTGCCGTGGTAGCGCGTGTCCGTATCGCTCCACACATACCAATCACGGCGGGGATTGTCCCGCGAGCTGCGCGACTCCTGAAACCATGGATGCTGGTCGGATGTATGATTCAGCACCAACTCAATGATCACGCGGATTCCGCGCGCGTGGGCAATTTCCAGGAAGGCTTTGAAATCGTCGAGTGTTCCGTAGCTGGGGTGAACTGTGCGGTAGTCGGCGATGTCATATCCGTCGTCGCGCAGGGGCGAGGGGAAAAACGGCATCAGCCAGATGGCGGTAACGCCAAGATCGGCCAAATAATCAATTTTCTGCGCCAGTCCGCGAAAGTCGCCGATGCCGTCGCCGTTCGCATCGAAAAACGTGCGCACGTGCACCTGATAAATGACCGCGTCTTTATACCAAAGGCCATCCGGAAGAATCGTCAAAATGTTTCTCCCTGAAATCGCGGCATGGGCCGAACTATCTTTTGGTGGAAAGGCATGACTTTGAGCGCTGGTTGGATGCGTTAACTCAGCTGCGCGCACACGGGCGCAACTGCGAATGATCGGGACACCCCGAAAACGCAATCCAGCACATCAGAAAGTCTACCGTACTTCGGCAAGGACGGTGCGCAGCTTGTGCGTGGCGCGGAACAAAGTGTTTTTAATGGTGCCTTCGGTCGTGTTCAGCATGCCGGCCACTGTGCGAAGTTTCATTCCGTGGTAATGCCGCAATTCAAACACCATGCGTTCGCGAGGAGATAGCTCTCCTAAGGCAGATTTAATATGGCCTCGCAGTTCGATTCCCAACAAACTGCGCTCCGGGCTGGCCCCACTCCGCTCATCCGCAACGTATTCCATGATGCTTTGCGCTTCTCCATTGCGAGAGGCAACGACGGTGATGTCCCGTCCGCGGGTATTCCGCTTGCGGAGATGGTCCAGACAAAGGTTCGCCACAATGCGGTAGAGCCAGGTAAAAAATGAGCACTCGAAGCGAAAAGCGGAAAGGTTCAAATAGGCGCGCAAAAATGCTTCCTGGTAAATGTCCTGGGCGTCTTCGACCGAGCCGGTCAGGTGCATCGCCAGCCGCAGCACCGGACGGTCATAGTGGCGGACAAGCCGCTCAAACGCATCCGTATCGCCCTGCTGCGCATTACGAACAAGGAGTGTGTCATCCACTCCGCTGGGGCGGCTTCCTCCCGCACCCCGCTTAGGCTCCCATTCCGCTGGGACCACCCCGGCGCTCCAGGCGGCAGAGGACATACTCGCTTCATATTTGGGCCCAGATCTCGATTCAGCGGCAATCATCTTCGCGCTCCTATCCAGCCGTTCCTCTGAAAACTTTCACCCGACAAACTTGTATCCCGTTCCATGCACTGTAAGGATGAAACGCGGATCATCCGGCTTCGGTTCCACTTTTTGCCGTAAGCGCAGGATGTGCGTGTCCACGGTGCGCGTGGTGGGAAAGTGCTCATATCCCCACACGTCTTCCAGCAAGCGGTCGCGGCTCAAAGTCTCTCCGCGATGGACCAGAAAATATTTGAGCAGGTCGAATTCTTTGGTCGAAAACTCCAACTGCTTTCCCGCGCGTATGACCTGGCACGCACGCACGTTCACTTCAACGTCGCCAAAAGAGTATTGCTCCGCTTCCTCACCATTAGCCTTCGAGCGCCTCAACACGGCGTTGACCCGCGCCAGCAATTCCCGGATAGAAAACGGTTTGGTGACGTAATCATCGGCCCCCAACTCAAGCCCTACGACCTTGTCCACTTCCTGTCCGCGCGCCGTCAGCATAATGATGGGCACAGTGGACCGTTTGGCCTTGAGCTGCTTACATACGTCAAGCCCGCTCATGC
>DASXFN010000034.1:0-86494 GCA_036489565.1 Terriglobales bacterium
TCACAGTCAGTTCAAAAACCAGAGCTTCCTGATAGTCCGGGTGCCACGGCGACGCAGCAAACGCAAACCACGACACCAATTCAGCAGCCAAGCGGAACCGCTGCCGCGCAACAAGGCAAAATCAGCGGTAGTGCTCTCTCCGAACCGGCGGGGGTTGCCATTGCGCCCGCGAAACAGCGGAGAGTGCGGTCCATTCTCATCAAGATGGGATTCATTGCAGGAGCAGGGATCGCCCTAGGTACTGTCGCGGCGCTTTCCGCGGCCAGTCCCGGCAAACCGCCAGGCGCGCAATAACGCGCGGTGCTTTCCAAATCATCACTATCCATGAAAAATAAAACTACATCTCAAGCTCGCCCGGTCACTCCAATTTTGCTTAGTTTTTCCGGAATGGATGGCTCCGGCAAGAGCACCCAGATCGAGCAGCTATGCGACGATCTCGCCAATTCTGGATTCACCGTCAAGCGAGTCGAGTTTTGGAATAATGTGGTGGCTTTTTCTTCCCTGCGGGCCGATTTCAGCCGCAGAGTTTTGCAAAGCGATGGAGAAGTCGGACGTCCCGATAAACCGGCGAATCGCAATGACAAAAATGCGCGTAAATGGTATTTGATCGCTGGCCGACATGTCTTGTATCTGTTCGACGCCATGAAGCTTCGGCGCGTAGTCAACACGATGCTCACCGGCGCCACCGACATAATCATTTTTGATCGCTACATTTACGATCAACTGGCGACGCTGCCGTTGGAAAATTCGTTTACCAACGCCTACGCAAATTTCATTCTCAAACTTGTTCCCAAGCCTGATATTTCCTTCCTGATTGATGCAGTGCCTGAGGTCGCCCGCGCCCGCAAACCTGAGTACCCCCTGGACTTCATGCATCGTTATCGCAAGGCGTATTTGCGGCTTTCCACCATTGCAGGCCTCACCGTGATCCCACCGTTAAACATTGAAGAAGCGCACCGCGCAATCTTGCGGGAAATCGAGCCTCGACTTCAGCGTCCTCTCACGGGCAGCGACTTCGCGTCCGTTGTGCCCGCTTAATTTCATCTTCCTCTGCTCATCTATTCACTTCCACATTTTATTTTTTACTTAAGGTGTTTACCCGAAGTACCTATAGGGATATGCCTTTGATTACTTAGTGGAACCAACACCTTAGATTGGCGAGCCATCGAAGCTTTGCTCTTCGGAATTGTTGCACTTGGGGAAAGCATGGATTGCCGCCAATGAGAATTACAAATGCCGCTGAGAAACTTGCCGTTGTCATCCCGACCTTGAACGAAGCTGGAAACATTCCAACTTTGATTGACCGCCTCCAAAATGCGCTTGCCCCGGCAAACGTAAATTACGAATTAATCGTAGTGGATGATGACAGCCACGACGGCACAGGTGACGTGGTGCGTCAATATGCGAAACACGATCCGCGAATTCGTTTGCTCGTTCGCACCGGCGAACGCGGCCTGGCAGGCGCGGTACTGCACGGATGGGCCCATACCGACGCCACGCTCCTCGGAGTCATTGATGCTGACTTGCAGCATCCTCCTGAGGTGCTCCCCGAATTGCTGAACGCGGTGCGCGAAGGAAATGATATTGCCATCGCCAGCCGCTACGCCATCAAGGAACTCGATTGCGTGGGAAACTGGAACGCAGCACGGCGTTTTATTTCCAAGGTGGGCACATGGGTCACCATGCCGCTGCAGCGCAGCAATGTCCGCGTGAAAGATCCTCTCTCCGGTTTCTTTGTGGTTCGCAGTGCTGCCATCAGCGGGCTGCATCTGCAACCGGAAGGCTTCAAGATTTTGCTGGAGATTTTAGTTAAGGGCAGAATTCAGAAAGCAGCTGAGATACCGTTTCAATTTGCAACCCGGCACTCCGGCAAGAGCAAGGCCGATGTGCGCGTAGCGCTGCAATATTTCTCGCTGCTGGGAAAGTTGTCCCGGCACGCGATCTTCCGGCTGGGCTCATGAACGTTTGTCTGGTAACGGCATTTCCCCCTAGCCATCAAGCACTAAACGAATACGGATTTCATATCGCCAGCGAGTTGCAGAAAATCCCTGGCATATCCCTGACTATTCTGGGCGATGATCTAGGCCCCGGGGAGCGTGAACTTCCGGAATTTAATGTGCTTCGGTGCTGGGCTTTCGACCGTTTGAATAATGCCAGCCGGCTTCTTCGGACCATCAAGCATTTGAAGCCTGATGTGATCTGGTTCAACCTGGCTTTCGCCAGTTTCGGCGGCAAAGCTCTTCCCGCATTCATGGGTGTCTCCCTGCCCGCAATGGTGCGCATGCGCGGACATTACACGCACGTCACCCTGCATCAGTTGATGGAAACCGTGGACCTGAAGGACGCGCAGGTGCGCTTCCCGATCTTCTACCGCGTGGGCGGATTTCTGGCCACCCAAGTTTTACTTTTCTCCAACTCCGTCTCCGTGCTGCTCCCCGCCTATCGCGATGTTTTGCGAAAGAAATATGGTCGCGGCGTCGTTTATGTGCGCAAGCACGGAATCCTCACAGGGAAGCCGGAATATCCAGCGTTCGAGCAGCGAGGCAATCCCACTCATCGGGTTTTGGCCTTTGGAAAATGGGGGACTTACAAAAGACTCGAGCCCATGATTCAGGCGTTCTGTATTGCTTCGAAGAAAGTCCCCGATATGGAATTGTTGATCGGCGGCATGGACCATCCCAAGGCGTCGGGATATCTGAATTCCGTCGCGGAGCAATGCCGCGACCTGCATAACATTAAATTTCTTGGATACGTACCGGAAGATGCCGTGGGTCCGCTTTTCCAAAGCGCCAGCATTGCGGTCATGCCCTACACATCCTCAGCGGGATCCAGCGGCGTAGCCCATCTGGCCTGCGCATATGGCGTTCCCATGATCGCCTGCGATATCCCGGATTTCCGTCAGCTTCGCGATGAAGAAGGGATCGCTATTGATCTTTTCGAGCCCGTGAATGTGGACCGCCTCGCTGAGAAGCTGGTCAGCTTGCTGGAAAATCCCGTCCGGCAACGCGAAATGGCATTGCAGAATTTTTCCGCCGCGCTGCGCATGAGCATGCCGGAAATCATGCGGGAATATTTAAGAAGCTTCCAGTTGCAAAGAAACCTGGACGGACTGACTTCGGTTTCCAAGCTGCGTCGTCTGCCCCGCTGGCTCCCTTTCCGCTCTTTCCTGATGAACCGCGCGGTGCGCAAGTTGGCGCGCGTGCATTCCACCTACGCGCAGCCCGAAGACCTACCGCTGGATGACCAGCGTCAGCGTAGTGGAAGCGTGCTGAGCACCGGAGTCGCCGTTGAGGGCGATATTGAAGACGCCATTCGGCGCGTTGAGCGCGGTATCGCTCCCACTAGCGGCGCCGCATGAAGCCAGGCAAGTAACGACGACGGCAAGTATCCCCAAAGCCACGAAGCGAAGCATTCGCTTACGGGTTCCCTCCCCGCCAATGATCGTTAACCCCGCAATGCCAATACCCGGGAACAGAAATATCATTCCCAGATTGCCTTTTCGGGCAGGGCCGTGGGTGTTCAAGGGAACGAGCTGGTTTGAGGATAAGGTAAGAGTTGAAACCACGCCCCCGCTGCCCGGAACCACGCTAGCGGGACTAAACGTACAATCCACTCCAGCTGGCAATCCGGAACAGGAAAGCGCAACGACGCCCGGGAAAGAACCGGAGACTGGAAGCACCGTTACCTTCGAAGCTGCGGAACTTCCCCATCTCATCGTCAGCGCCGCGGGCGTCGCGCCAACATGAATATTGGCCGACTGGCCTCCACAAGTGGGTTGAAACTCTACCTGGCCCGACATTTGATTGCGAATCGTGGGCTTACCTACTTCTTGAACGAACAATGAATACTTTCCGTTGTCTAGGGAATAACTGCAGACATCCATGGAATGAGTTCCAGCCTCAAGCCGTTCCAGAGGCATGAGATTTTTTCCGTCCGCGCTAATGTAAACCTGGTAATGGTCAACCGTGTCCTCGCTTCCCGCGCCGCTTAGGCTCCAGTGCAGCGAATTCCCGGACATTTTTGCCGCGACTGAAACACAGTTATCAATGCCGGATTCCACCTCGGTCGCCTCTTCATAGTCATTCCAGGTAGGAAGCTGCAACATTTCCAACTGGTTCGTGGAATTGTAAAGACCGTTGATTTTGACGAAAGTCTGCAGCCACGTCTCTCCGCATTGCTGACTCATGATGCGGTCCAGCCCCCAGGACGCCTTGGTGTCGTTAAATCCCTTATACGCGGCTCCTACGGTGTGCATGTGCGGATGCGCCAATCCCGCTTGGTAAAACTTGTTCATATAGCTCATGCCAAAGTCAGTCGTCGTCGGCCGCACCCAGGAATAACTGCCGTCTGTCACCGGGTGGGTAAATCCGTTGGCGTCCTCGAAAACCAGCACCGGATTCGTGGTCATCGTCGCCGCCGCTGCTTTCCAGTCCACCGGGAAGTGCAGCTCCACGTCGAAATTCGTCACTACAGGGCGCCCATCAATTCGCATGTAAGAAGGCGATGAAATAAAAGTCTGCTCGACATATCGCAGCAGCGAAATCAGCGTCTGCTGCGGCGTGCAGCCCGCGCAGGGACTCAATTGGACCGCGCCCTTGTCCACCATGATCGCAAAGGTGAATCCCGGATGCTGCTCTACTTCAGCCATCACGCGCAAGGTTGTGACATTGGTGTCGTCCGCCGGACCGTACCAGTCAACAATGAGGCCATCCACTCCGCGGCTGATCATGTCCATGACTTGGCGGTGAATTTGCTCCGGATCCCAGGAGAGATAGCCCACCTGCATGTGCCGCTTGTCGCCAAACCAAGGCATTAAATGCGCAATGACTTTCGTGCGCGCACCGGGATATAGCAAGGAATGAATGTCCAGTTTACTGACGTTCGCAGCACCGGCGTTGCCGTTGCTTTGCGTCGCGAAGTTGTCGGCCGCGCTGGTATTGTTCGATGTAAGAGCTTCGAGGGTCGTGGTGGGAACGATTTTAAGGTTCCCGGCGAATACTGAGGCCGGGAATACCAATAGAACAGCCGCAATGGCAAGGATCCCCTTTGGCATCTCTTCTCCTGTGCAAATGGCCGGTGACGGGTTTGCAGCGTGCCCACGCCCACATCAACCGGCAATTAGTTTTTCCTTGCATCAGAACCACGCCATCGCCGTCCTCGCATGACAGCAACGCGTGTGGAAGAAGAATGCGTACCCCAACGCGAATCGCGGTACGCACGGATCAGATCTTGCTTTCTTTTTTGCCCAAAACAAACCATTCAAAGGGTCGCAACAAATTCCGTTTAGGGCAAAAACCTTTAAGGGAGAGTACCCAGATCACCTGATGAGAATCAATAAGACAAAAGCCTTATATGGATAGTTCACGAATCAATATTTTCAGTAGTTTACGTGAAGGGCATGTACCAAGGTTAGTACTCGAGATCGACTAAATGAAGGGATGTTGCTTAGAATTTTCCCACGTCAAAAGGGCGAACTATTGATTCGGCGGAGTGTCAGGAAGCGAGGTTCCCTCTGGCGGAGGCGTCATCTGTTCCTGCGATGTACCCTGCGGACGCGGCTTTAGCTGAGGTTCGGGAATGGGTGTATTGTCGCGGCGCTTCAGGACGATTGGACCCGTTTGTGCTTTTTGCCTTTGTTCTCGAGCGACATTTAAATCGTGCTCTGAATCTTGACTGTTGGCGCTGGCCACTTCGCCCAGTCTCATACCCTGCATACGACGGTCTGTTGCCAGCGTCACTGCATCCGACGCGCCACCCGACGCCGCAGCCTCGCGATATAACTCCTGCGCCGTCTCTTCATCGCCGTTCATTTCGGAAACGTATCCCATATTGTTCAGCGCGAATGCATTGTGCGGATCCAGCTTATATGCCTGCTGGAAATAATCTCGCGCCGCGGGAACATCATTGCGGTTCAATGCGGAGACGCCTTGCAGATTCAAGCGTGCCACGCGGGCTTCCACTGACTGTTCAGTCTCAATGCGCGCGCGCACCGCTTGCGCATTTTTTTCGGCAACCTCGCTGATGGGTTTGCCGCGCCATTGCTTATCGGCGGAAACCACGATTTTGTCAGAAGAGTGCGTGTCCCCCGCTTGCTTATAAAAGCGGAAAGCCCCGCCCAGGTCTCCTTCGGCTTCCATCGTGTAACCGAGATTGTTGAGCGTGAACGGATTTTTAGGGTTCAGCGTCAGCGTCTGCCGCAGCATTTCATCCGCTTCCGCTGTGCGGCCCTCCGCCAGCAGGCTCATGGCATGAATATTTCCGCGATTCACACGCAGATCACGGCTGGCATAATTGCCCGTTACCTCTTGGAGGGGACGCCCCTTCACATTGTCCACACTCGCTGCTTCAACCACCGACTCCGACCCCTGACGCGAAGCCAGTTCATAAAATTTCTCGGCCCGTTCGGCATTTCCTTTTAGCTCCGCAATGTAACCCAGGTTATTCAGCGTGTACGGATTGTCCGGATCGATCAGGTAGGCGCGATAAAAAAGCTTTTCCGCCTTCTCCAAGTCTCCTTTTTTCACCGCCTTGACGCCCTGCTGATTCAGGGATTGCACCGGCGTTGCCTTGCTGCCGCGGGGCAGGCGGATGTGAAGATCTCCGGCCCAGGCCAGCGACGATAGCAACACCATCCAGATGAAAAGCGCCCGACTTAGATTGGATTTATAGTTCATGCTTGCAATCAAATACACACTTCCACCCAGCTATTTGCGTCAAATCTTTGATGCCGCTTCAGACCTTAGCGTTTGTACGATCTAGCCTCCTGAAATCTAAGGCCCGACAGCCTACCTCTTGCTTTGGACACGCATCCAAACCGACGAATTTAAACACTTTAACTATTGCCAATGGCCCTTACCTTCAAACTCTCTTCGGCGGTGCTGGCGCTTAGCGCCATGGCAAGCGCGCAAAGCTTGCCAAGCGTAGCTCCCATACAGCAGCCTCCCGCGAACCCCGCAACTTTGGAACCGGTGCACTCCAAAAATTACGATCCGCTGCTCGACTTGCCGCCTTTGTCTCAAAACAAGGTTTCCCTAATGGGCGGCACGGTCACCAAACTCGATCGCGTCCGCGACCTGATGGCGCTGCGCGTTTTCGGCGGCGATGAAACCAAGATTGCTTTTGATGTGCGCACAAAGTTCTACCGTGACGGCACGCAAGTGAAAGACCGCGAACTCCAGCAAGGACAACGAATCTACGTGGACACCATGCTGAATGGGACCACTGTTTTCGCCAAAAACATATGGATCCAGAATGGCGCCGTTTCTGGCAATGGAACCGGGCAAATCGTTTCCTTCGATCAAAAGCGAAGCATCTTGAGACTTCGCGATGAGCTGACTGCTCAAACGCTGGACTTTCAGATCACTCCTAAAACGACTATCCACGAGGGGAACGCAGTCCGTGCCACCAATGTCCTGGTACCAGGATCGCTCGTCTCCCTCACCTTCGGTCCCGCGCAACAGAATCACGGCGTAGTGCAAGAAGTCACCATACTGGCGCGGCCCGGCTATTCTGTCTCATTTTTTGGATCGGTTACATTTCTTGATCTCTCCAATCAAACCCTTGCCGTGCGGAACAATAATGATGGCAAGACCTATGAAATTCGCATTGATGGCATTTCCAAAGATACAATTCGCCAGTTGCACCCCGGCTCCGTAATCGGCGTCTCCGCCGTCTTCGACGGCAAAGACTACATGGCCCGTAGTTTGGGCGTTGCCCCCGTTAGTAATTCCCAATAGAAAAGAAAAGCTTGCTTAGTGCGCCTGGAAATTGCATTTAGGAGCGCTGCGTTCAGAAGTCCGTCCGGCTAGAATCGCAAACCTTGATTTTCTCCAGCATCGGAAAGTTGTCCTTCAAAAAGATGGGGCATAGCCTTGGCGATGACGCTGTCCGGGTCTTCAAAATAGAACGCCATGGTATTTTTCGCGTAGCGCCAGAGCGTGGACAGGTCCGTCTGGTACCAGCAGCACTCGGTCATGCGCGGAGAGAAGCCGCAGAGGAAGGTGAAATGCTGCGGGACCTGCATGGGCGCCAGCAAACTTGCGGCGGCCATGCGATGATTGCCCTCAATGATCGTTAGCGGATTATTTTCATCAATGCCGATCATCAAAATCGAGCTAGGCCTGGCACCTTGGGTCAAAGTTTCACACACCTCGCTCAGTTTTCGCGAAAATGGGTTTTCCGGGTCCGACGACACCTTGGCCTGCAGGCGCTCAATGATGTCGGAAAGGTAGTAACTGTCGTCGGCGACTTTGCGCCACTGCGAGCGGGGAAATACGCGCAGTTGATACATGTCCTCGCGTTGCAGTTGAATTTCCCACCACTCCGTGTCCGCGGGCAGCTCGCGCCACATTCTTCCCCGGCGTTTAAACAGGAGGGCCTTACGAATGACATTTTCGTGGTGATTATTCAGGTCCGGGAAATGGACGACATTATCAAATTTTTTCCGGTACTTGGCGAATTCCGGCATGTAAAATTCGCTCTTTAAAAACTCCGCGATCACATGGTCTTCAGGAACCTTCCGGCGCTTAACAATACCCACACTCATGGACTCGGCATTTGCCGCCCTGGGCTCGGTCTTCCCTTGCGATTTAAGAGAACGCAGAAAAGGAATGGAGACAATCGCCAGCAGTAACGACATTAAAACCAGTTGCACTTCAATCACGCTTTGCAGCTTGCCGTGGAACAAATAAATCCCGGCGATAATGGCGCCGCTAAAGCCAAGCTGCAACCAGCTCACGTTGCCGATCTTCCGGGAGATCTCATAGCTCATCAGCACGACGCTCAGTGAATAAATGCCCGTGGTGGCGGCGTACAGAACCAGTAACGAAGCATAGGGATTCTGTGCTCCCAGCGGGAATCCCGCGCCCAGCACGGCATGCCAGAGTTGCGTAGGCGCCATCCATACGCAGAACGTAAACAAAGAAGTCACGCCGATCACAATAAGCAATGTCGCGCGCAGGACCGCACGGCCGTCCTTTTCCTTTGAGCGCACTCCAGCGGAAATCGGGAACATGCTGCTCACCACTGACCACGAGAGCATGTAAACAATACGTCCCACCAGCGCGACCGCCGCATAAACGCCGGCTTCTGTTGCGCTGAAAAAATGCTTTACCAGCACGATATCAAGATTGTTGATGATGACCTGGCCAATAAAAAATACCGACGCCTGAATGCCTTCGCCGATGGCCAGGTTCAACCCGAGCTTGGTTTTAGTCCGCCGCAGTTCCCGTGGTGGAATGGCCAGGAAATAAGGCACAATAATGGAGGCCACAATTGACGCAATCACTCCGGGCACTCCATACCCCAGGTGGATAAGCACTAGCGTGCCGACCAGCTTTACGACAACTTCCAGAACATAGTTGACTCCCAGATGAAAGAAGTCATACATGCCCTGCATCAGGCCGCGGCGCACGCCCAGCGGCACATAGAACGTGGTGCCAATGCTCAACAGCAGAACATAATGGCGAGTGGGAAGATTCAAATAGCCGGCCAGCACGCCGCTGGCAACTACAAGCAGCAAACTGATGCCGATGCCCCACAACCAGGAGCGCTTGAGCAGTAGCCGGTAGATGCCTGCCTTGGCGTCAAAGCTGTCGTTTTGTGGAACCAGTTTGGAGCACAGGAGCTGGAAGGAAAGAGTGACCGCCGAAAGCAGCATCAGCAGGGTGTAAACCGCCGTTGCATGCCCAAAACTTGCCGCGCCCAGCGTGTGCGCGATGGCAAGGTTGTAAGCAAGATTGATTGCGCCGACTAGCGCGGAGCTGATCAGCATGATCATGCTGCCGCTCACCAGCCGTGCGCGAAGCGCTCTTGACGAACCTCGGCCCCAGCGCTGCCGGCCGGCTTCTTGCACGGACTCCGTCACTATGAGGGGGTCAGTTTCCACGAGTCTTCGTGTTCCTTTTCTTGCGCAATCTTTTCTAGCGCAATCTTGGATGGCAATGTGTGTATATGGGCTTTCCAGCGCCTTCCCCAAGGCGAGGGATATTAAGAGCGATAGGCATTAAAAGATCGCCAGGCGGATCACCGGAAGAAACGTGTTCCGGCCCTTCCCGCTGAAGTCATAAAAAGTCTGCTGTTGAATGCCGAACGAAAAACTCATTGGATAGCTAACCGGAACGTCCCCAACTCCGTCGTGCACCGAGCGCTCCACCGGGCGTACATATGTAACCAGGAATTGATCGTTCATGTTGTCATAAGCATGAAAGCCCTCGCCGCGCGACCATATCCCTGACGCTTGCACATCCCAGTGTTTTGAAACCGTATAGTTCATGCGGAAAGCGGGACGCAGCGCCTCGGCATTGGCCCAGAAGGCGTCCTGCACACGCCAGGAGCGCAGATATTCGGCAAACGCGGAAACTTCCAGGTTTTCGCCAAACTTGCGGCGCACGCCGGCATAAACGCTGGTCGTGTAGTACTCACTGATCACGGGATGGAACTGCACATCGCGGGCCTGGTAACCGGTAATCAGCGCGGTCTTACCCCACGGCCTGCCCACGACGAAATTTAACGAAGCGGAATTGTCGCGCGAACTGAGCTTCTGCTCGGTGAAAGGCCCGGATTCATGGATCGCGTCTCCAGTGAAAGAAAGCCAATTCCAGAATGGACTGCTATACACATACAAAAATTGGCGGAAGAGATCTTGATTCAGCTGTACCGGACTGTCCGTATCGCGGCGCACCGTCATCTGCAAGCCGGGACTGAAGGCAATCGTGTGATCTCCCCAATGCAGCATGGGATTGATTGCGCCGTTAAAGATCGTGTCATAGGTGTTGTGGCTCTGGATCAAGAGCTGGCTCGGAATGGAGATGGTGCCGCGCGCATTGCGCTCTTCCACCAGTCCGCTGATGGTGGGGAAATCTCCGAAATGGATCCGGTAGCGTCCATCCACGCGCGACTCATAGGACGAGCGCGGCGGAGGAAGAAGCAGAGGAGAATTGGTAACGCCACGCAGCCGCGCATCCAGCACATAAATATTGATGTCTTCAAAAATGGGCGAGAAGGATGCATCCGGCTCCGCGCTCACATTGGGAGTAAGCTGCGCGCCCTCTTCTTGCGCCAAAGCCATCTCCGCGCGCTCCGCTGACTCATTGTTCAGCACCAGCCGGTTCGCGCGCGCGAAAGCGGAGAGCGCCTGCACCGTGTCCTGCTGCTGCCGGTACACATTGGCCATCGCGATCAAATACTCATAGTCGTCGCTGATGTCGGGATTATTGCTGATGTGCTTCAGCAACTGCTGCGCACTGTCTGTTTGCCCCAAGGCAAGGTAAGCATTCGCCAGGCCGATATCCACAACGTCATCATCCGCGCCGCTTGCCTGCGCGCGCTGAAAGTATTTAGTTGCCAGATCGTACTCGCCCACCGACATCATGATGTGCGCGGCGGCCAGCAAATTTTCAGTGGTGATCGGGTCCGCTTCACCCACGCGCGATTCGGCAAATCCCAGGCTCACTTGTTGTTCGGCGTCCGCGTAGCGGCTTTCGCTGGCAAACAAATTGGCCAGCGCCAGACGCGTTTCCACCCGGTTCGCATCCGGAGCTTCCAGTGCGCGGCTGTAACGGCTCATCGCCGCATCGCCATCGCCGAGAATCAAAAATGTTTCGCCCGTTACCAGCAATACTTTGCTTTTGTCGCCACCAAGCTTTTCAGCGGTGGTTATGGCCTGAACGGCGTTGCCGCCATCGCGCAACTGCGCATAATTACGGGCCATGTTCGCATAAATCACAGCGTCATCCGGGCCTCTGCCGAGCGCATCCTTCAATGTCGCCAGCGAGTCGGCGTAGCGATGCAAGCTGTACTGCACGTCGGCGAGCGCAAGCCGCGTGGGAACATCGTTGGGAGCAAGTTTGAGTGCCGCCTGGTATTCCCCTTCCGCCTGCGCCAGCATGATCTGCTGCCGGTAAGCTTCCGCGCGCGCCAAATGCGTCGCTTTCGACTCTCCCAGAATTTTCGCTGCTTCATTCACTTCCTTCAAAGCAGGCCGGGCACGCCGCATTTGCAAATCGGAAAATGCTAATCCAAGATAGGCTTCCCCATAGCCCGGGCGCAGCTTGATCGCCATTTCGAAATCTTTTGCGGCATGATCTCCCTGGCGCAAATCATTCAGCACATAGCCACGGTTCAGGTAAGAAGTTGGCACGTTCGGCGCAAGGTCAATCGCTTTGGTAAACTCGTCAGCCGCTTCGCGCAGTTCCCCATTTTGCGTATTCAAGTACCCGGCAATCAGGTGCAGGTCTTTGTCTTTGGGCAACAAAGGCTCGAACTTCTGCACAATGGCGGAGGACTCCTGATACCGGTTCAAATAAAGCAGGTCATACGCCAGATAAACTGGCGCTTCCGGATCATGGGGAAGCTTCTCAATCACTTTGTAACCCAGCGCGGCGGACTCCGCATACTGCCCCATGAACGTCAAATAGCGCTCATGCTCACGCATGACCTGGGGGTTCTGTTCGATCGCCGGATTCGCTGCTGCCCGCCGCACCCAGTTGCCCGCCACCGGCAACTTATGAGCTTCGAGCGCTGAGTTGATGCCGCCGGAAACCACCAGCGGATTATTCGGCGCAATGTGATGCGCCTTTTCGTAATTCGATTGCGCCTTGTCGAACTCACGCTGCGAGGTATAAAGGTCCCCCAGCGCAAGATAAGAAACATAGTCCTTCGGATAGAGCGACTGCACTTTCAAGAAATATTCTTCCGCGGCTTTGGGGTTCGCCATGTCTCGCGACAAATAACCCAGTGCAGTAAGCGCGGCGTGGTTCGTGGCGTCAATCTTCAAACCATCGTTGTACGCCTGGAACGCCTGGTCCTTGCGATTCGTTCTCCACAGCAGATTTGCATAGCTCAGCGTGATGTTCATGTTGCCCGGGTCGAGCGACATGGCTTTCTTCAGATCAGTTTCCGCGGCGTCCATTTGGCCGAGGGCCATTTCGATCACCGCCCGCAAACGCAGGTATTCCGGCTGAATGGTGGGATCAATCTGCGCAATCTGACTGATGGCCGCGCGTGCCGCTGAAATTTCCTGGTTCGCGCCCGAGTCATTGTCGGTAGCGCGATAGGCCTCCGCCAGACTCAAGTGCAACGAAATGGGATACAAAGGTCCTTCCGGCACTGCCGTGGGCAAGCGCTCCAGCGCAGACCGATACTGCTTAATGGCTTCCTCTTGATCGTTCCTGAGACTCGCTATCTGTCCCCGGACCGCGAACAAGCGATAGTGCTCCGGATCAAGCTTCGCCGCCCGTTGCGCGTAATCATCCGCACGGTCCAATTGGCCAATGTTCACCAGCGCCTGCGCCGCGCTGAGTTGCAGGCTATCGCTTCCCGGGGTACCGTCCGCCGCCTTTGCGTAATTTTCCGCGGCGTCTTTACGCTTCCCCGCTAACTGATAGGTGTAGGCCAGCTCGCCCAGAATGTCGGGCGTCTTTTTCGGAATCTTTTGCAACGTCGCGATGGCCACATCGTACTGGTTCGAATCCCGATAGTAAGAAGCGACCGCCCGTAAAACTTCCAGGTCATTTGGAGCACGGCTTTCCGCGCGCTGTAGGTAAATCTTCGACTGGTCGGGTTGATTCAAGCGCTGATAGGCGCGGGCGATCAACAATTCGTTACGGGGCGTCCCTTGAAGGGCTTCCGCGCGTTGCAGCAGCCCTAAAGCGGCGCTGGGGTCAGAATTCAACGCCAGCTCTCCGGCAAGCTGAAGATCATTGACGCTTTTGGGATTTGCCGCGAGAATCTGCTTCAATAGATCCTGCGCTTCAGAATAGCGGCCCATCTTCGCGTAGGTTTGCGCCAGCCCGGAAAGCCCCGCAATGGAAGAAGGATCATTCTTCAAACCGCGCTGGAAGGCGCTGACCGAGGCCGGATACTCTCCCGCCAGCCGCGCTGCATAGCCCAGCAAAAACCACAGCGGCGTATTCTGAGGGGCGGCGTTGGCCGCGCGCGTCGAATAGAGAACTGCGGATTTGTAATCATTACGCTGTAGCGCCTCTTGCGCGGCTCGCGCGTTGCGCGCTACCTCAATGCCGGAACCCCAACCGATTCCGCCCTCGGGAGCCGCCGCCTGTGGCGCGGCAGCTTTAGCTTTTTCTTTCTCTTTGGGCCGGGAACCTTTTGCTTTGCTGGCAGGACTTGGCCCTACTTCAAATGTCTGTCCAAACGCAAAGCCGCTGATTCCCAGCGAACACATCCAAAATGAAAGGACCAACCCAATTTGTAGACACTTCTTTTTCATGTGCGGTGTGGTGGACGAGCAGGACTGTACAAGACCTATATCGCCGACCGCTCTGATGCCCCTGCAATTGCTCTGGTTGGATATAAACCTTAGAGGGTCGAAAACCGGACCATTTGGCACTAAACCTGCAACAATGAGTCGTTCATCTACAGCAAACCTTCCCGCCCAAAGCTGAATCCAAGTGCTGCTCAGAAAAACCCCTTAGAGAGGACGAGCATAATCGTGGATACGAGCTTTTTCCGGCGGCCCATTCCATTGACCGCGAGCATTCTGGTGGCGCTGGCAATTCATGGCCCCCTCTTGATGATGGAATTGCCGCTGAAGACTTCTTACGACGCGAACTTTCACGTCTTTTTTGCTTCTCACTACGCTCAACACTGGTTCAATCCCTGGAATGAGAAGTGGTTTGCGGGCTTTTCCCAAACTACTTATCCCCCGCTTGGTCACCAATGGGTGGCGATGTTCTCTTACATCCTCGGACTGCCTCTGGCTTGCATGCTGGTTTACCTGATCGCCATCCTGCTTCTAGTAGTGGGTGTATACCGCTTTTCGCGTTTGTGGGTGAGTGAACGGGCCAGCAGTTATGCGGCGTTTCTTACCGCCTTCCTGGGAACAATCACGTTCCTAGTTTATTCCGCGGGACAACTTTCCACGGTGCTTTCCGCGCCGCTTTATTTGCTGGCGCTCCCATATTTTTATGACTGGTCGCGCTCGGCGGATGGCCGCGCCTTATTGAAAGGCGTCGTACTGACGCTTGTCGCCGCCGCTGTTCACCACGTCACCCTCATCTTCGGATCATTCATGTTCGCGCTTCCCGTCCTTTGGTTGGCGTGCATTGATCGCGAAAAAGAAAGTTCCATCGGCAAAGTAATCGGACGTGGCATCGTTTTCGCCATCCTGGCTGGCATTGGGGTGGCTGTTGTGCTGGCTCCTTATTGGATTTCGCTCATCAAGCATCCCATTGAGCAGGTTCCCATTCCACACGCCAGCCGTTCCAATTTTTTGCTGAACATTGACTATGCCATTAACTATTTCTTTATCCCTTATGGAGCTTTGCTGCTGGCCATGCCGTTCGTGGTTTGGATTGGAGCAGCAAGCAGGAGACTGCGCCCGTTAATGTTGGGATTCTGGGTGGCCTTCCTTTTCAGCTTGGGTGGAACCACGCCAGTCCCTAAATGGTTGCTGGGGCGCGCATTTGAAATTCTGACCTTCGAACGTTTCACGCTGCTGGCCGCGCTTCTTGCTCTGCCCATCGTCGGCGTATTGGCCGAAATGCTGCTCGACCGCTACAAAGCGGCAGCGGCCGTGGGATTATCAGCAGCCGCGGTTGCCACCATGGCCTTTGCCATGGGTTGGATCACCTGGAGTCCATACCGGCCTGACTCTTCGCTGGACGTGAATCCCGTCATCAACTTCATGGACCGCGACGGGCATGACAAATACCGATATTTGACCCTCGGCTTCGGTAACTCCATCCCAAAAATTTCAACGTATTCACACGCCAACAGCGTGGACGGAGAATACAACTCCGCGCGCTTGCTGCCGGAATTCACGCACTATGGAACGGCCCAATTAACCAGCGCGAAATTTTTCGGCACTGCCGGCATGGAATCACTTCGCGCGATGTTGGAACACGCGAACAAGTACGGGCTGAAGTTTATCTTTGTCCACGATCCCTACTACATTCCCTTGCTGAATTTCGCCGGATGGCGGCAAGTCGAGATTTTCGACTCCGGGCAAATCACGGTATGGGCGAAGGACGATGTCCCGCCGGCCCATCCCATTCCCTCGGACGCTAAACCTACCGCGCTGGAAGGAATATTGTGGGGCACGCTGCCGTTTGGCTTCAGCCTGTTTGCGATTCTGCTCGCGATTTTTATGCGTGATCGCGCCAGCGCCTCGCGAAATCTCGTCGAGTTCCCGGCAATCACCCAGGAATCAGTCTTCATTCCGGAGGCACGCTGATGAAATGGACCCTGGCGATTGCCATTTTTGCCGCAACCATCGTGCTGGTCATCATCAGTTGGTTCCAGTCCGGAGCCCTTGAACGGAGACGCATTTCTTCCGCTGACACTCCTGATGAGGCCGTGCGGCTTTTGCTTTCACGCGTCAAATCGCACAACTGGGATGCGGCTTACGCACAATTGGCCAATTCCTCGTACGTGGACAAAGACAATTTTATCCATACCTTTTCCGGCGATGACGGCAGCCTGCGCACCTACGCTTCGCTGGAAAACTATGACGTTTGGCCGCTGCATTCCAATGGGCGTGTAGCCACGGTACGTACCAAACTGCACTACTCAACCGCCGTGGGGCCGCTGGATGACGTTCGCGATATGCAGGTGGAGCATGAAGGCGACGCGTGGAAAGTATTATGGTCTACTGCGGCCCTTCCCAAACTTGCGCCGCAGGTCATTCCCGTCAACTATCTCCGCTGGGATGTCATCAATCGCGGCGCGGCCGACGATTGGGGCGTACAGAACGTGGATTCTCCACGCGTGCGCATTGTTTCCATGAATGCCGTGCAGCGTCCCGACCGCATTGTGATTGTCGGTGAGATCGTGAATGAAGACACCGTGCCCGCATACGTGGATGTAAACGCCACCCTGCTGCATGCCGATGGCACGGCAATCACCCAGGAAAACAGCTTCGACAAAATTTCACACATTCTTTTGCCCAAGCAGGTTTCTCCATATCGCGTTGATTTTCCGGGATACCGGCTGACGCAGATCAAGAGCGTCCGCATGGATGCGAAGTCCATGCTGGTGCCCGCCAGCGCCGACCCGGTCATTGAAGTGACAGGACAGAAATTGCAAAAAGACGCTTTGGGCAAAATGGTTTTGAGCGGCAACCTCGTGAACGAGAGCGGTGCCATCGTAAATATTCCGCACGTGTTGGCTTCCTACTACGATTCCAACGGAAAAGTCATTTGGGTTTCCGACGGATACGTGGACCAGGCGCTCCTGCCACAGACGCCGGTTTCATTCGCAGTGGATTTGCCTGACGACATCGCCTCTCAGGCCCACACCTATCACGTAGTGGTGAACTCCTTCGTGAACCAGGCTTCTTGATCATGCGCACTGTGATTACATGGCTTCTATGTTCTCTCGCGGCGGCAATGCCTGCCGCCGCAGCGGAACTGCACGCGCCCAAAGACATCGCCGCGGGAACGGATTTCGCCATTACCGTGAATGGCGACAGCCACGGCACGTTCTACCTTATCGGCCCGGCCACGGCTGAAAAACGCAGCGTGGAAAATGGAAGTGAAATTTCCGTTCCCGGCACGGACACAGAAAAAGCCGGTAATTATCAGGCGATTCTGTGCTCTGACGAATGCGTGTCCGCTGAGTTTTATGTTCACGCAGCAGAAGCCGACCGCTTAAGTCTCTTGGTGCATCCTTCGCGTGTTCCTGTCGCGACCACCAACGCTATTAGCGCGGTGGCCATTGCGCTCGACCGCTTTCACAATATCGTCTTCTCGCATGCGCAAGTAGATTTCAGCGTCAATTCCAGCAATGGAAGCTCGGCCTCCCATGCGCAACCCACTAATCGCGGCATCGCCTGGATCAGGCTCACCTCCGCCGCCAAGGCAAGCTCCACAAAAATCAGCGCTGCCGTTGGAGAAACCACCGAGACTCGCGTAGTCGAGCAAGTCGCATCCGAGGCCTGCAACCTGCACATTAAATCGTATTGGGAAGCGAATCACCTGGTCGTGCAAACCGACCCAGTGCGCGATTGCAGCGGCAACAACGTTCCTGACGGAACTGTGGTGAGCTTTACAAAAACGGATAGCAGCGGCAAAACCACCGTGGACGCGCCCATTAAAAAAGGAATCGCCAAAGCAGAAATGCCGGTTGTGGGCCACGCCCGCATCTCGGTGGCTTCCGGAGTCGTTCTCGGAAATGAACTCAACGTAGGAGGCGCGCGATGAAACGATCCCTCCACCTCCTAGTTTCGGTCGCCGTTCTGTTTGTCGTCAGCGGTTATTCCGTCGCGCAGTCTTCTCCGTCAGTAGAATTCAATGCTGCCAACGCCGGCCCACGCGCGGTGGAAGACCTCACCAGCGAGAGCGTTCCTCGCGATTATGCTTTCGCCTGGCAAAACCTGTCACAGGCGCTCTACGAAAATCGTCCCGGCTTGCTGGACGCATATTTCACCGGCTTCGCAAAAAGCAGCCTGGAGCAACGCATCAAGCAACAAGCGCAGTCCGGACTCCATGTGCGCTACACCGACCACGGCCACAAACTGAATGTCCTCTTCTATTCGCCCAATGGCGACCTCATGCAGATCGAGGACGACGCGCAGTTGGAGATGCAGATCCTCGATGGCGGCAAAGTCATCCAGAGCCAACCACTGCACGTTCGCTATATGGTTCTCATGACCCCAGGCGCCGACCGATGGATGGTTCGCGATCTTGAATCCACTCCGGCGTCAAGATCAGGGGAGTAACCCATCCATTCCGTCATCATGCGAACACACTTTTCCGAGGGAGTTGCATCGAATTGATTAGTACACGAAAAATGCGTTCCTCTCCTTCACTTCTCATCGGCCTTGTGGCCATCGCTGTGCTTATCCCGCAAACCAGCGGATGCTATCGCAGCAGCGTGCAAACCTCGCTTAAAGCGGACGTTCAAACATTGAATAATTCGCCCAAAGTCCTGGCTGACTATCAGCCTTGGTTCGGTGATCCTCACCACATCAACGTGGGATATTCCACACAGGACCCCGCGCAACTTCGCAAGCAGATACTGCAAGCTAAAAATCTCGGCATTTATGCCTTCGCCGTGGACTGGTACGGCACGCGACTTCCCTTTGAAGACCACAGCTATGCCCTGTTACAGCAAGTGGCCAGCGAAAACCACTTCCACGTGGCGCTCATGTATGACGAAACGGAAGAAGACAATGGCCGCGCGACTGAAGACGCTTTAGACGCAATGGAAAAAGCGTACACATCCTACATCGGCCCAACCGCGCGCTTTCGCGATGCCTACCTCACCTACCAGGGGCGGCCTGTGATTTTGATTTTCCCGAAGCGGGGGCACACCGACTGGAACCAGGTGCGCCAGGCGGTAAACACATGGGAGAATCCTCCTATCCTGATCTATAAGGACCATCCCCCGGCGCAATACGCGCAGGCGTTTGACGGTATCTATGCCTGGATCCATCCCGGGCCCAAAGGATGGGCTGCCAATGGCAGCGAATGGGGACAGGATTATCTGGAGAATTTCTACGAAAAAATACCGGAGTTGTATCCTGGGAAAATTCTAGTCGGTGGCATCTGGCCCGGCTTCGATGATAGTAAAGCGTCCTGGAGCTTGAACCGCCATATGGACCGCCGCTGCGGAAAAACTTTCGAAGACACGCTGCATTTGTTTCGCCAATATGACAATCCCCAGCATCCCATGCCATTTGTGCTGCTCGCCACGTGGAACGATTACGAGGAGGGCACCGCGATTGAAAATGGCATCTCATACTGCAAACAAGCGGAACCGCACTCGCCCCCGACGCAGTAAAACTACTTATTTATAAGTGAGTTACAGCAAGTACCGGATAGATATTCGGCTTTCCCTTCGCTACCCTACCAACGAATGATGAATATTTTTTCCAGCGCCTTTGAGCAAGCTCTTCCATCTGGCTAACAGGGCCCGATTCGGATCTCTCTCTTATTGTATTTACATTTTTGTACTATCAATATGCAGCTCTGGTCAAAGTGCTCCAGAGTGCCCCCCCGGAACTTTAAATGAGAATCGCGCAAGTCTCGCCTTTATACGAAAGCGTTCCACCAAAGCTCTACGGTGGCACGGAACGCGTAGTTTCCTGGCTCACCGAAGAACTTGTGCGTCAGGGGCATGAGGTAACTCTTTTTGCCAGTGGCGACTCCTCTACATCTGCAAATCTCATTCCCATGTGCCCAGAAGCTCTTCGGCTAAGCCCAACTTGCATCGACCAAATGGCCCACCACGCGTTGAGGATGGAGCGCGTATTCGGCTATGCCGATAATTTCGACTTGATCCATTTCCACACCGACTACCTGCAATTTCCCTTGTGCCGCCGCCACGCAGTCCCGCACGTCACTACGCTGCATGGACGCCTTGATATTCCTGACTTGGTCCCATTGTTTGAAACCTTCAGCGATATTCCCGTCATTTCCATTTCCGATGCGCAACGGACTCCGCTCCCTTGGCTGAATTGGCAGGGCACCGTCTATCATGGCCTCGACCCGCGGGAATACCGTTTGGGAGAAGGACGCGGAAACTATCTGGCTTTCCTGGGTCGCACTTCCCCGGAGAAAGGTCTGGATAAAGCCATTGAAATTGCGAAACGGGCCGGCATGCCGCTGAAAATTGCGGCGAAAATTGACCGTGCCGACGTCAAGTACTTTGAATCGGTCATCAAACCATTGCTCAAACATCCTTTAGTCGAATTTATTGGGGAGATTGGATATCCCGAGAAAGAGAAATTCCTGGGCGATGCGGCGGCTTTGCTTTTTCCTATTTGCTGGCCTGAACCTTTTGGTTTGGTCATGACAGAAGCTATGGCTTGCGGCACGCCTGTAATCGCTTACGCTCATGGTTCGGTGCCAGAAATTTTGGACCAAGGAGTGACTGGTTATATTGTCAGCGATGTTAAGACCGCGGCGAATACAATTGAATCACTATCCAGCTTCGATCGGCGTTTGTGCCGCAAGGTTTTTGAACAACGGTTCAGCGCGGCCAGAATGGCCGATGATTATGTGGCGGTATATGAGCGGCTTGTACGAGGAGAATCCACTTCCCTCACCCTCACTCACGGAGCGTTTAATTGGCTGAAACTGGCACCCTCGCGCAGCAGCAGTACTACATAGCCGCACGGTCTTCTCCTGCCGATGACCGTCCTCGTGTATTAAAGTACGGAAAGTTATTCGCCGTTTTTGACCACTACGGCGACATTGGCACTGGAAAGTCGAGCGATAAAGGGCTTTTTTATCACGGAACGCGCTTTCTCTCGCGGCTGACTTTCAAGATGTGGAATGCGCGCCCGCTCCTGCTCAGTTCCACGGTAAAGACCGACAATTCCCTTTTTACCGCCGATCTCTCCAACGCTGACGTCTCTCGCGAGGACCACGTCGAAATTCATCGCGGCACGTTGCACGTTTTGCGCTCCCGCTTTTTGTATGACGCTGCATGTTTCGAGAAGTTTGATATTTCCAACTTTGGCGCTTCGCCCATCAAAATCCCATTGACCCTGGAATTCGCTGCGGATTTCGCAGATATTTTCGAAGTCCGAGGCATGCGCCGTGAACAAAGAGGCCGCCAATTTCCTCCGCAAATACGCGACGGAAACATTCTGCTCCGCTACGAAGGCCTTGATGGTGTGCTGCGTGAAACTTCCATTGAGTTTGAACCAAACACCATGGATGTTCAGGAACATGCCGAAGGAGCAAGGCTTCATTTCGAAAAGAACTTGGATGCAGGAGAAAAAACCGAATTGCTGCTGCGCATCCGTTGCGATCCCTCCAGCAACCCGCGCGCGCTGCACTACGATCAGGCGTTGAAATCGGTGAAGCACGAATTGGATCGCGCCGAAGAAATGATCCCGGTGATCACCAGCCCCAACTCGCGCTTTACCGATTGGATGAAGCGCTCCAGCGCCGACGTGCACATGATGATTGCCGGCAACCCTGAGGAGCACTATCCATACGCAGGCGTTCCCTGGTTCAGCACGGTCTTTGGACGCGACGGGATTGTCACCGCCCTGGAAATGTTATGGGCCAGTCCCTGGATCGCAAAAGGCGTTCTGCAATTTCTCGCGGAGACGCAGGCCACCGAACTGCATCCGGAGATTGAGGCCGAGCCGGGAAAAATTCTTCATGAAATGCGCGGTGGTGAAATGGCCGCGCTAAAGGAAGTCCCCTTCGGCAAATACTACGGCAGCGTGGATTCCACGCCACTGTTCATCATGCTGGCCGGCGCATACCTGGACCGCACCGCCGACCTTGGATTCATGCGGCATCTATGGCCGCACGTTCATCTCGCTCTCAAGTGGATGGACGAATACGGCGACTGTGATGGCGATGGTTTTATTGAGTACGTCCAACACTCCCGCAAAGGCCTGGTGCAACAGGGATGGAAGGACTCGAATGATTCCGTTTTTCATGCCGACGGCACTCTTGCAAAAGCTCCCATCGCTTTGTGCGAAGTACAAGGTTATGCATACGCGGCCAAAATCGCCGCCGCCCGCATATCTCATGGATTAGGAGATCACGAAACCTCGCGCCGGCTTCACATGGAGGCAGAAAACCTGCAAGTCCGTTTTAATGAAACATTCTGGTGCGACGATCTTTCCCTATATGCTCTGGCCCTCGATGGCGACAAAGCGCCTTGCCGCGTACGCACATCCAATGCCGGACAATGCCTCTATACCCGCATTGCTCCTCCTGCGATTGCCGCCCGCGTGGCTCGCCAGATGTTGGATCCAGATTTATTTAACGGCTGGGGAATCCGCACCGTCGCCGCTGGAGAGTCGCGCTACAATCCACTCTCTTATCACAACGGTTCAGTCTGGCCGCATGACAATGCCTTGATCGCCAGCGGGATGGCGAGCTACGGATTCAAAGAACTAGCGGGTCGAATACTATTGGCGCTGCTAGACGTCAGCGCCACTGTGGACCTGCGAAGATTGCCGGAGCTTTTTTGCGGGCTCGAGCGTCGCCACGGGGAAGGCCCCACGCTTTATCCAGTTGCCTGCTCTCCTCAAACCTGGGCAGGCGCAGCGAGTTTTCTGCTCGTGCAGGCCTGCCTCGGAATTTCCGTGCATGACGGCGAAAAGAAAATCATCCTTGACCAGCCTTATTTACCAGAAGGAATTCCGCAGCTTCTTATTAAAGACCTTCGCAGCGGTGACGCCTCCGTGGATCTCCAACTGGAAAAAAGCCAGGACTCCGTTTCTCTCCGCGTGTTGTGCCAGCGCGGGAAAGTGGAAATCGTCATGAAGTGAGGTCCTCCCACTTGATGCTTCCCAAGGTTGGACGCCGCGCCTACCAGCGCTTATCCCCTTCCGTAAGGCATGTCCCCGCCTCATTTACAGACAACACAGGATGGAAGACTACTGGGTACTCCGGATAGGATTACTGCGGCATGATAAGGATTACATTTACTCCTGCAAAACGAGGCTCTCTATGAAATGCAGCGCAAAGAAATTGTCGAAGTATGTACTACTCTCCCTAACGTCAGTTCTGCTCGTGTTCAGCACCATGGCATGGGCACAGAATGATGATCAATCTGACATTGCAAAGCGCCTGGACACTTCCGCCACCGTTCTAACGCAAATCATGGGAACGCCGGACAAAGGGATTCCGAACAATGTTCTTGACTCCGCCGAATGTGTCGCGGTCGTCCCATCCCTGGTAAAAATTGCTGTTGGCTTTGGTGGAAGCCATGGCAAAGGCGTGGCCACTTGCCGCACCGCGCATGGCTGGAGCGCTCCCGCTCCTATCACCATCACCGGCGGAAGCTGGGGTCTTCAACTCGGCGGACAAGCAACCGACCTGGTAATGCTTGTCATGAACGATAAAGGCATGGCTGATCTGCTTTCCAGTAAGTTCAAGCTTGGCGCTCGCGCATCTGCTGCAGCTGGTCCCGTTGGACGCTCCGCCGCCGCCGACACCGATTGGAAGATGAAAGCCGAAGTTCTCAGCTACTCCCGTTCGCGCGGCGCATTTGCTGGCGTTGACCTGAACGGATCATCCATCACGCAGGACAAGGACGCCACCCGCCTTCTCTATGGCAAGATGGTGCCTTTCGCCGACTTGTTGAAGGGAAAAGTAGCGCCGCCGCAATCCGCAGAGAGTTTCCTGGGAACAGTACGTAAGTTTTCCGCTGAAGCAAAACAGTCAGGGTCAATCAACACTCCTGCGCCAAATAACGGACAATAACCTTACCCTCATTGCGAATGTCAGAAGCCAGTTTCCTAAAGAAACTGGCTTTTACTTTGGCCTGATCTAACTGGCGAGATTTACCAGGTATCGCCCCCGGGAATCTGCACGACAACCGCAACATAAAAAAGGACATCGAAGCACGGCATGTCGGAGCAGCACAATTCGCCGGAAAGCTCTTCGGTCACCTTCTCCGAACCGCAACTCTTGACTCCGCCGCAGGAAGCCTTATATCGCGAGGTTTTGCAGGTTGTGGAAGGGCGCGGAATCCCTTATGCGGTATCGGGCGCCTTTGCGCTGCGCGAATACACCGGCATCTCCCGCATGACGAAAGATCTGGATTTGTTTCTCACTGCGGAGGATTCTTCCCGTGCGCTCGATTATCTGCGCAAGCAAGGGTTCCAATGCGAAGTGTGTGATCCGGTCTGGCTCGCCAAGGCCCACCGCGAGGGATATTTCGTGGACCTCATCACCGGCATGAGCAACGCTGTTCTGGTGGTCGAACCTTCCTGGATCGAGCGCGCCCGCCCCGCCACTATTGTTGGAATAAAAACTCGCGTGCTCGCCCCGGAAGAATTACTAGCTTCAAAACTCTTTGTCACCCGCCGCGAACGCTTCGACGGCGCGGACATCGCGCACGTGATTTATGGCACGCGCGGGCAAATCCAATGGGAGCGAGTGCTGGCATTGGTGGGCGAGCACTGGGAGATGTTGCTGTGGGCGCTGCTCTTCTTCCGTTACGCGTACCCAGCGCAAACCAATTATGTTCCTGCCGCGCTGTGGCAGGATTTGCTCGGCCGCCTCTCATCCGACCTTGCGAAAGACCAGCCCCACGCGGCTTTTCGAGGAAGTCTGGTGGACGACAACATGTTCGCCATTGATCTCAAAGAGTGGGGCCTGGAAAACATTCTGGAAGACTATCGCACCAGACGCATGGCTCGTATTAAAAAGCCCAGGAAGCAGCGCGCATGAACGCGCCCATGGATTGAATTGAGAATTGCCGCCACCGCCGATCTTCACTTCTCGCCCCAGCGTCAAATGATGCTGCGCGAACAACTGAGCCGCGTCCGCGACGAAGCCGACGTTTTGGTCCTCGCCGGCGATCTTACAAACTACGGGCAGCCGCAAGAGATGGAATCCCTGCTGAACACCATCGTGCGCATCCGCGTGCCCACGATTGCGATTCTCGGAAATCACGACTACGAAAGTGGCCAGGAGCAGGAATTAATGCGCATGATGACCGCCGAGGGTCTCAAGGTGCTTGACGGCAGCGCCTACGAACGTGATGGCGTGGGCTTTGCCGGCACCAAAGGTTTCGTCGGCGGCTTTGGGCGAGGCGTGCTGACAGCATTCGGAGAGCCTGAGGTCAAAACCTTTGTTCGCGCTTCCATTGATGAAGCATTAAAGCTGGAGCGCGCCATGTCGCAATTGCGCACCCCAAAACGTGTTGTGGTCTTGCACTATGCTCCAATCGCCGCAACCGTGCAGGGCGAAGCGCCTGAGATTTTTCCGTTTCTCGGCACATCGCGTTTAGCGGAGGTCATTGACCGTCACGGCGCCGATTTCGTCATCCACGGCCACGCGCACAATGGCTTTCCTGACGGCGCGACCACCGCCGGAGTCCCTGTCCACAACGTAGCCATCACTCTGCTTCAATCGCAAAAACCTCCCATGGCCTATCGTATTTTTGATGTCTAGAAGCAATCTCATAAATCAGCTTTTAAGTAGAGGCACGGTTAGGTTTGGAAGGGCATGGCTTCAGCCGCTGAGGGAACACGCAGTTGAGATCGTTGTTGTGAGATTGCCTCTAACTACAGCTTATTTGACCGAATTGTCTCCAATTTCTTCTGCAACGCGCCAGCAGTACACAACTATCCCATAAACGGTACAGCGTAGACCCGATGGAAAATTTACGAGAAAAGATTCAAAGTGCTTAAGTGTCAGAAATGATCTTGAAAATAAATATCGTACGCATCTCCCATGGAGGAAACGCATGTACACAATTCTGATTGTGGTACTGGTTTTGCTTTTGATTGGCGCTCTGCCGTCATGGCCTTATAGCACCGGCTGGGGATACTATCCCAGCGGCGGCCTTGGCCTGATCGTCGTGATTCTGCTTGTCTTGGTTTTGGCCGGCAGAGTTTAACGCCATTTCAATAGCAATAAAATTCTGGGCTGCTCATTTATATTGTGAGCAGCCCAATGCTTGTTCAGGAACAGGTTCCCCTCGCGCCCCGCACCACAATTAAAGTAGGCGGCCCCGCCCGCTTTTTCGTGGAAGCCCGCAACACTGAAGATGCTCGCGCGGCGGTGGAGTTTGCCCGTTCCAAATCTCTTGCGTTATTTGTTCTCGGCGGCGGCAGCAATCTGGTTGTGTCGGACAAAGGCTGGCCGGGCTTGGTGTTGAAAATCGCCATCTCGGGAATCGAGCAACGCTCAGAAGCAGGACCCGCCATATTTGAAGTTGGAGCCGGCGAAGAATGGGACAAGTTTGTCGCCTTCGCCGTGGGGAAGAATTGCGCAGGAGTGGAATGCCTGAGCGGAATTCCCGGCAGCGTAGGCGGAACGCCGGTGCAGAACGTGGGCGCCTACGGCCAGGAAGTCGCTGAAACGATTGAATCCGTCCATGCGCTTGAAGTTGAAACGCTCGAAGTGCGTGAAATTGCAAAACAAAATTGCGGGTTTTCCTACCGTAGCAGCATTTTCAACACAACCGAACGCGGCCGCTACATCATTTTGAAAACCACCTATTCCCTCACCCCCGGCGGCACTCCAAAAACCGAATATGCGGACCTGAAAAAATATTTTGCCGGATGGCGCGAGACGCCAACCCTCGCCGACGCCCGGGAAGCCGTCCGGCAAATTCGCGCCCGCAAAGGAATGCTCATCACCCCCGGCGATCCCGACTGCAAAAGCGCCGGATCATTCTTCAAGAACCCCATCCTCTCGCCTGAACAGCACGATGAACTGCTCCGCCGCGCCGCCCTCCGTGGATTGCAAGTGCCCAGCTATCCCGCCCTTGAATCCCAGAAAAAAGTTTCCGCCGCGTGGCTGGTAGAGCACTCCGGATTCAGCAAGGGATTCATCGCCGGGAAAGCCGGCATCTCGCGCAAACACGCCCTCGCCATCGTGAACCGCGGCCAAGCCTCAGCACTCGACATCCTCTCCTTGAAAGAACAAATTCAGGGCAGAGTCAAGGAAATCTGGGGCGTCCAACTGGAGCCCGAGCCGGTGATGGTCGGCTTCTAAGCGTCCCTAAGTTTTAGCGCAGCGATCGCTCACGTGATTCAACTCTCAAAAGCATGTCATCCCGACGCTTGAGCGCAGCGAAAGAGAAGGGACCTTACGACCTACGTAATTGGGATTGCAACGTCTGGGAAATGCGCTCCAACTGGCCCCGGCGCGACTAAGCGTTCTTATCGGCCAGCCGCGCCGCTTCTTTAAAAACGGCGAAAAACATGGGCCGCGTCAGCTTACCGGTCTGAGTATTCTGGTTCGACGGATGGTACGAGGCCAATAGCACTTTGCCATCCGGCATCTTATATTTGGCCCCGTGTCCGAAGACATATCCCGCGCGGCTCGGAAGCATCCCACGCCGCTTCAGAAAATTTAAATACGCATCGAATGCGATCTTCCCCAAGGCCACAACCACTTTCAACTTCTTCAGCCCATCAATTTCGCGCTCCAAATACGAAGCGCAATTCGCCAACTCCTGCGGAAGAGGTTTGTTATCCGGAGGAGCACAGCGCGCCGCGGCAGTAATAAACAAATCTTTCAACTTCAAGCCGTCATTGCGGTCGATGGCCGTCGGCTGGCTGGCAAATCCGCAATCATAAAGCACCGGATACATAAACTTCCCCGACGCATCTCCGGTAAACGGACGGCCCGTGCGGTTCGAACCGTGCGCGCCAGGAGCTAATCCCAACACAAGCACCCGTGCATTCGGATCGCCAAAACCCGGCACCGGCTTCCCCCAGTACTCGCAATACAGATAAGCGCGCCGCTTCTCCAGCGCTATCCGCTGCCGATATTCCACCAGCCGCGGACATCGCGTGCAGGAGATGACTTCAGAGTTGAGCTGGACGAGCCAGAGAGGAGGTGAGCTACCCGTCATGAGATGTGATTTCTGTGCAAATGTCTAGCCTGCAGAAAATTTCTGCGATAGTTTCTGTATAGATTTAGAATTCATTCCACTATGCGAATCGTTTCTATTCGAGCATTCCAGGTCGCAAAAGTATTGGGCATTGTTTACACGTTATTTGGATTCACGACATTCATTCTATATGCGGTTCGCGGAGATGAAGCTTTAACTCTGCCGTTCGGAATCCTCGCCCCTCTCGTTAATTTAAACGTAAATCTGACTCTGCCTCATATGAATGGGGTGCTTTACAACATTTTTTTGTGTGCGGCTGCGCTGATTTCCTATGCCGTAACAGGATGGATAACAGGGATGTTCCTTGCGTTCTGTTTTAACTTCATAGCCAAAAAAACAAACGGAATCGAGGCGAAATACCTGTTCATACCAAAAGAAGAAATTGCAACCGATATCCCAACTACTTAAAACATCGAGCAAGCTCAATTCGACGTCTGCACCTGCATCGATTCATCAATCGAAAGCTTGGCCGGCGTCCCGCCATCACTGCGGGTCGCAGTCACTTGGAAGCCTGAAGCCGTCGTTTCCACGTCGTAGGTGTAAGGGGGCCTGCTACCTGAAACCGTGAGATAGTGACCCGAAGTCAGGTCGTCTAGCGATCCATACTTTGCTTCCGAAGCAAAATACTGGCGCTCAGCGTTGGCAATGCCCAGCAAATCACCCTTCACGCCGACAATGTTGGCCGCTCCTGTAGGATTGTTCGTGCCGCCGATGGCCGACACGCTCCGCAACTGCGTAGCATAAAGATACAGCCCGACCGCCACGACGATAAGCACACTGATAAACCCGAAGGCCCGACCCATAACTCCTCCCAAAAGCTAATTGCACAGCGAAAAAGGCAGGTCCGCAAGTAACCAGAGTGTTAGGACGGCAGATCATGGCCACGCTTGATGAAGTCGAGAATCTGCCCGCGCAGAGCCGAGTAGCTGTCTTCGTGACCACTGTAGGAGTAATCCATGGGGATGGTGGCGCGCGCGGTGACGATGGTGAGTCGATAGATTGGGACTTGCCTGCCGCCGGATTGGCTTGAGGCGCTACTAGCTTCCGTGCCAATGTCAGTGATGTCGTCGAAAGATATCTCGCCTGACTCAGCTTTGAATACTTTGTGACCCTTCCAGCGAACAATGCGCCGCGTGGCGTCGAACGTAAAAGTCTTGCGAAGGTCCATGATGAAAGCGAATAGCAGAAAGAATACAGGTAAAAAGAGGTAGCCTTTCGGTTCATGGCGAGCGATCACAATGTAAAGCGTAATGAGCGCGGCAGCAGCGCAAATTGCGGATACCCAACGGGTGCCTGCCACTACCACGAGCTCTCGCGGTGTCTGTCGTGCGATGTGCATGCGCGATTCTTGCAAGAACTATCGCATGGAAGCGAATCGGCTACTGAGAAATTTTGTGTGGCGGCACGACCGTGCGCGCGCAGCAGAGTGTTCCACGGGGAACACATCGTCATCACGGAAGTGTATAGACAATCAAACGACTGCGGGGAAAAGGGGTTGCGGCCAAACACGCCCACCCTTTCGCGAGCAAGACGAAGGGTGGGCGAACCGCTCCCCGATCATTTTCTATTTCTATCTACAAACTACACGTGCAAAGCTGCGATCTTAATACCGGAAGCGCAGATCATGTTCATCCAAAGTGCGGGCGACCCGAACGACCCCGTGCAACGGGTTCGCTCCGAAATGTACGGTTGCCGGATCGCCGAAAGTCACAGCAATGTTTGAGAGGGCGATGTCGCCTACACTGCCCGTGACCCCGGTGATGTCTATGGTTAGTACAGGAGATGGCGTCCCAGCAGGTTGGAAGGGCGGTGGGAACGTTCCATTGATCGTAATCGTGGCCGGCCCCGTCACTTCAAATCCGCCCGGAATTGCCGTAACTTCGCCATTCACCACACTGATGTGGTGGGTATGCGCGTTGCGGTTCGCAGGATTATCCAGAAGATTGGGGTCGGTGGAGGTGGCGACGCCATTCGCCATAACTCCGAGGTCGGAACGTTCCATGGTCAGGGCCGCTGAAAAATTCGCCTTGTCCGACCTTGCGTTCAGGAGCAATGACCAATGGCCGCGAACTTCCCAGGGTCCCTTGACGCTTGCGGGTGCGCTTGCGGGCGTGTAGTCATTGAGCGTCCCTCTAAACTCCATGTTATGTTTCGGGGTCTGGGCCATGGCACCGGTACCTGCCGCCAGCGCCAGCATCACGATACTGCGTACAACCAGCCTGAAAACTCTGTTGTTCATGAAAAATCTCCAAACTTAGATTTGCGCTTTTGTCGCCGAAAGTTCCCCGGCCACCCAGGGGATTGTCATGGCCCATGCGAGGATCGCGGCCGAAATTCCATTCCGGTTAACTTGAGGCGCGTGAACACAATGGAACGGGTGTGTGAGTATCGTCAAAGGGCAATGCGCGGAATGGCCTTATTTCCTTCACTTACCGTCGAATACCGTGCTTTGCCGTCCGGGTGCCGGCAAGCTATAATCGCGTTCCCATACTCGAGACGACACGAGACAACCTAAAGACCAAGCAGGAGGGCGCGATGGGCGAACCGTTTGCTGGCACACCACCATCCGAAAAACTCCTCGAAGATCGTCTGGATTCCTGGAAAGAAATCGCGGGATACCTCAACCGCGACGTGACCACCGTCCAGCGATGGGAAAAGCGGGAGGGCATGCCCGTTCACCGGCACCTGCATGACAGAATGGGCTCGGTCTATGCGTTTCGGGCTGAATTGGACACATGGGCGCGCAGCCGGAATCCAGCAGCACAAGAAAATGATAGTGATGTTCCCTCGGCTGATTCCTCTGCATCTTTGCCGCCCGCGGAATCTATTACCAGGTCAAGACACAGACTAAGCTCACGCTGGAAATTCGTCTTAGTGCTGGCAGCAGCAGGAATAGTGCTGACGCTGGGCACTAGCTTCTGGCTGCGGAAGACAGAGTACTTCTGGCGAAATCCCATTGCTGACGCTCGATTTCAAACCGTCACGGACTTTGACGGAGTGGCACAAGCCGCTGCGGTATCACGCGACGGTCATTTCGTGGCGTTTCTATCCGATCGGGACGGACAAATGGACGTCTGGGTTACGCAGATCGGTTCAGGCGAATTTCACAATCTGACCCATGGGAGCGCACCGGAACTTATCAATCCATCGATTCGTACTTTGGGGTTCTCACCAGATGGCTCTTTCGTCACGTTTTGGGTTCGCGGGCCAAATGCTTCGAACAACGAAGACATCGGCATTTGGGCGGTGCCAACGCTTGGCGGAGAACCGCGACCATACCTTGAAGGCGTGGCTGAGTTTGACTGGTCGCACGACGGATCGCGGCTGGTGTACCACACTCCCGGCCCCGGTGACCCGATGTTTGTTTCAGACGGCGGCCTTCAGTCAGGCGGACGGCCCATCTTCACCGCGCCTGCCGGGCTCCACTCTCACTTTCCTTTGTGGTCGCCCGACTCGGCATTCATCTATTTTGTTCAGGGTTCCTTGCCTGACAAGCTGGACATCTGGCGCATCCCATCAAACGGCGGTCCTGCCGAACGGATCACGTCGCACAATGGGCGAGTAACTTATCCGGTGCTATTGAATCAGCGGACGCTCGCCTACCTGGCCAGCGATCCCGATGGTTCAGGACCGTGGCTTTACAGCATCGACGTCGAGCGGCGCATTCCCCACCGGCTGACCTCTGGTCCCGACCGCTACACTTCACTAGCGGCCAACGCTGACGGCCAACGTCTGGTCGCCACGCTTGCAACTCCGAAGACAACCCTCTGGCGTTTGCCGATCACCGATTCTGCTGCCACTGATTCAACTAGAGCAGCGCTGACGGCGGTTCGCATCCCACTCACGAGCAGCACGGGATTTTCCCCACGGTTTGGTCCCAACTATCTCTTGTATATTTCTGCAACCGGAACGAGCGAGAGCATCTGGAAACTCGCCAACGGCACAGCCACGGAGTTGTGGAGCAGCGAGGGAGCGCAAATTTTTGGCGGTCCGGCAATTTCTCCCGATGGGCGGTCTGTCGCCTTCTCCGTCCGGCAACATCAACACACGATTTTGTACGCAATGCAGGCCGATGGCACCAACGCGCGAATTGTGAACGATTCGCTTAACCTGCAGGGCAATCCGGCATGGTCGCACGATGGTCAATCGATAATCTCCGCAGTGGAAGAGAACGGCGTTCCACACCTTTTTCGCGTGCCGCTCGATGGCCGCGCTCCTGCTGTTTTTGTTCAGGAGTATTCGGTTGGTCCCGTGTGGTCGCCCGACGGCGGCCTAGTTGTGTACTCGGGTCCTGACATTGGCACCACGTTTTTAGTGAAAGCCGTCTCCGCCCAAGCCACAGCATATCCCCTGCCGGCGCTAAACCTGACTCGGGGTGCGCGCCATCTGGCTTTTCTGCCGGGAGGACGAGCGCTCGTGTACCTGGGAAGAGAAATTCAACATAAGAATTTGTGGTCCATGGATATGGCAACAGGCGTGGAACGGCAACTGACGAATCTCCCACCCGACTTCGACATTCGCGATTTCGACATCTCTCCAGACGGCCACGAAGTTGTACTCGAACGTGTACAGGGGCGCTCGGATGTGGTGCTGCTGGATATTCCCCGGCCGTAACTCCATAACTCAATGACGGCTCTGTGACGAACGGTTGAGTTAGAACAAGAAGGCACGCCAATCTCCTGAAATACGCGATAATCGCGCTATGACAAGACGCTTGATTTTCCGGCTCGCCGTGATCGTTGGCCTGGGACTTGCGAGCTGCCTCCCGGCGGCAGTCGGCTCCGATAACGCTCCAGCAACCAGTTCTATACAGGATACCAAACCACACCGGCTGATCGTCCTCACGGATATTGGGGCTGAGGTGGATGACACGGAAAGCACGGTTCGGCTGCTTCTGTATTCGGATGTCATCGACATCCAGGGCCTCATTGCAACCACCTCCACATGGAAGAGAACGTCCGTCTCGCCAGAATTGATTGAAGCTGTAATCCGCGCTTACTCCAAGGTCCAAGGCAATTTGCTGAAACATGATGCGAACTACCCTCCGGCCGAAACCCTTCAGGCGTTGGTGAAACACGGCCGGGCGGAATACGGCATGAGCGGAGTCGGCCCGGGCAAAGACTCAGAAGGGTCCGACTGGATCATTCGCGTTTTGGAGAAAAATGATCCTCGTCCGCTCTGGGTTACAGCTTGGGGAGGGGCCAACACACTCGCGCAAGCTCTTTACAAACTGCGCGCCACAAAGCCGCCCGCGGAGGTCGCCCGTCTGGTCGCCAAACTCAGGGTCTATACGATCTCTGACCAGGACGATAGCGGCCCGTGGATTCGGAAGAACTTTCCCAATCTCTTTTATATTGTCTCTCCCGGAGGCAACTACGGAGCCGCCACCTGGACCGGAATCAATACTTTTGTGCCCGGCATTGATAACACAACCATCAGCAACAAGTGGCTTGCGAAACACATTCAACAAGGCCACGGGCCAATGGGCGCCGCGTATCCGGATGTTGCCTACGGCATGGAAGGCGACACGCCGTCCTGGCTTGGTCTGATTCCCAACGGCCTGAGCGATCCTGAACATCCTGACTGGGGTGGCTGGGGCGGACGCTATGAACTCTACCGGCCAGACGTCCCCGTAACCGACCCGCACACATTCATTGGCGGCGTTCCCATCGAACCGGAGACGCGTCCTATCTGGACCAATGCGGTGGACGAATACACTCCGCCGGTGATGGGCGAGTACGGACGCGCAACTCACGACGGCGAAAAATCATTCAAAGACTTCAAGGCCACGATTTGGCGGTGGAGGGACGACTTCCAAAATGATTTCGCCGCGCGCATGGAGTGGACGACAAAGCCCTATGCGGAAGCCAACCATCCTCCCGTTCCCATCCTGAATCAACCGGACGCGATCACGGTGCGGTCAGGAGAAAACTTTAATCTCAGCGCACATGCAACCGACCCCGACGGCGACAGCCTGAGTTTCTACTGGTTTCAGTACCCGGAAGCCGGGTCGTATAAAGGACCGGTCAAGTTCTTGATCGCAGAGAACATCCGCGACGTCACTCTGGTGGCGCCAAAGGTAGATAAACCAGAAACCGTACACATCATTCTGAGAGTCACCGACAAATGCACCCCGCCATTATCGCGGTATAAGCGGGTCATCGTGACGATAACGCCGTGATGAGAGCTCGCATTTTTGTCATCGACTGTAGCCTGGAACTTCTCCACTCAAGCCGAAAGAAGGCTTGAATGAGCCACCCGCCAATAAATTCAGGACGGCAAGAATCAAGAGTTCTCAATATTTTGTTGATAACGGGGACCTTTGAAAAAACCTGGGAAGAAACCTGGGGACAGACGAGAAACCTGGGGACAGACGGACGAGAAACCTGGGGACAGAGAAACCTGGGGACAGACGGAACGTTCCCCGGTTTTCTAGAGAAACCTGGGGACAGACGGAACGTTCCCCGGTTTTCTCATACCAATATCGGAATTTTCGACTCAGCTTGCCAGGAATTTCTCTCCTCTCGATCATCTCTGGAGCGGGCGACCTTGCGCTTGCGGCTCCACGAAAGGACGAACGACCGAAAAAGTCCTCGCCTGATCCACGACAAGATGGGCTGGCTTTTACCGCTTGATCACGAATTGGGGAATGTTCCGCCTGTCCCCAGGTTTTCCGTGACTTGATGAATTTATAACAGGGTTCGTGCCGGAATGAACCCTAGTCCTAGTGGCGAGCTTGAGGATTACTCCACAAAATCGGCATTGGGTCTGAAAGACTCAATCATCACGGCAATATCGAAGAGAAGCAAGAGGAAAGCTACGGCCACTACCGCAATCAGCATGTAGCGATGGCTTTCAAGCTTATATAACCGAATAGCGTTTACGCTCATCCAAATGTAATAGACATTAAGAAGAGCGCCGGCAATCCACACCACCCAATTAAGCTGTCTAGATGAGGATTGTTGTCTTTGATCGTAATTGTTTGTCAACATTGCATCTAGTAAGAGCGCTACGTCGCTTGAAATAAGCAGCAGGGCAGATAGACAAAGTAAAAGAGACACTCCAGTAGTTACAGCGTCGCGGTAAAGATGTACGCTTTCGATACTTTCGATCGGCATTCTGGCACCACTCGGAAAGTATATTGCATTAAGCGAAAGGGCGCTCATCCAAATAAGCCATCTTCCCAACCTCCGCGAACGCGGTTGCACGATTGCACCAACAATCAAACAACTTGCTTCTACTAAAGAGCCCCAGCCAAGGAAAGTGGATCCCAATAAATACATCCAGTTACTAAGATCAGCCCACGTGTCTTGGCGGACATTACAGCATCACTGTTATTGTTCATAAAATCGTACAAACCCATCATCTAAACGTTAAATCCTATCTCGCTACGCATATATTTGCGAATGAACCCATGTCTCTTCCAAAATCTCCGGGCAAAAGTTCAAAAGGGCCGAGATTTGGAGTTCCTTGGGTTGAGAACGTTTTCAACATTGTTGCTTGGCGGGTGGCCCATTCAAGCCGTCCTTTGGCTTGAGTGGTGCAGTTGGCGGGCCGCCCACAGAACGCGGTTTTCGTTGTGTGGGGAATTTGAAGACTTCCTCCCTGTTTTCTTAGATCGACTCGATCATTCTCAGCCCCACTCAAGCCAAAACCGGGCTTGAACTAATTCGGGGACAGACGGGATGCTCCCCGTTTGCGGACAGACTGGTCAGGAAACGTCCCGTCTGTCCCTTGGTTTCCGAGCCCGACCAAAAACTATTCAATCTTCCGGATGGATTTCACGCCGTCGATCAGCGAGTGCCGAAGGCGAGAAAGGGTAAGCTCGCCGTTGCATGACAACCACAGACGCATCAGTCAGTTTCCAGACCAGCTTTTTTCAAGTCATTTCGGAGTTTTGCGAACCCCTGATCGCCCTGTTCAACCGTCATCAAGTTACCGTCAGGACCGATGATTAAATAAGTCGGAAATACGTGAATCTGGTATTGCAGAGGCATCTGGTTCTCACTTGATAGAACGACGGGGAAATTGTGAGGATGTTTTTTCAAATATTTCTCAACTGTTTCGCGTTCCTCGCCCACGGAAATTCCCACGATCGCAAGGCTCTTGTCGCAATATTTCTGATTTAATTTTTCGATTGAGGAAGCATCGGACTGACAGGATGGACACCACGTTGTCCAGAAATCAAGCAATACGGTTTTACCTTTGAAGGCCGCCAATGATATCGAATTCCCATGAATATCCTTGATCTGCAAATCTGGCGCTGGCTTGCCGGCTAGTTGTTTCTTAATGCTGCCTTCGTCCCAAGGAGTGAATTGCTGGACCTCGTGCAGCCCCGTGGGCAACTGGAAAAGGGCTGCGGCCGGAGCAGCGCCAAAACTCATCTGCTTGATCGTATAAATCACATCCCATTGAGAACTCCCGTGCGAACTTTCAACTAACGCAACGGTGTGACATCGCAACCAGACTCCGGTCTCGGCATCAATCATGATCCGGCTGGTCCCGCCCGTCATTGTTATCACGCTTCCGGTTGGGCCCGGGCGAATCCATGGTTTGATTGGCACATCGACGACGACACAACCATGGTCTTTCCCTGAATACCCACACGGCAGGCTCTGCACCTCTTTGGCCTTCTTCCAGTTGAGCTTGGTTTCAAAAGGTTCCGGCAGCAACTCGTCTTTATTTGAGGCTTGTTTTTTATGAGTGAACTCGCTTCCTCCCGGGACGAATTCGAACAAATCCTGGCCGTTGAAGACTCGATTTAGCCCATCTCCGCCACCGATCCGCTGTTCACGCCACATACCCTGCAAAAAATCAACGACGAGCTGATAACGCTGAACTTGATCAACGTATCCTAATTTGACCCGACGCTCGACTTCGAATTCCTGATGCAATGCAAGCGGCCCGTGCATCGTCGCTTCAAACTTACTCCAGACGCTATTGCCGGTTGTTTCACCGACGGAGCTCGAAGCGAGTACTACCGCCCCGATCAGTAAAAAAAGAAACGTGAGCCGCTGCGCAGATAGCATGGATTAGTCTCCACCTTTTTTGGACGGCTTGAAAAATATACTCAGACGATGTGAATGTCCAGCAAAACGTGATTGTTGTGTGGTGACATATTTTTCACTAAGTAAAACTACTTAGTTGGGGCACTTTCCCAAAATTGCGACCCTGAGATTTTTTTGCTTTGGGTGTCTACAGATTTGTCATTCCGAGCGAAGTGAGGAATCTGCTTCTGTATTTTGAAAGGAACAGATTCCTCGCCGCTAAAGCGGTTCAGAATGACAAGGTTTTTAACTTTTATATGCTGAATTTTCAATGAAGGGATACTTCACTCGCTAAGAAACAGTCGTAGGCTTCTTGCCAGATACACAAATCCAACCTCTACGGCGCTCCTCCCATATCTGAATATCGGTGTATCCCGTGGCCAAAAATAATTCCCGGTGCTCATCCACGCCAAAATTAGATGACTTCAGAAGTTTCATTACGGGCCGTTGCAGTGCGTTGGTTGCTCCTTTTTTATAACTCTCCGCAATTATCACCAAAGTTCCACCGGGCTTTAGAACGCGCAAGATCTCCTGCATATCTTTGACTGGATCAGGCCAGTAGTACTGCGTTTCAACGGCTGTGACCAGATCGAATTTATTCTCCGAAAAAGGCAATTGGGAGACAGAAGCCTTTTGTACGGCAACGCGGCCTGCCTCGATTGCCGGTAAATTTTTAGCGCGAGATGCTGCCACGCTTCCATTGGAATAATCAATGCCGTGCACCTTTCCGTGCGTAGCAACCGTAGCGAGCTTTTGAATCGTGCGACCTCCGCCGCAACCAACGTCCAAAATTGTGAAGTCCGGCTTAACCTCGACATGTTGCAATCCCCAGTCGGTGAGGCTGGAATGCGAAATATTCATGAGTGCTAAAAAGAACCGTCCGGTCCATCGCGAGGGCTTCTTTACTTGGTTGATCAAATAAAACCCTGCGGCCAAGGCAACAACATAGCGCAGGATAGTGAGTTCTATTTTCACGGTGGACATAGCCAAGGAAGGGATTTTATCTCAGGACACGGCAAAGTTGTCATTCCGAGCGAAGCGAGGAATCTGCTTTTAGGTTTTCCAGAAACAGCAGATTCCTCACCGCTAAAGCGGTTCGGAATGACAAGATTTAAATTTATACGCAGAACATTCCTAATGAAACAGCCCGCTCAAGTCAAACCCGGGCTTGAATGGGCCGCCCGCCGCGCAAAACACCATCAGCCACATGTAGAACAGAATCTGCCATCGTTATTCTGTTCGCAGTGCAATCAACGGTTCGATACCGGCGGCACGGCGGGCAGGCACCGCGCTTGCTATGAGTGCAACCGCGGCCACTCCGAGGACAGCAAGCGAATAGCTCGTCACATCCAACGGGTTGACACCATACAGGGATGAAGCCAAAGCGCGGCCCACGAAGATTGCGCAGGGTATCCCCATGGCTACTCCGACTGTTGTTAGAAGTAAGGCGTCCCGCAGAATCATCCAAACCACCTGGCCGCGATTAGCGCCCATGGCCATGCGTATTCCAATCTCTGCGGTGCGCCTGTTCACGCGATAGGTAAGCGTGCCATATAAGCCCGTGGCCACCAGCACAACGGCCAGCAGTCCGAAGAACCCGGCAAGCCGCGCGAAGAGCACCTGATTGGTGATCGTCGTATCGAACTGCGCACGCTGCGTCGTTGGTTGAATCAGGGCCAGGTTTGGATCCAACTGCTGCACCACCTTGCGAGCAGCGGGCAGAATCGCAAGGGGTTCCCCACGCATGCGAATCTCCACGTCCATCTTGCCGATGACCGGAATCTGAGCATACATATACCAGGCCATTGGAATGGGATCTTCGTCGATGCTGCGGTATTTGTGGTCCTTCACAACACCGACAATCCTCATTTGATACATCCCGTTGTCAGGGCCAATGACGTGGCCTAACGGATTCTGATTTGGCAGGAAGCGTCGTGCGAACTCTTCATTGATGATGCCTGCGTGGGGCGAGGTTTCAGTATCGGTATCGGCAAAGTCGCGGCCAGCAAGCACAGGCACGCCAAGGGTCGTAAAGAATCCGGGACCGACTATATTACTGCGGACGGTTCGCGAACTTCCGTTGACCACGTCCGGCAGTTTGCCGTCCACCATCATGTCGCTGTTATCTGATGACCAGGAGCCGAGGCGCGACTGCATGATGGTTACAGACTCGACTTCGGGGAGTTCCCGCAATTTGGCGATCAACTCGCGATAGAACTCTCTGCCTTGAGGAAGGGACTCGATGTGCGGGCTGACGCCAAAGACAACGAGGCCGTCCACTTTCATGCCGAGCGGAGTGTCCTTTAGATTTTGCAGCGTGCGAATCAACAGACCCGCACCGACAAGCAGGATGACGCAAAGGCCCATCTGCACCACAACAATGATGCGGCCCATCCGCGACTTTCCCGTATCAATGCCGGAAGCAGCCGCGGAAGTTTTGAGAGCAAGCGATGGGGAGGCTGCGAGGGCAATGCGTAGAGGCGCCAGCCCGAACAGAAGCACAGCAACAGCCAGTATGCCCACGGTAAAGCGCAGTACCGTGCCGTCAGGGGCGAGGCTCGATTCAATTTGTGCCCAAGCGCCCAGGGCCCTGGTGGCGTAAACTGCAAAGACCCAAGCCACGAGTCCTCCCGCCGCTACGAGAAGAATACTTTCCGACAGCAGTTGCCGCAGGAGGTCGCCGCGCCCCGCGCCCAGGGCCAGCTTCATGCTGAACTCCCGCTGCCGGCTTGCATTGCGCGCCATCAGCAGCATCACTACATTGGTAAGGGCGATCAACAACACCAGTCCAACCATTCCCATCAACAGCCGCAGAGAGTTGCCATACTGTTCGTCATATCCGGGGAATCCTCTTGCATCCACAAGGCTCAACGTGGGTTTTCTTTCACCCGGCGCAGTTGCGCCAATGCCGAGGTAAGCTGCCTGCTGAAAAATAGATTGCAATTGCGCAGCTGCCCGCGCCTTTGTGACGCCTGGGTCGAGGCGCCCGATCAACCGCAGGCACCACCACGTGGGATTAGCCATGTATGCCTTGCCGTCTTGCAACGGATTGCCCCACGCATTGAGTTCGGGACGGTTCTGCAATGGAACCCAGAAATCGGTTGACTCGCCCGCCTCCAGGCCTTCAAAGCCCTTTGCAGCAATTCCAACGATGGTGAAGCTGATTCCCTTCACATACAGGGTTGAACCCAGCACATCAGGATTCCTCGAAAAACGTCGGATCCAATAGTCATTACTGATCACTGCAATCGGCGCGTGATCGTTCTCGTCCTGTTCCGTGAACCCATGGCCGCGCTGCAACGTTACGCCCAGGCCGGAGAAGAAGTTGCCACTCACCATATCGCCTTCCGCCTCTTCAGGCTCTGATCCATAGCGGACTGCGACCTTGTTTCCTGACAGCGGAACGTAGGCAATGATCGCAGACATTCCGTCGGCTTGCTTGCGCAGAGCATCGTAAACGGGGTAGGAAAAAGTCTCAGTCGAATCGACGGTGCCGGTGCCATGAGGAGGATTCGATGTACGCAGATAGACGACGCGGTCGGCATGGGCCACAGGCAGCGATTGCAGCAAGACCGCGTTCATTACACTGAACACCGCAGTGTTTGCGCCCATTCCCAAGGCAAGCGTCAGGATGGCGGTGATGGCAAACCCTGGGCTCTCGAGTAGAGACCGGAATCCATGCTTAAGGTCGCGCAGCAATTTGTCCAGCGATAGCCAGCTGCTTTGCATATAAAAATGTTCCTGACTCATGTTCACACCTCCTCGGATTGTAGCCCTCGAGTCGCGTCCAGAATCAAACCCACCGCTCGGGTCACGCGGGCTGAGGCTCGAACGATAATTCCCATCTGAGAGCCGGCTGGCAATCGCGGGCGAAAAATATTGACCGCCGCCATGAACGGCAACGATGGCGGCAACGATTTCGTCACGCGACGTCCCTTTTAACAGATACCCTCGAGCGCCGGCCCGCACTGCGCGAGAGATTTCCTCTCCAAATTCGAGGCTGGAAAAGATGATGACTTGCGGCGGTGACTTCCGCTTATTAATGGCGCGCAGAGCGTCAATGCCATTCATCTTTGTCTTTGGCATGCGCAGATCAAGCAGCACAATGTCTACGGGGGAGCAGTCCAGCAATTCCAAAGCTTCTTCCGCGCTGGCGGCTGCGCCAAGCACTTTGATCCCCGGTTGTTTGCCCAGCATGCTGCTCAGGCCAGTGCGAACAACCGCATGGTCATCCACGATAAGCAGGCGTATTTGTGCCTTTGTTATTTTCGTTTCGCTATGGCCCTTTATTCGCTCCAACTCCAATAGCAGTGCATCTCGCGGGCCAAATTTCTTTGACTGTTAAGCGTGTTTTTTCAGGCACTTCGATGAGTTTGGAGGAAGACGATTGTCCGGTATCGGGTGGGAGTGTCCATATGCGGACAGCCATTGCGACGTTTAGTGTGAGTGAGTTAGGCCGCGTCAGCGCAGGATGAAAAGCTCTTTGATCTGCCGGATGGATTTCGGGACGTGGGTGAGAGCTTCCTAAGAGCACCCGACGCATTAAATTTCTCAACCTGATTTGTCATTCCGAGCGAAGCCGAACAAAATCATCAGTTAACTCAGAGTGAGCATCAACGCGTGCTCGCGAGGCGAATTCGAGATCAACGTGGGTGCCCGGTCGCGGAAGCATTTTTTGAGCCTTCGCTCTTTTAGTTTTTATAGCTGTGAAGTTCTTTTGCAATGCTTGAAGAGCTTCCTCTTGTGTCTCACCTCCGCCACTCATGACCCACCAATTCACAATAGCGGCAGAATAACGATGCTGTTTCAACCGTGAATTGACGATGCTGGCATCAGTTGGAAATTTACGTAACGAGATTGGGTAATCGGAGAGATCCCAGTCGTGTTTGAATAACGATGAGAACCACTTCCATGCAGCGTAAACTTGGTTCTTGAATTGAGTTATTGAGTCGAAACGCATAGTCAATCGCAGAAGATTACACGGTAGGCATTCTCCCCCGCAAATGGTGATAAACGGTTGCATTATTCCTTAACGTCGAGCCCCTCGTTTGACGCTCCTCTCCCATTCTCTTTACACTCAACTGTGTGAGCCCTACTGAGACAGCTAGCAGCACCAAGCGCGAAATTCAGGTCGAAATCCCCGCCGAGGAAGTTACTCGCGAGACGCAGACCTTAATCCTGAAGTACCAGAAACTGGCCCGCATTCCCGGCTTTCGTCAGGGACATGCCCCGGCGTCCATCATCCGGCAGCGGTTTTCCGAAGACATTAAGACGGATGTCGCCGAGTCGCTTGTGCCCAAGTACTTCCGCAAGGAAGCCGAAAAGCAGGGGCTGAAGCCGGTTTCCCAGCCTCGCGTCACGGACCTCCATATACACGACGGCGAGCCGCTCAAGTTCACGGCCAGCTTCGAAGTCCTGCCTGACATAAAGGTGGAGGGCTACAAAGAACTGCGTTCGGAAAAACCAGAGATCACCGTCACTGACGATGAGGTCGCGCAGTCGGTAAACGGGCTGATTGAGCAACACGCGACTTTCAACACCGTCGAAGGCCGCTCTTTGGCCGATGGTGACTTCGCCCAGGCCGCGCTCGATGGCAAGCCCAAAGTGGAAGCGGCGGACGTGAAGCCGGTCCACATGGATGAAGTTCTTATCGAAATCGGCGGCAAGAACACCATGCCCGAGTTCACCGAGAACCTGCGCGGCGCCTCGACCGGCGATGAAAAGACCTTTGACGTGGTATACCCCGCCGACTTCACCGACCAGCGCCTTGCCGGGCAGACTTTCACCTATACGGTAAAAATCACTGCCCTTAAGCAGAAGAGCTTACCCGAACTCAACGACGAGTTCGCCAAGGAACTGGGAGAATTTGCTACGTTCGATGAAGTGCGCAAGCGCATCCGCGAAAACATGGAGCAGGAGCGCCAGCACAACGCCGAGCGCGAGGGCAAAGACAAGCTGATCGCCGAACTGGTCAAGCGCAACGAATTTGAAGTCCCCGAGGCGTTGGTCGAACATCAAATAGACGTTCGCCTGGAGCGCGGCGTGCGGGCCCTGGCCGCGCAGGGTATGCGGACCGAAGACATCAAGAAAATGGACTTCGCCCGGCTGCGGACCGGCCAGCGCGAACAGGCGGTGCAGGACGTAAAAGCCGCGCTGCTGCTGGAAAAGATCGCGGAAGAAGAAAAAATTGAGGTAGGCGACGAGGAGATCGAAAAGGAGATTGAAGCGGTAGCGAAACAGTCGCAACAGACCGCGGAAGCCGTCCGCGCTCGATTGACACGGGATGGAGCGCTGGATAGAATCCGAGATAGAATCCGCGACGAGAAAACCCTCGATTTCTTGTATCGCCAGTCCGCGTAAATGCGGTAATTTTCGACCCTCCTCCACCTGCGAATCGTTGTTAGGGCGGGAGTGTGGCAGAACTTGAAAGGACGACCAGACAGATGCTAGTGCCAATGGTCATTGAACAGACCGGACGAGGTGAGCGGGCGTACGACATCTACTCCCGTCTGCTGCGCGACAACATTGTTTTTATTGGCACGCCCATTGACGACAATGTGGCGAATCTGGTCATCGCGCAAATGCTGTTTCTGGCCCAGGAAGACGCCGAAAAAGACATCCAGCTTTACATCAATTCGCCGGGCGGCTCGATCACCGCAGGTATGGCGATTTACGACACCATGCAATATGTAAAGAATGACGTCACCACCATTTGCATTGGCCAGGCGGCCAGCATGGCGGCCACACTTTTGGCCGCGGGTGAGCCGAAAAAGCGCCTCGCGCTGCCAAATTCGAGGATTCTCATACACCAACCGTCCATGGGCGGATTGTCCGGCCAGGCCACTGACATTGACATCCACGCGCGCGAGATTCTCCGTATGCGTGAGATAACAAACCAGATATTGGCGAAGCACAGCGGGCAGAAACTGGAAAAAGTAGAAAAAGATGTGGAGCGCGACTTTATTATGAACGCGCAGCAATCTAAAGAGTACGGAATCATAGACGACATCATCTATAAGACGAAGTAAGAGGTATGATCGGCTTTCGCCGATCAAGGTAGTACGGTCTCGGCGCAAATCAGCTCTTCCAGCCGGTTTCGGGTCATCGGGCAAAAGAGCAGCGCAGTTAGAAAAATAGGAGTCAAGCCGAGTGAAAAACAGGACTGGCAGCGAAGAGATTTTACGCTGTTCCTTTTGCCATAAGTCGCAAGACGCCGTGGCTAAGCTGATCTCATCTCCCAGCGACTATCCCCGGGCCTATATCTGCGATGAGTGCGTCGCCGTCTGCAACTCCATTCTGGAAGATGACCGCACCGCAACCCCAGCCGCGGCCGCTCCCAACCAGTTGCCCAAGCCGCAGGAGGTCAAGACCTTCCTCGACGAGTATGTGATTGGCCAGGAGCAGACCAAAAAGAAGCTGGCCGTCGCGGTTTACAACCACTACAAGCGCATTTACATGAACCGCCAGCGCACCGGCGACGGCATTGAGCTGACCAAGTCCAACATTATGCTGATCGGCCCGACCGGCACCGGCAAAACCTTGCTGGCACAGACGCTGGCCCGCATGCTGGACGTTCCCTTTGCCATTGTGGATGCAACCACCCTGACTGAAGCGGGATACGTTGGCGAAGACGTCGAAAACATTATCCTTAAGCTTTTGCAGGCCGCCGATGGCGATGTGGGCCGGGCGCAAACCGGAATTATCTACATTGATGAAATTGACAAGATTGGCCGCAAGGACGAGAACCCCTCCATTACTCGTGACGTTTCCGGCGAGGGCGTTCAGCAGGCCCTTCTAAAAATTCTCGAAGGCACCATCGCCAATGTGCCGCCACAGGGTGGACGCAAGCATCCGCACCAGGAATTTACGCCGGTGGACACCACTAACATTCTCTTTATCTGTGGAGGAGCGTTTGTGGGCCTCGACAAAATCGTCTCCAAGCGCGCCGGCAAAAAGTCGCTTGGCTTCAAGACGGGCGAAGAACAGACCGCGCAGGCGGAAGATGCCTTGCTGGCTAAGAAGCGCAACTTTGAACTCCTGAGCGACGTGCAGCCGGAAGACCTTATTAAGTTTGGACTGATTCCCGAATTCGTGGGCCGTCTGCCCGTGGTCGGAGTGCTTGAAGACCTCGACGAAGTTGCGCTGATCGAAATTCTTACGCGCCCGAAAAACGCCATCATCAAGCAATACCAGCGGCTGTTTGAATTTGAAAATGTCCGCCTGAAGTTCACCGAAGACGCGCTCAAGGCCATTTCGCGTCAGGCAATGGTGCGCAAAGTAGGCGCGCGCGGACTGCGCATGATTCTTGAAGAGTTGATGCTGGACTTGATGTACCACCTGCCCAGCCAGAAGAAGGTGAAAGAGTTTGAAGTGACCCGCGAAATGGTGGAAAAACGCAACGTTTCGCTGGCCATGATGGAAAAAGCTGGGTAATGCCAGACTGTCTTTACCGTCAGTCTGGATAGGCATTCCCTGTGAAACAGGTTAGAAGCTAATCACTGATTTTGGAGTCATAGTGACCACACCCAAAGAAAAGTTCGAAACCAAAAAGCTGCCCATGATGCCCATCCGGGATGTGGTCATTTTCCCTTTCATGATGACTCCCTTCGTCGTGGGGCGCGAGTCGAGCGTGCATGCGCTGGAAGAAGCTTTGGCGGCGGACAAGAAGATTTTCCTTTCGACCCAGCATGACGCCAGCGTGGACGAGCCCAAGGCGAATGAGATTTACCAGGTAGGCACGATCGTCAACATCGTGCAGAGCCTCAAATTGCCCGACGGCAATATCAAGGTGCTGGTGGAAGGCATTGAACGCGGCAAAATTCTGCAGATCACAGAAACCGACGGTTACTTGCAAGCGTCTGTCCGGGTAGCCCGTTACACCACCGAGACCACTCCGCAGATTGAGAGCGGAATGCAGCGCGTCACTTCCCTGTTTGAGCAATACGTAAAACTCTGCCAATCGCTGAATTACGAGACCATGATCGCGGCGGTCCGCATGGAAGATCCGGCTAAGCTGACCGACACCATCGCCGCCAATCTTCAGCTTTCCATTGAAGAGAAACAGGAACTGCTGGAAATTTTTGACCCGGCGGAGCGCCTGAGCCGCATCGGCGACGTTCTCGACATCGAAATTGAAAAGTTGAATATGGACCGCACCATCCAGTCGCGGGTAAAGCGGCAGATGGAGCGCGCGCAGAAAGAGTATTACCTCAACGAAAAGATCAAGGCCATCCAGAAAGAGTTGGGCCGCGGCGAAAAGAGCGAGTCTGACGAGCTGAAGAAAAAGATCGAAGCCTCCGGCATGCCCAAGGAAGTTCGCGACAAGGCCATGCAGGAGCTCAAAAAGATTGAAGCCATGCCGCCCATGTCGGCGGAATCCACGGTTTCGCGCAATTATCTGGACTGGCTGCTGGCCGTGCCGTGGAAGAAGCGGTCGAAGGAAATTCGCAACATCTCGCGCGCGGAAAAAGTCCTCAATGAAGACCACTATGGGCTCGAAAAGATCAAAGAGCGCATCCTGGAATTTCTCGCCGTGCGCCAGTTGGTGAAAAATCCCAAAGGCTCGATCCTTTGCTTCGTTGGCCCTCCGGGCGTCGGCAAAACTTCGCTGGGAATGTCCATTGCCAAGGCGACGGGCCGCAAGTTCGTCCGCATGTCTTTAGGCGGCGTGCGCGACGAAGCCGAAGTCCGCGGGCATCGCCGCACTTACATCGGCGCGCTTCCCGGCCAGATCATTCAGATGATGAAGAAGGCGGGCACCAAGAACCCGGTCTTTATGCTGGATGAAGTGGACAAAATGTCCATGGATTTCCGCGGCGATCCATCTGCGGCTCTGCTCGAAGTCCTTGATCCCGAGCAGAATTTCATGTTCGTGGACCACTATCTTGATGTGGAATATGACCTTTCCCAGGTCTTTTTCATTGCCACCGCGAACGTAATGCACACGATTCCTCCCGCCTTGCAGGACCGCATGGAAGTATTGCGGCTGCACGGTTACACCGAGCAGGAAAAGATGGAAATCGCCAAGCAGTTCCTGGTGCGCAAGCAACTGGAGCAGGCGGGCGTGACGGAAAAGAACATCAAGTTCAGCGATGAGGCCATCGCCACTCTCATTCGCGCCTATACCCGCGAAGCCGGCGTCCGCAACCTGGAACGGGAAATCGGAAACGTGTGCCGCAAAGTGGCGCGCAAGGTAGTCAAGGAAGGCGCGGATTACAGCGTCACCATCACCGCCGAAAATCTTAACGATTTCCTGGGCGTTACCAAGTTCCGCGACACCCTCGCCAACGAAAAGAGCGAAATCGGTCTGGTCACCGGCCTTGCCTGGACCGAAGTCGGTGGTACCATCCTGAGCACGGAAGCCACCGTCGTGGATGGCAAAGGCAAGCTCACGCTTACCGGCAAACTAGGCGACGTCATGCAGGAGTCGGCGCAGGCTGCCATGTCCTACATCCGCTCCCGCGCTCTGCGCCTGGGCCTGACCCGCGAGTTTTACCGCACGCTCGACATTCACGTGCACGTTCCCGAGGGCGCCATCCCGAAAGACGGGCCTTCCGCGGGAATCACGATTGCCACGTCCATCGCCAGCGCGTTGAGCAGAATTCCCGTCCGCCGCGATATCGCCATGACGGGCGAGATTACACTGCGCGGCAAAGTGCTTCCCATTGGCGGATTGAAAGAAAAGCTGCTGGCCGCACATCGTGCTGGACTGTTCGAAGTCCTGCTTCCCAAGGACAACGAGAAAGACCTGGCCGAAGTGCCGGAAAACCTGCGCAATGCCATGAAGCTGCATTTCGTGGAGACCATGGACCAGGTGCTGGCGCTTGCCTTGGAAAGCCCGCTGCCGGTCATCGCGGAGGAAGAAGCAGCGCAGACCATCACGTTGCCTCCGCCCACCGAAGGGCCTGCGGCGCATCAGTAAAACTTTGCGGTATTAATCATGAACACGAAGGCCCGCCCACGGTGGGCCTTTTGGTTTTCGCAAAACTGGTTTTTCACAAAACATGGCCCAGGACAGCAACACTCCGCCAAGCAGTTTTCTCAAAGGCCCCGCCAGCCTGGTGATCGCCGTTGTTGTGGTCGCCGCACTGCTAATTTTTCTTCCTGCCTACCGCTGGTTTTTCCTGATCAGCGTTGGCATCGGGATAGTCTTCGCCGGAGGAATTTACTTATGGCACAGACTCAATCCCATCACCGAGCGCGATCCCGATGACAAACACCCACTCGGGCTTGGCTGAACTGCGGCTTGCATCTTTCCCCGCCGGATTGCACACTAATTCATGCGTGTTCTAACGCAATTCCTGCTATCGGCGTTGGACCCACTCCATTTTCCCGCCTCTTCCCTGCCGGAAGTCGCATTTCTGGGCCGCTCGAACGTCGGCAAATCCAGCGTCATTAACTCGCTGGTTGGCTCCAAGATTGCCCGCACCAGTTCCACCCCTGGACGCACCCAATCCATTAATTTTTTTGAGATCCGCTGGGCCGGAAAACCGAAGCCCGAAGTCATCTTCGCCGACCTGCCCGGTTACGGATACGCGCGCGTACCCCGGGAAATCTCTGAAAAATGGTCCGGCTTTATCGAGCCCTATTTGAAAGAGCGCGAGACCCTCGCCCTGTGCCTGTCGCTCGTGGACATCAGCGTTCCCCAGCAGGAAAGCGACCGCCGGCTTCTCGATTTCCTGCGCACCGAACAGCGCCCGTTCATCATCGTGGCCACCAAAAGCGACCGCCTCTCCAACAATCAATTGCAGAACTCCTTGCGCAAACTCGGCCAGGAATATCCCGACACGAAGATCGTGACCTATTCCGCGCGCACCGGAGCCGGGCGGCAGGAGCTATGGCAGGAAATCCGGCAGACGGTAAATTCGTCAATTCCCGAATAAAAGACCTGCCGATGCCTCCTTCGGCACCTTCCTTGGGATTACTTCCGTTACCTAGGCTCCCGCCCGCGCCAGGGCGAGAATCAGAGCTAGCATGATGCTCTCCTCCATGGTCGTCTCTCACGATTCGCGCGGCACCAGCGTGCTGGAAAGCATTCTAAGCAGCCTGCACATTCATGTGGAGGTCGAGACAGACCTCGGCCGGGCGCGCGAAAAACTGGCCAGTTGCAGAATCGACGCACTCATCGTGGACTCTGAAATCGAAGGCGCGAACGGCCTTCTTGACAGCGAAGCAAGCGGCGCTGAAAACTGCGTCCCTTTGATGATCTGCAATGAAGCTAATGGGGAGACTGAAATAAGCAGGCGCGCGAAGTTTTTGTTTCGCAAGCCGATTTCCGTGGCCCAGGCGGTACGCACGCTTTCCTCGGCGCGAAATCTGATCGTGGACCGGCGCTTGCGTTATCACCGCCAGCAGGTGGACATTGAAACATCGCTCATCAGCGGAGAACGCACGTTCGACGCGCGCATACTGAATCTGAGCCAGGGCGGAGCCGGGCTCGAGGGAAATTTCTCTTCTCATCTCGCCCAGCAAGTTCAATTGCATTTTTCGCTGCCCGAAAGCAAGCGCCGCGTCGAACTCGCGGGAAAGATCGTATGGATGAAAGAACAAGCCCGGGCGGGAATCCAGTTCAGCGAAGCCGCGCAACCGATGCAGAAGCAGTTGCAAATCTGGCTCGAACAACACTATTTTTCCCGCTGAACTCCGCTATCTAAACACCGCAATCTCAAAAACCACAAACTCAGCGGAAGCGGGTCTGTTCCTCGGCACGGCTACGGTTTCCTTCATCAAACTTTAGGATCCTCTGCACCAGATAATTGCCCGGAGTCGCGCCATTCCAACTGATAAACATGGACCAGTACACTGCGGAAAGGATGGCCGCCGTCACGGCAACCACACCGCAGCACACCAGCCAATCCGGAAAGCCCTGCATCATCCCCGCAGCGATCACGCAAAATAGCAGCACCGCGGCCAGTACCGCCGTGGAGTCTATCAGCCGCGCCCAGACCGCTGGATTGGTCTTCTCCCCTTTAACCTGATCCAGGCCGGGAAGGACGGGCCGCGGGGCCAACGCCACCGTTAGAGGATTGACTAAGCCGACATTCGTGCCGGTGGCCGCGACCCCGGCTCCAGCGCGTTCCACAAAAATAGAATTGGTCACGAACAAGCGTTGCCCGCGCAGCAGCAACTGCGTCAGCAGCCAGTCCTTGATCAACTGACGCGATCGGTTCGCCAGCGGGATGAACTCTAACCCGGCCAGGCCCGCGGCATTCACCCAGCACACACGGGCGGCCACACCCACCCGGACCCTGGGGTTCAGCAATTCAAACCGCAGCTGCACCTGCTGGTCCCTTTGCAGTGGCGTGACCGACTGCACGCACAGGCCAGCTTCATTTAAATTGCGGATGATTCCGCCATTGCTTTCATCAATGTTGATATACGACAGGCTATGAATCTCGTAGCGATAGCGGCGGCGTTTGGAGAAATTGGATTTTTCTCTTGCGACTGAGGCGGCCGCAGCCGAATATCCCCGCTGGAGTTCCACCCTGAAATGGTATCGCGGCGACGGAAGGCTTTCAGTAACCGGATTGGTTCAACGCAGATTGCTTCTGCGCGGCTTGTCAAAACAGCTTGGTTTAGTTCGCGTGGTTGGGAGAGCTAAGAAGCGGAGCGATGCTCCGTGGGCTGCGCTTGCAGAGGAATTTCCAAAGGAGCTTCCCTGGGGACTTCCAAAACGATTTGACTCTCTGGCTCCGGAACCTCAACCGCTGCTTCCCGGCGGGCGATTTCCCAGGAAACCAGCCGATTAAGGTCGTAACTATAAGGGCCGTAAGCGCGAAAGCCCTTTTCGTCAAAGAGACGTTTGATTCCGCAGCCCAGGCAAACTTGATAGGAATGTTCTTGTATCCGGATGGGCCAGCTCATCTTTCCATGCCAGCATCCCCGAAAGAGCATAACGGCCGCGCCACCCAGCCCTGTCGCCAACAGGCCCAGGGGCCATAAACGCCGCGATTTGTTTTTCTTTTCCGCCACAGACTGAAGATCGGTGTATTCAGAATATTCTGTTTGCCCGTGGAACGCAATGAACGGAGGCGAGGCTCGGAAAGGCGAACATCAAAACAAAACTGCGGGGCAAGCGATTGCCCCTATTGTGCAAAACTATTCCGCTGCGAGCCGTAGCCCGTGGATGCCTTTGCCGTCGTTACAGGAGAATCGGGACATTCCGCGTGGAATCAAAAATGTATGCAAGAGGTGTAGATTTAGCAGGCATCGCAGGTTAGGCACGAAATGGCATCTACCTTCGTGCCCGAAAGTTGCTGTAAAGACTGGACATAACCCATATAATGGGAATCGCAGCGTTCCCCCGCGCGATTATGCCCTCGAAATGAGCGCTAACCCGAACAATCCGGGGCTGGAACTGGCCAAACTCCGTTCTAAAGCAAAGCCCGCCGACGTGGCCGAAGCGCCGCCGGGGCGCGACGCTTTGCAGGCTCTGTTGGCATTCTCTTCCCTGCACGAACAGTTGCGTCAGCGCCGTTCGGTGGAAGCTTTAAGTGGCACGCAGTTGCCGCAAGAGGATCCCTGGAAGCTGGAACAATTTGTACTGGACGACGTGCTGCATCTGGTGGCCGAACGGGCCATGACGATCACTGGCGCGGATGGCGTTGCCATCGCATTTGCTGAAGGCGATGCAATTGTCTGCCGCGCTTCGGTGGGTCAAATCGTACCCGACGCGGGCGTGCGGTTGGATCCGAACTCTGCTTTTTCCGGCACGTGCTTCCGCACCGCCAGCGTTGCGCGCTGCGATGATACCGAGAATGACACGCGCGTCAGCGTGCAAGCCTGCCGCCGCTTAGGCGCGCTTTCCATCGTTGCGGTCCCTCTGCTCGGACGTCACAACGTTCTTGGCTTGATTGAGGCATTTTCCACCCGTGTCCGCGGCTTTGACGACAATGATATTCGTACGTTGCGACTGCTGGCCGAGTTGATTCTGGCCGCTATTAAACCGGAAGAAGAAGACCGGCTGGCGGAAATTTCCCGCCAGGTTGTCGAGCGCAGCGCGGAGCCCAAGGAAGAAATTTCCACTTATCCCAGCGCCCCGCGCCAAAAAGAAATTGCTCCGTCAGCCCCGCTCGCTGACGTTTCTATCGCATCTCCATCCATTGCATCCGCAACGGAACGCGTCCCATTTCAGGGCGCTGATCTCCCATTCCTCGCCGATCAGGGATCCGAGGAAAATCGGGTCTCCCGTCCACTTTTAATTTCACTTTTGGCTGTTGTGGTGGTGCTTGCCGCGGGAGGCATTGCCTGGTGGAAAATGCAACGCCCGAAAACCGCTTTGGAAGATAACACTTCTCAATCTCAAGTTTCGCAAAGCGATCCTGCGCCAGCGCCGAAGAATGCAGCTTCCCAGAAACCCGATCCGACCACGGCAGGCGCGAATTCTTTCGCCTATCCGGTTTCCGGAGAAACTGGCACCGTCACAGGTATCCGGCATTGGTCGGCGCAAGAGTCGAGCACGGTGGTGATTGATCTGCAAAAGCCGGTGCAATATGAGGCCCATCGCATCAGCAATCCGGATCGCATTTATTTTGATCTTGACGATACTTCGCTCGCGGCAAGCTTGTACAACAAAGTCGTTGATATCAATGACTCCTTCCTGCAGCGGCTGAGAATTGCGCAGCCCACAAAAGGGGTAACGCGGGTTGTACTCGAAACCAAAAGCACGCCCAGTTTCTCCGTGAGCCTGGAGCAGAATCCCTATCGCCTGGTGGTTGAAGTACGAAAGAACGGCACGCAAGCTCCGGCGCGCACCAAGGCCGATCTTTTTGGCCCTACTAGCAATCCATCTGTTCAGGCGGAAAATTCCGCTCCCGTTTCGCAGTTACAGGCCGCTTCCAACACTCCCAAATTTCGCATCGTGCTCGATGCCGGGCATGGCGGCTGGGACCTTGGCACCGTAGGCCGCAGCGGACTGCTGGAAAAAGACCTGGTCCTGGACATTGTGGATCGACTCGGCAAGCTGGTCGAAAGCCGATTGGGCGCCGATGTCATCTACACTCGCACCGATGACACTTACATCTCATTAGAGAAGCGCACAGAAATTGCCAACCTCTCTCATGCGGACCTGTTTCTCTCAGTCCATGCGAATTACAGCGATCTTGCTACCGCGCGCGGAGTGGAAACCTACTACACGAACACTTATTCTTCGGTCCACGCGAGGACTTCCGACTCGACCGCGGACACGCCTCTTACTCCGGTGGATTGGACCAATGTGGACATTCGAGAAAAAGTCCGCGAATCCCGCAAGTTCGCGGAGACGGTGCAACATTCGTTGTATGGCAGCCTGGCGGAACAGAATCCTGGACTACGCGATCGCGGCGTAAAGGAAGCGTCCTACGTTGTTTTGACCGGAACCACCATGCCTGCCATTCTTAACGAGGTTTCGTTCATCAGCAGCCCGGCGGATGAACGCAATCTGGAAAGCCCGGCATACCGGCAGAAGATCGCGCAAGCTCTCTACAAAGGAGTAGAGCGATATGCGGAATCGCTGCATCATGACCAGTTGGCCGGCATGCAGACAAGGGCATCAGCACAATAGGGATTGCGATTTTCCCGCAATCCGAATCCATAACAAGCTAACTGAAAAGCAGCTTACGGCGCAGGCTCCGCGTTCTTCAACCCGTCTTCGAGCGACTGGTGCGCTTTCGCAGTATTCCTTTCAACGAGCCGCCAACCGTCGTCATAGCGCTTCATCTCCGCGGTCGAACTGAATTGCGCATCTCCCGCATAAAGCGCCGCGCCCACTTCGTTTACGGCAGACCACTTCCAGGTGAAATCCACGTCAGCAATATTTCCCTCTTTGCTGATGCCGGTGACTTCCACCAACTGCCGTCTGGCGGTGGGAACGGCAAAATAGTTGGCCGGGCTTTGCGAACTCGGAATGAGATCACGAAACGTATCCACTCCAGCGGGCGTGAGGGTTACGTCCCAGCACGGAGGAGGCGCGATATCAGATTTGCAGGCCACGGTATTGCCGCTGATCCAGCCGTGACGCTGAAGCACGATGTATTCCGGGGAGCTAAAGTCCTTGTTCGACACTACGCCCGTGCGCATCCAGAATTGTTCCGGAGCGTTGAAAACCTGCGATCCGGAAATCAGATCGCGGGCAAGACGGCGCGTAAGAAAGTCCCGAGGCGAACATCCGGCCAGCAGTAATGCGCACAAAATGGCGCCAGCGATAAAAAGTTTTCTCATGTAATGAATTTCGAAATGAATTTCTAGTTGAGGATTGTAACCAAATGCGGGCGATGCTGTGGAATAAAAGGACGATCGGCGATCTGGCCGCCGAATTCCCGCGCCCAACGCCCCGGAACCGGAGTTGCGCACCGTGGGCAGCAACCGGTCGCAGTAATTTTGTAGTCGCGAATCAAATATCCGTGCCGCTTGATTAAAACTTCTTCGCAATTCACGCACGCCGTATCTTCAAGCCCGCCAACCATACCGGGAAGATTTCCCGCATAGACATAACGCAAACCTGCTTGCCTGCCGATTTCCGCCGCGCGCAGCAAATCTGCGGCATTGGTGTTGCGCGGGCCATCCATTTTGTAATCTTTATGAAATGCAGTCACGTGCCAGGGAATGTCCGGAGAAACACTCGCCAGAAAATTCGTGAGGCCGCGAATTTCATCTTCTCCGTCGTTAAATCCGGGAATCAACAAGGTCACGATTTCCAGCCAGAAGTCCATTGAATGCAAACGCCGGATCGTTTCCAGTATCGGCCCAATTCTTCCACCAAGCTCGTGGTAGTGGGCGTCGCTGAAACTCTTGAGGTCCACTTTGTACAAGTCCACCCAGGGCCGCAAATATTCCAGCACCTCCGGGGTGGCATTCCCATTGGACACAAACGCCGTCACCAACCCAGCAGCTTTGGCTTCTTTAAAAACAGCGACCGCCCACTCGCTGGTGATTAGCGGTTCATTGTAAGTGCTTACCAGAACTTTCGCGCCCTGGCGGAGGGCATCCCGCACCAACGCTTCCGGAGAAGTCTCCACCGGCGCGGAAACCGCATTCGGATCACGTAGCGCCTGCGATGTTACCCAATTCTGGCAATAGGCGCAGTGAAGGTCGCAGCCCAGCATGCCAAAGCTATATGCCAGTGCGCCGGGATAAGCGTGAAAAAATGGCTTCTTCTCGATCGGGTCGCACTGCACGCCTCCCACATAACCCCAGGGAACGTACAGAACTCCGCCCTGGTTATATCGAACTTTGCAAACTCCGGGCTGGCCTTCAGGAATGGGACAACAATGGCCGCACGCATAGCAGCGCACGCGGTCGCGCTCGAGCTTTTCGTACAAGTCTCCCTCACGAACATTGTGGTTGAGAACTTCACGAAGCGTAGCCACTGGCACAACCTCTACTCATTATTTTATCTGGAAATCCAGACTGGAAACTTATATTGGGAAATTGAAATCGATATTAATGAGACTTGGCGACCTGATGATTCTTCAGCCACTGGTTGGCTTGTTCCTGCACGGCAACAAGCTGTGAATGGCTCATTCGCGATGCGAGGATAGAAACTCGATATTTGCTTGCTTCATCTCCGCCAGCCTGGGCAAGCAAGGCCCAGAAATAGGCCTTGGAAGCGTCTTTCGGTACGCCTGTACCCGAAAAGTAATAAGCCGCCAGCGTTGCTTGCGCGGAAATATTCCCCTGCGCGGCGGCCATGGAAAACCAGCGCGCCGCCTCTGTGTAGTTCTGTTTCACTTCATCTCCGGTGGCATAGCGGGCGCCGATTGCGAATTGCACAGCGGCGTCTCCCTGCTCCGCTAACTTCCGTTGCTGGTCCAGAGGCGCGGCCATTCCGGAAACCGGATTGGCCACCGTGCTCACCGGATGCGTAGAGGTCTCCGTTTGGCTTCCCTTCCGCGACAAGAATACCCATAGCACGGCTGTTATCACTGTGAGCAACGCAACTACGAATAAAGCGCGCCGGAACCATGCATGCCATTCCGTAACTTCTACATCTGCAACTTCTTCCTTGCGATCCAAGTCGCCAGAACCCACAAAGTCGGAGGCAAAAACAGTCTTGGAAACATCAGAAAATTCTTCTTGTTCAGGTTGTGGGATCCCAGCCTGTTGCGGAAGGATGGTGCTCATCATGTTGACATCTTCAGCCGTCTCCGCCGCCTTGGTGCGCTGGACAGTTCCGATCTCCATGGAGATGCTTTCCAGGGCATAGCCAACCATTCCTGCCAAATTTTGCAAAATTAGATTGGCGTGAAAACCAAAACTCGCCGGCTCCCGCGAAAACACCTCCAGTAATCCCGCGATCTTTTCCTGGTCATAGATAGGAACAGCAACAATCGAACGAATACCGAGGCTCCGGCAGGCATCGCGGTCAACGCGAGAATCATTTTCCGAATCCTCACAGTAGAGCAATTCGCCGGTGCGAACGCATTCCGCGGAAAGGCCCGATTCCGTGCTTACGCGAGCGCCCACACTGGGAGCGTCCGCTCCCGCGCGCGCCAGGCAAATAATGTCTATATCGTTGGAAAGCGCAATCGCTGCCCCACTGGCGTGGCTGAACATAAAAGCGCGATCGGTTACGAGCTCAAGGACTGCCCGAAGATTTGTCCCTAGCGCTTCCACTTCGCGCCTTACTGCTGATAGCCCAGCGAGAAGAGAGGTGTGATCGGCCGAGTTTGGCGGATTGTCGCTCGTCTCCAAACTTTCGATACTGTCGCGAAACGCTAGCGCCGCAGGCTGAGGCAATGCATGCTCTTCTGATTCGCTGGCGAATTTCGGATCTGCAGATTTCGAATCCGCGGACTTCGAATCCGCAACACCAGAAATCGCATTCAGAAAAAGCCATCGTTTGAGTTGCTGCGTGGACGCTTCAGACAATGGGCCAAAGCGAATTCCGGCCCGGCCCAGCCGGTTAGACCACACTACTTTTCCCGCAGTGTAAATTGGCCCCGCGGCCTCCGCGAGTTCCAGGCAAAGATCCAGCACGTGGTCCACGCCAAGAGCGGCGGGCACCTGAATGCACATGCCCTCTTCGCTCAGATCGAGGATGGTATTGAGATCGAGTAGGAAGCCTTTAGGCTCACCGCTGATGCGCGCATAAGCCGGAGTTTGGATCTTGTGGCGAGGCCGATGCCGCCGCTCAGAGAAAGAGGAATTCGATTCCGGGAGATTCGGCGAATTCATTCCCAAAGTCTGCATACGACGCTTGGGTACATATTAACCCAGCTTCACGCCGGGCTCTCATGGAAATTCAGGCCAAATTGCGTTCGTTGGCCGTCCTTAACTTAGACAGCCGCGAGATGGCCGCAACCATCATGCTGGAAAGAAATTGCATGGTCGCAACATCGTGCTGATCGAAAGCGCGTGGAGACGAGGAGAGCACTTCGAACACCCCCAGCGTCCTCGGAAAGCAGCGGAGCGGAGCGGCCAGAATGGAACGCACTCCAAGATGGCGGCAGGTGCTGAGATCGACGCTGGAATTTTCTTCCGTGTCATTGCACAGAACAACTTGTCCCGTGCGTACACATTGCGCGGAAATGCCGCTATCGGTCTGCAGCCGCACTCCAAGGTCAGGAGCCGTGCGCCCAGTACGGGCGCGGCAAACAATTTCACCTCCGCGGCGCAGTGCGATAGCTGATCCCGTTGCTCCGGTCAGCGCCTGAGCGCGTTCGGCAATCACATGGATCGCTGGTTCAAGGTCCATGCCTCCGGATTGCAGGTCCATATCATGAACCGCGGAATGTGCTTCACCCAAAACATTTCGCGCGTGCATGGCTCGCGCATGGTGCCGCCCCGGCGCAACGGAAGCAAACTGCTCCTCTTCAATATCCGCTTCAATACCCGCAACATTTCGCGGCGAAACCGTCCGCAACAGGTCACGCACCAGGCGGTCCAGCTCCGCGTCAGCGATCAAATGCGCAGTCTGCTGTCCCCGCATGGTCCCACCAAGAATGCGCGAAAGACTTAAGATTGCCTGGCTTCCACAAGCAAAACAGTTTCCTGTGTTGTTATGTGAAATCATTTCGCATTCAGCGCAAAATACAGCGGTTTGCAGGGAAATAAAGTTGATTTCCTGAAGAGACACAAATCCCATCTTGCTCGCGATCCTCCGGCCAGAAATTGAATGAGGAATGTAGAAACTAAATGCCGTGAAAGTAAGGGGAAAGTAGCGGGGCTGGTTCCAGCCTGTGGATATTTCCGCGGTCTTTGCAACAAAGAGTGGTCAGCTTACCTGCACTGCGGCGAACACTCGCTCCGCAGGCGACATCTCAGAATCCGGATGTTCGATGACGGCCCGCTCCAATGCATCGGCCAATGCCACCGCGAACTGCGAAGCCAGCAGGTTTACGTCCAACTGAAGGTCGTGCCCGTTATAAAGCCGGTAAAGCACAAGAGCGCCATGGCGATGGTGGTTGGCGCTGGTCAAATCAAGCGTCAAACTCCATGAGCTGACAACGTCCATTCCCAGTGTCGTTCCCGCTTTGCGCCAGGTGAATCGCGTCTCATCTCCCAGGGGCAGCGTAAATTGCATGCCATAAAGATGACGAGGCAATTGGCCAGTATCGCGCAGGCGAAGTTCCAGGGCCTCAAAGTCGTTGGAGTTGAATGCAGCCACCAGAATTCGAGCGATCTGCTGATAGTCGTCGCTGCGCTTAAGCTCCTCGCAGGCGCGGCGAAGGGAAAGATTGTTCACGAAGATCTGGCGCTGCTCCATGGTGCGATGTGCCAGTCGGCGCAGTTCGCCAAATTCGAGATAATTCAGACGCTGCACTCCGAGCCATATTCCCAAACCCAGCACCGCCAGCACCAGCCCCAGCATGCTTCCGGTGGGCCACAGCAAAAACAAACTCAGCAGGGCGAACAGTGCCGATACCGCATAAAGCATGATCACTGCCTGCCTCTGCGAAAAGCCCATTTGCAATAATTTATGGTGAATGTGCTCGCGGTCAGCGGTAAACATAGGACGTCCGCTAATGAACCGGCGCATGACGGAAAGCGCGGTCTCCAGAATTGGCAATCCGAAAGAAACTACCGGAATCGCCACGGCGATGATTGTCGGCGCCTTTTGCGCTCCCTCAAGCGCCAAGGCGCTCAACATGAATCCAATGAGCAGGCTTCCGCTATCTCCCAGAAAAATTGTCGCCGGATTAAAGTTGTAGCGCAGAAAACCGCATAGCGCGCCCGCGAGCGCCACGGTGATCAGCGACAACAGAGGCGAATGGCTTACCAACGCGACGACAAAAACCACCATCGTGGAGAACAGCGCGGAGCCCGCCGCCAACCCATCCAGGCCATCAATCAAATTAAATGAGTTCGTAATGGCTACAACCCACAGCACCGTCAACGGCAAACTTACAAACCAGGGAAAATGACGCGGCCCAAAAAAGACCGGTAGGTTGATAATCTCCAGCCCGCCGGAAAACAGCATGCATGCCGCGGTGGCTTGCACTCCAAACTTCACATACGGCTTGACCGGATGAATATCGTCATAAACGCCCAGTAGGAACACCAGAAAAGCGGGCGCCAAAATCGTAAAGATGGCTTTCGAGGAAATTCCCAGGCTCAAACCAAGTGACGGCAACAACTCCTGCGCCAGCAGGGCGAGTACAAAGCTAAAAAGAAATGCCAGGAAAATTGCGACTCCACCCAGCCGAGGCACTGGCAGACTGTGCAAATGACGTTCCGAAGAAGGCTGCGAGACCCACCTGCGAGCAATAGCAATGTTGCGGACATACCGGGTAAGAATGAAGGAAAACAGAAGCGCTATTCCGAATATTCCTAAGTAGAAAAGTGCCAAACCGCCCCCCGGTCAAAGCACGAGCCAAAACCTGGTCCTCTAATGCCGAAAATCCGATACCCTGCAAAAAAACGGCGTGAGCCCAGCACATTGAACTGTAGGGCTAATCTCAATTTCAGACAATTCTCTTTCTTGGTTCCTGGTTTCAGACGCCAGCACCCTGAAAAGCCATGTTTCCAAGTTATAGACATGCGAGGAAGAGCAGGTTTCACCGCATTCTTGCCGTGCTAGACTCCAAAAACGGAGTGGCCGAGTCATGAAATCATCCACCTGCAAGCGCGCTGCACTCATCCGAACCTTCATTTTGTTACCGGCCTTGACAGGTTTTTTGTTCGCGCAACAGACCATCTTTCAGGCCGTCAGTGCTAGTCCGAATCTCAGCGCGAACCTGAACTCAACGGCCGCGGCTGCGCGAAACGCTGAAGCATCTTCCACGAATCCTGACGCTGCAATCCGCCTGGGTCCCGGCGATCTCTTGGACGTCAGCATTTACGGAGTGCCTGATCTCTCGACCAAAACTCGGATTGGAAACAACGGCGATGTCTATCTGCCGTTAGTGAACTACGTCCACGTAGGCAACCTGACGCTTGACGCCGCGCAATCCGCAATCGAAAAGCAATATGTGGCAGGCGGATTTCTCGTGGATCCGCACGTCAGCGTTTTCATCGACGAATACGCCTCCCAGGGAGCGAACGTTCTGGGCGCGGTGAACCGGCCCGGTGTTTACCCGGTCTTGGGCAAGCAGGGATTGCTCGACATCATCGCCGCCGCCGGAGGCCTTGCCGATAAAGCTGGAATGACCGCAACCATATCGCATAAAGATCAACCCAATCAGCCAGTCACCGTTTCCCTGCGCGGCAGCACCGAAGGGACGGACAACAGCCCAACACAGATTCTTCCCGGCGACACCATCTTTGTGCACAAGGCCGATGTCGTTTACATCGTGGGGGACGTCAACCGTCCTAGCGGACTCATGATGGATAGCGGGAACCTGACCGTGCTTCAAGCCATCGCGCTAGTCGGCGGTACCACTCGAACCGCAAAGCTGAATGGGGTGAAGATTATCCGCAAAGGGAATAATGGCATGACCGAAACCTCCGTTGCCCTGAAGAAAATTCTTCAGGCAAAAGCTCCGGACGTTCCCATGCAGGCGAATGATATTTTGTTTGTGCCCTCGAGCGCGGCCAAGACAGCCGCCACGAAATCTATGGACGTGATTGTGCAAACCGCGAGCGCGCTTACTTTGGTCGCAGCGCATCCATAACGCTCGTAACTAAGCTACAGCCGCGCGGAGAGGCGCACCTGTTCCGATCAGTTCTTCCAATAGCGCGAGATATTCCACGGCGGTTTGTTTTCGTGAGAGATGCTGCAGCACGTAGTTCCTGCCATTCGCGCCTAGCTGTTTGGCGAGCCCGCGGTTATTTTCCAAGTGGATAATTGCCTTCACCAGCTCTTCCGCGGACTCTGGCCTGATCCAAATTCCTGCTGCCGCATTTTCCACGATCTTTCGTGCCTGCCCTTCGAGTCCAAGCACCACTGGCCGGCCACCGGACATGAATTCGAGCATTTTCGTGGGTATCACGGTTTCAAAAACATCCGCCTTTTTCAACAAAACGAGGCAGGCGTCCGACACCGCGATGTACGCAGGAATCCGCTCTCGCGGTTGCAGCCCTGCGAAATGGAGATTGGTAAGTCCCCGGGAATTCGCCAGCGCGCAAATTCTTTCCCGGTCCGCCCCTTCCCCCACCAGCAAAAACTCTACGTGTGGGGCTTGTATTTGCAGCTTGGCGGCCGCTTCAATCAGCGTGTCCAGGCCATGGGCCATGCCGATTGTACCGATGTACGAAACAAGAAATTTTCCTTCCGCTCCCAGCTGGCTTCGCAACAATGGATCAGCGTTTCGCGGAGAAAATAACTCGGTTTCAACCCCATTCTGTACGATTGAAATTTTTTCAGCAGGAACATTCCAATTGCGAACCAAGTGATCTTTAAACGCTGGCGTGACCACGACAATGTGGTCCGAATGCCGATAGAGGAATCCAGCGATTTTCGCCAACGTGCGGTATAGCAGCGATCCTTCCTTCCCCATGCCCACAGCTGTGAGCGACTCCGGCCACAAATCGCGCACCTCAAAAACGAATGGCACACGTTTGCAACGCGCAATCCACCAGCCCGCTAACGCAACCAGAATTTGTGGAGAGGTTGCGACCACAACTTCTGGCCGCGCAAGAAATACTCCGGTGATTGCGGCAGACATAAAAAAAGAACTGTAATTCAGGATGCGCTCATAAGGCTTGCGATTGGGAAACGGCAGCAGCCAGCTGCGGACCACGCTTCCCCCGGCAAACTTTTCTTTTGCCAGCAGCCTTCGCAGCACGCTTTTATACTCAGGCGGCACGATACCATTTGGATGATTGGGAAAACCCGTGAGCACGGTTACCTCATGCCCTTCTTGCGTCCAGTGGCGGGCAAGCTCGGAAGCGCGCGCGGCGGGAGCGCCGATTTCCGGCGGAAAATACTGCGAAATGTACAAAATCTTCATCCGTTGCAGTGCGCTGCTTCAGTAATACGCGAGCTTGAATGCACTCTTGTAACAAAGCGCCCGGCCGCGCTTCATCCGGCTTTGAATGTAGCCATCCCAACGCGCCGCGTATTCCGCGAATATCTTATCGCCGGTCAACTGATGCATGATTCTCAACTGCACAATATGGAGCCGATGGTAGAAAGGACTGGCCACCATGGGAAGCAGCGTCCCCGATTGCTCATACAGCGACCAGAAACCCAGGTCGTAACGCGCAAGATTATTACGGAGCGTCAGAACGGCCTTCTCAAACAAGGTATGCGCTTCGGGATTCTGCCGCGCAAGAAAATAGTCGTACACTCCCCAAGCCGCCCAGATGAAGCCATTCAAAATATGCGTCGGCGGAGAAACAATGTATTCCTCGAACCAGGTATCGCCACGTTCATCCGTGAGCGTGACGCCTCCCTCGGAGACGGGGGCCAGAAAGCTCGTGAACGCGCAGTCCGCGGCATCCAAATATTTATGTTCGCCAGTCTGCTGGAAGGCCCGCACTAGTAGTGAAATTCCCTGCCCTTGCGCCAGACCCGAATACCACGGCGACTTCAGCGGCGTACGGTACTCCCAATCAAATTCATGGTGCCAGACGAAAATCCCATGCGCATTTCTCTCCAGGCGCTCACACAACCAGTTAGCCGCTGTTAAAACTTTTCCGCCGCGTTTTGGGTCTCGCGTTTCACAAAACTGGTTGTAGTTTCCCAAGCCCCATTGCGCAATGGCGATCGGGTTGTACTGTGGCCCGATCTCTCCGTGATAGTCGAGCATGGGAATTCCATTTGCATCGTGGATTCCCGTATAGTCCGCCTTACTGAAAAAATCCATGTAGTAAGGGCCAAGCACATTCGTTTGAAGGCGCCTGCTCATCGCGGGCTTATCGTGCCAGAAGGTGAGCTGGCTCTTTCCCGGCAGTAAATATGCGCCGAATACGCGCTTGTAGTATTGCAGTCTTTTCCCTGTCATTCTGGGCCGTTGCGTCGGACTATAGCATGTGGAGAATGCCATGGCTGATGATTGGAAGGGTTCATGGCACAGAGCGACGCAATCACAAACAAGACTGGATGAACTCCGCCCCGTTTACTCGCTCGGGCTGGCCTGAGGAGCGCGAATCAAGAGCGCGCAAAGTCGCAAGCGTTGAAGCCACGATTTCTTCAAATGGAATTGGTGCATCATCTTGCGTCTTTACGGCTTCGACAAATGCTCTCCACTCTCCATCATGTCCTTTGTCCTGGCTGAAGATAGAGCGAAATTTTTCTTTCTTTCCCTGACGCAGAAGTTCACAGCGGCGAAAATCCTCCAGCACCGCGACGGCATTCCCGCCAAAAACCTCAATTCGCTCTTTGGAATAACTGGCGTCTCCATTGGCAACGTAGGTAATCGTTCCTTGCGAGCCGTCCTCGAAACTGAGCGAGATGACCACGTTGTCGCCGGAATACCGGCCCGCACTGCTGATGTCACGAGTGTGCACTTCCGCAGGCCTCGATCCAGTCAGAAAGCTGAGGAAGTCAATAAAATGGCAAGCCTCGCCGAGTATCCGTCCGCCTCCCTGCTCAGGATCATTCGTCCAATGGTCCCGGGGAATAAATCCGGCATTTACGCGGTAGTGCAGGGCCAGCGGCTCATGAATGCCCTGCAAGAAAGTTTTCATTCTAACCGCCATCGGCGCGAAACGGCGGTTAAAGCCGACCATCAAAAGTGGCTTCGACGCTCGTGATTTTGCCCGCACAATCTCCCGCAATTCGGATTCCCTAAGGCAAAGCGGCTTTTCGCAAAAAACATTTTTGCCTGCATCCAGCGCGGCGATTACTTGCGCGGCATGCAAATGGTGGCGCGTTGCCACAACCACGGTGTTCACATCAGGATCTTCGATGATTTTGTTTTCGTCCGTGGCGCAAGTACGAAAACCAAATTTCTTCGCCGTGTAATGAGCATGCGCTCCCTGCGCGCTGCTCACACTCACATACTCCACATCTCCGGCCCGCTCTATGCTGGGCAGCAAAATGCTGTTAGCAAAATTGCCCGCGCCTAGAAGGCCAATCGCTACGGGGATTTTTAGTCCAGTCTTTTTCTCTCGTTTCTTAATCAGCTCAAGCGCTTGGCGTTCATCAGGTCCGTCCGAATACTGAAGCAGTACGCCCATGTACGAAGTAGAGTTGCCGGAAATAAGTTCATACGCCATCTTTGCCTGATCTATGGAAAAACGATGCGTGATGAGCGCTTTCATATTCAGCTTGCGCTCTTCGAGCAGATTCAGAAACGCCTTCATGTTGCGCGTTTCTGTCCAGGGAACGTACCCGATGGGATAATCGCGCCCTTTCTGTTCGTAAGCCACGTCATAACGCCCGGGCCCATAGGAGCGTGAAACGCGAAAGTCGAGTTCCTTCTCAAAATAATGCCTGCGTGAAAGATCCATGCCAACAGAACCGACAGCCACCACCGCGGCGCGGTCGCGAGCAACCTGAGCAGCAAGATTGACCGGTTCATTACTCTCAGTTTGCGCGGTAATCAGTACAGCATCAACGCCCTGCCCGGAAGAAAACTGCCTGCACAGATCATGGAATTCCTGCGTGGAGCTGCTGGCCCCATCTGCCCCCATGCCCAATGCAAGCGCCGCGCGCTCCGGAAGAATGTCGGTGCCAACAACACGGCAGCCCGCCGCCTTCAGTATTTGCACTGCGATCTGCCCCAGCAATCCAAGGCCAATGACGCCGACAACGTCCCCGAGTTTCACCTCAGCCAGCCGCACGCCATGCATCACAACTGCGCCGACCGTGGTAAAGGCAGCTTCCTCGAAGCTCACATCCGACTCTGGGGAAAATTTCGCAACCAGCAATCGCGGCACGCAATCCAATTCCGCATGCACCGCATGTCCAGCCCCCGCGCACGCCACGCGATCGCCCACCTTGATATCCGTGACATCTTCCGCCACAGCCACCGCTGTGCCGGCGCTGCTGTAGCCGAGGGATACCGGCTGATCAAGACGTTGCCGCACCGCGGAGACGGCGGAAAATATTCCGTCGCGTCGGACTTTCTCCATTACCTGGCCCACCAGATCAGGTCGGGATTTCGCTTTCTGCAATAAATTTTTGCCGGCAAATTCAGAAGCCGCCCGCTCTGTCCCCGCTGATAGCAATGACGCTGCAACGCGCACTACCACGCATCCCGGCAACGGTTTAGGCGCGGGAACTTCTTCCACCGCGATCTGCCCGGTTCGCGCGTGTTGCAGAACTTGCTTCATGCGCTTGCCGCCTGGCGGGTAAATGTCTCTCGAGTGGAATGCGTTCTCTTGCGATCCAGAAAAGTCTGCATCCAGATTTCAAGCGTAAGAAATTGCCAAATCTGCATGGACCAATCCTGCTTTCCGACGCGCTGCTCCTGAACGTATTTGCGCACGATCTCGGGAGAGAACAACCCGCGCTCCCGCACTCGCGATTCAGATAGAAGATCGTCCACCATCTCCCGCATGTCGCTTGCCAGCCAATAGTCAACCGGCGCCGCGAATCCCGCCTTCGGCTGCTTAAGAATTTTTCGTGGCAAAGTATTTTTCATCGCCTTGCGCAAAATATGTTTCGTGATCGGCCGCAAAACTCCCTTCAACTTCATATCAGGCGGCACGTTCCACGCAACAAACTCCGCAAGGTCCACGTCCAGGAAAGGTACGCGCACCTCGAGTGATGAAGCCATGCTCATCTTGTCGTTGTAGTTCAGGTTCAAGCTGGGCATGAAAATTTTGCTGTCGAGATAGAGCATTTGATTCAGGAAGTCCGCCTCGCCGACGTGCTCAAACGCGGCCCGGTGATTGACTGCGGGATCCTGTCCCTGCAATTCGCGCTGCGCATTTTTCGTGAACAGTGACGCTTTCTGCTCTTTATTCAAATAAGTACTGTTCATGATGAAGCGGTCCATGGGAGGCAGCGATGCGCTGCGCGCCATCTTCTTCGCCAGGCGCAGCGGCCCTTTCAGCGCCGACCCACGCAGCGATGGTGTCGCAGCGAGTGATGACCCAATCCACTCGCGCAACGACGAAGGAATTTTTTGATACATCTGCGCCCAATAATGCGCCGCATGTTTCCGATATCCCGCGAATAGTTCGTCGCCGCCCACCCCAGACAAAAGCACCGTTGCGTGTTCGCGCGCTTCGCGACAGACCAGGTAAGCGGTAATGATGGCGGGGTCCGCCACCGGCTCATCCATGTGCCAGATTAATTTTGGAAGCACATTGACGACGTCAGGCTGCACCGTAATCCGGTGGTTCTCACAGCCCAATTGCCGCGCGAATTCCGCTGGCACGCTTGGGTCGTCGAGCGCGTTCTCTCCCACGCGATATTCCGGCGGAAACGTAACCGTATAAGTCCGGACCGCCTGTTGCGTGGACTCCCGCATCATGGCCACGATGCTCGACGAATCCAGCCCCGCGCTCAGGAACGCGCCGATAGGAACATCGCTAACCATTTGCGATTTCACCGAATCGCGGAAGCGCTCGCGGATTTCCTCCGCCAGGTCATCCTCGGAGCGTGGAAAAGAAGAATCGGCGGCGGGAAAGCTCAGATCCCAATACTGCGTGATCTTCAACTCCCCTTTGCGAAAACGGGCAAAGTGTCCAGCAGCCAATTTCTGGATTCCGCGAAATAGCGTTCCCGGTTCGGGCACCCACAAAAATGTCAAATACTGCTGCAAGGATTTCCAGTCAAGCTCGGCGGGTATACCCGGAACTTCCAGCAAGGCCTTGGCTTCAGAGGCAAATGCCAGTCTGCTTCCCTGGTGAAAATAATAGAGCGGCTTGATTCCAAAATGGTCTCGCGCCAGAAAAAGTTCCGGCGTGCCGCTTCGCAGATCGCAAATCGCGAATGCAAACATGCCGCGGAGCCGCCTCACGCACTCCGAGCCATATTCCTCGTACAGATGCACCACAACTTCAGTGTCAGTCTCAGAAACAAAGCGATGCCCTTTTGCCGCCAATTCTCGGCGCAACTCCCGGTAGTTATAAATCTCCCCGTTGTAAGTAATCCAAATGGAGCCGTCTTCGTTGCTCATCGGCATGCGTCCGCTGGCTGACAAATCGAGGATCGCAAGCCTTTGACTTCCTAAACCAACGTAGCCGTAATCCGGTGAACGATGCTCCCAAACGCCGGAATCATCCGGCCCGCGGTGGGCCTGCACAGCGTTCATGTTTGCCACAACTTCCCGGCTGCCGCAGTTTGCTACTCCGCTTATTCCGCACATTGCGTCAGCTCCACGGAATGTTTTGATTCGTAAATTTTTGCTTTGATATGAAAGAACTGTATGCCCTGCATGGCGCAATAAATCAGCCCCGGGATACCGTCGAGAAAACCCAGCCGCAGCACGTACCTGTACATAAAGAACAGAAACGGCGAGCCCGGCAGCGCTAGTAATTTCTTTCTCAGCCAGCGCCGCTGCTGCGCCTGCGTGCCAAACAATGCCGGAGGCAAATCGCGATAACTGGCTTCACCTACGGCCCACACGCGCGCCTCCCAATTCGAATATTCGTTGTGTTTTTGGATGTAACGCGAAAGAGACTCGACGTTATGGTGCAGCAAAGGCGCTTTCAACGTGCCGATCTTGCCTTCCACCACGACGTGCTCATGCACTTCCATGTCGCACATGGAAACGTCCTGCTCTTTCAGCCTGCACTCGTAGCGCCCCTTGTTGCGGCGAAAAAATGACAGCTTCTGGAACTTTGCTCCGCTATGGCGAAGCTCCCGGCCCAGAAAATGCATCTGCAACGAAATCGCATAGCCATTACAATCGCCATTTCCCATCGCTCGCTGAAGCTCAGTCTGCAATTCAGGCGTAAGCGCTTCATCCGCATCCAGCAAAAGCACCCACTCATACGTCAACGGCAGCGTGTCCAATGCCCATTGCCGCTTCTTCGGCCATCCTCCGTGATAATGAAACTGCACGACCTTCGCGCCGGCGGCCCGGGCCACTTCCACAGTTTCATCGGAACTCTGCGAATCAATCACGTACACTTCGCCCACTCCGTCGAGCGACTTCAAGCAACGAGGCAAGTTTTTCGCTTCATTTCGCGCTGCAACAATTACGCTGATAGGAACAACAACGGATGGTTTCGCGGGTCCAACTTCCCTGGGCTCTGCTGTGGTTTGCATCACGGATTCGCTTTGCACATATTACTCTGAACCAACTCGGTTCCTATGGGGAGGAACCCAACTCTGCATGGGCCGAATCATGTTAGTATTCGCTCGGCTATGGCCACCGCTCAATCCATCGGAAATCTCAAAGATGAAGTCCGCGACTTCTGGGATTCCGGCCCTTGCGGAACCCGCTATCTGAGCGAAGCGGACAAATTTGAAAACCACTCCCAGACCCGATACGCCCTCGAGCCCTACATCCAGGAGTTTGCCCAGTTTGCTTCCGCTCGCGGCCTGCGCACGCTCGAGGTCGGCGTCGGCATGGGCGCCGACTACCTGCAATGGCTGAAGGCGGGGGCCATCGCCACCGGAGTGGACCTTTCACCGATGTCCCTGGAGCAGGCCCGCTGCAGATGTAAACTCGCCGGATACACTCCCGACCTGCGCGTTGCCGATGCCGAGAATCTCCCCTTCGCCGACGCAACATTCGATCTGCTCTATTCCTACGGCGTCATGCATCACAGCCCCGATACCGAAAAATGCATCCAGGAAGCCCTGCGCGTCCTCAAGCCCGGCGGATCGCTCAAAATCATGCTCTACCATCACCGCTCGCTCACCGGCGCCATGCTCTGGCTTCGCTACGGAATGCTTCGCGGCAAATCTCTGCGCCGCACGGTTTATGAGCGTCTGGAAAGTCCCGGCACCAAGACGTACACACAAAACGAAGTCCGCCAGATGCTGGAAGGTTTCAAAGATGTTCACATCCGGCAAGCCTTCAGCCCCGGCGATTTGCTGTTGCACCGCCCTTCCCAAAAATTTCAGTCGTGGTTCTATCGCGCGGTCTGGAAGTTATATCCACGATTTTTTGTTCGGACATTTGGGAAGCCGTGGGGCCTGTTTCTGCTGATCGACGCCCGCAAACCGTATCCCAAAAGTGCTTCCAAGTAGTTAATTACGGAAGCCAATCCTTTTGCGCTACCATGCCCGTGATCTTCGACCTGGATTTCGGGAGTTCCCTTTGCGGCGTATTCACATCTTGCTCCATTGCGGAGAATGACTTTGATCCCGACCGAAAACCTTCGCACGACTGAATTAACCTTGCCGGAAGTCTTGGAAAATAGTCTCCCGGTAAGCGCGTCACAAAGTCGCCTCATAAAAACAGCTTGCATCGCAATCGTAATTTTCATGGGCCTGCTGCAAGCCTGGATAGGCGCCTATTTTTTCAATCCCGATGGAATGTGCTACGTGGACGTGGGCCGGGCGTTCACCAGCCATCATTGGCTGGATGCATTCAACTCTTACTGGAGCACGCTCTACGCGTGGATCCTGGGCGTCGCCCTGCAAATCTTTAGTCACTCCCCGCACTCAGAGCTACCCATCGTCCACGCGGTTAATTTCGCAATCTATCTGTTCGCCCTCTGCTGCTTCAGCTATTTTTTGCGCGTCGCCTTTTCTACGTTACGGCAATCCGAAAATGTCGGCGGCGGTCTATACCATCTTCCAGAACTCGCTCTTTGGATTGCCGTCAACGGAATATTTCTTTGGGCCACATTGACGCAAATGCCCGTTTGGGACGTTACCCCTGACACGCTCGTGGCGGCAATGGTCTATCTGATTGCAGCGACAATTCTGCAAATCCGGAACAGCGGATCACTGGCGCTCTTTATAAAGTTGGGCGTTCTCCTTGGGATCAGCTACTGGTGCAAAGCCGTGATGTTCCCTTTGAGCATTCTGTTTGCTTTCATCGCTTGCGTGGCCGCGCCCCGAGGACAAAAACGATATCTGAAAACGGCGGTCGCGCTCCTTGTATTTGCGATTGTGTCCGCGCCCCTCGCGACCATGCTCTCCATAAAAGATGGCCACTTCACCTTCGGAAATTCCGGATGGCTCAATTACTCTTCCTACGTAAGCCCGGGCGGCCGCGTAAGGAACTGGCAGGGCCAGCCGGCCGCCTCGGGAACACCCCTGCATGCCACGCGCAAGATTTTCGCGAATCCTGATGTTTTTGAATTTGCCCAACCCATCGCGGGCACATACCCTCCTTCCGACGATCCTCCTTACTGGAACGCGGGCCGCAAATGGACTTTCAGCATTCGAGCTCAAGCGGTCGCCATCACGCATCATCTCGTCCTGTACACAAATTTATTTTTGCTCGACCAGGCTGGCATTCTGGTGGGAGTGCTCGCGCTGTTGTTTTGCGCTGGGAATCTTAAAAAAATCTTGCTTGCGAATTGGCCTCTGCTGGCAATGGTTTGCTGCGCGTTGGGCACCTACGCGCTTGTCCATGTCGAGAACAGGTTCCTGGGAGCATACATCGCGTTGCTCTGGATCGCTCTCCTCTGGGGGGTCGAACTCCCTTCCAGCACCGCCCAAAGTAAACTTGTCCATTACCTGCTGATTGCCATGGCTGTTTCGTGTCTGCTTTCCACTGCCGGCGACGCTTACCGGTTAAGGCGGGATTCCGTAAGTTATTCCGCTTATCCCGATCTGCAAGTGGCCAGCCAATTACAGACCGCAGGGGTTCATCCCGGAGATCAAATCGCGGTGATCGGACGCGGGAATTGGGACTACTACGCGCAATTCGCACAAGTGAAAATCATCTCGGAAATAATGGATGAAGATACGGCTGCGTTTTGGACATCCTCGCCAGCCGTTCGAAATGAAATCTATACGGCCTTTGCCGGAACTGGAGCGACTGCGCTCGTCACCCGTCCACCGCTGGCACCTCTCGATCCCGGCTGGATAAAGCTCGGCGACACACCCTACTACATGCGATGGCTGCAAAGGAGCCGCTCCCGTGAACTCTCCTCCGCTCACTAAGAATAATTACGAGCCGGAGAATGCCTCGCGCACGCCCGGCGTCGCAAATCAGAAAACTGATTTCCTCCCCGCAATCATCCTCTCCCTGGCCGGATGCAACTGCGCCTTTCAGATCTCTTGGTTCTGGCCTCTGGTCCGTCGCAACATCAACTTCGACGCTGTGTCATACATCGGCATCGCCCGGCACATCCTCGATGGACACATCCGCGAATCGCTCCACGGATACTGGAGCCCGCTGATTTCCTGGCTGATCGCCCTGACCGCAACCGTTTGCCACGACCTGACACTCGCCGGCCGCATCACAACGATTTTGACTTTCTTTCTCTGCCTGCCGCTGCTTTATGTATTCACTCTTCAGCTGTGGCACTCCCATCGCATGGCCGCACTTGCCGTGCTTTGGTTCACATTGGCCCATGACGTCACCGCATTTTCGACGTTCTTTATTGGCGCGGATTTTATTTTCACCGCCTGCGTGTTGGCGTATTTCATTTTGCTATTGCGCTGCCTACGGAATCCTTCGTCCCAACACTGGCTTCTGCTCGGGATCGCCCATGGCATCGCATTTCTCGCCAAAGCCTTTGCCATGCCATGGCTCGCGCTTTCCACGGTGATCGCCGTCGTTCTTTCCGGCCGGAATAATCTCCGCAAGACCCTCCTTCACGCCGCTCTTGCCATGATCTTACCGGTGATTGTTTGGATGGGGTGGGCCTCCGCGCTGCACGCGAAGTACGGCGTTTTCACCGCAGGGTATCAATCCAAATGGAATTTGCTCGATCCCGGTCTCCGCATCCAGGACCAACGCGCCGGACTTTCCGTCATGTATGACACCTCTCATACCTATGATGAATACACGGTTGCCGACAGCATGTTCCCATCGTCTCCAGCATGGAAACAAAAAGTAAACATAAAATCCGCAGTCCCCATGGTGCTGGCAAAAATGCGCCACAACCTGCCCGAAGCCAGCAGACAGATTTTGGTTTTGCTCACGCCCGGAGGCATCCTGGCCATTCTCTTAGCTTTGCTCGCCGCCCGCCACGATGCCGTTTCTCCGGAATCGCAACTGATCTTCATCGCGGTTCTCGACGCGGCCAGCCTGGTAATCGGTTACAGCATGTTGGTTTTCGACCGCCGTTACGTATTACCTCTCATCCCCATATTCATCGCGATCTCCATCGCCTTCATTCTTCCCTATGTACGCATTCCTCGTTTCGCGGCGGTTTCACCGTCGGCGCGCGCGGTCGCGGGGATTCTTGTGCTCTGTGGCGTGGTCTTTTTCCAGATCTACTGGGCCTCTCCGTTCAGAACACTGCGTCGTGACTACCAGACCAGCGTGTACGACGCCGCCTCTATACTGCGGTCGCTTCCTGGTTGCTCGCGTCTTGCGGTGATTGGGGCAGGGCCTTTTCCGGAACACGGAGTCGGGTGGGAGGAAGGAATTTACGCCAGTTATTTCTCAAGCTGCCGGATTGTGGCCTTTGCCGACCGCATTCCGCCGGATAATCAAACGAACGCGCTGGAATCCGACCTGCACGCCGTCCACCCAGACGGAATTCTTATTTTTCGCGGCACAAATAATGAGGGATATCAAAGCCTGCTGAAGAACATAACCGCGACAACTCCGGCAATCGCGTCAAAACCCATTACCGATCCGGCAATCGGTGAAGTGGGACGGATACTGTGGAACTCCAATCCGTCCCCTGTGCAGCGTTAAAACTTCTTGGCGCGGCCAGGTAGAACTCCGCGCCTCTCGCACTAAGCATGCTTTGGACGAAAATGCACGCAGTAGAAAAGTCCGATAAGAAACAACAGCGCGCCCCACCATACATTCGCGTGCATACTGAACAAAACGATGTTGGGAATCGCGGGAGGATTTATCATCTGGTAAACTCCAGCCCCGCAAATCAGAGCGCCGTTGACCAGCAGCGACAGTCCAATAAAAAACCAGATCGAAATCATTGTCTACTCTCCATTACCAGAAGATGACGTTAAGCGCCACGAAGATCACCACTACCACCCCGGCCCAGAAAAGTGGCTTCTGATACCAGGACACACCTTCCACATGCGGAATCTTCGTCAGTCCCATTACTAATCCATCCAACTCCGCATCAGTTTTCGGCTTGGTCAGCATACTCACTACGACCGTCACGATCACGCAGACCAGGAATGACCACAGCGCCTGGTACATGTCCTGCGCCATAGCCTTGGCATAGGGTGATAACGCCACATAGCGTAATGCAGACGGATCCGCCTTCACCCATCCCCACATTCCAACCGATGTGCAGGTCCCGCACAACAGGCCCCAGAAACCGGCCGGCCCCGTTGCCCGCTTCCATAACATTCCCAGCACAACAGTGCCGAACAAAGGCGCGATAAAGAAGCTGAACAACTCCTGCACATAGTCCATGATGCTGGCGGAGTGCATGACCAGATATGCGGTGCCAATGCTGATCAACACGCCAATCACCGTGGTCCAGCGGCCCATACTGACGTAGTGCTTATCGGTGCCTTTGTTGTTTATCAAAGGACGATAAATGTCATACGTCCACACCGTTGTGAACGCGCTCACATTGCCCGCCATGCCGGACATAAAACCAGCAATCAGCGCCGTAACTCCCAGTCCAAGCAATCCCGGCCCGCAGTAACGCGCCAGCATCAACGGTAAAACGTCGTTATAGCTGTGCATGCCGGTCGCTGCCGCCTGTGCTTCACCGACCAGATGGAAGGGCAACAAACCGAGTCCCAGCAACCCAGGCAGAATAACGATAAGCGGAACCAGCATTTTGAATCCCGCTCCGATGATCGGCGCCATCTCCGCGCTACGCAAATCTTTCGCGGCAAGAATGCGCTGCACCACCAAAAAATCGGTAGTCCAGTAGCCCATCGAGATTACCGCGCCAAGTCCAAAGACAATCCCCGTCCAGTGAATTCCCATGGGATTGCTGCTGAAATGACCCAGTCCCGACCAAAGGTGAACGTATTCAGCCGACGCCCGTTGCGTCACCAACACCTTCAGATGTGCCCAGCCTCCCGCTTCATACAAACCCATGATCGGGATCAGAAGCGCGCCCGCCCAAATCAAAAAGAACTGCAAGACTTCATTAAAGATCGCCGAACGCAATCCACCGAGCGTTACATAGATGGCAACTGTGATCGACGAAACCCAGATGCTGAAGTTCAAATCCCAACCCAGCACGATCTGCATGACCTTGGCCATGGCGAACATGTTGACGCCGCTCATCAGCACCGTCATGAAGGCGAAAGAAATCGCTGACAGGGCCCGCGCCGGCTCTCCGAAACGCAGCTTCAAATATCCCGGCACCGAGTGCGTCTTTGAGATGTAGTAAAACGGCATCATCACCAAAGCGAGGAACAGCATCGCCGGAATTGCGCCGATCCAGTACCAGTGCGTGGCCAGAATCCCGTATTGATAAGCCGATCCCGCCCAGCCCATCAGTTCCAGCGCGCCCAGGTTGGCCGAAAGGAAGCTCAGTCCCGCCACCCAGGCCGTCATTTCCCGGCCCGCCATGAAGAAGTCTTCGCCGGTGTTTGACCGGCCCTTCAGATAAAAGCCGATGGCCAAAACCAGCACGAAATAGAAAGCGATAATTACGCCGTCAATCGGCGCCAGATGCACAAGCCGTGTTTCCGCGAACATTGCCATTAAGGGCATCATTGTTTTTGTCCTGGTGCTTCCCTTCTCTGTCCGTAATATGCGCTGCTTCCGTGCTTCCTCAAATAATGCTTATCGTGGAGATCGCCGCCGATGCTCTCCGCTTTTTCATTGATGCTCAATGTCAGATACGCCATACGCGCTACTGCTTCCAGCACCACCGCATTGTGCGCCGCCGTATGCACATCCGGGCCCCAGACGAATGGCGCATGGTTCGCCACAAGCACTGCGGGAACCGCGGAATAGTCTATATGTTCGAAGGCCCGAGCGATAGCATTTCCTGTGTTCTTTTCATATTCGCCCGTAATTTCTTCTTTGGACATGGATTCGGTCACCGGCACCGGCCCATGGAAATAATCTGCATGAGTGGTGCCAAAAGCCGGAATCGGCTTCCGGGCCTGCGCCCAGGCCGTCGCATATTCGGAATGCGTGTGCACCACACCGCCTATTTTTGGGAATACTTTATATAAAAGAACATGGGTGGGCAAATCCGAAGACGGGCGCAACGTACCTTCCACGATCTTTCCTTCCAGATCGGTCACCACCAGGTGTTCCGGCTTCATCTCTTCATAAGGGACGCCGCTCGGCTTGATGACCACCAGCCCGTCCGCGCGCGATATTCCACTGGCATTGCCGAACGTATATAGCACCAGGCCACGCCGCACAATCTCCAGGTTCGCTTCAAGCACTTGTTCCCGCAGACTGGTCAGCAGCATGGTTCCGGATCGGCTTCCTCAAGATTTGATGTTTGAGTAATTGTTCTCCAGAGGCGTTTCTCTGGAAACAAGGAAACTAGAATACCTCTTCCGGTTTGTCAACAATGGTTCTCATCCGGATCGACCTGCCAAGGCCGTATTTCATTTCATGCGCAGCTTCGAAACCGCAGGGTACGATTCCGGTTCCACCAGCGTGTCCTCGGGTGGTTGTTTGCCGGATGAAAGCGCGCCTGCCAGCATCTCCAGCGCTCGCGCAGTCAACGGAGGGGTCACTACGCTGGCCTTCAACATTCCTTGATGCACGAAACTCTGCCCTTTGGAGGGCAGTCCGTCACATCCGGTAAATGGCAGCCGCAATAACTTCTCCCGATCCTGCATATTGTCATGGTCCTCGATCGCCTTCCGCGCCCCAATTGCCATGGAATCATTCTGGCAGCCTACGACTTTCACATTGAGTTCTTTGGACGTGGGCAATCGCAACCACGACTTCATTGCCTGGTAACCGCTGGCCTCGGTCCAATCACCGCGAAGTGTTTTTACCGTAATGTCTTCGCGTTTGGTTTCCAGCATTCCCAGCCGGCGGTCCTGCGCCGTATCACTCAGCGACGGACCTTCTAAGTACAGAAGCGCGCCATTTTGCGGGGTAAGCGCGTTGAACTGCTCTCCCTGAATCTGACCCACGCCCCGGTTGTTCGTGCTCACGCTGAACATGGGTGCGGAATTCTTTCTCCGCAACGCTCCCAAATAGTCCACGTGACGATTTAAGACGACCCATCCGATTCCCGCTGACGCGGCTGCCTGCGCCACCTGCGTCATTCCCGTTCCCACCGGTTCTACTACGATGGCATCCGGATGCGACTCCTTAGCGGCCTGGATCACCTGTACTAATTGCAGGCTTTGATTGACCCCGTCATTCTCAGCATAAATGATGCTGACGTCCATCCCGTACTTCCGGGCGGACGTCATCGCTACCGACGCCTGTTCCTGCTGAAAATCGTTGTCTTCGGTAATGAGCGCCACAACGATGCGTAGCTTGTTCATAAAGGGGCCCCGTAACCAGCTCATCATTGTCGATTTTTTCGTGCTGCCAAAGCAAATTATTCATCTCGTACCTTATTACTTTGGTTGGACGCCAAAACGAAATATCGTGACCGTATGGTAATGCCCGCCCGGCTTCAACTCAGTCGAAGGGAAGTTCGCGTGATTTGGCGAATCAGGAAAGTGCTGGGTTTCCAGACAGAACGCCCCCCGATGGACATACACCTTGCCGTCTATCCCCTTAATGGTTCCGTCCAGAAAATTCCCGGTATAAAACTGCACTCCTGGCTGATCGGTTAACACTTCCAGCGTACGTCCCGTGGAAGGATCGAACGCTTTGGCTGCTTCGGCCACTTTCCCGGTTTTATTATCCAGCACCCAGTTGTGGTCATATCCTCTCGCCCGATGCAGTTGTTCGTCGTCATCATTAATGCGCTCGCCAATCACATGTGGCGTCCGGAAATCAAAGGGCGTACCCGCAACCGGCGGGATTTTTCCAGTCGGAATCAGCGTCGCATCCACCGGAGTATAGTGCGAAGCATTGATCTGTATGACATGCTTAAGAATGTCTCCATTCCCCTGCCCGCTCAAATTGAAATAGGAGTGGTTGGTCAGGTTCAGGACCGTATCTTTGTCCGTGGTCGCGGAATACTCGATACGCAGATCATTGCCCATAAGCGTGTAGCGCACCGTTGCCGTCAGGTTGCCCGGGAAGCCTTCTTCGCCGTCTTTGCTTAGATAGGTAAGCTGCACCCCGTTCTCAATCGGCTTTGCCGTCCACAGCACCTTGTCAAATCCCTTGGGCCCGCCATGCAATGTATTCGGACCATCATTAAGAGGAAGCGTATAAGTCTTGCCATCAAGCGTGAAATGCCCCTTGGCAATGCGATTCCCATAGCGGCCGATCAGCGCGCCAAAAAAAGGTTCGTCCGTCAGATATCCATCCACCGAATCAAATCCCTGCACCACATCGTCCATGTGCTTGTTGCGGTCGGGCACGCGCAGTGAAACAACTCTGCCCCCGTAGGTGGTGATCCGCGCTTCAATGTTGTCGCCGGCGAGCGTATAAACCTCGACAGGAGTTCCGTCGGGCATCTTGCCGAAAGATTCTTTGGTCACTTTTGTTTTCGCGTCCATATTCAGTGTGCACAGAACCAGCGCCAGAATGCCGATTCCCGTGGAAACTATCCTCCGTGCGAACATTGTTCCTTCCTTTCGTGGAAAAATCCACTTCCCGGCCTATCCCGCCAACGAAAGCCGACAGCGACTGCGAATTGTACTCCAAATGCCATCCAACTTATTTAGACTCGTAAAAAATCTCGCTCTCGATTCTACTCTCCGCGAAACTCGCGCCATCGAACTTATCACCAACTGATCCTAACCAGCGAAAGCCCTTCCTGCGGCAAATCAAAATTAAGCGTGATCTCCCGTCCGTGAACATCGGTCCATGCGGGAGAAGTCAGCAATTGCAACTGCCCCGCGGATTCCAGCTTTTTCAATTCATCTGCGGAAGGTGACTGCGGTGACCCCATCCCCACCCACGCGCTATAGGCATTGCTGTGCGTGTCATCCACGCGGAAATGCTCCACCAGTGCCCGCTCGACCCCAGGCGCAACTCCTGCCACGCTCAGTGCAACCGGACTTGGCCCGCTTGTCCCGGCTTCATCGTGATAATTCCATACCAGCACCGTGATCTGCCGCGCCTCGTGCGTCGCGATCGCGCTCACATCCGGTTGCGCGTTTACCCCCGACTTCAAAATCTCATCCGTGGAGACCGCTCCGCTGCTGCTCACCTCCAGCCGTGGCCCATGCAGAAGCCCGAACATGCGGAAGCCGTTCAATACCGGCTTATCAATTCCATTGGTGGCCAAATCCCGATAGCCAACAAAATAGGGCTGGCCTTCAAATTCAAATGCCCACGTGACCGCGCCCTGGAAATTGATCTGGTTGCGCGCCGCAAGCGCCTCAATCTGATTCAGCGTCTCAGCCGTATAAGCCGCGTAGAGCGAACTGTTCCGGTATCCATCCTCCGGATGCGTCACCGGCGAACACGCGGCACAACCTTCTGGGTCCGACTCCCCCAGAATTACCGGTGTGTTCTTCCACTCCGGAAACGATTTCACAATCTCAAATCCCTGCTCCACGATCTCTAGATGACGGCGCAGCCCCATCGCGATGTGTCCATCCTGAAACTTCGGGGCCCCCTTGGGATGAAAGCTCACAAAATCCAGCGGCGCACCTTGTTTTCCGGTCGCAGAGTTCTGCCCATGTGCACAATGCTCCAGAAAGGCCCGCAAGAACTCCACCGCATTCGCGCTCCCCGGCCCAGTCGCGTCCGGCCCCCCTACATGCGCGCCCGGGAGTGCCCGTTTCACCGCGTCCGAAGAGTAGTCGTAGAGTTTGAAATATTCCTCGCGGGTGCCCTTCCAATAAGGAATATCGGGCTCGTTCCACACCTCCCACAACCAGCTCGTCACCTCTGCATCGCCATAACGTTCTCGCAGATGCTTGGTGAATTGGAATACCAACTCCGCCCACTTCCCATAATCTTTTGGCGGATATGCCCATCCGGTAAAAATCGAGCCTTGCGGAAAATTGTGACGGTAAGGTTCCGGATGGACGGAAAGCGCCTCCGGCATGAAACCAAGTTCTACAAGCGGCTTGATGCCCGCTTCGTGATACGTGTCGAAGATGCGGTCAACAATCTTCCAGTCATAAACGGGATTCCCATTCGCATCTTCGGAATAAACATTCGTTGAACCCCACTTTAAGGAAGCAGAGCCGTCCCCGCTGGTGAACAAATTGTGCGTGCGGATGTGCACCGGCGTGGGACTCAGCGCCGCCAACTCATGCAAAAGCTTTTTGCCGTTGGGAGCGTAGGTGTAATTGGGCTCGTCATAGCCAAAGTAATTCCACACCGGCTGCCGCGCCCCGGTTTCATGATCTGCGTGAACTTCGATATGCACTGCGGGAGTCTGCGCTGACGGAACGGGCTCGGAAGGTGTTGTCTGCGCACACAGCGATGTGCAGAAGAGAAAACAGATGAAAACCACGCCTGCATAGGCATGCTTCCCCGAAGAGCAACTCATCTTTCGACCTTGGCCCCTCGAACCGATTGTTGACTCCCCGCTGACAATAATTCCCAGCGGGAACATAGTAAACGTTTTCTCAAGCCTGCGCACCTACGCATTCTCACCCTAACGGATTTGCAATTTATTGTGCCGTTTCGGTCACATGCAAAATCTGCCCCGCCGCCACATGATGCAGCGTTTGCACAATCCCCGACGGCCAGTGGATTTCCACCGTCTCCGCTTCCGCGTCCGTTCCCAGCCCAAAATGCACCGGTCCATCGCTGGAAGAAGCGTAGCCAACGCTCGTTGTCATGTGATTGTATTGGGTGCCGCTCTTGCTCACGACTTTGATTCGTGCTCCAATTCCATCGCGATTGCTCTTAGTCCCGCGCAGCGCAATATCCAGCCAGTGGCCCGAATTCTCGCTGCGGTTCATCCAGATTTCCGCGTCCGCTCCCAGCGCCGTCACCACCACATCCACCCGCCCGTCTCCGTCCAGATCCCCGAAAGCGCACCCTCGATGCCGCGCCGCCGGGGACGCCGTCAACCCCGCCTGTTCCGTCAGCGCCGCCCATTTGCCGCTCGCCCCCAGGCTGTGAAACACCGTATTGTATTGGTTCACGGGCTGGTTGGGCGTTGGAATGGACTCCACATTGCCTCGGGACACGAACAAATCTTTCCATCCGTCATTGTCAAAGTCGTAAAACCCTGCCCCAAATCCGGACATGGCGCGGCTCAAATCCTGCATCCCGCTTTCGGTTGTTACGTCTTTAAAACCGCTCTTCCCTTGGCCCTCGAATATCGGGAACGTCTGCTGATTGAGCGCTACAAACCCAATGTCGGGATATCCGTCGTTATTAATATCGCGGAAATCCAGGCCCATTCCGGATATAAAATTGCCCTCCTCGGTCAGCGCGACTCCCGTGTCAAAGGCTACTTCCTCGAACTTATTTCCCAGATTGTGAAACAGAGAATTGTAGGAAGCATCATTAGTGACGAACAAATCTGGTTTGCCGTCCAGGTCGTAATCCGCCATCCCCACACCCATTCCCTTGCCCACATGCTCGCGGATGCCCCACTCCTTGGAAACATCGCGGAATGTTCCGTCCCCATTGTTCAGAAACAGTTGGTTGGGCGACCCTTTATAAAATTTAGGACTACAGTAATCGTTAGTCTTGATCGTCCCGCAAAAAGGTTTATCCGTGTAAGTCCACTGCAGGTAGTTGACCACGAACAGGTCCAGCAAGCCATCGTTGTTCACATCCACCCAGACCGCGGTAATGGCCCACAACGGCCCGTATTCGGGATCAGGACGATTCAGGCTCGCATCCAGCCCCGATTTCACCGTGACATCCGTGAAAGTGCCGTCCCCGTTGTTATGGTAAAGAGTGCTGTGGTGCAGCCCAGCGACAAATAAATCCGGATGGCCGTCGTTGTCGTAGTCGCCCACTGCCACGCCCATGTCATAACCGGTGCCCGCAAGTCCGGCCGCATCGGTCACATCTGTAAATACGCCGTTGCCATCGTTGCGGAACAGGCGGTTGCGATACTTCGGAGAGTCTTTCTTCAAAGTCGCGATATTCGCGCCATTGGTGAAAAAAATGTCCGGACGTCCATCTCCGTTGTAATCGAAGACCGCAACACCGCCCGGCATAGTCTCAGGCGCGTTCTTTGCCGCAGTCTCACTATTCTCCAGACGGAAGTTTATTTTCTTTAGCTCGAACTGAATAGGACTGGGTGCCTGCGCCGCGGGAAGCGCGAGGAATGAACAAACAACAAAAAGCAGCGTAAAGCAAATGAACCGGGGAAACTCTGAAAACCGCATAAACAAAAAATACAGGGCCGCCCAATCTATCGCAAGAGGTTGACTAGGGCGTGGCGCGGGCTGTCTCGACCGCCTTCTGCACCGTCAGCAATTCCTTCAATAGACCGCGCAATTTCGTGGAGTCCAGCGCGTTCGCTCCATCGGATTTCGCTTCCTTGGGATTGTCGTGGACTTCCATGAAAATTCCGTCCACTCCCGCGGCCACCGCGGCGCGCGAAAGCACCGGGATAAATTCAGGCTGCCCGCCACTGACCGCATGATCTCCATCACCCTGCGCAGCCGAAGGCAGCTGCACGGAATGTGTAGCGTCAAAAACCACAGGAGCAAATTTGCGCATGATGGCCAGCGAGCGCATGTCCACTACCAAATTGTTGTAACCGAAACTCGACCCGCGCTCAGTGACAAAAACCTTTTCATTCCCCGCCGACTTGCACTTCTCAACAATGTGCCGCATGTCCGCCGGAGCGACAAATTGCCCCTTTTTAATATTGACCACCCGGTCCGTCATCGCCGCGGCCACCACCAGGTCCGTCTGGCGGCACAGAAAAGCAGGAATCTGCAAGATGTCCGCCACTTCAGCGACTTTAGCCACATCCGCGGTCTCGTGCACGTCCGTCAATATCGGCACATGCACTTCGTCTTTTACCTTTTTCAGAATACGCAAGCCTTCAACAAGCCCCGGCCCGCGAAAGCTACGCAGCGAAGTGCGGTTCGCCTTATCGTAAGAAGCCTTAAAAATAAACGGGACATTCAGAGCGCGCGTTATGCCCTTGATGACCTCAGCCATGAACAGCGCGTGCTTTTCGCTTTCAATCACACATGGGCCAGCGATCAAAAACAGGTTGCCGGAACCGATGCGGACATTATCAAGCTGGAAAGAAGTAGTCACTTACGCTCCAACAAAACTTAACCACAGAGACGACTGAGATCACAGAAAAACCGCCTTACTCCGTGTTCTCCGTGCCCTCTGTGGTAAAAAACAAAAGCTAGCGCTTCCCCACGCCCTGCGGCCGGTGAAACATCTCAATCTCCGCCGCCGCCTTGTCAGACCGCCGTTTCAAACCACTCTCATACGCTGCGCCCACAAATGACTTGAACAGCGGATGCGGCTCCAGCGGCTTCGATTTAAATTCCGGATGGAACTGGCAGCCAATAAAATGTGGATGGTCAGGCAATTCCACCATCTCCACATAAGTGCCGTCCGGCGTGGAACCTGAAATTTTCAGCCCAGCAGCCGTCAGCATCTCTTCGTATTCACGATTGAATTCATAACGATGCCGATGGCGCTCCGTAATCTCGTGCTGCCCATAAATCCGAGCCGCCAAAGTGTCCGGCTCAATCTTGCACGGCCATGCGCCCAGCCGCATCGTCCCGCCTAACTCCTCAACTCCGCGAAGCTCGCGCAGCTTATAAATCACGCGATGGTTCGTCGCAGGATCAAACTCGCTCGAATTCGCCTCAGCCAGGCCGCATACGTTGCGAGCAAATTCAATGCACGCCGTCTGCATCCCCAGGCAAATTCCAAAGTATGGGATTTTATTTTCGCGCGCGTAACGGATCGCCTGCAACATACCTTCAATCCCGCGTTTGCCAAAACCCCCAGGAACGAGAATCCCATCGAATTCTCCAAGCTGCTCTTGGCAGGCCTGCTGACCAGCTTCCAGTCCCTCCGCCTCAATCCAGTTCACGCGCAATTTCAGATTGTGCGCCAGCGCTCCATGAACTAGCGCTTCCTTGAGCGACTTGTACGAGTCCTCGTATTCCACATACTTGCCAACAATTCCAATCGTCACTTCCGCCTTAGGGTTGTAAACGCGATGGACAATATCTTCCCACTTGGCAAGATCGCGGTCTTTGGCTTGTATATGCAAATACTTCAACACCAGCGTATCCACATTCTCGTGGGCGAAAACAACCGGCACTTCGTAAATAGAAGAAACGTCCTTGGCGGTAATGACCGCCTCTTCCCCGACATTGCAGAACAAAGCAATCTTCGACTTGATGTCCTTGGCGAGAAAACGGTCCGTGCGGCAAAGCAAAATGTCCGGCTGAATTCCGATACTCAAAAGTTCCTTGACCGAATGCTGCGTGGGCTTGGTTTTCAACTCCTGCGCCGCCGCAATAAACGGCACCAGCGTCACGTGCATGAAAAGCGTGTTCTCGCGCCCCAACTCCTGCCGCATCTGCCGGATCGCTTCCATGAACGGCAGTGACTCGATATCGCCGACCGTGCCCCCAATTTCAATGATGGCAACGTCCACTTCCTGCGCCACCTTCTTCATGGCGGCCTTAATTTCATTGGTAACGTGCGGAATCACCTGCACGGTCTTGCCCAGATAATCCCCGCGCCGCTCCTTGGCGATAATCTGCTCGTAAATGCGGCCGGTCGTCCAGTTATTGTCGCGAGAAAGTTTGGCGTGGGTGTAGCGCTCGTAGTGTCCAAGATCAAGGTCGGTTTCAGCGCCGTCGTCGGTAACAAAAACCTCTCCATGCTGAAACGGAGACATGGTGCCAGGGTCAACATTCAGGTAAGGGTCAAACTTCATCAAGTTGACCTTCAGGCCACGGCTTTCCAGCAGGCAGCCGATAGAGGCAGCCGCCAGTCCTTTGCCCAATGAAGACACAACACCGCCGGTTACAAAGATGTACTTTGCCGACATCGCTTCCTCGTCTTAAGTTGTTTTGGAAAATTGTGCAGGCTGGGTTGCACAATCAATTATGGCAGAAAATATTGTGGAACGGAACAAGATTCAATCACGCCAATGGAATCATACGGATCGCGCTTAGGATGTCGCGCCGTTCGCGGAAGTAAGGCTCCGCACCCCATATCTTGCCATCGCCAAGTCCACGATTTCACCGATCAACTGCGTATAGGAACGGCCGGACGCCTTCGCGGCCATGGCAAATTCATGCTTGCTCGAAAGCCACGGATTCGGATTCGCCTCAATCACATAAACCTCGCCCTTCGCCGTAATCCGCAAGTCAATCCGTCCGTAGTCGCGCAGCTTGACCGCGCGATATGCCGCCAATGCCGTGTCCTTGACCTTCTCTGTCAACTCTTCATCAAGGTCTTCCACCACGGCGGACTTTGTCAGCCGGTAACCTTCCGTTTCTTTCTCAAACTTTACGTCGTAGCTAGCAATCTTCGGGGTCCCCTTTGGGAGCTTCGATAAATCCAGTTCCACCAGCGGCAGAGCCTGCGCCGCTTCATAGCTCCCCAGGATCGCCACGTACATCTCGCGCCCTTCAATGTATTCCTCAATTAAAGCCGGCGAATCGAATTCATCCTGAATGTACTCCACGCGCTCCATGAGCTCTTTCACGCTATCGACGACCGATTCCGCATCAATCCCAATGGAGCCGTCTTCCCATACCGGTTTCACGATCAACGGAAAAGTGATGTCGTGCGCATGATCAATTTTCCCGCGATAAGCCGTCGCGAAAAATGGCGTCCGTATATTGTGGAAGGCAAATAACTTTTTGGCGATGATCTTGTCTTGTGCCAGGAAAGTAGCGTGCGGCCCCGCCCCGGTAAAACGCATTCCGATCAGGTCCATGTAGGCGGCAACGTTCATTTCCTTGGTGTCATCGCCGGCAAACGATTCCGTAAGATTGAAAATTAAATCCGCCCCGCACTTGGAAAGTGCAGAAAGGCATTGCGGCGTTCCGTCTAGTACTTGATAGAAAGGCTGGTGGCCCAGTTTTTCCAGCGCGTCGAAAATTTCTTCCCGGTCTTCTTTTTCTTTACGCTCTTTTCTCACCTTCTTGGCTTTACCGCGTGGCTTTTTCTCGTTGGACGAAGATGCTTCGACCTCTGGAGCGGCGGCTTCCGCGTCGCCCCAAACGTCGTAAAGAATTCCGACCTTCAGCTTCGTCCCGGTCATGACAGAATAAATTTTCCTCGCGCCATATAATTCGCCGCCAATGCCGTGGCATACACCGTCACATTGGTTAGATGCTCAGAAGTCCGTTGCGTGTCGGCAAACAGGTGCAGTTCGCCGGCGCGCTTTTCGATGGCTTCAGCCAACCGCCTCACCAATGGCCTTTGCACGCCTGTCCAATAAGCAATCTTATCAACTACTGTCTTCCGATTCTGCCGCAAAAATTCCTGCGCCGGTTTTACTGATTTGCGACGCCGGGACGCATCAAAAATATTCCGCAAATCCGTGTCCAGCGCCAGATCAATCATGGGAATTTCTTCCGACGACCGCTGATAAAACTCGCCCACGGTCGCTTCCATTTCGTCCACGGTCACATCCGGCACTCCGCGCTTCCGCGCCGGATCGGCATTCCCCAACTCCCGCGCGATGCGGTCCATGTAACGCAACTTCGCCATCGCTCCCCAGCCGCGATATTTCGTCTTCCAGCCAGAGCGCGGCGTCAGCCAAACGGCAAAAGTTTCCGCAAAATCTTCATCCGGATGCTTCTGCGCATACCATCCCGCCATGTGCCGCACATATTCTTTCGAAAATGGTACCGGGCGATAATTATCGCGGTATGGCCGGCGGAAGGAACCAAAAAGCTGCTTCCACTCCGGCGTCCGGTGCAGGCGATACGCATAGTT
>DASXFN010000108.1:0-2606 GCA_036489565.1 Terriglobales bacterium
CCCAATGTCGCCGATAGATCGGTCTATTTATTCCGAATCTAGGCGACTTCCGGCTACTGAACCAGGCTTTCAACCCACAACTGAACGGGGAATCGTCACCCCATGTCAGGGAATGGCCATTCCCTGATATCGCTATTGTGACGAGCCGCGGAAAAAGGGAGGTACATGTTTTCTGCCATCTTTGCTACGCTCGCAATAGACGTGAAAGCTGAAGACATTGTTCGGGAATCTATATGACTCAGTTTGTCCCAAATTCGGCAGATCTCTCGCGCATTGCCGATAGCAAATCTACTTACAATCGTTTTTTGCTGCTGGTGGCGGGGCTTGGCGGCTTGCTTTATGGAGTGGACGTTGGGATTGTCGGCGGAGCATTGCCGTATCTGGAAGCCACTTCTCACCTGAATGCAGAGCAGCTTTCCATTATTGTGGCGGCTGTCCTGCTGGGCAGTGTAATCTCGACCATTTTTGCCGGACTGTTGGCCGATTGGATGGGCCGCAAGCCCCTGATGATCGTAGGCGGACTGACGTTTGTTATCAGCATTCCCGTCATTGCGCTCTCGCACGGGTATACGCCATTGTTCTTCGGCCGTCTGTTGCAGGGTGTTAGCGGTGGTCTCATCGGGCTAGTGGTGCCCTTGTATCTTGCGGAGTGCCTTCAGGCGTCCACGCGAGGGAAAGGAACCGCCATTTTTCAATGGCTGCTCACGCTCGGCATCGTCGCCGCGGCACTGGTCGGAATTTATTACAGCTACCGTGTCGCTATGGTAGAAAGAACCGCCAGTGCGGCCGCGTTGTTTATATTCAAGAACGAGGCATGGAGGCGCATTTTCTGGATGTCGCTTCCGCCCGGTGTCCTGTTTGTCCTTGGTAGTTTTTTCCTGTCGGAATCTCCGCGTTGGCTGTTCAAGCGCGGGAAAAAGAAGCTTGCATATGCGGCGCTGCTTCGCTCCCGCAGCAAAGAACAAGCAGATGGCGAATTCAATGAAATGGAGCAGGTAGCGTTTGCAGTTGTTGCGAAAGACGCGTCTGCTACTGGGAAAAGAGAGTCGCTGCTACGCAAGAAGTATGTGGTTCCCCTTCTGCTGGCTTGCGTCCTTGGGATATGCCAACAGGCCACCGGAGTGAATTCGATCATTGCCTACAATACTGGAATTTTGCTGCAAAGCGGGCTCTCCGATGTAAACGCGCATTGGGGCTACGTCATCCTTACCGCCGTAAATTTTTTGCTGACGCTTGTCGGCGTGGCGCTGGTGGACCGCAAAGGTCGAAAATTTCTATTCACTTTAGGCATCTCTGGGATTTTCGTATCTTTGCTCGCCGTGGGTTTTCTGTTTATCCATTCCGAAAACATGAATGTCAATTGCCGGAATGTAATTCAATCGATGGTGCAGTCGGACCAGACCCTCACCTTGTCCTTCGATCCGGTGGAGGCGAGCAGGCTTCTGAGCGCCACAGGATACAGTGGGAAGTCAATCCAGCCTGGCCGGACATCGCTCGCGATTATTTATTCTTACGGAGATTTCAGTGCCGCCACCAATTTCGTGCGTTCGGATGAAAAGGGCTCGGCGCCTATCCGCATCACACGCGCAGGCTGCCTGCCGAATAGCCAGTTCGAAGCGTTCTTCAGGAATCCTTTTGCCAATCTGCAGGCAGCGCGCACCGCGCCTCTGAAGATCCAGAAGGCCGTGATCGGCGAGGTGCCGGATGCGGCCCATGGCTGGTTGGTTGCGATATCTCTGTATGTATTTATGGGGTTTTACTCGCTAGGCCCAGGGATATGCGGATGGCTCGCGCTGTCGGAACTGATGCCGACGCGCATCCGTTCCAATGGCATGAGCACCGCTCTCGTCCTGAACCAACTGACCTCAACTATCCTGGCCGGTGTATTTTTGCCTGTTGTCAGCAAATATGGGTATTCGACGATCTTCTTCGTATTCGCTGGCTTTACCATAATCTACCTGATTGCGGTTACGATCTTTCTGCCCGAGACGAAAGGTAAAACATTGGAAGAAATTGAAGATTACTTCGATGGGCCAATGCGGCGCGTGGACATTGGCGGTTGATATTCTGTTGGATTTGGCCCTAAGATTCTGACTCGACATAGGTGTTCAGCAGATCGTCGAGTAGCGTACGCGAAAGGGACGTATTGCAGGTCCTGTGTGGTAGTTTTCCTTTTATCATCAGCGAGGCCTGGATTTCGAAGAACATGCGCTATGACACCATCGCCAATCGCCTGTCCGGCGTTTCCGAGAGCGGGTGTGCAGTGCGCGCCGCTGTCGATCGCTCCATTTGACGCCGACTATCGTCGATCAGACGTTTGAGCCAGTCGGCGACATGATGCATGACTTTATGCGTGCCCCGATCGATGAAGTGCTGGAACTCGTCCGCAGTTCGAACAACCGTCTGTGCGCCTCATTTGCACTCGTGAACGTCATTTGCACCGCAAACGGCTGGCCCCCCGCGGGGCATGGTGTCTCTCGAACTCGCGTACACAGCGCATTCGACGTCACAACAGGCCAATTCCAAAGCTCAAACCAGGAACCTGCGCGCCCGCGACACTCGACTCCTTTGCCCCGTAAAATCGTAGCGTTGCTCAGAGGTCCCTA
>DASXFN010000035.1:0-54788 GCA_036489565.1 Terriglobales bacterium
CATCTGCGCGCCCTCGTGCGAGGGCAATTCATAAGAAGAACCGAAGCTGTATCCTCCGCCGTGGATATAAAACATCACCGGACGCTTGCCGGTCAGGCTCGACGTCCAGATATTCAGCTTGAGCAGGTCCTCGCTCTGCCAACCATCGTCCCAATCCTGAATGAAAGTCTGCTCGGGGCTTGTCCAGGGATGCAGGTTTTGCGGGCAGTTTGCGCCGTAAACCAGCGCTGGATATTCATCTTTCCACGGTGTCGGGGGCTTCGCCGGGAGCCAGCGATTTTCTCCGGCCGTATCTTGTCCGTAGGGAACTCCTTTGAACGTGAAAACACCGCCATCGAGGAAGCCGCGCACTTTGCCATATTGAGTGTTGGCAACGGCTGAGCGCGGAGTCGAACAGTTTCCGGGCTCTTGGTGCGCCGCGGTTTTCGTACTGTCCGATGCGAAAGCGGATTTGCCGGCCATAAGGCCCACGCTTGCGGTTGCCGAAAGAAGCAGCGCCTCACGACGGTTCAAAAGAGTTTTATTTCCAGAATTTGCTTTCGACATCGCATCTCCCATTTTTCCACGCAGAAATTTAAATCCCGTCGCATACAGAATGCATTCGTTCGAGTGAGTCAGCGAACAAATTCGGCGAGCAAGTTAAGATACGACCTTTGTTTCTCTCTAGACAACAGAATTCCGATTTTAAATATCAAAATCGTTTGATGATGACATTTGAAAAGTTGAGTAATTATTTTTGTCCCGACATTGTGGCTTAGCTACGCGTAAACTATTCGTTTCACAAAAAAATCAGAAATCGAGCAAAGGTCAACTATGAACATGCTCCGCAAAGCTGTGCTGATGGGAATGAGTGTCCTCGCGTTATTGACAGTTCCAGCCTTCTCCGTCGCGCAAGCGGGTGGAGCACCTGCCGGTGCGTCAAGCAATGCTCAGCCCGCCAACTCCACTCCCGTCGCGCCGCGCCATCTGCCCACGGAGACTGCGGCCGCTAATGCCCCGCGCACCATTGCGCCTTATTTCACACGGGCCAAAGCCGGCCCCAAAGCGCCGGATCTCGACGGCTTTTTGCAGCGCTGGCTGCTTCTTGAGCCAATCGCTAAGCCGAACCGCACCAACACCGTTTTTACCGGCGCCTATGTTAGAAGCGCATTCAAAGAAGAATATTTTCCCGACCAGTTCACCATCATTCCTCACGATGGCGAAAAGGTGACGGTTGCCGGCCAGGAACTCGCATGGCACGCTCTGGATTCCAACCTTTTCGACGTTAAACTTTTTAACTTCGCCTATGGCTTGAACAAGCCGACGTACGGCGTCATCTTCTGGGCTGTGACCATCGTCAACAGCCCACATGAGAGAAAAAATGTACGCTTGGCCGTCGGCTCCAATTCGGCGTCCATGTGGTGGCTTAACGGTCAGGATGTCGTAAACCTCTTCGGCGACCGGCGCATGGTAATGGATGATGTTGTTTCAAACCTGCTCACGCTCAAAAAGGGGCGGAACGTCATTCGCGGCGCCGTCATCAACGGTCCCGGCTTAAGTGATTTCTGCGTCCGCTTTATTGATGAGAATGGCGAGCCGATCAAGGACATTACTCAAAGCCTTCAATAACGGATGAATGAGTCGCACCATTCCTGATTTCAACTTTCTACGGAGCTATTATGAAATCCAATTTTCTGGCTTCAGCAATTCTCGCTCTGCTCTTGGTTTACGCGTCGAGTCCAGCATTGGCGCTGGATGGTGAACCCTACATCCACGATCCCTCAACGATCGTAATGTCCAATGGCAAATACTTCACCTTCGGCAGCGGCGGAGGAGGTCTGATGTCGGACGATGGTTGGACTTGGCACAGCGGAGCTGTGCGCCCCGGGGGTGGAGTGGCTCCCGACACCATCAAGATTGGTGACCGTTATTACGTGGTGTATGCGGTGGGAGGAGGTGGGTTAGCCGGAGGGCATGCAAGCAACGTCAAGATCATGTGGACCAAGAGCCTCGATCCCAAGTCGCCCGATTTCCAATTTCACGACATTGGAGTTGTTGCTTCGAGCAACGGCGTAGAGGATTGCGACGCCATTGATCCCGCGTTTCTATACGCGAAGGGTCATCTGTGGCTCTCTTACGGTACTTACTTCGGCTATATCCGTATCGTCGAACTCGACCCCAAGACCGGCAGACGCATGCAGGGCAACAAACCTGTCGACGTCGCCATAGATATGGAAGCCACGGACATGATGTATCGCGATGGCTGGTACTACCTGTTGGGCACGCATGGAACGTGCTGCGATGGTCCTGACTCAACCTACAACATTCGCGTGGGCCGCTCCCGAAGTGTGACAGGTCAGTATGTAGATAATATGGGCATCCCCTTGCTCAAAGGCGGCGGCAAGCTTGTGGTGGGAGCCAGCGATCGCCATATCGGCCCCGGTCACTTCGGCTTGCTGGATCTGGGCGATGGCGTGCAAAAATTTTCCATGCATTACGAGGCCGACATGGACCGCAGCGGCCGCAGTGTGCTCGACATTCGCCCGCTGCTGTGGAAAGACGGATGGCCCGTCGGCGGCGACAACTTCGAAGAAGGCACTTATGAGATTCAGTCCGAACGCAGCGGCGGCGCGTTGGAGCTGGCAACAGACTTTGTGCGGATGAATCTTCCCCGCCGTGGTTTTGGCGGCTTCGGCGGCCCTCCACATCCACAAAACAATCAGCAGCATCCGCACCCGCCCGCAGGTGGTTTCTTCGGCCCGCCAACTGGCCCCGTTAGCCCCATTCCAGATCAGACACTCGCGCAGGATTCTGCAGCCTGGCCAGATGGCAACATTAATGTTGACCTCAACGACTACATGGTCCGGCCCCATCAAAAATGGACGGTCACATCCGTAGCGAATGCCGGCGGCTATCCCGGCTCGCCGTATTTCAAGATCACCATTGCCGGCACCGATCGCGCGTTGGTGGCAACTGCCGACGGCGAAGTCGTAACGGTTCCCAGCTTTACCGGCGCTCCCGAACAACTGTGGCGTATTGACCAATTGACCGATGGCACTTACCGCATTATGCCCAAGGTAGTGCCCAATTCCGCGGAGCCCGTGGCATTGACCGCGGTGGGCGCCAGTTCGCCGACGCTTGCCAGGTTCGATCCCAAGAGCGATAAGTCGCGCTGGAACTTTAAGAAGCCGTGAGGCGGTGGTCAATCCGCTGTATCAGATTTCATCGAGAGCAATTTTTCAAGATTTCATTGATGTAATCATTGATATAAATCGATGTCTCAATAAGTGAGACAACACACTTCAGATCTTCTGTTTCTGTGGTAATTTTGCTCTCAGAGAACTTTGATGAAAAGCGTATTAGCGCTCGACAACACGCGTGAGGTAGCGCCTCACATGCGCGCGGTGTCACTCAGAAGGTGCGTCAGTGGGGCAATTTCGCAACGCATTCAGAAATGCGATGCCAGTTTATTCGTCTTGAATAAGTAAACGTTTGCTTAAGGTCAAAGGAAGGGAAGTGCTTGATGAAGATGCGGATTGCATTATTTGCTGTAACGGCGATGTGGCTTGGGTGCGCCTCAATGGCCTCAGCGCAGCAACCCGAACAGGGTGTGCCGGGTCGGCTGACCATAAATATTGATACGCAAAAGATATCCGAGCCTGTTTCGAAATATGAGCATGGCATGTTTATCGAGCATATCCGCACACTTATTTATCGATCACTTTGGTCCGGGATGCTCGATGACCGCAAGTTCTATTTCCCAATTAGCTCGAAAGAGCCCGAAGCCCCGGCTGCGGAGCAGAGAGGCCCTTTTCGCCGATTAGCGCTTCGCAAGTGGCGTCCAGTTGGTCCTGATGATGTCGTGGTGATGGACAAAGATCACCCATTTGTCGGCGAGCAGAGTCCGCGCATTCAGCTAGATTCCTCCACAGCTCACGGCATTCGGCAATCGGGTCTCGCTCTGCTGAAGGGCAAGAAATATGTGGGCCGAATCTATCTTCGTGGCACGCCGGGCACAAAGGTGAAGGTCAGTCTGATATGGGGAGAAGGAGTGGCCGAGCGGCAGACTGTCTCGATCGCCAATCTGTCGAATGCTTATAAGAAGTTTCCACTGAGTTTTACCGCGAAGGCTGACGCGAATACAGGCACCTTCGAAATCACAGGTACGGGCAGTGGAGATTTTTACATTGGGACAGTCTCGCTCATGCCTGCCGACAATGTGCAGGGCTTTCGGCCCGAAGTGATCGCGGCTTTGCGCCAGTTGCACTCCGGTTTTTGGCGCTTGCCGGGTGGCAATTTTCTCTCTGACTGGAATTGGTACGATTCGGTCGGCGATCCGGACAAGCGGCCGCCGATGTTCGATAACGCATGGAATGCAATGCAGACCAACGATGTCGGAATGGATGAGTTCATGACTCTGTGCAAGCTTCTCGGCGTCGATCCCTACATCACCGTGAATGCAGGCTTCGGCGATGCGCACTCCGCAGCCGATGAAGTGGAGTACATGAACGGATCGGTCAACACGCGCCTGGGTGCCGAGCGGGCGCGGAACGGCCATCCTGAGCCTTACCACGTTAAGTTTTGGGATATTGGCAACGAACCCTATGGCACCTGGCAACTTGGCCGCACGGATCTCAAATATTACGTTCTAAAACACAATGAATTTGCCAAGGCGATGCGTCAGGTGGACCCGTCAATCACAATCCTGGCTTCAGGGGCGATGCCTGACGAGATGACCATCGAAGGTATGACGCATGCCATGCACCTCGACAATCTTCAGGCGCAGTTCGGTTCAGATGCTGACTGGACCGGCGGCCTGCTCGCGCATTGCTGGGGTAATTTCGATGGCATTACCGAACACTGGTACTCGCGAGCGGGTTACCGATTCGACATCACACATGCAAACGCTCCTGCGCCTCGACCCGGAGTGGAACCCGGTTACGTTCCGGCCGAGGAGACTCTGCTGGAATGGGCACGGCATCCATCGAATCGCGTGCATTTGAAGGCCGAAGAATGGAAGGAATATCAGGACCGTTTTCCTGCCATGATCGGCAAGAAAATTTTTCTTTCTATCGATGAATATTCCTACTCGGGCGCGCCTCCAAATCTCAAAAGTGCCCTCGCCTATGCGATGGTCTTTAACGAGATGCTGCGGCACACCGACTTCCTCAAGATGTCGGCATACACCATGGGCGTCTCCACGCTCGACCTCAATGCGACCAATGCAGTCTTAAATACGACCGGGCTTCTCTTCAAAATGTATGGCGATCATTTCGGCGCAGGTTCGTTGCCGGTAGCCGTTACTGGTAACTCGCCTCAACCCGCACCGAAATATCCGGTCGGGGGTGACCAGCCGCGGACGAATGCGGGAAGCCCGACCTATCCGATCGACGTTGTGGCTGCACTGAGCGCTGACCGGAAGTACCTGAAAGTTGCCATTGTCAATGCCACTGAATCCGCACAATCGCTCACGTTGAATGTAACTGGCGTTCGACTCGGAGGCCCATCAACGCTCTGGCAGATGACGGCAAAAGATTTGGACGCCTCCAACCGTGTTGGCGAAAAGCCGCAGGTCGAAGTGAAAGAGACTTCTCTTCGTGATGCGACACAGACGCTCTTAGCGGCGCCCATTAGCGTCAATATCTATCAGTTTCCGATAGCGCAATGAACATATGTATCAGCCATCACTGTTATCCACGCAAGATCAGGTAACCAAGATGAACGGCTGCAAAGAAACAAATTCATGAAAGAGAGAGGTTAGGAACCCGATGAAGGCACGTTTTTCACTGGTGTTGGTAACGGCATTTTGGCTCGCGTGCTCGGTTGCAGGTACGGCTCAACAGACTGAATCGACTGTGCCGGACAGGCTGACGGTAAATATTAATACCCAACAGGCAGCCGAGCCGGTTTCGAAGTACGAGTTCGGCATGTTCATCGAGCACATTGGCTCGCTCGTTTATCGTAGCCTATGGTCAGAGAAGCTTGATGACCGGAAATTTTACTTTCCGATCACATCCAAAGAGGAAGCATCGTCGCAGCGACAGGGATTCCCTGGCATGCAGCTTCGCAAATGGCGGCCTGTCGGTCCGGATGAAGTTGTAACCATGGACAAAGTCCATCCGTTTGTCGGCGACCAAAGTCCGCGCATCGAACTCGATTCCGCCACCCCGCACGGCATCCGGCAATCCGGCCTTGCCTTGGTCAAGGGCAAAAAATATGCGGGACGCATCTACCTTTGCGGCACCCCGGGTTCAAAGGTGAAGGTCAGTCTAGTTTGGGGAGAGGGCGCTCACGATCGTCAGACTATTTCCGTTCCCACGCTGTCTGAGGCCTACAAAAAAATCCCACTCAGTTTTACTGCTGGTACTGATAGCGTCGCGGCCAGCCTGGAAATCACGGGTACAGGCACGGGGAATTTTCACATTGGGACGGTCTCTCTTATGCCGACCGACAATGTGCAGGGCTTTCGTCCCGATACCATCGCGCTCCTGCGCCAACTTCATTCCGGCTTCTGGCGGCTGCCTGGCGGCAACTTCCTTTCCGACTGGAGCTGGTACGACGCAGTCGGTGACCCCGACAAACGTCCGCCAATGTTTGACTACGCGTGGAATGCCATGCAGACAAACGACGTGGGCATGGATGAGTTCATGACGCTCTGCAAGCTCATCGGAGTTGAACCGTACATTACCGTGAACGCGGGCTTCGGCGACGCGCACTCAGCAGCCGAAGAAGTTGAGTACCTGAACGGTTCGGTCAAGACGCGTCTCGGTGCCGAACGTGCGCGCAATGGCCATCCCGAGCCTTACCACATCAAGTTCTGGGACATTGGCAACGAGCCCTACGGTGCATGGCAATTAGGCCGGACGGATTTGAAGTATTACGTCCTCAAGCACAATGAATTTGCGAAAGCCATGCTGAAGGTCGATCCCTCTATCACTCTGCTCGCTTCCGGCAACATGCTCGAGGCGATGGACCTCACCGGGGAAATGCGCGCCAAAGATTTGGACAATCTAAAGTCCCTTGAAGGCACGCCGCAGGACTGGACTGGCGGCCTCCTCGAACACAGTTGGGGCAACTTCTCCGGTATCACCCAGCACTGGTATGCCCAGGGCGGCCGGCACTTTGATCTTGAAAAAGCCAAGAAATTGGCGCCCGATGCGCCCACGGACGATGGTTACGACAAGATTGACCAGACCCCGCTTGAGTACGCGCGTTATCCCGCTAACATTGTTCACCTGAAAGCGCAGGAATGGGCACGGTATCAGCAGCGCTTTCCGGACATGCTCAAGAAGAAAATTTTCCTCTCCATGGACGAGTATGCCTACTTCGGCGAAAGCTTTAACCGTGCGCCGGATCTTAAGTTGGCGCTCGCCTACGGAATGATTTTTAACGAGATGCTCCGGCACACCGATTTCCTCACGATGTCCGCGCATACCATGGGAGTTTCGTCGGTGGACTATAGCCCCACTGCCGCGACCCTGAATGCGACCGGCCTTATGTTCAAGTTGTACGGCAGTCACTTCGTTCCCGGCTCCGTGCCAGTAGCTCTGTCAGGAAACTCGCCGCAGCCGGCCCCCAAATATCCCATCGGCGGCGATCAGCCTGAAACAAATTCAGGCAGCCCGACTTATCCGCTCGACATGTTTGCGGCGCTCACTCCGGACCACAAGTTCCTCACCGTTGCCGTAGTGAATGCCACGAAATCCGAACAGAAGTTCGAACTGAACGTGACAGGCATGCAGCTTGCAGGGAAATCGGAGCTATGGGAGTTGACAGGCAAAGACCTCGAAGCGGCCAACAAAGTTGGCCAGCAGCCACAGCTCGCCGTGAAAGAGATTCCGCTAGGTGACGCGACGCAAGCGATCTCGGTCGCTCCCATTAGTGTGAACGTCTATCAGTTTCCGGTGACCCAGGCAGCGCAATGAGGATGCACTGCCAAAGTCACCGTTAATTTCGATCCCAGGAATTCGTGGGAGATTAGAACGTTGATGTAACTACACGTTCTCCTCATGAATTTCGTTGTACACGGCAAAGCGTTCGTGGACGATCCTCGACAGAGGAACGAACGTCACACTTTGATTTTTCCCGGTAGTCCGAAAGGCTAGTTTTTCGCCCGTAGGTTCCAACCAGGTCGTCGGATCGTCCAGTTTGCCGTTGAATTGCAATGTCGCCCGGGGCGGTTGCTTCGCTTGGGCAGTAAATTCCCGGTACCATTCGTCACGAGGCCCTTCTTCGAATCGCGCCGCTAAGACCAGCGGCCCATACATTGCTGCCTGAATGCTCGCTTTATCAGGCGTGGGCGCGGCGTGCAAATTCATAGGAAGGCTCAGTTCTACACGATCGCCGGACTTCCACGGCCCTCGCAGTACAAGGTAGCTGGATGCGTCCGCGAAAACAGGCGATGTTCGTCCATTGACCTTTACGCTGCCGCCTTTCGCCCAGTACGGCACGCGTAATTTCAAATCTACATTGACAGGCTTGTCCGCGGAGATGAGCAGGGTTGTTCCTGGCTCGTCCGGAAATGACGTTTGCTGCGTCAGGCGAATGCCTTTTTCCGGCCAGTTCACTTCTGACGCAATGTAGAGATTCACGAATATGGAATCGTCATCGTGAAAGTAAATAGTATCCGTCAGCTTGGCGAACTCTTCAGCTCCTGTGCCATTGCAGCACCAGAACGAATCGAAGGGCTTGGCGTAAATCTTGGAGTAGCCGTTCCCTAAAGGCAGATAATAGACGGTTGTTCCGGTCTCGGGATCAATCGTTCCCATGCGGTGGTTGAACAGCGTGCGTTCGTAGTAGTCCATGTAGTGCGCTTTCGGCGACCAACTGTTCAAATGCCGCGTCAGCTTCATCATGTTATAAGCGCAGCAGTCTTCGGTTGTCTGGGAAGTAATCTGCGTCGAGAGGACGCCTGGGTCCGACCGCCACAACTCAAAATTACTGGTGCCCCCTGTGCAATACGAGCGCTCGCTCGTCACTTCATTCCAGAAGTAGTCGGCGATGTTCCAATAGCGCTCGTCGCCGGTAAGTTCGTACAATCGGGCTGCTGCGATTACCTGCGGGACGTGCGTATTCACATGCAATCCCTTTAGTTCATCGCGATGCTCGGCTAATGGATCGAAGAACCATTTCTTGTTGAAGCGTTGCGCAAGCTCCAGATACTGGCGTTTTCCGGTCACGCCATAAAGATTGGCAAGCACCTCTCCCATGCCGCCGTACTCCACCAGAAGAACGCGCTGCATTTTTTCTTCGCTTAATGGATCCGCCCAGCTTCGCACCCACTGCGCCATTTTCTCGACTGTATCCAGCGCCTGCTCATTGCCGGCAAGCTGGTACATATCAAGATGCCCGGCCATAATTTTGTGAATGGTATAGAAAGGCGCCCAGACGTTCACTCCATCCCGCAAACGATCGAAAAGCTCCTGAGGGAAGGCGCTCAGATAGCCGCTTTTAAGCTGTGCCTGGCACTTTGCAAGTTCTGTTACAACCTGATCGGCATTGCGCCTGAGTTCTTCGTCGCCCGAGCTGGCGAACGCAAGCGCGCAGGCCGACAAATAATGGCCGCCCACGAAATGGCCGCGCAATTCGCAATCGGGTTTTTCCCAATCGCCCAAGGGCTCAGCTGAAGAAGGTAGCCCTGCCGTTAAACGGAATGTATGAAGCAACCGGTCGGGAGGCAATGTTTTCAGGTATCGCCGATTGGCTTCCGCTGCCGCACGAAAAGCTCCCGGACCGAGCCTTACGTTTTTCATCGGAAATGGGACGGCGCGCAAGTTCACGAGCTCGCGGCCTCCCAGCTTCTGCGCGGCTGGCGGAGCTTGCGCCTGCAGTCCGAATGTGGCGGTTGGCAGAATCACAGCAGCGCCCGCGGCGGTGGCAGCAGTAGCAACGAACTTACGACGACTGATCTTTTCCAAAGGAAGGCCTCCTTGATATCTCACGCTACAAAAGCATTCGCAAATTAGGACCGCAACTCACGAGCATGTCGCCTTCGGCAATCTGTTCCGCGCGACGTCGTGAGAATTACAGTCCATAAGATTTTTCCCGCTCTAATAGGCGATAAAGTAAACGATAAATCAAACCGAACCTTCGCGGTAGAGACGATTGATTTTTTCGATTCAAGGAACATCAACTTTAGGTGAAGAATCCGTGTGCGATTCCTGCTGTGTTTGAAGTGCCCGCGTTGAAAAAAAGAATGTCTTTACGCTGCCGGGACGATTGCTATCGTTTTTCCTGCATATCCATAAACTCACTGCAGTCAGTCCCACAGAGGAATGCATGTCGGTTCGCCGGAGCAATCCAAACTGAATTCGATAAATAGTTGCAATGCACAGCACAAGACTCACGTACAATCACGCTGTTCGAATACTTTGTGATTGGCTCTGCAGTGTAATCTTATTTAGACTTTCAAGTAAACGTTTGCCAAAAATAGTGTGCGTCCGCGCATCGGCGCCCCGATGGCAATGCAAGAAAACACTACTCGATTAGAAGGGTATGAACGTGACGAAAAAAATTCTTTGCCTGATCGCTTTGGCGATACTTCTTAACCTCGGTTCTGGTCTTGTGGCCCAGGTTCAGACTGAAGTACCTGCCGTTATTCCGGATGCAAAGCCAGCGACGGTTGAGCACATCAAGATTCATGGGACTTCGCTCGAGGGCAACTTGGAGGGCGACGCCGTTGATCGCGACGTGATTGTGTTCCTGCCACCCAGTTATGCCAAAGACAAGCATCGCCGCTATCCGGTCGTTTACGCGTTACACGGGTATTCCATTGGCGCCGAACAATGGACACACGAAATCCATGTGCCGCAGACCATCGAAGGAGCCTTCGCTCAAGGCGCCAAAGAGATGATCGTAGTGCTACCCGATTCCAAGACCGTTCATAACGGTTCAATGTATTCCAGTTCCGTCACCACGGGAGACTTTGAACGATTCATCTCGCACGATGTGGTCGCCTATATCGACGCGCACTACCGCACAATTCCCGAGCGCCGCAGCCGTGGCTTGGTTGGCCACTCGATGGGAGGATACGGCGCAACGCGCATCGGCATGAAACACTCCGACGTGTTCGGAAGCCTGTACATCATGAGCCCGTGTTGTCTCTCATCGCGTCCCATGAATTCCGTGAACCCCGAGCTTGAAAAATCGCTGGAAGCCGTGAAGACGCCCGAAGATTCAGCTAAGTTGCCATTCTTTGCCCGTGCCATGCTTGCGAGCGCGGCCGCATGGTCCCCCGACCCTAAGAACCCACCGCTCTACCTCGACCTTCCATTTAAAGACGGCGCGGTGCAGCCCGATGTTCTAGCCAAATGGACGGCGAACTCGCCGCTCGACTTCATTGATCAATACATCGACAACTTGCGGCAATACCATGCTATTGCCATTGACGTGGGAGACCAGGACGGCTTGCGATTCGATACCACGAAGCTGCACGATGTTCTAGATAAATATGGAATCCCAAATACCTTTGAGCTTTATCACGGCACTCATACGAGCGCGGTTGCTGATCGCTTCCAGAACCATGTAATGCCATTTTTCAGTAAGGATCTCTGCTTTAAGGCAGGCTGCCGGTAATCAAGAATGCACAAGTCAGTTTCAGAAACGCACTCATTGCAGTAATTCACAAAAATGCGGGAATCGGGATTTGTTTTGCCCTTTTCCGCCGAAATTAGGGAGAACTCATGCGCTATAACGTCAAATTCATATGGACTGTCCTCACCGTTTCCTTCTTACTTCTTATTGTCGGCGCTGCCAGCGCGCAAGATAATTCCAATTTACCTTTCATGAATCCCAAGCTTTCGCCTGAAGAGCGCGCGGCGGATCTTGTTCATCGCATGACTCTAGAGGAGAAGGCCTCGCAACTTGTGAATCAAGCGCGAGCCATTCCGCGCCTCGGAGTTCCGGAGTATGACTGGTGGAGTGAAGCCTTACACGGCGTCATTGCCGACGGCACCACGGAATTTCCCGAGCCGATTGGCCTTGCCGCTACCTTCGACGTGCCTCGCATTCACGAGATGGCCACTGACATTGGCACCGAAGGGCGCATCGTGCATGTTCAAGCGGTACGCAACGGGACCAACCCCTTCTTTCATGGCCTCGATTTTTGGGCTCCCAACGTGAATATTTTCCGCGATCCGCGCTGGGGCCGTGGACAAGAGACATATGGCGAAGACCCGTTCCTCAGCGGCCGCATGGCGGTTGCGTTTGTCACCGGCATGCAGGGCGATGATCCTAATTATTACCGCGTCATTTCCACCCCTAAGCATTTTGATGTTCACAGCGGTCCCGAGCCTACGCGCCACATGGCGGACGTAGACGTAAGCAAGCACGACGAAGAAGACACTTACCTGCCGGCATTTCGTGCCGCCGTGGTGGAAGGCCATGCGGGTTCCGTGATGTGCGCTTACAACGCCATTAAAGGTGAGCCTGCGTGTGCCAACCAGTTCCTGCTACAGCACACGCTTCGCGGTGCATGGCAGTTTCAGGGATACGTCGTCTCCGATTGCGGCGCTGTCATCGACATTTTTGCCGGACATCATTACCGCGCCACGCAACCGCAGGCTTCGGCCATTTCGCTCCAACGCGGCATGGACAATGAATGCGTTGACGGCGGAACTAAAGTCACGGACGACCACGACTACAAGCCGTACGTCGAGGCGGTGCAGCAGGGCTATCTTCCCGAGAGCGCGGTTGATACCGCTCTCATTCGCCTGTTCACCGCAAGAATGCGCCTTGGCATGTTCGATTCCCCATCCATAGTGCCGTACAGCAAAATTGATGAAAAGGAACTCGACAGCGCCGCGCACCGCGCACTGGCTCGCCGCATGGCGGATGAAGCCATGGTGCTGCTGAAGAACGACGGCGTACTGCCGTTTAAATCTGTTAAGCGCATCGCTATTGTTGGCCCCCTCGCTGACCAAACTCCTGTTCTGCTTGGCAACTACAATGGCACTCCCACTCATACCGTAAGCGTACTGGAGGGAATGAAAGCCGAATTCCCGAATGCGAAAATCACTTATGTCCCGGGCATTCAATTTCTCTCCACGAACGTAGGAGTTCCCGTTCCAGCATCGCTGTTCACAACGCCCGATAGGAAACCCGGGATCAAAGCCGAATACAGTTCAGGCACGCGCCGCGAAACCAAAACGCAACCTCTCACATCGCGGACCGAATCCGGCCTGGATCTGAACGACAGCAACCTTCCGGAGCAAGCGAAAGCAGCTAAAAATTTGCTGGTGCGGTGGACGGGATTTCTCAATCCCAACGCGACCGGAGATTACTTGCTCGGCGTTAAGACTGACGGGTTTGCGACTCTTACAGTGGATGGGAAGCAGGTAACACGAGTATTTCGCGCTCGGTCCGGTCTTGGACGGGTTCATTTGGATAAGGGAGAGCCGGTCCAATTCGATGTAACCTATGCCCACATTGGTGGGGGAAAAATCGAAGCGCAACTCATCTGGACGCCGGTGAACAATGCGCCGGATCCGGCGGCAATTACCGCGGCGAAAAATGCGGATGTGGTCGTCGCCGTGGTCGGAATCACCAGCCGCCTCGAAGGCGAGGAGATGCCCGTTGACCAACCCGGTTTTCTTGGGGGTGATCGCACCAACCTCGACATGCCTGCACCGGAAGAGGACCTGGTCAAGGCCGTCGCCGCAACTGGTAAGCCACTGGTTGTCGTGCTCACCAACGGCAGCGCTCTCGGTATAAACTGGGAAAAAGCACATGCCAACGCCGTCCTCGAAGCCTGGTATCCCGGCGAAGAAGGCGGAGCCGCAATTGCTGAAACGCTGAGCGGAAAAAACAATCCTGCTGGACGCCTGCCAGTCACGTTTTATAAAGATGTCCATCAACTGCCCAACTTCGAAGATTACTCGATGGAGGGCCGTACCTATCGCTACTTCAAAGGCGAGCCACTCTGGCCTTTTGGATATGGTCTGAGCTATACGACGTTCAGCTATGGCGACCTTAATCTGCCAGATGCGACGATCAATGCAGGCGATCCTCTAAACGCATCCGTTATGGTCACAAACTCCGGCAAGGTTGCTGGAGACGAAGTCGTACAGCTCTACCTCAAGTTTCCCGATGTCGCGGGCGCGCCGATCCGGGCCCTCCGCGGTTTTCAGCGGATCCATCTGGAACCCGGAGCCAACCAGAAAGTTGAGTTTCATCTCAATCCGCGCGATCTGAGCATGGTAAGCGAAGCCGGAGACATCATGGTCGCTCAAGGCAAATACACACTATCAATCGGAAGCGGCCAGCCCGGGACTGGGGTTCCGTCCGCCAGCAAGAACTTTGAGGTCAATGGACAACTTTTGCTGCCGGAATAATTTTGTAATGTCCTTATGCCGCGACTACATTTCAGACGTCCAGCAGAAATGCTGGACGTCTGGAGATCCGTGCCTTCGACCTGGACAGGCTTTTCTTAAGCCCGAAGCTTTCGTGAATGGAGGGAATATGCTTTCGCAATTCCTTAAGAAGATACTTTGGATATTCGCCTTCGCTGGTTGCGCTTGGGCGCAGCAACCAAAGTCATGTGCCAACCTGAAAAACTTCACAGTTCCAAATGTCGAGATCACAAAGGCTGCGGCCATTCCAGGGGGAACGACGGAACCAAATCCCTGGGGATCCGGTCACAGTGCGCCGCTTCCCGCATACTGCCGGGTTGAGGGCGTGATTAACCGAAGGGTTGGAATTGACGGTGAGGCGTTCGGCATCACCTTTGCATTAGCCATGCCTGAGAAATGGAATGGGGATTTTCTCATGCAGGGCGGCGGTGGCAGCAATGGTGTGGTGATGCCCCCACTCGGTGTGAATGCCGCGGGAGACACACCCGCGCTCATGCGCGGATTCGCCGTAGTCAGCACGGACACAGGTCACAAGAGCCGCCGCGCCGGCTTTGATTTCGGTTTCGAGAAAGACCAGCAAGCGGATCTGGATTTCGCCTATCTCGCCAATGCCGAAGTCGCCAAGCTGGCCAAACAACTCATCGCGCAATACTACGAAAAGCCGGCAGCCTTTTCATATTTCTCCGGATGTTCCACGGGCGGGCGCGAAGGCATGATTCTTTCGCAGCGTTATCCGACAATCTTCAACGGCATCATTTCCGGTGATCCCGCCATGCGCACCGGCCTGTCAAATCTTGCAATTGGGAAGTGGATTCCAGTTGCCCTCAATCAGATTGCGCCGAAGGATGCAGAGGGCAAGCCAATCATCACCCAGGCGATTACCGACAGCGACCGTAAGCTGATCATCGACGCGCTTTTGAAGGAATGTGATGCCCAAGACGGAATAGCCGATCACATAATCTCCGATCCGCTAGCATGTCATTTTGATCCGGCGGTGCTGACGTGCAAAGAAGGACAGACCGAATCCTGCCTGGCGCCGAACAAAGTCGCCGCGATAAAGAAGGTCATGGGTGGGCCAACGACATCGGAAGGAAACCAGGTTTACCCCGGACTTTTATACGATACGGGCCTCACCGCCAGCGGTCCCATCCGTGGGATTCTCTCGCCAGGCCCCGGCATCTTCGGACCAGCGCCCACTGCAATGGAAGTGGATGTCGAGAAAGAAGCCTTGGCCGACGCTCAGCCGCTCGTGGACTCAATGTCCACGAACCTTACCACTTTCTCCGGCCATGGAGGAAAACTGATTTTCTATCATGGCGACAGCGATCCCTGGTTCTCGCCGCTGGACACGTTCGAGTATTACAAAAATATGGCAGAAGCGAACGGGGGTCCTCAGGAAGTATCGAAATGGAGTCAGTTTTATTTTGTTCCCGGCATGTCACATTGCGGCGGAGGCCCGGGCCTCGATCAATTCGATCTGTTGAGTGCGATGGCTAACTGGGTGGAAAAAGGGATTGTGCCTGTCTCAGTAGTCGCTACAGGCAAAGCATTTCCTGGGCGCAGCCGTCCTCTATGTCCCTATCCCAAACACGCCCAATATAAAGGTCAGGGCGACTCAGAAGCCGCGAGCAATTTCGAATGTCGTTGATTGCAAACTGTCGAAATGAAGGATTGAGCTAATGATTCGCAAGTCTGTTCTCATCGCGATGGTTGTGGCCGGTTTCTTACTCTCGCCGCAATTTTGTGCCTGGGCGCAAAATGCTCCAGCGAGTGCCAGTACTCCGCTTCCTTTGGTCAGCCCTATCTTCGCCGACAACATGGTGATGCAACGCGGCAAAGCGAACACTATCTGGGGATGGTCAGATCCCGGAGACAAAATCCAGGTGGACATTGCGGGCAAGAGCGCATCTGGCGTTGCCGGAGCCGATGGCCGCTGGGAAGTGAAGATTCAGCCGCCACGCGCTGGCGGCCCCTACACGATGACGATCAAGGGTAAGCAGACGCTGGAGCTTCACAACGTTCTGGTCGGGGATGTGTGGCTGTGCGGCGGTCAATCTAATATGGAGGTAGGCCTCCGCATGGCGCGTAATGGCGCAGAGGAAGTCAAAGCTGCCAATTATCCGCAGATTCGCTTCTTCACGGTTGCGCCTCACGTTGCTTACCATCACACGGATGTTGTGGAGGGTAGCTGGAAATCGGTCTCTCCGGAAACGGCGGAACGCCTTTCCTCTGTCGCATACTATTTTGCGCGCAAGGTCCAGCAGGAGATTCATATTCCAATTGGGCTGGTTCTGGATGCCGTCGGTGGAACTCCCGCGGAAGCATGGACAAGCGCCGACGCGCTTCGTCCACTCAAGGACTTCGACGTTCCATTGGCGGAACTTGACAAGCTGGCTGCTGAAAAAGCGCCCGAATACGGCAACTATGTCATGCACTGGTACGACCAGTATGACGTCGGGCTAAAAGGGAAATGGGCCGCGCCAGCTTTCGATGATTCAAATTGGAAGCAGGTAGATATTCCCGGTGGCTTCGCCGAACTGGGCGTGCCTGAGACACCTGCGGTCGTCTGGTTTCGCAAAGCGATCGTCCTTCCGGATCCACTTCCCGCGGGTCGTGCTTTGTTGTTCCTCGGCTCGGTTCAGCGTATGGACACCGCGTACATCAATGGGACGGAGGTCGGCGCGAGCGCATGGGTTGAGAACCCTCGAGTCTATTTCATCCATGAAGGTGTGCTGAAGCCGGGGAAAAATCTGCTTGCGATTCGCGTCTTCAAGACAGAGCCGAAAGGCGGATTTCTTGGCAAACCGGATGAGCTGCACTTGTTGCTCGGGGACAAGACAAGCATTCCCCTCGCAGGCAAGTGGAAGGCCCAGCTAAGCGTGGATGCTCGGCCGCCGCATCCCATGCCCATTGGTTTTGAAAACTGGCCGGTAATGCCGACCGTACTTTACAAGGGAATGCTGGAACCCATCGCGCCGCTTTCCATCACGGGTGCTCTCTGGTATCAAGGCGAGCAGAATTCAGATCGCGGATTCCAATACCGCAGAATTCTTCCCGCAACCATCGCGGATTGGCGAACGCTTTTCCAGCAAGGTGATTTCCCGTTTTACATCGTAAGTCTGCCAAGGTTCGCGCCTCACAGTGCCACGCCGACTGACGATGGATGGGCCGACATACGGGAATCGCAGGCCCTAACCGCCGCCGATGTTCACAACTCTTGTTTGGCAGTGACCATAGATACAGGAGATCCAGACAATCTCCATCCAAAAGATAAACAGCCAGTTGGCGAGCGGCTCGCTTTCTGCGCGCTGGCAAAGCAATATCACAAGCATGTCGTTTATTCGGGTCCAACCCTCGCCTCTGTCAAACGCATGCCGGGATCGATCCAGCTGCATTTCAAGCACACCGATGGCGGTCTGGTTGTAAAGGGAGATAAGTTGGAAGAATTTGCGATCGCCGGAGTCGACCAAAAATGGTATTGGGCCGATGCACATATCAAAGGAAAAACAATTGTCGTTTCATCTCCTTCGGTACCGAACCCGAAAGAAGTCCGCTATGCATGGCAATCGAATCCGGCAGCAACTCTTTTCAACGGCGCCGGATTGCCAGCCGGTCCTTTCAGGACAGATACATGGCCGCTGATCACTGAGAGCCATAGACCATACTGATTACGGAAGGTCGCGGAAGGGAAGTACTCGCCCCCGTTGGCGGAGCCAGTCTCTAAGACGCATAACCGCAACCGGTCCATTCGCAATCAAGACTCGGAGGAGTAAAGTGCTGCACCGAAAACTTCAGTCGAGGATAAGAACGGCATTAATCGTGGCAGTGGCCGCAGTCAGCGTCGCCGCGCGAGCATCGGACTCAGATTTCAAACTCAGGTTCTATAAACCCGCAAGCACATGGACTGAGGCGTTGCCGTTGGGCAACGGACGCATCGGCGCCATGGTGTTTGGCGGTCTTGGAGATGAGCGCCTGCAAATTAACGAGAGCACGCTCTGGGGTGGAGGTCCGCACGATTACACGAACCCCGACGCATACTCCCATCTCAACGAGATTCGTCAACTGATCTTCGCGGGCAAGATAGACGAGGCCGAGAAGCTTTCCGAGAATCTGATGGGCAAGCCGAAGCTGCTTATGCCCTATCAGCCGTTCTGTGACCTGCGCCTGCATTTCCCTGGACACGCCCAGGCGACTGATTACCAACGCGAACTTCAGTTGGATGACGCAATTGCAGAGACTGCGTACAAAGCAGGTTCTGTGAAGTTCCATCGGGAAGTCTTCGTTTCATACCCTGATCAGGTTCTGGTAGTGCGAATCACCGCCAGCCAACCCGGTCAGATCACTTTCAGTATCGCGATGGATTCGCCGCAAGCTGGGACGAACGTAAAAACGACCGCAAAAGATACTCTGGAACTGGTCGGTCAAATCCAGCCTCGGCAAAATCCTCCTTTTTCTTGGACGGGTTCTTGGGATCAGCCCGGTACGCGCTTCGCCGCCATATTAAAAGTATTGCCTGAGGGAGGTTCTGTTCGAGCCGTGCAAGGGCATCTCGAGATTTCCAGAGCGAATTCAGTCACCATTCTGTTCAGCAACGCGACCAGCTTTAAGAATTATCACGACATCGGCGGCGACGCTCTCGGCGCGGCTCGCGATTATCTGGAACGCGCGGCGAAACATTCCTATGACTCGTTGCGCCAGAGACATGTAAATGATTTTCGCTCGCTGTTTTCACGGGTGCAATTGCGCCTCGGCAAGGACCAGTCCACGCAGAGCACGGACCAGCGCATAAAGAGTTTTGCGGAAAATGAAGACCCTGCTTTGCTGGCCCTCTACTATGAGTTCGGCCGCTATCTATTGATTTCTTCTTCGCGGCCCGGAGGTCAACCGGCGAACCTGCAAGGCATTTGGAACCAGGATCTGCGTCCGCCGTGGTCGAGCAAGATGACTACGAACATTAACCTCGAGATGAATTATTGGCAGGCTGATGCCGGGGATCTCTGGGAAACACAGGAACCGCTATGGAGTTTGATCCGCGATTTGCGCGTTACCGGCGCCGACACCGCACGAGTGGACTACCGCAGCAAGGGATGGGTCCTGCACCACAATACCGATCTTTGGCGCGCGACTACGCCCGTGGACGGCCCCTGGGGAATATGGCCCACAGGAGGCGTTTGGCTTGCCAACCAGATGTTCGATCACTATGAGTTCAGTGGCGATCGGGAATTCCTGCGACGGGAAGCATACCCCGCGATGAAGGAGGCCGCCGATTTTGTCCTCGGTACATTGGTGGAGGCGCCGGAGGGAACTCCATTCGCGGGGAGGTTGGTCACGAATCCGGCAACTTCGCCGGAGAACCGGTATTTGCTGAATGGCCAGCCTTATTCTCTGACCTACGCGCCCACCATGGACATCGAACTTATTCAGGAGCTCTTTGAGAATTGCCGCCGCGCTGCCGAAATCCTTGGTACCGATGCTGAATTCCAGTCTGAACTGCAAAAGACCGCAAAGCGTTTGCCGCCATTGCAGATTGGCAAACGCGGGCAACTGCAGGAATGGATCGAAGATTATGCCGAGACCGAACCGCACCATCGGCACGTTTCTCATCTGTACGCGTTATATCCGGGGCATGACATCAGTCTTAAGAGCACTCCCGAACTCGCGGCAGCTGCGCAAAAGAGTCTTGAATTGCGCGGTGACGGCGGAACTGGGTGGTCCACTGTATGGAGGGCGGCTCTCTGGGCACGCCTTCAAAACCCTGAGCATGCCTACAACAACCTGAAAATCTTGATCACCACGAGTACTCTACCCAACATGTTTGATCTGTGCCCACCTTTTCAAATCGACGGCAATCTGGGCGGTCCCGCCGCGATTGCCGAGATGCTTGTGCAGAGCACTCCCAACGAAATCGCTGTGTTACCTGCGCTGCCCCGTCAGTGGCCGAGCGGCAGCCTGAAAGGCGTTCGTGTACGGGGCGGCGGGAAGGCCGATATTACGTGGAAAGATGGCCGACTAACCGAACTCAGGCTGCAGTCCGACCATGCGAAGAAGTACACCGTAAGTTACGGCAGCTTAACAGCCGAGATTCAGCTTGAACCTAAAAGGCCGCTCGCTTTGAATGGCGCGCTTCATCGAATTTCAGCAAGTAATGAAATTCAGCAACATCATTGACAGCGCCCGGCCACGAGGATGCTTCGCATTTCTATGCTTATGACAACGCCACAACAGGAGCCGAGGTTCGTTCCTTGCTGCTCACGTCGCGCGGATGCCCACATCCACGAATGATTCCCATTTCGGTGTGAAGCGCAAACTCGTCCTCAGCGAAATCAAAGGAACGAATCTGATTTTAGGCGGCGCAGCGATGGTTGCCCCACCCTTGTCGCGTTTTTTGCGACAGGACGGGTTCAGCGCGGCTTTAGCCGCTCACCGCTCACAAGAACCAAGAACCGAGAACCAAGAACCAAGAACCGAGAACCGACAACCGCCAGCGAGAACCGACAACAGGCAACCGGCAACCGAGAACCGAAAACTGCTCCTCACCCTCTCATCAACTCCCACGCCTCCATGTACTGACAAAACTTGTGCCCCTTGCGCGGCGTCAGATTCAGCGACAAATTCTTCTCCATCACCTCAAACGGAATGATGTACCACAAATCAATCGGCACCAGGTACACCGCAAAAAAGTCCACTTTGCTTTTCGAGTACCGCTCCCGCCTCGCCCCCACCACATTGCACGTGTACGATCCCTTCCTCTGAAACGTCGTGGACTTCACCTGCACCCGCAAAAATCTCCCATTGTCCTCCACGCCCACGTCGTACGCCGCCGAGTCTCCATGCGGACGCGACACGCTAAACCCCCGCTCCGCCGCCCGCGCCATAAAACACAACTCCACCCATTCACCCCGCTCCTTGTGGGTCTTGAACGTGTTTCTTCCCGTTTGCATCGCTTTGCCTCGTTTATATAACTTTGTCATCTCAAGTAACACAACTCTGTCATCTCGAGCGAAGCCGGATCATTCGTTTACGAATGATCCGCGCAGTCGAGAGATCTTGTGTTTGATTTCTCGCCATCGTCCTTCTTCGCCGATCCCTGTTCCCCAAAAATAAAAACGCGGCCCGCAGGCCGCGCCAATTCCACTTTTAAAGTTGTCATTCCGAACGCAGTGAGAGCCTGCCCTGAGCGCAGTCGAAGGGAATCTGCTTTCAGGATTTTCGGTTGCCCCATCCTTGTCGCGCTTTTTGCGACAGGGTGGGGACTTTGATTTTTCTATTCCGCCATGCCGAGAACCGGCAACTGACAACCGGCAACTGAGAACTAAACCTCTACTTCCATCTTATCGAACGCGGGCTATTGAATGGGACACACCCACGCACAAAATATTTCCATTCTCTGCACGCAGATAGCGCGATTCATGTAATTTCTCCGTATTGACAATACCTTCGTGCGATTCCTGCCCCAAAGTGATGTTGCTTTCTTCTCTGTCATCTCGAGCGGAGTCGACAGACCTTGTGTTTACGGTTTGTCATTCTGTGCAAAGGGGAGGAATCTGCTTTTGTGTGGCGCGGACGCGCCCTCGTCCGCTAAGTTGTGTTCAGTGGCATTTACTTTGCAAATGCCACTCATCGAGTCAATCGAAAATCCACCTCGACTTCAACATCCGTGACAACTGGCTCTGTTCCGCACATGGCCGGTTTGAACTTCCAGCTTTTCAAGGTATTGAGCGTTGCCTCATCCAGTGAACGTCCGGCGCTGCCGACTAATTGAATGTTCTCTACCGATCCATCCGTGAGCACCGTTACTGCAACCGTCGTTTCACCCATCATTCTATTATCTCTGGCCGATTCCGGATAAGACGGGTCCGGCGTATGAAGCGGAATGGGATGCTTCATGCCCTCGCACTGTCGCCGCTCGATTGCGCCCGCCGGTGGCACGAGCAGGGCTGGGTCCAGAGGTGCGACTTCCAGATCAACTATCCCTGCGTTTACCACCTTGCTTCCATCCGTGTATCGCGCCAGCTTCGTCGGGTAGCGGTGTCCGTGAAACTCTCGGTAGTCGCTGTACTCCTCTCGCATCGACTCATCCGGAGGCACCTTCCAGTCGTCCCACAACAGGTCATTGGAGCCTGGATCAATACACAATTCGTTTTTGGTTTTCGATTCTTTGCCATGCACCTGCAGGCACGTCAGCGATGCCCCGTTCTCTTTTCGTTGCTTTACCTTTTTGATCTGCAACCGTGCCGCGTCCTGCGAAATCTGTATCAAGCTTTCAAGTTCCTTCACCCGCGTTGGTGTGTATCCCAGGTTGCGGCTGATGTAGAGCTTCTCGCCGCTTCGGATGTCTGTCTCGCGGAAGACGCCCATGGTAATGCTTCTCCACCATCGGTCCTTGGCCGCCCACTTCAACGTGAGATGTCCCGTCATCGGAACCATGTTCTGCGCGACAAAGTCCATTTCCAATCGGAAGGAACTGGCATCAGCGCCGCACAGATCTGCTTGCTTCTCCGCCGTTGCCAGCATCTGCTCCGCGGACGGATTTGTGTCTGCCAAGGCGAAACTACCCGCTACCAACAAAAAAACCAACACTAGAATTGAGTTCTTCATGGGGTCTACACACCAGGGATGAGCACACCATCCTAACTTAAGTTCTGAGTTTCGAAAACGTGGAAAAGACGAAGAGAAACTTCGCCACAAAATTCAACTTTTCCACCCAAGCCAAAATCGGGTTTGCTGGGCCACCATTTGTCATCTCGAGCGAAGCCGGATCATTCGCTTACGAATGATCCGCGCAGTCGAGAGATCTTGTGTTTGATTCTCGCCATCGTCCTTCTTCGCCGATCCCCGTTCCCCAAAAATAAAAACGCGGTCCGCAGGACGCGCTGAACTCATTCCCTTTAAGTTGTCATTCCGAACGCAGCGAGAGCCTGCCCTGAGCGAAGTCGAAGGGAATCTGCTTTTGTGTGGCGCGGACGCCCTCGTCCGTGAATGAAGAGGCGTCGAGGAGATTGGCGGAAATCCATGTCTTGTAACCCCCGCGAGACATAGAGCACCCGGCGGCAGGCGTGCCTCCGCGGTGTTACCATTCTCTGATGTGATTGCCGGAGGTTGTCCATGGCCGCACAAGCATCTCGTCTAAACTCCAATCCCTGGCCCGATCTCCCGCTCGCCGCCTGGCAGGACACGTACAGCACACTCCACATGTGGACCCAAATTGTCGGCAAGGTGCGGCTCGCGCTCTCTCCGCGAATCAATCACTGGTGGGAGGTTCCGCTCTACGTCACCGCTCGCGGACTCACCACGTCTCCCATGCCCTACGGTGATGGAATTTTCGAAGTCGAGTTTGATTTCATCCACCACAACCTGATCATCCAGACCAGTTGGGATACCTCCAGAACTCTGCCGCTTGCGCCGCGCTCCGTTGCCGATTTCTATGCGGAATTTATGTCGGCTCTGCGTTCGCTCGGCATCAATGTGAAAATCTGGAAGATGCCGGTCGAAATTCCCAACCCAATCGCTTTCGATCAGGACACGCAGCACTCCTCGTACGATCCCGAATACGCGCATCGCTTTTGGCGGATATTGGTGCTGTGCGACACCATCTTCAAGGAATTTCGCGCCGGCTTCATCGGCAAAGATAGTCCGGTACATTTTTTCTGGGGAAGTTTCGATCTTGCCGTCACCCGCTTCTCCGGACGCCGCGCACCCGCCCGTCCTGAAGCCGATCCCATTACCCGCGAGGCCTACTCACACGAGGTCATCAGCGGAGGCTTCTGGCCCGGAGGCGGCGACATCAAGGGCGCTGCCTTCTACGCCTACGCCGCGCCCGAGCCTCCTGGTTTTGCCCAGCAAGCGGTTCAGCCCGCCGCCGCATTTTATGATCAGAATCTGCACGAATCCTTTCTGATGTACGATGACGTCCGCCGGTCCGTCTCTCCCAGGGAAACTCTGCTCCGCTTCCTGCAAAGCACCTACGAAGCCGGCGCCAACCTCGCCCGCTGGGACCGCAAGGAGCTTGAGCGCCCGTAAGCGGGGAGCATTGTATGGCGCGGACGCCTTCGTCCGCGAAATGGGATGTGAGTATAGGAAATTCGTAGGCTCCCACGTCTCGCACCCTAGCGAGACATGGGCACCCGGCGGACAGCACGCTCCGTGTAATTCCTCCGTATTGACAATACCTTCGTGCGATCTCTGCCCTGAAGTTGAGGCGAATACGCGGCGTTTGAGCCGCGTGCCGAAATCCCGAGCGCAGCCGAGGGATCTGTATGTTTGTGATTTTGCTCGTGTAGGGACGGGCGTCCCGCCCGTCCGCTTGTCATTGCTTTATACAGATGGGTGCCCCATCCTTCGCGATTTTCGAAGGGTGGGGATTTTGACGTTTTGATCTTGTCATTCCGAACGAAGAGAGAGCCTGCCCTGAGCGAAGTCGAAGGGAATCTGCTTTTGCGATGTCATCTCGAGCGAAGCCGGATCATTCGCTTTGCGAGTGATCCGCACAGTCGAGAGATCTTGTGTTTCATGGGTCCCGCGCGATGGCGTGTCGGGCGTCTCGCCCGTCCCTTTGTCATTCCGAACGAAGTGAGGAATCTGCTTTTGTACTCAGGTGAAAAGTGCTAACTCTAAAAAACAATCGGATTGCCCTCGCGCCTCGCAGCCGCAATCAATTCACGCATGTTGGCGACAAATTCTGTGATGAGCTCAGAACCATGCTTCTGGTACTCATTGATCGCCGAAAGTTCTGATTCGAGACTCGCAAGCAGTGCCAAAGGAAGAAAATCGCCCGCATGCGAGCCCGAATAGATCACTTTTGACATCACAACTGAATTGTTGTCGAGCACTCCGGCCAGCTCTTCTCGGAGTTCAGCAATCGCAGCAATGTTTCCGAGCCTCCTCGAAATAGCTTTAAATGCTTCGTGCGGATATTTCCTGTCTAACTCAACATCCTCGAAGAAGTATTCGCCCGTCGCCGGATCAAATGAAGCTCCCAGCGCGTCTACATCGAATGGCAAATTAGCTTTATTTTTATAAACGCAGGCATCTAATCCCATAGCTGGCCATATTACCGCAAGAGAATCAGCATTTGTTTGACGCGGACGCCCTCGTCCGCGAATGGGATGTGTGTGTAGGAAATTTGTGGACTCCCACGTCTCGCACCCTAGCGAGACATGGGCACCCGGCGGACAGCACGCTCCGTGTAATTCCTCCGTATTGACAATACCTTCGTGCAATCCCTGCCCCAAAGTGATGTTGCTTTTTAAGCTTGTCATTCCGAGCGAAGAGAGGAATCTGCTTTTAAGTGGGCGCGGAAGAGTCATTGAAACTGCCCCACTCAAGCCAAAACCAGGCTTGAATGGGCCACCCGCCCGGCAGTCAGACGAAACGTGACATAACCACTACGTCTTGCCCCGGAACGTATGGAGCGAGTAGAAAGCCTTCAGCCTGAAACCCCTGGAGCTTCAAAAGCAATATTGTTTCTGAATCTGCAATTGGGTGGAGGAAGTACAACTTGCGCCCACCGAGCTGGCTGACCATATCAAAACTCGCGTCTACCATTTTCTTAACGGAGCTTCCGTTACTTGTGTTACGCAGGAGAAGTCCTTTAACGGCGCCGCCTCTCTTAGGCAACAGCGCAACCGCCCCGAAGACATGCCCTTCTTTACCGAGACAGACGAGCCTCTTAGGCTTCCGGTGGTGTTCAGTTGCCTTCTCCTCGATCGACTGCTTTAGAAAGCCCCGAACAAAGTGCTCCGGTACCTCCCGCCAAATCCGTTCAAACATTTCCTTGAAGTCACGGACGAGTTGATTCCGGTCAATCAATGCGGGGTCGATAATGTCACCATGGAGATTCTTCGTGGGCTTTATGATATTTGTGCCCGTCTCATCTATAGTCAGCAGCTTTCCCAGCACAAATTCTCCATGGCTCGTCGAGTAGTGATTGGCGAGATGGGCCTCGACGCGCATGCCTGCTGCTAGCAGATATCTCATTACTTCAATCGAAGTATCGGGACATGTGCAATAGAGCTTTCGCGCCTTGTGCCGCACAACATAGTCCTCAATCTCTTTCCGGGTTGCTTGACCGTAGCCCTTGGAGCGGTACTGTGGCAGCAAAACCGTCGGTCCGGTCTTCACACAACCGCCGCTTTTATGGGTAAGTGTCGTAAAACCGATACAACTTTTGTTGCTCTTATGGATACCCAAGACCTCCTTACTAGTTGTGAAAAAGCCAGAGGGGTCAAAACCTAGATCGTGGATGCGGAGGTTGGACTTCGCGAATCCTTCGTCTATCCCGTCATAGTTGGCGCCTACATGCCTCGTAACGAGGGAAGTATATGCTTCCCGTTGGGCCCTGGTAATCCTTCTCAAGGAAACAACTTTGGGGGATTCAATCTTCAGCGTTTGCTGACGTGCTGCTTCCAGGAGTGCAAAAAGAGGCGCACTTGGCTGGAGAATAATAAAACTCTGGGGCGGCTGCAGTTTGAATGCATCTCCGTTCAGTTCAGTGATTGATATCGAGGTCTTGAAGCGGTGGGCATTAAGAATGGCAATGGCGAACCCTTCCTTCGTGGACGAGAAATACGACAGGAATCGTTCCCGCGAAGTCGCTGCAGTACCAACGGTCTTCCAAAGCTTCGTTATCGGCTGCTTGAATACCCTTCCGACATCAAACCACCCGACAATCCCTGCACCGCCGGTTTCATAAAGAAATACTCGTTTGAACGGAACGGCAGGAATGACTTTCCTGAGCTCGAATCTCTTCGAGCCAGCAAATATCCGATGAGAGTGTTCGGGACGAATAGATAGCAGCAACGCAGTTCTAGCATCCCGCGATTCAGTCGATTTCATTTTGCGCTTCACGACGAAAAACCAATTAAGGCGGGTGCGCCATCCGTGACTCTTCCATGGTCGAGAACCATAACGGATTTTTCCCAGATGCGGTCGTAATACTGAATCATCGCGGCAGCCACGCTGGCGTCCTTGATGTAAACGTCTCTAAAATTTTGTTTCGTCTGATGCGAGCCGGTGGCAACTATCCACACCTGATCGTTATCAACGACCTGAACGCTGAGCGCTAACGGCATCTCGTGATCGGAAGCGAGATCACAAGTGAGAACCGCAATGTCAACGTTAGGTCTTCCTTTCAACTCTGTTACCAACTCGGCGGCCCATGGAACGTTCTTTTCAGTATGTCGAATCAAACGCCTGAAATTGACCTTGGTTCGACGCTTCATCAAGTCCAATATCTCAATGTCATATTTCTTTCGATCCCTGGACGCCACATCACTAGGCGGGTAGGGAGCTAGATATGCAATCCAAACAGAATGTTCAGCTTCCTCAGCCGCATTTCGAAAATCAGAATAGAATTCGTAGTCCTTCAATGGCTTGACAGTGGCACCAGGAATAGCAGCTCGTATCGCGCTCAGCCGCTCTGCAGCATCATGCGATTCCTTAAGCAAGATGAGAGTTATCGAAGCGGTTAAGAGGAGTAGCTGGATACCAAGCGAACTCGCAAGCACGGCATAGAACTGAGACTGATCTTCGGTGTGCCAAAGATGCGCAGTAATCGGTATGAACGGAGAGAGCGCCAGGAGCAGTTCCAACACCAGAACGATGATTGTTACGTAGACGCCAAACCTCACTGCTGTTCTCCTAAAAATCGGCCAACGTATTCGAATGATTGCCTAAGCCTCGCTTTGTTCTCGGCAAGGTTAAGCCAACGATTCCGGCCGCTTGGATGCGGCCAGTGAAGCAAAGAGTAATGGAAATCGAAAGGAGTCACTAGCAAAGTTTGCGTGGTGTCCACTAGCTTGCAAAGTGCTGCTTCGTAGTCCTCGGAAGAGATACCCAGCATCTCGAACGACCTCCGTCCCAAGGTAATGACCAGCGCGGGGCGAACCGCTAGAATCTGCCGATGCAAAAATCCGATGCAATTGGCGGCCATAACCTCAAAATCCCCTCCTCCGCCAACGCACTTGATCACAGAAGTAAAGTAAATCCCGGTTCTTGGAGCAACCGGGGAAGCACCACATGCAACGAGCCAAGCATCTAGTGTTCGACCGGATTGGCCAGCAAAGGCGCGCGTCCCTTTCAATTCAGCACCACCGGGCCCTTGGCCGACTATCATGACTCTTCCCGGTTCACCGCGGTTCAGATGCGACGGTTTCTTGAAATCCGTGGCTGTCGCTTCACAGATACGGCACCTGCTTATTTCTTCATGCAGTGCATTAAGCGATTGTGTTGCACTGTTTGTGTCGTCAGCCAAGTTATCTAAGAAAGAGGACACGGCATCCCGTGACCCCTCACAGTCCGTCTATTCAATTTTGGTTGTAGGGCCCGTGTTTCGATGCCAACCCCTGGCATCAATGGAAAACTGCAAACATCAAACTAGCTAGTTCCCTCGACTTCGCTCGGGATTTCGGCAGGCGGCTCAAACGCCGCCTAAAACGCCTCAACCTCGCGCGAAATGCTACGCTCGGATGACAAATCATCGGGGAAGGGCACGACTTTAGTCGTGCCAATTAGCCATCTGATAATTGAGGGCTTTAGCCCCTGAGGTTCCCCAGCGGCTAAAGCCGATCAAATATTAACCTCGTTCGGCATGGCTAAAGCCATGCCCTTCCCAAAATCTTCGAAAGCAGATTCCTCGCGCGAAAGGCTGCGCTCGGAATGACAAATCATATGGGAAGGGCGCTACCCTTCAAAAGCAGATTCCTCGTCGCGCAACTGCGCGCTCCTCGGAATGACAACCTAAAGCGAACTCAAGATCCTTCGACTTCGCTCGGCTATCGCCTCACTCCGCTCAGGATGACAACTTAGAAGGGACGGGCGAGACGCCCGTCCCTCCACAACCCTACGAGCACCCGCTCGTGCTCCCGCAGCTTCCGCAGCGGTAGCATGAGCCGTTGCGCGTCATGATCGAGCCGCAGTAGTGGCAACTGGGAGCGTCTCCCATATCCACCAGGCTGGCCAGAGCGTCATTGGCATGGACGGCCCCCGCCGCCGTATTCCGCGCGTCGTAATTATTCGATTCGCGATTCCGGGCTTCGGAAGTAGCTTCACCCTCCGCCGCTGGCGCGCTCAGCGACCGCGGACGCAGATGCTCGAACAGGTCTCCCTGCTGGCCGGTCAGGAAGCGCAACTGCAGCCAGCGGAAGACGTAATCCATAATGGATTTGGCGAAGCCGATCTCCTGGTTGCCGCTCCAGCCGCTCGGCTCAAAGCGCGTGTGCGCAAATTTCTCGCACAGCATTTTCAGAGGAACGCCGTGCTGCAATGAGAGGGAGATGGCGCAGGAGAAACTGTCCATGAGTCCCGAGACCGTGGAGCCTTCCTTAGCCATGGTCACGAAAATCTCGCCGGGGTCTCCGCTCGGATATAAGCCCACGGTGATGTAGCCTTCATGCCCGCCAACGTTGAACTTGTGCGTGACCGACATGCGCTCATCCTGCAGGCGATGCCGCACCGCCCGCGGCGGGGCCAGCGGATTCTGCTCTTCATGCACGTGTGGCGCGGACACTCCTGTCCGCGAAGCCGCGTCTTCCTTCTTGGAAAGCGCGGTCGAACTTCCCGCGGCGGAGAGCGGCTGCGACTGCTTGCATCCATCGCGATACACGGCGACGGCCTTCAGCCCCAGCTTCCATGCCTGGAGGTACGCCTCCATGATGTCTTCGACGGAAGCGTTGTTCGGCAGGTTCACAGTTTTGGAAATGGCCCCGGAGATGAATGGCTGTGTCGCCGCCATCATCTTCAGATGCCCCATATAGTGGATGGAGCGCGTCCCCTTCGACGGCTTGAAGGAGCAATCAAACACCGCCAGATGCTCGTCATTAACCTGCGGCGCGCCTTCAATCGTCCCCGTAGCGTCAATGTAGGAAACAATCGCGTCAGTCTGCTCATGCGTGTAACCAAGCTTAAATAACGCAGTCGGCACCGTATTGTTCACGATCTTAATCATCCCCCCGCCAACCAGCTTCTTGTACTTCACCAGCGCCAAATCCGGTTCGATCCCAGTAGTATCGCAATCCATCATGAAACCTATTGTGCCTGTCGGAGCTAGAACTGTTACTTGGGAGTTGCGATAGCCGAATTTTTCGCCGTGGGCGAGAGCTTCGTCCCAGCAGGCTTTGGAGGCTTCGAAGACGTTGGCAGGGACGTTGGTTTTGTTGATGTTGTTTACTGAGGCGCGGTGCATGCGGATTACGTCGAGGAAGGGCTCGCGGTTGATGTACCAGCCGGGGCAAGCTGCTCCCGGCATGACATTCGAACCGAGGTTGGTTTCTGCTAAGCCTTTCTTTGTGGCTTCGGTTGCGGGAGCTAGTGGCTCGCAGAGTTCGGCGATCTTTGACGATTGCAGATAGGCTTCGCCGCACATGATGGCGGTGACGCAGGCGGCATAGTCGCGTCCGGCGTCGGAGTCGTAGGGAAGACCAGCGGCCATGAGCAGCGCGCCGAGGTTCGCATAGCCGAGGCCGAGCGGACGATAGTCATGCGAGTTGCGCATGATCTGTTCGGTCGGGTATCCGGCGTTGTCCACGAGAATTTCCTGCGCAGTGATGAGGACATCAACGGCGTGGCGATAGGCTTCCACGTCAAATGTGCCGTTGGGCGCGAATTTTAAAAGATTCAGGCTGGCGAGGTTGCAGGCGGAATCGTCGAGAAACATGTATTCCGAGCAAGGGTTCGACGCGTTGATGCGGGCGGTGTTTTTCGACGTGTGCCAGCGGTTGACGGTGGTGTCGTATTGCATGCCGGGATCGCCGCAGCGCCAGGTGGCGTCAGAAATTTTAAAGAGCAGGTCTTTCGCTTTGAAAGTTTGCATGGGGCGTCCGTCGCGAATGGCGCGGGTGGAGAAATCGGTGTCGCGCATGACGGCATACATAAAGTCGTCGGTGACACGGACGGAGTTGTTGGCGTTCTGGAAGAAGATGGACGAATAGGCTTCGGAGTCGGGCGATGATCCGTCGTAGCCGGCGGCGACCAGCGCGTGCGCCTTGGCTTCTTCTTTGGATTTGCACTCGATGAAATCTACGATGTCGGGATGTTCGACGTTAAGGATGACCATTTTGGCAGCGCGGCGGGTTTTGCCGCCGGACTTAATGACGCCGGCGAAAGCATCGAAACCTTTCATAAAGCTGAGCGGACCGCTGGCGGTGCCACCGCCACTGAGGCCTTCGGTCTGCGAGCGCAAAGTAGAAAGATTGGTGCCGGTGCCTGATCCCCACTTGAAGAGCATGCCTTCGGTCTTGGCCAGGGTGAGGATGGAGTCGAGCGAATCCTGAACCGAGTTGATGAAGCAGGCCGAGCATTGCGGGCGCGTGTATCCGGCGACGCCGAATTCGACGTTCTGCGTTTGCGGGTTCCAGTGCCAGTTTTTGCCGTCGGAATTAGGCTCGATGCGGTCGCAGCCGACGTTGAACCATACGGGTGAATTGAAGGCGGCATATTGGCGAAGAAGTATGAAGGCGAGTTCGTCGTGAAAAATTGCGCTGTCTTCCGGCGACTTGAAATAATTTTGTGACGCTCCCCATCCCGTGATGGTTTCGGCGACGCGGCTTACGAGCTGGCGCACGCCAGTCTCGCGCTCAGAGGTGCCGATGGTGCCGTGCAAATATTTTGAGGCGACGATGTTGGTCGCGGTCATGGACCAGTCTTTGGGAGTCTCGACGTCTTTCTGTTCGAAAATGATGTTGCCCTTGGCGTCGGTAATGGCGGCGGTGCGGAGTTCCCACTCGATTTCGTCGTAGGGCGAGACGCCGGCCTTTGAGAACAGGCGGCGGAAGGTTAGTCCCTGAGCTTTCTTTTTCTGGACAGCGTTCTGCACGGCGTTTTGTGGGATTGCGGTCGTCGGGGTCGCGCTGGCGGTCTCGGCGGTTGTGGGAGCTCCTTTTTCCTTTACCTCGGCCATTTTTTCGTTCTCTCGTTCCTGCGGATTCTGCGATCCGCTTGCTGGTTGTTTTCGCCTTGTCTCCAGTGCCGGAAATGCTGGAGGCCGAAGTGGTGCGATTTGCTTCTACTTATTTGATTCTGCCGTCCCTTGCGGGACTCGGTCGTTTCTTGATGCTTCTTCCCTGGGGCTTTCGCCCTAGGCTTTCTTATTGCGCCGCTGCTGGCGACCTCGGGCGCTAAAGCGCCCGATCAAATTTTTGCCTTTTCGCACGACTAAAGTCGTGCCCTTCCCGTTCTCGACTTCTCAGCATTGGCTGAAGCCATGCCCTGATACATGCCCTCAATCGCCGAAGCCGAAGGCGCTTTCGGCTGAAGACGACATCCATTGATTCAGTGCTGCATGGGCTGCGGTGCGTTGCGTGGCGTCCTCGATGATCGCGTAACGCACAAAACATTTGCCGTTTTCCAATCGCTCCCGTTCCGGGGAGCCGGGAAGAAAATAGCGGCCGAGGGCCATTCCAAGATCGTCGGCTTGCGCGATCCGGAACAAGGCCAGCATGCGTTTTCCTTCCGTGGCTGAGGTCTCTCCGGGAGCCAGGACTTCTTCTCCCAGGGCGAATATCCCTGGTTTGCCGGGAACGAGAACAAAACTGAGGCTCGATTCACAGCGGAACCAGCGGGACCACGCCAAGCGTCGATGGTCGAGCTTGGCTTCAATTCCGTGGCGTGCCAAGGACTCGTTCACCATGAGCGATAAAGCTTCCATTCCACCCTCCAGCCCTCATTTGCAAAGACGGGGCTACCACCCCTCTTTAAATTGAGGACTTCCACCGTTAGGATTTCAAACTTTTGTCGTTGCCCCGGGGGACTGTCCAAAGACATTCGGACGGGGAAACGGCCACCGCACAAACCTGCTTTCGTCCTCTGCGTGGAGGGCGAGTCCTGCTAGCGGGAAGCCACTGACCACCTCAGCCAGAGATCCTCGCCTTTACTTCTGACATCGTGTTTTCAGGGCTGTTTTCGTTTCCGAAAAGAGCGTGAAAACTCTATGGGATGGCAACATTACTCCCGTACATTGTGGCTGTCAATAGTCCATACCCATATATTGTATATGAAGCGCATGAAGCGTAAATGCTGCCTTTTTGGTTAACCTGCGTTATTGGGAACGGGGCTTTTCCACAGCGCGGAAGCCCACAGGACGAGCAACGAGCGCCGCGGGATTGGAAAAGTCCATTTTGGGAGCGACTTTGACGTCAATCTTGACCTCAGGCCACGACTTGTTTCCATGCTCTAAAGCTACATAGACATCTTCAAAAATCTCTTTGGGTGCAATGCGCAGGGTGCCGTCGGAGGATTCGACAAGATAGTCTCCGATTTTCCCGTGATGCTCCCGACCGAGGACATCCACAAAAGCGGTTGCCGCGGTCAGCTGCTTTGCCTTGATCAGGAACCTGGTGCGATAGACATGCCACTGGGCAGACGACTTCCTCATCTTGTATCCACCTTTGGGGGAGGGGAGACATGGTTTGAATTTTGGCCAGAGAACTTTTGTTGGCTGGAGATTGTTAAAGCTGTGTGAAACCGTGAAGCGAATTTACGCGCCGGGGATGAGAGGGTCAATTCCACATTTGTGGTGCAATGATGAATTATTTGAGCGACGCGGCGTGCGTTTAAAAGATGTATTGAGATGAAGACAAAGCGATGATCCTTAGTCATTTTGGCGTAGTGTCAAGGGCAAGAAGTTTCGCGGATGACAATCGGGCCTGAAATCGCATGCGAGATTTCCACATGTCAAGCACAGGAAATGCAGAGAGCGCTACCAATAAATGACGATTACTCTAAGGTGTGTCTCGGGTATATCCGCTCAATCTTTCTAAGCAAAAAGATACTTAGAGAGACCTCATGCCAGAGCTCTTTGCCATCAAAAAAGCAGGTAGAAAATCATTCTTAGGAGGAACCCATGACAAAAGATCCTGTTTGCGGAATGCAGGTAGATGAAAAGAAAGCTGAATTCCAGTCGCAATATGGCGGGAAACAGTATGCCTTTTGCTCCGAAGACTGTAAGAACAAGTTTGAGCAGCATCCGGAGCAGTTTGCCCGCGGGGCGGCGTAATACGGCTTAGAGCGATTCCTGGAAACTCACCGCACCTGGTGGTGATTTTGAGGTTAGTTGGGTTTGCTGGTTAAGATTTTAACCGCCAACCATAACGAGACGAGTCAGGGATACAGAAAGTCTTTCCGGATTCTACTTTAGATTCAACCCGGTCACGCGAATGCCGGTGTGGGCCTTATAACGGATGTTCAGCGTGATCAGCAGAGCGGTGATCTGCTCGAGGACCCGGGCATTTTCCAGGTGGCCGCCATCGAGGGCGCGGACGCCGGGAATTTTTTCCGCGAGGTCGCGGGCAATCTGGTTGGCGTTTTCGTCATCACCGCAAACTATCACGTCGCTGTCGAGGTCAGCCTCGCCATTCAGGAATTCGGCGGAGATGTTTTGAAATGCTGCCACGACCGGGGTCTTTTTGAGGATCTCCGCGGCTTGTTGCGCGGCGGATCCCTGCCAGATGCTGAGCGTTCGGGTGACACGGCCGCCAATGCTGGCGGCGAGCGGGACGGTGGCGTCAATCAAAATTGCGTTGGGACGAAGCGTGGGTTTGATGTGTTTGAGCAGCGGAGCGTGCCCCTCGAAAGGGACCGTGAGAACGATAATGTCGGCGGCTGAAGCGGCGGCGATATTGTCTGCTCCGGAAATTTTTGCTTGAGGAACGCTGGTCTTGATTTTCTCGGCGGCCTGTTGGGCGCGGACGGCGTCGCGCGAGCCGATGATGATGGTTTCTCCGGCGCGGGCCCAGCGGAGGGCGAGTCCGAAGCCTTCTTTGCCGGTGCCGCCCATGATGGCGATGGTCATGGGCAATATTGTCGCACGAACGCCGGTCACAGTTTGCGGAGCTGGCGCTCCGCCGGACGGACCCTTCGGCTTCGCTCAGGGCAGGCTTAGGCGTCCGTCCCCACGCGAGCAGTAGAGGTTTTACGCGTCCGCCGGGTCAAAGACCCGGCGCTACACGATTTTTTTGGCGCACACGAGGTGCGCTACGCGAACTCCGGTTCAAATAGTTGTTCAGAAGTCAGATGTGCGAGGGGCGATTTGATTTTGATCCGCGTGTAGGATGTGTTGCGTTCCGCCGGAATGCGTCCGGCTTCGAGGATCAATGATTGGAAATCTTCGGGGCTGGTGTATTGGCCGGCGGTGGCTCCGGCTTCGCGCGAGATATTTTCTTCCATCAACGTGCCGCCGTAGTCGTTAGCGCCCGCGTGCAGGCAAAGCTGTGAAAGAGTGCGATTCAACTTTACCCATGAGACTTGAATATTGTTGATGGAGCCGGCGAGCATGAGGCGCGCGAGAGCATGGACTTTCAGATGTTCGGCGAGGGTGGGGCCGGAGCGGGCCAGTCCCTGATGAAATAGCAGCGTGTTCTGGTGGACGAAGCCGAGGGGAACGAATTCAGTGAAGCCGCCGGTCTGTTGCTGGATTTCACGGAGAAGAAGAATCTGATTGACCCAGTGCGCGGGGGTCTCGATGTGTCCGTACATGAGCGTGGAGGTGCTGCGAACGCCGAGGCGGTGCGCGGTCGTAATGACTTCCTTCCATTGCTCCGTGCTGAGCTTGTTGCGGGAGAGAACGTGGCGGACCTGGTCGTCGAGAATTTCAGCAGCGGTGCCGGGGAGCGTGTCGAGGCCGTTGTCGCGCAGCATGGAAAGATAGTCGGCGAGCGGCATGCCGGTAAGTTCGACGCCGTAAACGATCTCCATGGGTGAGAAGGCGTGAATGTGCATTGCGGGCAGCGCATGCTTTACGGCGCGAAGAATGTCTCGATAATAAAACGGAGGTAACTCGCGTGGCAGGCCGCCTTGGATGCAGACTTCGGTCGCGCCGAGTTCCCAGGCTTCGATGGCTTTCTCGGCAACTTTTTCAGGAGTATGGAAATAGGTGTCGTGTTCGCGCGGGCCGCGGCTGAAGGCGCAGAATTTGCATCCGACAAAACAAATATTAGTGAAATTGATATTGCGGTTCACGACATAAGTGACGAGATTTCCGGCGAGTTCGCGGCGGAGTTCATTGGCGGCCACGAGGAGTCCGAGGAGATCGTCGCCTTCGGAGTGTGCGAGGAGCAGGGATTGTTCGCGCGTGAGTTCGCCGCCGTCTAGAGCTGTCAAAATACTTTCGAGGGCATCGCGGACCGGAGCACTGAGTCGCGGCGAAATTTCAGTCCAGTCGAGAGAAGGGAAGCTTTGCAGTTCTGAGTCGGGCAGAAGTCGGGCCATGGCGTTCTCCTACAGGTACAGCTTATCCAATTACAGCTTACCGAAATAAGTCGGTCTTTGCAGGGCGAATTAAGTTTTTGCCGCTGCCTTTGTCTTTCTCATAAGAGAAGCCGCGAATGATGCAGGCGGGGGTGCGGGTCAGCTTTCCGCAGACGAGGCCTGCCGCGCTGGCGAGCTCGTCGGCCACGGCTTCCAGAGTGACGCGAAGCGGATAGCCGTGCGAGTCGCGGCGTCCGCGATAGTCGTGCAGCGATTTCATTCCTGCGACGCCGATGGCAACTTCCGTGAGTCCTTCGCGCCAGGGGCGTCCAAAGCTGTCACTGATGATGACCGGAATGGAAATGCGCAGATGAGTTTTAAGTTCGCGGTGAAGACGAGCGGCGGATTTGTCCGGGTCTTTGGGAAGCAGTAGAGCGTGGCTGCCGCCGTTGACGTTGGAAACGTCCACGCCGCTATTGGCGCAGATGAAGCCGTGGCGGGTTTCGGTGATGAGTACTCCGCGCTTGCGGCGAATTATCCGGTTGCTCTCGGCGAGAGCGACTTCGGTGACGCGGGCGTCGAGATTATAGCGGCGGGCCCAGGCACGAGAGGCTGCCGAGGGATGGACGGAATCGAGTTCAATTAATTGACCTTCGGCCTTGGAAACGATTTTGTGCTTTATGACTAAGATGTCGCCTTGTATGAGCTTCAATTTCTGACTCGCCAACGCTTGCAGAAGTTTTTTGCCGATGGAAGCTCCGGACGTGACTTCGTCTGAGAACGGAATGGGAATGATGCGGAGTTCTTGCGTGCTGGCGGTCACGTTATAAGTTTACGGCGTTGGGGTAGCTGGCAAATCCCCATTTACGGACGAGTTGCTGGGAGCGTGTTTCTCCGGCAGCGGATGCGAGCTTGTACAGGTCGGAGGGATTATCAACGTCGAGCCCGATGCCGGGGAATGAGAGCACGACGCATGGCTTGCCCGTGGCGCAGGCGGCGGCATGGTGCGGCTTGAAACTGTCGTTGCCGAAGCGGAGAGGGAAGAGTCCGGCGGGGCGGCGCAGGATGGCATTGGTGCCTCGGCCATCAGAGGCAGCGACGATCACGGAGCCTTGTTCGGGCGCAGCGGTGAGGATCTGATTGATTTCTTCTGTTTGGATGAGCGGAATGTCGGCAGGGACCACGATCGTAGTTTCAATCTCGCGTGATTCGCAGATGTGCGTGGCCATTTCGATGGCTCCGGTTTCGCCGGGATTGAAATTGTCGGCGATGACTTCACAATGGAAGTTTTCTGCGAGTTGCAGCGCGTAAGGATCGCTAGTAACGAGGCAAGTGCGAATGCTGCTCGTGGATACGGCGGTCAACACGTCCCACAACATAGTGTGGGCGAGAGCGGTGCGCTCGGGCTGGTTCAACACTAAAGAGAGCCGCTGCTTGGCGTTCACGAGATTTTTTATGGGGATGAGGAGCATGATCTGTGCTGTTCAAATATGAAACTACAGCCAATGGTGTGCTTTTGCAAACGCCCACATCTGTCGCGACAATTCGAAATACTGCTCTGGAGGTTTTGGAGTCTGCGGCTGGTTATTTACTGATGAGAAACATTCATAAACAAGCTTTGTAAAAGTAGGAGCGGTCAATGTTATTGACGACTCGGGAATATCGGTGACAATAATCATAGTGCCGTTTGGACAACGTACGCTGCAATAGTCACCGCGCATCGCGTAGAAGTTCCCGTCATACCACGCGTGAAGGAATGTTTCGAACTGTTGCGAGCTCAATTTTGCCGTACGTTTCCCTTTCGCTCGTACATAAGCGTGTCCGTCAAAACGAGCTATATCTTTACTTAGCGTAAGAGTGAATGCCGGGCATCTTCCGTAGCAACCAGAGGCAAAATACTTCAATGTGATTCCCGTCAGATCAAGGGGATACTCTGGTTTTGGGAGTAGAGTGCCCTCCTTAGGAAACCCGGAAAGCGAAGCGACGCATTCATTTCGTGCTGCTCGGCGTAGTTCGGACAACGATTGTCCGAAACTCGACAATACGACAAGAGATATCAAACTGACGGTCGAGAGTATGCGCCACATCGTCTAAGAATACGACTCGTATTTGATTATGAAAAGTGGAAGCAGAACATTTAGATCTGCAGCGATAACGGGAAACATAGTTTGAGCAGAAATGACAATCTCTGAAAATATTTAGATTCCACCCGAAGCTGGCATCGCGCCCGCCCCAGCCGCAGCCAGAGTCACGCGGGCAAGATTAATTCTATCCGCAATTCGCTTCATCACGGTTGCAGTGCATTGCACCTGAAGACCGGATTGCTGTAATTCATTGGCGGCGTCGCGGTCGGCATCGTCCACGACCAGCACATCGAGGAAGTCGCGATAGCAGGCGGCGACTCCGGCGATGGAAACCGGCAGGCCCTTTGCGGCCATCAGGATTCCCGCAGGGCCGGAAACCGCTGCGTTGCCGATGATGGGGCTGACGGCGGCGATCGTGGCCTGAGTATTGCGAAGTGCCGCACGAATTCCGGGAACGGAAAGAATGGGAGCAATGCTGGTGATGGGATTGCTGGGCGCCAGCAGGATGGCCGTTGCGGACATGATGCTGTCAATCACCGCCGGGCCGGGGCTTGCCTGCTCGATGCCAGCGAAATGAATGGCATTCACCGGGTCCTGATACCAGCGCTGCACAAAATATTCCTGAAAGCTGAGTTCGCCGATGGGAGTATCCACGCGAGTCTCGATGTGCGAGTTACTCATGGGAAGAATTTGCGCGCGAATGCCGAGTTGCGACGAGATTTCCGCGGTGGCCTCGGTCAGGGTCTTGCCTTCATGGAGCAATTTTGTGCGGCAGAGGTGAAGTCCGAGATCGCGGTCGCCCATATTGAACCAGACGGGCTGGCCGAGCTTCTTCATGGTTTGCTGGCAGAAAAAAGTTTCGCCCTTCACGCCCCAGCCGCGCTCTTCGCTGAGCAGGCCTGACAAAACGTAAGTGATGGAATCCACGTCGGGAGAGACGTAGAGCCCCCACCATTCAAGGTCGTCGGCGGTGTTCACGATGATGGTGAGGTCTTCTTCGGGGACGACCTGGCGCACGCCGTCCACAAACTTTGCGCCGCCGGTACCGCCGGTGAGAACGACGATCATGCCGCCCTCTTGCTTTGGGCAAAACCTTGCGGATCGGCTGCGGCGCGGAGTTTTTGCGACGACAGATTCTCGCGTGTTAGCGCGTTCGGAATAAATTCGGGATAAATGGGAAGACGCTGGATCAATTTTTGCCCCTTCGCTTCGGTGCGCAGCCTTAACTGCTCAAGATGCGGCCAGGGGCGCTCGGGATTAATAAAATCTGGTGTGAGCGGAGAGATTCCGCCCCAGTCGTTGATGCCGGCATCGAGGAGATCGTGATAAGGGCCGGTGAGATTCGGCGGTACTTGAATGTTCATGCGCGGCATAAGCAAGCGCGCGACGGCGATGGTGCGCAACATCTCGTCATGAGATGGTTCGGGCCAATGGCTCATGGTGATTTCGGGCTTCACGCGGAAGTTCTGCACGATGACTTCCTGAATGTGGCCGTAGCGGTCGTGCAAGTCACGTATGGCCAGCAAGGTATCCACGCGGTCTTCGAGGCTTTCGCCGATTCCGATGAGCAGGCCGGTGGTGAATGGAATGCCCTGCTTGCCAGCCTCTTCGATCGTGCGCAGACGCTTGGCGGGAAGTTTGTCGGGAGCGTTGTCGTGGGCGGCGTCTTTATTCAGTAATGCCGCGTTCGTGCTTTCGAGCATCAGGCCCATGCTGGGCGAAACGTTGGCCAGGCGCGTGATCCACTCGGCACTGAGCAGGCCGGGATTGGGATGCGGAAGCAGGGAAGTTTCGCGCAGAACCAGTTCGCACATGGCTTCCAGATAATGCAGAGTGGATTTGTAGCCGAGATGGCGGAGGGTTTCGCGCATCTCCGGGAAGATCAGCTCGGGCTTATCGCCGAGACTAAACAAAGCTTCTGTGCAGCCGAGTTTTTCTCCGGCGCGGGCGACTTCCAGGACTTCGTCGGGAGTCATGGTGTGCGCACCGGGCTGGCCGGGATCGCGGCGGAAGGTGCAATATCCGCAATAGTCGCGGCAAAGGTTGGTGAGCGGAATAAAAACTTTTCGTGAATAAGTAATGATGCTGCCGGGCTTGAACGCTTCTTTGGCGGCGCGGGCGGCGGCCAGGAGTGCCGGGAGTTCGTCGTCGGGTACTGCGATCAGGCGGCGCGCATCTTTTTTCGACAAGGGCTGTGTGGCGAGCGCAGCAAATTCTGCGGCGTGTTCCCCGGATTTATGCTCGCCGATTGTGGGAAAGAGGACTTCCAAAGTTATTCCTGAGGCGCAAAGTACAGGCCTGATGAAGAAAATGATACATGATATTGATGCCAGTGCGATTAGTTGCAATCGAGCCGATAATTTTGAACATCACTCAAGAAGTCACTCCCCACGCGGAAATCTTGTGACCTCAGAGTAAGCGGCGAGGGCATCACTTCGGGCGCGCTTCAGCTTCGGCGAGCCAGCCGCGGCGCAACTTTTCAGCGGGAATGTTCGATAGATAGGGCTTGATATCGAGAAGCGGCGTGCCGTCCAGCATATCCACGCCGCGCACATGCAACTCGAGTCCGTCGCGGCGGAGCAACTCGACTACGGTGAAGCCAATCGGGTTTGGGCGGCGCGGAGAGCGCGTCGCAAATACGCCATGCGAACGGTTGTCGGCAGGCGGAGTGCCTAGCAATTCAAATCCCCCGGAGCGGTCGAACTCCCACAGAACGATGAGGTGCGAGAAACCCTCGACGTCGGTGAGTCCCAGCTCGAGATCTGGCAGGATCATGAGCGTCCCCTCGGCCTCATGCCGCGCGCCCAGCCCCTTGGGAATCTGGCTGGCTTCTTTGTAAGGACTACTCACGAATCCGATCGGTTGCGGTGTAAACATGGGGAACCGTGCCTCCCAATCCATCTTAGCGCGGTTGATTATTCATTGGGTGAAGCGATGTGACTTGTAATCGCGCTTTAAGAAGCGTTTTCCGAGACGCCGGAACTTCTAAGCCGCAAAAGTTAGGCCTTGGCAGAGAGCGTGCGCATTTTTTCGGCGTGGAATGACCCCAATTGGTCTACAGAGGGGAAAGATCGCGGAGTGGTAAATGTCCGCTCCGGCGGCGTTGTTCCTGTTTGCAGCGCGTGGGTCAGCATTTCGATTGCCTGGCCGGTATTCGCGGGATTGACCACGGTGGCGGCGAGCAGTCCGCTTTTCACCCAGGATTGGCCGGTTTTTGGAACACCGTCGCATCCCAGGTAAGGCAAGCTGAGCCAGCGGTCGCGTCCGGCTTCCTCACTCAATTCCTGGAAGGCCTTTTTCGCGCCCACGGCCATGGCATCATTTTGCGCGGCAATGACGTCAACCTTGGTTTGCAGGGAAGTAGAAAGTTTCAACCATGCGCTGAGCGCCTTGTGCGCACTGCCTTCAGTCCAATTACCCTTCATCATTTTTAGCTGGATATTGTCCGGTTTGGTTTCACACATTCCAGCGGTGCGCTGTTTGGCGGCGAGGCTTTCCGCCGGGCCTTGAATGTAAAGAGCCGTTCCGCCATTGGGCAGCAACGCGGTAAGTTGTTTCCCCTCGATGCGGCCAATTTCCTCGTGGTTTGAAGTGACGGCAAAAATCGGGACTTTATACGACCGGCGCAGTTCAGCGATGTAGTCCACTTCGCGGTTTAAGACGACCCAGGCAATTCCAGCCGAGGCGGCGGCGCGGGCCACTTGCGGCAATGCGGTGCCCCCGATCGGTTCAAACAGAATGCCCGCGGGGTGCGATTCGGGACTCGATTGGATGATCTTGAGGAGCTGTTGGCTTTGCAGGATGCTGTCACTTTCGGCGTACATCAGCTCGAGGCCAACGCCGAGCCGGCGTGCAGCCTCCGCTGCCGAGGCAGCTTGCTCCATTTGATAATCGTTATCGTTGGTAGTGAGCGAGACGACAAAGTTCAGCTTCTTCATGGGAGCCCAGTCGAATGATATTCCCACTTTGGCGGGGACGCATGATTACCGGAGTAATGCAACGACATCGTTTTCGAGTGAAATTTCTCATGGCTGTGAACATGGCTGTGAATTGATCTGCCTTGGTTATGACCAAGAACGTGCGTGGCTTTGAAGGCGTCTTGCACGAAGTTGCCTTAACGCGTTTAAGACATCAGGAACGAATGAATATGCACTGGAGAACAAGACTTTCGACCGCCGAACTCGCAAAGATTGTCATAGCGGCTGGGGTGTGCTAGGGTAAGTTCAATTCACGCCAACTAGCTCCCACAATCAATCCCGCGCCGTAGGTTGTGGCCCGTAAACAAGCGTGTCAAGCAGGTGACGCATGAAAGAAACAGCGGAAAGCTTACCAGCCGAACGTGTCCCGGAAAATGAAAGTTTTGGAAACCGCCGCCTGATCCGGCCTTCCTTGGCCCGGAATGATAACCACAGCCATACTAATCATCCGCCAGCTCCCGTAGGCGAGCGGCGTGAGCGACCCGAGCGGGCAGAACGCGGAGGCGATCGGCATATGGGCGGGAAGAAAACCTCGCCTCCGGAACAGACCAACGCTGAAAATTTTTATTATCAGAAGCAGATGCAGTCAAAGACCGCCATGGTAATCGTGCTGCGCGATGGCGAGCAGGTCCACGGAGTCATCGAGTGGTACGATAGGTCCTGCATTAAGGTAAACCGTACCAGCGCGCCGAATGTTGTGATCTATAAGCCTTCCATCAAGTACATGTACAAGGAAGGCGAGAACATCCAGAAATAACGATACTTTCCGCCGACTTCTTATCGAGTAAATTCAAATTGCGCGTCAGAAGATTGCTCGTATCTCTGACAATTGTCATCTCCGCTGAATGATAAGCTCCACTGTTGTTCGGGTGGAGGCTCGCCCACAATGAGGGACAGATCACGTTCAGGAGGCTTCCTTGCCGCCCACAGCGCATTTGTCCATCCGAATCAGATCCATCGCCATATTTGCATTTGTCGCTTTGCTCTGCGGCACGCAGGCACTTGCAACCAAGCGACCCGGAGATAAAGATGTCGTCATTCGAAGCATTGGAAAACAACCTTCGCAATTGGTTTTTGCATGTGACCGGCCTACCTCCCAGCTAGCCGCTCTGTTTACTCCGCAGTTGATCGCTGACTTGAAAGCATTGCACGCAGGCATCGCTCTTTCTATAGAAGACTTCAGCCCAGCCCGTGCGCAGGTGGTCCAGCAATTGAATGCTGCGGGCATTCCTATGACGGCCTGGATTGTGCTTCCCAAAGAGCAGGGCTACTACGTGAATGCAAGCAACGCCGCGCAAACTGCCGAGCGTTTTGAGGGATTTGATAAGTGGACAACCGCCAATGGCTTGCGTTGGCAGGCGGTTGGCCTTGACATCGAGCCAAATTACAGCGAGTTCGCGGATTTTCACGGTCATAAGTTGCGACTGGCGTGGACACTGATTAAGCGGGCCTTCGATGGGAAGCGGGTTCAACGCGCGAGGGCGGCATACACAGCGTTGATTGGAAAAATCCGGTCGCGTGGATACTCCGTGCAGACTTATCAACTGGAGTTCATTGTTCCAGAACGCAAGGCGCATTCCACATTGCTGGAGCGGATTTTAGGCGTGGTGGATGTTCGCGGCGACGATGAAGTGCTGATGCTTTACAGCAGCTTCAATCACAAAATGGGAGCGGCCGTAATTTCGCAATTTGCTCCCGACGCGCAGACTGTGGCCATTGGCAGCACGGCTCCCAGTGGAGATGCTGCGATGGACAAGAAATACCCTCCGCTGAATTGGGAAGAATTCTCGCGCGATTTGCTGGTGGCCCACCACTTTTCTCCGGTGATCGGTGTGTACAGCCTTGAGGGTTGTGTTCAGCAGGGCTTCATTCCCCGCCTAAAAACCATGGATTGGAAACAGACAGTGGTCATTCCTGCGTCTTCGGTACAAGAGGCATTTCACGTTGCGCGCGGGATTCAGTCCGTACTGTGGATCGGTTCGCATTTGTTTTATTTCATTGCGTTCTTTCTTTTGCTCGCAATCTGGCTTGTAAGAATGTTTGTGAAGTGGCGCAGGCGAAAGCGGGCGGCACGAATGGTCGAATCGCAAACTGCCGGTACTGCTCGTCAGAATTGAGAGTTGAGGATAAATGCTCTGACGCATCCGGTGGATCGGTTATGGTTAGGTCCCATAGTTAAAATGTTTCCGGCCATTGTTGAGAGCCGTGATAAACGGCAAGAATTACGATTCGATCTGAATCAATTGTGTAGGCTACGATGAACGGCGTGCCTGAGATCACTAGCTCGCGCGTATCCGGGATGCGGCCGATTCTGCCGGACATGGGAAAGCTTTCCAATTGTTGAACATTCGCGACGATCTGCAACACGACATTGAGGGAGACCTTCTCGCTGTTGGATAAAGCAATATAGTCTCGCGCCTGATCAAGCTGCCGGGTGGCCTGATTGGTCCAAACAATCACTTACTGGCGCGTCCGGTTTTCCTGATACGCCTGACAACCTCTTCGTGGTTTATAAACTGGCCTTCGCGCATCTGCTGAAGCCCTTTGCGGACGAGTGTGTCCTGATAGGTGTGCAGTTCGATGTAGTTTGTAATGGCCTCATTGATCAGGTAGCTGCGCGGGCGGTCCTGGGCAGCCGCCAGTGAGTCGAGAGCGTCAATCTTGCCGGCGTCGGCACGGAAACTGATGGTTTTTTCCGCATTTGCCATGATGCTGGGAAGATACTACGTATTATTTTGTATTACAACGGGCCTATATAATCCAATTGCTGTTGTCAGGAAACCAGCAGCCTACAGCTTCGGCAGCACAATCCCCTTCTGCGACTGATATTTTCCCTTGCGGTCCGCGTAGCTGATTTCGCAAACTTCGTCGGACTGGAAGAAGATGATCTGGCAGAGACCCTCATTGGCATAAATCTTTGCCGGCAGAGGAGTTGTGTTGGAGATTTCCAGCGTTACAAAGCCTTCCCACTCCGGCTCAAAGGGAGTGACGTTCACAATGATTCCGCAGCGCGCATAGGTGGACTTGCCCACGCAAATTGTCAGCACATCGCGGGGGATTTTGAAATATTCCACCGAGCGGGCCAGCGCGAAGGAATTCGGCGGGACGATGCAAACGCTTGATTGCACAGTGACAAACGACTTTTCATCAAAGTGCTTGGGATCGACAATCGTAGAGTTGACGTTGGTGAAGATCTTGAACTCGTCGGCTACCCGCAAGTCGTATCCATACGAAGAGAGACCGTAGGAGATGCAGCCTTCCCGTACCTGCTTCTCGGAGAAGGGGTTAATCATGTCGTGTTCTTTGGCGTTTTTGCGGATCCAGCGGTCACTTTTCAGCATAGTTCTCCTGGGAAATTTGTAGTTTAGGCTATTTTGGCTGGTGAAAACTGAGGTGCCAGCATCTTACGGGACAATGGGGGCCGTTGACAATCTCCCTTATGTTCCTTAGCATCAATCACTTGGTGGGATTTGATTCCGCTTGGGGGTTTGCCACCGTGATTAAGCTCGACATTATCAACGAAGTTTGCGAAAAGATGGGCTCCGGCTTCACCAAGAGCAAGGCTGAAGTCGCCGTGGAGACTGTCTTTGACAGCATGAAGAAGGCCCTGGCCAAGGGCGATCGCATTGAATTGCGGGGGTTTGGCGTGTTTAACGTCCGCCCGCGCAAAACGGGCATTGGCCGCAATCCTCGGACTGGCGCGGAAGTTTCCATTCCTCCCGGCAAGGCCGTGCGCTTTAAGCCCGGCAAGGAATTGCAGTCGATTGATTAGGTTTAGCGGCTGGCCGCGAACTTGATCGTGATCGCCGGTAGTGACCCGCTTGTTGAGACCATCAGGAAACGAAAACTCTTCCGATTTTCCGCTGGCAGGCGATTGCTATCCGTTCATAGTTGATAATAAGCCCAGGATTTCTGATGTCTGATCTCATACCCTCCGCCCCGCCTGCAACGGAATATCTTTCTCCCATAAAAGTGACGGTGGTACGGCCGCGGAGAAAACACTATTGGCTGTACGGCTTGATGCTGTTATTGACCATCTTTACTACCCTGGTCGTCGGCGCGCGCATTGAGTTCAACTTTCTTCACAACTCGCCAGCCTTTTTGTTTAACGATCAGGCGTTTAGTTTCTTTCCGGTAAGTTGGGTATTGGCGCAACCCTCGCGCCTGTTACTGGGTATTCCTTTTGCCGCGACGCTCATGCTGATCCTGTTCGCGCACGAAATGGGGCACTATCTCGGCTGCCTGTATTACCGAGTGGAAGCGACTTTGCCGTTGTTCATTCCCGCGCCCACTTTATTCGGCACGCTGGGCGCGTTCATTCGCATTCGTTCCCAGATACGCTCCCGCACAGCACTTTTTGATATTGGCATTGCTGGGCCCATTGCCGGATTCGTAGTTGCGATTGTTGCGCTCGCGATTTCATTGCCTATGTCCCGCATTGGAGCGCCGCTGCCTGCTTCTGACCCACAACTTGGATATCCCCTGATCTTTCACCTGGCCGCGCGCTTTCTTCCTCCGCATGGCGGAGCGGCGGCATTGCAAAGTATCTATTTCCATCCCGTTGCGATTGCCGCCTGGATTGGAATGTTCGCGACGGCGCTGAATCTACTGCCGGGCGGGCAACTGGACGGCGGACACATTATCTATTCACTGGCGCCGCCCGCTCATCGCATCATTTCCTGGGCGGCGATTGCCGTGCTCGTGGTGCTGTCGATTTACTGCTGGGCGGGGTGGCTTTTGTGGGCCGTCTTATTAGGCCTGACCGGAATGCGCCACCCTTCGGTGCCGGAGTTTCCCGGCCTGAAAGGACGCCGAACTCTCGCTATTTTTGGGCTGCTCATGCTGGTACTTACCTTCGCCCCCGCGCCGACGACCAACAGTTCTTTGCTCCAGGCCATCGCGCAGATCCACGGCGACTCTAGGTAGTCGTACAGCAATAAACGTACGTACTAGCTTAGGGTATCTATCGCCGTTTCTACCAATTTCAAGAACTCGTATTCGCGATCGCGGAGGCTTTGTTGATGCGGTTCTTAGGGCTTTCATAACATCAATCATTGCAGTGTTTCCGTCAGTGAATGTTTGGCATAGTTCTTGCACCACAGTTGTCGAGTGTCGTTTGTATTTTCTAAGGCCATACCGTTTCCTTCCTAGGCAATCTCTAAGCCAACTTATGACATTTTCGGGGCTGCTGGGGAGAGCAGCGCTTGAGGGTACGTCAGAAGGGCCGATCCTGAATTTCGCTACCAGCGCCAAGTCGAGCGAGAACAGGACGAACATAAAAAGTGAGGAAGTTAGTTATGTCATCATTACGGTCGTTGTTGCTCCCCTTTGCCTTGGCATTTGCCATTCTTCAGGCCATGCCAGCGGCTTCGCAGTCGGTAATTTCCGGCGATCTTACCGGAGTCGTTTCTGATCCTAGTGGCGCGGTCATACCCCAGGCCACAGTCAACTTAAAAAGCGCCGATACCGGCCAGGCGCAAACCGCCAAGACGAATACCGATGGAACATTCCGATTTTCACTGCTCAAACCGGGAAACTATGTGGTATCTGCAGAGGCCAGTGGTTTTCAAACCGCGCAAGGCAAAGCAGTTGTCAGCGTTGGACAAGCGACTACGGTGGATTTGAAGATGGTTGTTTCTTCAAGTAATGAGAAGGTAGAAGTTTCCGCGGAAGGCACCGGCGTGCAAACTGACAACGGCAATCTTTCCACTACCTTCACGCAAAATGAGGTCGCGAACGTTCCCAACCCCGGTGGCGATTTGAGCTATCTGGTGCAGACGGCGCCCGGAGCGGTGATGAACACGCAATCGGGATATGGAAACTCTCCCATCAATGGCTTGCCCGGAACGTCAAACCTGTTCACTTTGGATGGCATGAATGAGAATGATCCATTTTTCAATCTGAATAACTCCGGCGCCACGAACCTGCTGCTGGGACAAAATGACGTGCAGGAAGTGTCGGTGGTGAGCAATGGCTATTCAGGGCAATACGGACAGCTCGGTGGCGCGAATGTGAATTACGTGACCAAGTCCGGCACTAACGCCTGGCACGGAAACGCGCAGTACTTCTGGAACGGCAGCGTGATGAACGCCAACAACTGGTTCAACAACAATTTGGGTTCACCGCGACCGTTTGATAATGCGAATCAATGGGCGGCCTCGATTGGAGGACCCATCAAAAAAGACAGCACCTTCTTCTTTCTAAACACGGAGGGATTGCGTCTTATCATTCCCACCAGCCAGCCGGTAAATATCCCCAGTCCGCAGTTTGAGGCCGCCACGCTTGCAAATCTTGCGTCTGCGAGCCCTGCATCAATTCCGTTCTATCAGCAGATGTTCGCCCTCTACAACGGTGCTCCGGGAGCGAATCGCGCGACGAATTCGCTGGCAAGCGGAGGATGCGGAGGTTTTGCGAATCCGCTGCTGGGCTCTTCTCCATGCGCCTTGCAATTTCAGTCCACTGCATCGAACGCAACCAGTGAATGGCTGCTGACGGCGCGTGTGGATCAGAATATCGGCGCCAATGACCGCGCATTTATCCACTTCCGCACGGACCACGGCGCGCAGGCCACCTACACCGATCCCATTAACTCAGTCTTCAACGCCCAGAGTGTTCAGCCGCAATACGAAGGGCAATTGAATGAGACGCATACCTTCAGTGCCAATGCGGTAAATCAATTAATTCTCTCCGGAGCCTGGTACAGCGCGATTTTTGCTCCTCAAAATCTTAGCGTGTCTTTGGCCGCATTTCCGTACAACCTGGGATTTTCCGGCGGCGCGTTTGCTTTGCTGGGAGGAGAAAACAGCGTTTTCCCGCAAGGCCGCAATGCAACCCAATATCAAATCAGCGACGATTACTCCCATGTTCTGGGCAAACACAGTCTGAAATTCGGAGTCAACTTCCGGCGCAACGACATTACCGACTATGACCCGCAGGAAGGGTCCATTGGATTGAGCGGCGGAGAAACGCTGGCCAATTTCTTCGGGGGGATGGGAAGTACATATGTACAAAACTTCCCCACCAGGGCGACGGAACCGATCGCACTTTACGGGCTCGGTTTTTACGCGCAGGATGAATTCGCGGCGAGACCAAACCTGAAAATCACGCTGGGATTGCGGGCGGAGCACAACTCAAATCCGATTTGCGTGACCGATTGCTTTGCGCGATTTAATAGTTCTTTCGATTCCATCTCCCACGATCCGAACCAGCCCTACAATCAGGCCATCCAGACCGGATTGCGGCAGGCGCTGATCGACACGACCAACATTATTTGGGAGCCGCGTCTGGGATTTGCCTGGACGCCGCGAGGCGCTGGAACCGATACCGTGATCCGAGGGGGAGTGGGAATTTTCGCCGATATCTTCCCGGGCACCGTGGCGGACAATTTCTTGAGGAACCCACCACTCAACAACCAGTTCTCGGCAGGCCTGGCGCCTCTTTCGCCAGCCGTGGCAGGGAACCAGGCTGCGCTCGCATCGGCAGCCAACGTTGCGTTTAATAATGCGTTTGCTTCTGGCGGAACTTTAAGCAGTATCAGCGCCACAGTCCCGGGCTTTCTGCCTCCAAACCTGTTTAACGTGGCAAGCAGTACCAGCGCGCCCGAGTACCAGGAATGGAACCTGCAAGTTCAGCAGGGATTGGGACGCCGCACGACCGCTTCTTTAGGTTATGTGGGCAATCACGGCATTCATGAGCCGGTGCAAAATGCCGGGCTGAATGCTTATTGCAACGTGGCTCCGCTTCCATTCTCTTTCTCAAGTAATTCACCGACATGCGCTTCGCAGTTGGGCATTACAACTCCATTTGCCGGATTGCCGTTGAGCCCGATGGATCCGCGCTTTGGAGTGGTGACAGAGGTGCAGAGTGACGCCATCTCCAACTACAACGGAATGACCGCTTCGTTAACTACCCGGTTCTCGGAGATACAAATTCAGGCGAACTACACCTGGAGCCATGCGCTGGATGAGATCTCCAATGGCGGCTTCCTGCCCTTTGGAGCGTTTCCCATCACCAACATCAGTATGGTGAACCCGCAAAATCCATTCAACCTGCGGCAGAATTATGGCAACTCCGACTACGACGTTCGGCAATATTTCAGCATGAATTATGTCTGGAATACGCCGAAACTTCATGGTTGGATTGGCGCCGTTACCAATTGGACGGTGGCGGGCACTGTATTCTTCCGCACCGGCCTGCCTTTCAGCGCCTACGACTCGGCCACGGAAGGCGTGCTGGGTGGATTTAACTACGGTGAGACGGCGCCGGGAGGCACGAGCATCCTCGGGAATTATCCCGGCGGGCAACCGCTTTCATGCAGCGGCAGTGCCGTGAGCACCCCTTGCTTTACGACGGCGCAGTTCAGTCCAGCGACCGCTGGATTCGGCGACCAGCGCAGAAACCAGTTGTATGGCCCTGATTTCTTCGATACGGATTTGAGCGTTATGAAGAACTTCAAAGTGCCGGTGGGCGAAAATGGACAGTTTGGAGTAGGGCTGCAATTCTTCAATCTGTTCAACCACCCCAACTTCGATCAGCCGCTGGGCGATATAGGAAGTCCCTCGCAATTCGGCCTAATTACCCGGACGGTAAGTGTCCCCACGAGTATTCTGGGCTCGTTCCTGAATGGAGATGCTTCGCCGCGAATGATCCAAGTGAAAGCAAACCTGAGTTTTTAGAGGTTTGAGACCTGGGGCAGCCTGAAATTCCGGGCTGCCCGTTCTTTTAAAACGTAGGATTTTCCCTGCGTCCTTCAGACATAACTTGGGTAACTTTGGGGCGCGAGCGAACGGATGCTAGGCTCGAAATGGAGCATAGTCAACTGTTTGCAGACGGCTCCCATTCAACATGCCACGCATCCCCATTTTCAAGCTCGGAGGCTCGACGGAGGAGCCGCTACCTCCTAAATTGAGCACCTACAACCCTTATTTGATCCTGGAGGGGTTGCAGTTGGGCGTGGACAACTTACGCCACGATGTTCACCTGAGCCCGCGATTCGTAGAACAGATGAGGCAGCAGCTTGCCCGGCTGGTGATATTGCACGGAAATGTGGGTGGCCTGCTGGCGGCAGAGGTATCTGATCTTCCTTCGGGACAGCAGTTTGTAGGAAGTGGGCCAGCGAAGAGCCGTGCCAAGCCGAAGACGGAACCTTCCGATCTGAAGCCTCTTTTGGCCTCGCTGCTTATCGCCATTCTTAATCGCGCAAAGAGTTCCAAAAATCTTACGATTGACGTACTTGGCCGGTTGGCAGTGTTGAAGTTTCTACGCGTGGAACTGAACGCGCAGTTTGGGCAGATATTAGAACGTTGCCGTATGACGCTTAAGAATTATGAAGGCGTCCGACAAAGCAAAGGGCACGAGTATCGCGAGGCGGTGGCAGCCTTTCAGGTGGCGAAGCGGATCATTCTTCGCAAAGCAGGGCTGGAGCTGTTCCACACCTTGCGCGAAATAGAAAAGGAAAGCCTGACGCGAATGCGGCAATCGCTGTTCGGCACGCGTTCGGATGTGGAATACAAGTTGTTTCTCAACCTGCTTGTATTCACCGAAGACGGGCGCGACCCGTACTTTAACGCCGAGCATTACATCATGCTGGGTAACTTCGACCACGATCCCAACCGTTATGGAAACGTACAGCGTCTCGCAGCGCAGTTTCTTCGTTCCTTAAATTTGCGGGAAGACGACGAAAATACTGTTAATGGCTGGCTCAGCGTTCCGGAAAATGCGTATCAGTTGGTAGGACAGGGAACTCCCGATGAGTTGACGCATGAAGGGCGCAGCCAATGGGCGCGGCTTGAGGCGTGGGTCGAGATGCTGGACCGTGAAAACGTGCTCGAGCACGTGATCGCTTCCTACGAAGTAGTGCCGCTGTTGGCTGAGTATTCGCCGCGCATTCACATTCAGCAATTGAAGAACGCGATTATTTCGCGGGAAGAGCGCGACCGCGTGGAGAAGCTGATTCAGGAGCACGGCAGGCTTTCGATGGAGAGTCTACGCAATGCTGTGTCGCGCGCCGCGAATTGTTCAGGAGCGGCGCGGGCCAAGATCGCGGCGCGTTTTTTCTATGATTTCCTTCGTTATCACCGCGACTTGCGGCGCCTGGAAGTGGTAAATGAAGCGCTGGACAGCGTCAACCTGATTGCCACGGAAAAGATGCGCGAGCTTTCTTCCATGAATGGAACTCTGTATGCGTTCCTGTTGGAAGAGGAACAGAAGCCCGCGGAAGCCGCGGTTTCCGGACACGTGATTTTAAAGGCCGACGTCCGCGATTCCACGAAACTCACGCGCTCATTGTTGGAGCGCGGGCTGAATCCAGCCTCTTACTTCAGTCTGAATTTTTACGAGCCGGTCAACAAGCTGCTGGCGAAGTACGGCGCGAGCAAAGTTTTTCTGGAAGGCGACGCCATCATTCTTACTTTGCTGGAGAATGAAGGCGAATCAAGTTTGTCGGTGGGCCGCACTTGCGTGCTGGCGAGAGAAATTATCGCGATTGTGCGGGGGTATAACGAGTTATTGCAACGAGCGGGCCTGCCTTCACTGGAGTTGGGAATCGGCATTTCGTATCAGAATTCTGCTCCTATGTATTTGTTGGATGGTGAGCAGCGGATCATGATTTCGGATGCGTTGAATGAAAGTGACCGCTTGTCGTCCTGCAATAAACGCATGCGCAAGCCGGTTGAGGCTTTGTCGAGTCCATTCAATGTTTACTCTTTTCAAACCATCAGCGATGGCGACGCGGCGGAGAGCCCTGACGATTTCATCATGAAGTACAATCTGAACGGCATTCGCATGAGTGAAGCCGCTTTCCGGCGGCTGCAACAGGAAATTTCTTTGGAGCCCTGCAAGCTGAAGCTTCCCCGTTTGTGGGGAAGCGAGGATTTTACTTTGCTGTATGGGCTGGTGCCGCTGGGAAATGGGATTTTTCATCAGATCATTGTGCGCGAAAGCCGCATGCCGCAAATTGATCCGCGCGACTTTTCCTTGGATCATTGGACAGAACGGTCCTACTACGAAGTGTGTTCGAATCCCGCGATATATGCCGCGCTGGAAAGCAAAGCAAATACAGGAAAGTAGAATTAGCGCTCGGCGCGCAGCGGTGACAACAGGCGTCCGGCGCCTTTGGTGGTTTGCGGAGTGAGGGCCAATCCGCCTTCGGCGTTCGAGGCTGCTCCAGCCAAAGCCGCGGCCAGGCCGCGATAAGAGCGGCCAATTTCCTGATTATCATGCAATGCCACTGGAACACCCTTATCAATGGCGGGAGCGATTGCCTGGAAATTGTTGGGAATCTTCCACAGAAGCTTCGTATCGGTGGATCTTTCGACGTCCTCATCGCTAAAGCCGGGGATTTTTTTGTAGCGATTCAGGACCAAGCGGACCTTTTCTTGTCCGCCTTCTTCCAAAAATGTGTGCATACGTCCGGCGCTCCACAAAGAAACCACATCCGTTTGCGCCACGATCAGCATGGCACTGGAAAGATCGCATAACATGCGCGCCGTCTGGTCCACGCGGTTGGAGCAATCCACCACGACATAGCGGAAGTGAATAACCAGTAGATCGAAGAGCCGGGCGAGTTCCGCAGCGGCGGGGACCGCGGCCAACGGCTGCTGTGAGCCTGCAAGCAAACGCAGTCCGCCTTTGCATTCGGTCATTAAGCCATCGAGCAATGAAGCATCCATGCGATGAAGATTCTGGAGGGCATCAGGAAGTCCAAAAGTGGGGCGCGCATTCAAATGAAGCGCCGCATGGCCCAAAGGAGCAAAATCGACCAGCAGGACGTTGCCGTGCAACTCCTGTAATGAAATGGCTGTGTTCACGGCCACCGTGGTTGCGCCCGCGCCGCCTTTCGCGTTTGTGAAGGTAAATACCCGTGCGCGGCCTGAGCCAGCGCGAGCTTTATTGCGGGCAGTTGTGTAGCGGGCAAACGCTTCTGCGATAGCTTCCGTGGTGGCGTTCCGGTCCAGATACTCGCGAGCGCCGGCGCGCATGACGGAAACGATGGTCGCCGGGTTCGTCATTTCGCCGGAGGCGAAAATCACGGCATCAGAAGTTGTGGCATGAATTAACTCAATCGCGGAGATCGCCCGTTGCGGATGGTTCGGGTCAATATCAATTAAAACCACGTCAGAATGCACATCCTGAATTTGCCGCAAAATGGAATCGGTCGCAGAGGAAGGGACTGCGCCATGGCTGAAGACGGTGCGGCTCAACTGCACGCTATCCAACCGGTTTTG
>DASXFN010000041.1:0-3736 GCA_036489565.1 Terriglobales bacterium
GTACCATTCCGTTGAAGCCGCTTCCGGAATAAAAAAGCAGGGAGTGCAAAGCAAACACTGCACTCCCTGTATCCCTACAAAAACGTCTTTGGATTTGGCGGCTAGGCGTGTCGGCCGGCCATCATCTCAACTCCAGAAAACTGTTCGATAATCGCTCGATTGAATGCCGGGAGATCATCCGGCTTGCGGCTGGTGGTTAAATTTTTGTCGACGATTACTTGTTGATCGGTCCATTCTGCACCTGCATTTTTCAGGTCAGTCTTGAGAGATGGCCACGATGTCAGCTTGCGTCCTTTCACAACGCCCGCTTCAATCAACATTTGCGGTCCGTGACAAATGGCGGCGACCGGCTTGCCGGAATCAAAGAATTTCTTCACGAAATTTACGGCGGTTGGATCCATGCGCAACTTGTCCGGATTCATCACGCCACCCGGAATCAACAGCGCATCGTAGTCATCTGCTTTGGCCGCTTTCAGTTCGCGGTCCACTTTCACTTTGTCGCCCCATTCGGTCGACTTCCATCCCTTGATTTCGCCACTATGGGGAGAGATCACTTCAGTTTTGGCGCCCGCTTGTTCTAACGCTTTCTTAGGCTCCGTAAGTTCCACCTGTTCGAACCCGTCCGTGGAGAGAATCGCGATTTTCTTTCCCGAAAGATTGTCCATGGTTTGTACCTCTCTTAAGTAGGAGGACAGAAACATGACAATCGTTGCCGCTATGTCGTGAATAAAACAGAGCGAAAATCGAAATGCGTTTGCGCTCTTAGAGTTCCCACCAAAAAGTTCTCAGATTTTCTCCCGTGACATCATGCGCAGTGCCGGGAGAAGGAAGAAAGAGCGAAATATTTTTCTCTGCGGCAGCGGTCATCAAACGTTCAATCGGTTCCTGCCAGGGATGAAACGCCAAATTGAACAAACCCCAGTGGATGGGCAACAACAATTTCCCTCGCAGATCCAGATGCGCTTGCGCTGCATGGATAGGACCCATGTGAATGTCCGGCCAGTCAGCGTCGTAGGCGCCAATCTCCAGCATGGTCACATCAAAGGGACCGTAAGTGTCGCCGATAGCGCGAAAACCCGGAAACATTCCCGAATCTCCTCCGAAAAAAATATTGTGCCTCGGGCTACGAATGACAAACGAAGACCACAGGGTCTCGTTCCTTCCCCACAATCCACGCCCGGAAAAATGACGCGCCGGCGTGGCCGTAATGCTGCAATCAGAACCGAGGTTCGTTGATTGGCCCCAGTTCAATTCTGTGATTTTCTGCGGCGCGACTCCCCAGGATTCCAGATCTTTTCGCAGGCCAAGGGAGGCGATGAAGCGCGTCCGTTCATTTTTCAATAAAACGGCAAGTTGCTGGATGGTGGCGCGATCCAGGTGATCGTAGTGATCGTGCGAGAGCAATACCGCATCGAGCCGAGGCAGGTCTTTCAACGCCAGTGTGGGTGGATAGAACCGCTTTGGCCCGGCGAACGAGACGAACGACGCACGTTCGCTCCAAACAGGATCGGTCAGAATCGTCATTCCGTCGATCTCAATCAGGAGAGTAGAGTGACCCATCCAGGTGACACGAAGTCCATGCGCGGGGAGCGCGGCATACACAGAGGTATCTGTGCGAAAGGGTCCGATCCGCTTCTTCGGGTCTCCACGCCGCCGCTCAAATAGCAAGCGGCGAATCATGCGCGGCGCTTTGGCGCCTCCCACCACACTTGTTGACACTGTATTGAGAAATTTATTGTCAAGCATTTCTGCTGGACTGAAAACTTGGACGGCAGGTTCCAGTGTTGCAATCAGTTTCGACATAGTTGGGCCACGCGTGCGACCAGATCGAGCAATCCTTTAGATGCGAAAACCTTCAGGATGATGCAACACGATGCGCCGCCATCAAAACACCGCAAATTCGACCTTGTCGCGCGCAGGCTTCAACCGGGACGTATGGCTTTCGCTGCCCTGCCAGCTTGCACCTAACGTGAAACAGCTTCGCGGGTCTGCAGAAACTCCGCATACGGCCCTTTGAAGTCCTGAATCTTGTGATCCTCAAAGTTCCAGATACGCGTCGCCACCTCGTCAATCAGTTCCTGATCGTGGGTCACCAGCAGCACCGTTCCCTCATACTTCTGCAGCGCCTGGTTCAACGCGTTAATGGCTTCCAAATCAAGATGGTTCGTCGGTTCATCGAAGATAAGAAAATTCGGTTTCTGCATCATCAGGCGACAGAACAACAACCGGGCAGCTTCTCCTCCCGACAGCGCCTCGGTCGGCTTCAGGCCCTCTTCTCCGCTGAACAGCATCTGTCCCAGCACGCCGCGAATATCTTCCTTGGTCGCCTTCGGGTCGAACTGATGCAGCCAATCCGCCGCCGTCGTTCCTTTTTCAATGGTCGAGGTGTGATCCTGCGCGAAGTAGCCAATCTGCGCCTCATGCCCCCACTTCACCTTGCCGCCGTCGATATCGTTGCTGGGATTTTCTCCCGGCATATGATCCATCTTGGGAGCATGGGCCAGCAGCGCCTTAACCAAGGTCGTTTTTCCCTGGCCGTTGCGGCCAATCAGGCAGATTTTTTCTCCGCGCGTCACTGAAGCGCCGAATCCATCAATGACAACGTGGTCCCCGTAGGCTTTGCGAACGCCTTCCGCTTCCAGAATATGTTTGCCTGACGGGCGGATCTGATCGAAGCGAATATAGGGGCGGGCGATATTCGACCGTGCCAGCTCGCTGGTTTGCAGACGCTCCACTTCCTTTTTGCGAGAGGTCACCTGGCTGGAACGAGTGCCGGCAGAAAATCGCGCGATAAATTCATTCAGCTGAGAAATCTTCTTTTCGCGCTCTTCATTCTGCGCTTCCAGGCGCGTCCGCACCTGCGTCTTGGCCAGCACCATATCGTCGTAGCCGCCGGTGTAGGTGATGATGGTCTGATAATCGATGTCGGCAATGTGGGTGCAAACATTGTTGAGGAAATAACGATCGTGCGAAATCGTGATCAGCGTGCCTTCGCGGTGCGTAAGAAATTCTTCCAGCCAGTGGATGGAGTCCAGATCAAGATAGTTGGTCGGCTCATCCAGCAACAGTGCTTGCGGATTGCCGAATAGTGCCTGCGCCAGCAACACGCGTACCTTCTGACCGCCCTGCAACTCGCCCATCTTGCGCTCATGCACGTCATTTGAAATATCGAGGCCCTGCAAAAGAATGGCGGCATCGCTTTCGGCGGTATACCCATCTTCCTCGCCGATGATGCCTTCCAATTCGCCCAGACGCATTCCGTCGTCATCGTCCAACTCAGGCTTTTCGTAAATCCGATCGCGTTCTTCCAGCGCGGCCCACAGGCCTTTGTTGCCCATGATGACGGTGTCAATCACTCGATAGGCATCGAACGCATACTGATCCTGGCGCAGCACTCCAAGCTTCTTCGGGCGCACCACGACGCCCTTCTGCGGATCGAGATCTCCGCTCAGGACTTTCATAAACGTGGTTTTGCCGGCTCCGTTGGGGCCAGTCAGGCCGTAGCGGCGACCCGCGGTAAATGTGGTGGATACATCTTCGAACAGAATCTTCGAACCATAGCGCATGCTTACATTACTGACAGAAATCATATCTACCTTAAGTTTTTCACATTTGCGGTGGAAACGGGCGCTGGGCTGGTTGGAATAGCGTGTCTGAGACTCGCTGATTTCGCTTTCATTTGAACGTCAACTATCATTCGAACAGCCCAGCCCAATCGCGCGAGAAGGCGAAAAAT
>DASXFN010000044.1:0-7242 GCA_036489565.1 Terriglobales bacterium
TCGTTCCCGTGTCAACGGAACAACGCGGAAATAACGAGTGAGCAGTTAGCTTTATCGACAAAGGCCGGGGGCAATTCCTCCCGGCCTTTTTTGCCTCAACTATTGAAAAAAAGCGTGGCTCCGGGTGGATTGTTTGCCAGCCGGAGCCACGCCTTGGGGAAAGGCAATGCGGTGAATTTTGGCCGTTAAAAAATCACGTTTACCGCGATGCGAATGCCCGGATGAACGGGATCGAAGAGATAGTAACCGTCATCCACGTAGTCAATGTAGCAATCGTCATCGTAAGACCAGTCCACCGGCCAGGGCTGCGCGAATGCAAACCAATAGCCGCTGTACTGGAAGCGTGGCTGGTTGTCCACGATCACCGGATGACCCACATGGAAATGGTGCTCGCGACCGAAATGAGAGCGAAATTTATCATCTGGAATTCGTTCGTGGTGGGACGCCTGTTGATAATGGTCATGGTTGTCGTGTGATCTTCGGTCTTGATCCTGCCGGGCTTGCTGCTGCTGATCTTGTTGCTGGCGGGCTTGTTGCTGACGGGCCTTATCCTGGTCCTTCTGCTGTTTCTGTTGCTCTTTCTGGGCCTGCTTGGCCTGGTCCTGCTGGCGCTTTTGATTTTCCTGCGCCTGCTTGTCCTGTTCGTGATGGGCCTGATCCTGCCGGGCTTGATCCTGCTGGTGTTTGGCCTCGTCCTGCTGATGCTTGGCGGCATTCTGCTGCTGTTTGGCAGTATCCTGCTGCTGCTTTTCCTGGTCCTTGGCTTGTTTTTCCTGGGCCTTCTGCTGACCTTTCATTTGCTGGTCTTGCGCGTGTCGATCCTGATCTTGCGCGTGTTCAGCGGGTTTGGCTGTCTTGGGGTTCGCTTCTTTGGGCCTAGCTTCCTGATGTTCGGCCGGTTTGGCGTCGTCCTGATGCGCATCCTGCTGCGCGACAGCCGGAACAGTGGCAGCGAAAAGCGATAACAGAAGTGCGGTAAAGAGGGTTGCGAGTGTTTTCAAAGTGCCTCCATTGATTGCCCTGCTCGTGTGGGCCTTGTAGAGTTTTTCGGGGCCGTCACGGAACCATGTTGCGTTCCTCACACGTAGATGGCGTGCTGAAAGCAAGTGGATGCCGTGACGGTTAGAGTTCCATACCGTATTTGCCAGGATTTTTGAGGGGATTCATGAAAGGCATTCAGTCGGGCATTGTAAGAATCTACAGAAATAGCTGTATGCGGCTGGGAAGGCTAGAATGTATTAAAGAGAACTCCCGAGACGAATTCTTGACACTTTTTCTTGCGTCAACACTCTAAAATGTTTTAGCGGGTTCTTTAAGGAGGAAACATGCGGTTGTGGATTATTGCAGTCGTTTTAGTTGTCATTACCGGATTCGCGTGGCACATGGCACAGGCAGGACCGGCACCCGAAGTGGGAACCATGGCCCCTGATTTTTCACTGCCCTCGCAGGACAGTCCAAGCGTCAGCCTGAAAGATTTTCGCGGAAAGTGGGTGGTGCTGTATTTCTATCCGAAAGACATGACCACTGGCTGCACCATTGAAGCGCACAACTTCCAGCGCGATCAGGCCGAGTATGCGAAAAGGAATGCAGTGGTGTTGGGTGTAAGCGTGGACAGCGTGGACTCCCACAAGCAGTTCTGCGCGAAGGAAGGGCTGAATTTCAAACTCCTTTCCGATTCGACGCATAAGGTCGCCGGAGAGTATGGATCACTTATGAATTTTGGCGTGACCCAAATCGCGGCGCGGCATACCTTTATTATTGATCCGCAAGGCAAGATTGACCGTTCTTATATGACGGTGGATCCCAATAAACACAGCCCGGAAGTTTTGTCGGAACTCGATCAGCTTCAGAAGAACAGCCAGGCCATGAGTCGGCAATAGTTTTCGCTGCAAACCGTGTTGGATTCCACAATCAGATTCTTTAGAAGGCCGTCTGCCGGTTCCCGTCAGGCGGCCTTTTGATTTTCTACTTCCTCTTCTTCAGCTTCAATGGCAATACGTTCGTGTTTAATGTCCAGCCTCAGGCGGTTGTAGATATTCATATAAATGTTCGCAACCCAGACCAGGGCAAACAAAGAAAGCAAATAGCCGCGCCAATCCGGATAGAGCAGTTTGTAGCGCGTGATCAGCAGGAACCCGAGGACTACGTAGTGGCTGAGACAATACTCGCAGGTAAAAACGTAAAAGAATTTACGGGACGGCAAGGAACGGCACTGCTCGGACCTGCGCCGGCAGTATTCGCGCGGTTCGCGAAAAATCTCTTCGTGGGTCACAGTCCAGGCCACACAGGCAACCGGGATTGCCAGCACAAAAAGCCAGACAATCTGCAACGAAATGGGCATCATCGCAACTTCGATGCAAAAGATTGCATTCTGGTTTGGGGTTGGCAGCGGGGGGCGGAAAGTGGGCCAAAGAGGGTTTGTTCTGAAATCCGAACAAAACAAAGTTCTCTAAGCGCTTATGCCAAATTGCGTGTAGAAACGTGTCACGGCTAGCGGGTCTTTCAGAAATCCTAACGCCCCCCTCAAGCGAAAGAGAAAGACCCGCCTTTTTACTTCCTCTTAAAATTTTCCCGTCTTGAAGGTTTTCGCTCGCAATTGACGTCTACGTCGCCGAACCAGCACCTAAACGAAGCTTAACCGGAAACCTCATAGTCACAAGCTTCGCGGCAAGCCTGGCAATAGTAGAGGCCGTCGGTGCAAAGGCGTGTATCAATCTGCCCCTGGCAAAAGCAGCAAAATTTTTCGCATTCACACTTGTCCTCGCCCATTTCACACTGCGCGCAAAGAGTCTTCTTTTTTGTGGTGGACATGGGCTGACTTTAGCGCAGTGGCAAATGCCGGGAAAGTACCGATGGTAACCAGAACGGAAGCATCCGGCGTTAAGGGCCGCCGAAAGTCCGGATCAGCGAAGCTTTTCGCGATAATAGGCGATGAGATCCAGACTTGGCGGCGTGTGGCCAAGGGCCCGCAGAAACCCCGAAACCTGTCCGCGATGGTGCGTAGCATGGTTTACCACGTGAAGCACCACTTGCCATGTAGGTTGTGTCCAAGGATTGCCTTTTAGGTCTTGATAAGCAAGAACGCTGTGCGCGGACTGGTCGGTCAAATCCGCCGCCCACTGCATCCAGGCCGCATGGAGCCCCGGCCATTGCTCTTGCAAGACCGCGAGATTCTTGTCCTTTTCTGAAATGAAAACGTGCGGCGGCCGCTGCTTAATGCGCCCCAGCCAAACACGGTCCGCGGCAAAAATGTGCGCCAGAGTCCCGACGACACTGTGGTCCGCCGTCTTGAAGTCGTACACAAGTTCCCGGTCAGAAAGCTCCCCGGCGGCGGCGAGCAAACGAGTGCTCGCCCAAACCGTATAGGCCAAATGCTCCTGCAAAGCGGCCGCTGAGACGACAAAATCCGGCATATGTTTTAGCAACTTCGTGAATTATGCGGGAATGGAATTGCCAGAACAAGTACCGGCAAGTAACGTTCAAGCGAGCAAAAGTACAGGAGCAGACATTTTGACAGCAACCAGACCCACTGTTAACATCGTACTTCGATTACGCCGTTCTTCTTGTTAATCTCCTCCGTCCCCGTCGTCTAGCCTGGCCTAGGACATCGCCCTTTCACGGCGGTAACACGGGTTCAAATCCCGTCGGGGACGCCAACAAAATAAACAGGTTTCCCACAATCACTGTTTTACTTCATGACCAATTGGGTTAGGCGGGTTCGATTTCCCGAATAGCGCCCCGCCCTACCTGCTTTGTCGCAGTACAACCTGCGATGCATCGCTCATATCGGTTATGACGAGATATCTCTGAGACTGACCAACGGAGCCACCAGTGTCGCTATGGGCCAGTACTTTCAGGTGACCGATAGCCTGGACAGTTCCAGCTCCATCGGGATTGGTTTTCAAGACGGCCAACGCTTCCAGTTTTCCCTGCGGTGCATGGTTAGACTCCGCGAGGTAAACCTGATATTGCGATTTTGGAGCAAGTCCTTCCGCCGCGATCTGTACGAGATCCAGAAGGCCAAGCGAGTTCACTGCCACCGATGCTTGCGCATTGGGTAGTGCCATTCCACCTGCTTCCAAGTGCAGGTGAGCTGTGTTGCCGGCCTGCCCCAGAGGCACAAGATTGCCGGTGCCTGCGCCTTTTGAAACGGCGCCCGGAACATACACCAGCGCTTGGCTCGTCTGCCCAATTGGGATTTCGGCAATGATCTTGTTGGTAAGCGTGTCAATCACCGTGGCATGTTCACCGTTTTCCAGCGCGACGTACACTTTGGAACCGTCGCCCGACGGCCAGATACCGTGCGGGAGATTTCCGACCGGTATAGTTGCGACCAGTACAGGATTCGCGCCACGCCGAAACGCTTTCACTTCGTTTGCGCCGCCAATAGTGACATAGGCGAATTTGCCGTTTCGGTTATTCACGAAGTTCACATGGTTCGTGATCGGCCCTGTCTCCAACACAGCCTTTTGGTCAAACGGCGGCTGGGCGCTGAATACCTGTACCTTCCCCACATCTTTGAGCGTGATCCATACTTCGTCGTTTTCCGGACTCACGGAAATGTTTGGGCAAAATGGGCTTACCTGCGGAAGCCGCTTGATTACCTGATGCGACGCCACATCGATTACAGCAAGCTCTGGAGTAAAGCTCGAACAGACGAACGCATATTTACCATCCGGGCCGAACATGGTCATGCCTGGGCCGTCAGCCAGCTCGATGCGGCGGATTTCTTTCATCTGTACAGGGTCGATTACCGAGACGTAGTTTTCGCCGCGCACCGTAACCCAAAGTTCGCGACCGTCGGGCGTGAAAAAGGCTTCGTGAGGCGAACGTCCAATATAAACCTTTCCTTTGACTGCATTGGTCTCGGTGTCAATCAGTGTGACTGAGTTCGAGCCGATTGAGACGACCGCGAGCGTCTTCGAATCAGGCGAGTATCCGAGTCCGTGCACCAGCAACTCGCCTCTATATAGAGGACTCAAAGCGCCAGGTATCGGATCGCCAAGTTTGATTACACCCAGAAGCGTATTGCTGGATGGGTCGATAACAGAAACGGTGTTCGAAGTTTGGTCCGCCGCATAAACTCGATCATGTGCGGAAACTGGGATGTCGGCTCGTCCCCAAGGTACTTGTTGGGCAAATCCAAACGATGCGAAACACAAAATCGACAACCAACGAATGATTTTCACGTTTATCTCCACTGTCGAGCGTAAAACCGCCTTATTACTTCTGCGAATTAGCCTCGTGCCGCTTCAGCCAAAGCTCCATCAGCTCAATCTCCGATTGCTGGTCCGTAACGATCTCCTGCGCCAGTCTGCGTATTTGGGGATCTTTGCCATACACTAATTCTACCTTTGCCATGTCCAGTGCTGCCTGATGGTGCGGAAGCATCAACCCGATAAAATCAGCGTCGTTGTCGCCGGATGGCTTGATGGATGCCATCCCGGTGTGCATCTTTACCATCGCTTGTTCCAACTCCGACCATGCCGCTCCAGCATCCATCTCCCTCTGTACATGAGTGGAACCCTGCCGAGCCGGCGATGCGATTGAACAGATCAGAATGAACAGAGATGAGAACACGCGCCATTTCTGTTTCATAGCCACCCTTGCTTCTTACTAGACTTTGCTGAATGCCATCATCTCATGTGAAACGCTCGGGAATCATATCGCCGGTTGGCTCTGCGCCCATCGCCCGACAGAGGGGGCTTTTCGATGAAAACTTCGGGGCGATCAGCTTGTCGGTCGCAAGGTAACCCCACAGTAATAGAAAAAATCAGGAGCGCCCCGCAAACTTTAGTGGCTCTGGGCAGCGAAATATCGCACCCTTGCATTTCTCCTCTCGTGGGTAGATTTTGTTCAAACGCCCTGATGCACGAGTTGAAAAAACCATCCCGTTTGCGTGTCACTCATCAATGCCAGGACGACATTTGGTTCCACCTTTTAACGCGGACGGTTGCGAAAATTCGACTCGCTCGGGTCAAAATCCAGAATTGGTGGGACAATTTGCGCAAAATGAATTAGTAGGGAAGCCAACGAATTCCCTTCAAGATTTCTTCCTTCGCGAATTTCGCCTCAGCCCAAGACGATCTTGCGCGCTTCGCCTTCAGGATCATTTTCCATTCGGCATTTGTTGTCCCAGACCATCGCTTTATTCGTGTTGGGATCAGTTGGCGTCCAGGTTAAACCCGGTTGGCTGGGATTTCCCGTCCTAGCAAAGTTTGCCCAGGCGGTTGCCATCTTCTTGGCCAGTGCCTGCGCCTCGGGGGTATTGCCTGTACCCTGTTCGCAGCGCTTGGTGTTATCGAAGCAGAATTGAAGCTCGGCCGTATGCCATGCTCCAGGGAGCCCATCAAGAATGGGCGTCTGCCAGGTGAAGTAATAGGTGTAAGCAGGCGCTGCCTTCAACTCATATTTCAATTTCGCCATTTTCACCGCATTGTTTCTCATGAATAGGCCATTCAGGCCAAAGCTACCGCTGCACATGTATGAGAGCGTTTGAATCTTCTTCTGCGGATACGCTTTCTTCAACGCCGCGATAATCGCGGTCGCCTTGTCATCGCCATATGCTTTGGCCAGACTGGCATGCCATTCTTCTTCGGTCGGGCGGGAGGACATGTGGTTGCCTTCTTCGCTGACCGAACCGATCATCATTGGCACATTCTTCGAGATATCCGGAGCGGCATCGAAGAAAGATCGTAGGTTGATGTTCTTGTCGTCAACGCACGGTGACCATCCCACGCGCGGCGTGCCGGGAGCTCCGGGGCCCATCATTGGGCGCCCTCCGGGATTGATCTTGGCGACCGCTGCGTTACCCGCGGCGGAAAGCTTTGACCATTCCATCTTCTGCAGCGAAGCAATATCATTCGACTGAAGTCCCAGTTCCTTCATGACCTGGCGGGCTACTTCCTTTTGCTGCTCCTTGGAAGGGATGTTGCCACCGCCGCCCGACTGTGCCGAAGCACGATGAAAGAGTCCCACCGCTGAAGGCATGCCCATGAGCGTCGTCACCTTCGATCCGCCACCTGACTGGCCATAAATCATCACGCGATCGGGGTCGCCGCCGAAGTTCGCGATATTCTCATGCACCCAGCGCAGCGCCGCAACAAGATCGGTCATGCCAACGTTGACGGAATCTTCGTAGGCCGAACCGCCGATCTCGGACATGTCAAAGAACCCAAGGATATTGAGCCGGTGATTCACCGAAACCTGCACAACATCATGATGCCGCGCCATCTGCGCGCC
>DASXFN010000021.1:0-1582 GCA_036489565.1 Terriglobales bacterium
GTTCACGCCGGAGGATCTGAAAGCCATTGAAGATCGCATGGCTGTGATTGTCGCCCGCGATGAGAAATTTGTTCGTGAGTGGGAGCCTCGCGACGAAGGTTTGCTTCGCTTCAAAGCGGAGAACGACTTTATGAAGATGCACTTCATAGAGCGCTTCACCAAGCCCGGTGAGAAAATCTCGCTCTATCGCAATGGCGCGTTTGTCGACTTTTGCCGTGGGCCTCATGTGCCTTCCACCAGCCGCGTCAAGGCCTTCAAGGTGATGAGCATTGCCGGCGCATACTGGCTGGGGGATGAGAAAAATCCCCAGCTCCAGCGTATCTATGGCACCGCCTTCTTCTCCAAAAAGGAAATGGAGGAGCACTTTGCGCGGCTGGAGGAGGCGCAGCGCCGCGACCATCGCGTGCTGGGCAAGCAACTCGACCTGTTCTCCATTCAGGACATTGCCGGTCCCGGCCTTGTCTTCTGGCATCCCAAAGGCGGCATCATCCGTAAGCTGATGGAAGACTGGATGCGGGAAGAATGTATCCGTCGCGGTTACGATATAGTGTTTACTCCGCACGTGATGCGCCACGAACTGTGGAAAGTTAGTGGACATGCGGGCTTCTACGCGCAGAATATGTACACGCCGATTGAACTGGATGACGCCGACTATCAGTTGAAGCCCATGAACTGCCCGGGTCATATCCTGATCTACAAGAACACGCCCAAAAGCTATCGTGATCTACCCGTACGTTTGGCGGAGCTCGGCAACGTGTATCGCTACGAGCGCAGTGGCACTATGCATGGTTTGCTGCGGGTGCGCGGGTTTACCCAGGACGACGCCCATATTTTCTGCACTCCGGAGCAGATTGAAGATGAGGTTGCCGCCTGTATTGATTTTGCTGAAGAAGTGCTGAAGGTATTCGGCTTTTCAGAGTTCAAAGTGGAGCTTTCCATTTGGGATCCTAAAGACAAAACCAGCTTTGTCGGCTCGGAGGAAAATTGGACGCTGGCAATTGGCTCGCTCGAACGTGTGCTTCAGCGCAAAGGCATTCCCTACAAAACCATCGTTGGCGAAGCCGCGTTTTATGGCCCCAAAATCGACATCAAGCTGGTCGATGCGCTGGGCCGTCTCTGGCAACTTTCCACAGTGCAATTCGACTTTAACCTGCCCGCCCGTTTTGAACTGGAATATGTGGGCGAAGACGGCGAGCGCCATCAGCCGGTCATGGTACATCGTGCCTTATTCGGCTCCGTGGAGCGATTTTTTGGCGTGCTGATCGAGCACTACGCGGGGGCGTTTCCGCTGTGGCTGGCTCCGGTTCAGGTCGGCCTGGTCCCAATCAGCGAAAAGCACATCGATTATGCGAAAAAGGTACAGCAGCAGTTACAATTAGCGGGACTGCGGGTTGAGCTCGACGACCGAAATGAAAAAATGAACGCTAAAATTCGCGACCTGACGATGCAGAAGATTCCCTACCTGCTGGTGATGGGAGACAAAGAAGCCGCCGCGAATGCGGTTAGCGTGCGCACGCGCGGGAAAGGCGATCAGGGCTCCATTCCGCTGGAACAATTTATCGCCAACGCGAAAAAGCTGGTA
>DASXFN010000056.1:0-119881 GCA_036489565.1 Terriglobales bacterium
CTGTGATTGTGGCCTGTGAGACGATGATGCTTGAGCCGCCGGGGTTCTTCAATGTCTCAGAGATCAATTGACTGTTGCCTACGGCAATGTTGCCAAAACTGACGCTGGCCGGGGTTGGGCTAACGCTGCCGGGTGCCGTGACCGTTGCGGTAAGAGGGATGGTCAATGTGCTATTGGAAGCATTGCTGGTGATTACGGCGCTACCGCTCGCGGTTCCCGCAGCTTGCGGAGCAAGGGTCACGGTAAATGTGGTTGTTTTGCCCGCGGCGATCGTCGCCGGTACCGTCATGCCGCTCAGACTGTAGCCAGTTCCCGTAACGGTGGCGGCGGAAATCGTAATGCTGGAGCCTCCGGAATTTGTAAGGGTGACTGTGCTCGGGGTACTGCTGCCGGTTTGCACTGTGCCAAAACTCACACTGGATGGATTGGAAGTAAGGCTTCCCGCGGTTACCACGGTCGCGGAAAGAGGAATATTCAAAGTTGTATTGCTGGCGTTACTGGCGATGGCAATATTCCCGCTGGCGGCGCCTGCCGTCTGCGCGGCAAGTTTCACACTGAACGTTGCGGTGCCCCCCGCAGCTATCGTCACGGGCGTACTCATGCCGGTCAGGCTGTAGCCCGTTCCGGTGGTCGTCGCGCTCGTGATAGTGACGCTTGCGCTGCCAGTATTGGTCAGTACTTCTGACATTGTAGGAGTGCTGCCCATCTGCACGCTTCCGAACCCAAGGCTGGCTGTCTGGGGGTTGAGCGTGCCAGTCGGCGTGGCCGTGGCTGTGCCGGACAGCGCAAAACTCAATGCGCTGTTAGGCGCGTTGCTGGCGATTGCCAGGGTGCCGGTGGCCGTGCCGGTGGTCTGGGGCGCATACCTCACAGTGATTCCGACGCTCTGGTTCGCCGCTACGCTTACCGGAAAGGACGGAGAGGTCAATGTGAACCCACTGCCCGCCACAGTAGCGTTAGAAATCGTCACGCTGGAGCCCGTGGAGTTGGTCAAAGTTTCCGTCAGTTGCTCAGATTTACCCGATTGAATGCTAGGAAAACTTAAGTTGCCGGGAGCAGCCGCCAATTGCCCCGTCGCTATGCCTGTTCCTGTCAAAGGAATGCTCATGGAGACTGCGGTTGTAGCGTGCCCAATCAATCGGGAACGTCCGAATCCTCGCAGTGAGCCGCCAGCGGGAACGCTGGCGGTAAGAGCGAGGCTTCCGCTTTGTGCTCCGCTCTGCGCGGGCTGAAATGCAATGGAAAACGGCGCACTCTGTTTCGCCGCAAGCGTCAAGGGGAAGGAGACTCCGCTCAACGTGAAGTTGCCCCCGGAAATCGTGGCCTGGGTCACGGTAACGCTGGAGTTTCCCGGATTCGTCAAACTCCCGCTCAATGTCTGGTTGCTGCCCACATTCACGTTGCCAAAAGCAAAGCTGGTAGGCGATACGGTAAGCTGCCCACCGGCAACTGCCGTCGCATTCAAGCTGATCGAAGCTGAGGCGTTTTGTGCTGTGCTTGAAACGGTGACCATCGCTGTGTCGGTGCCGGCGCTCGAGGGCGTGTAGGCAATGCTGATGGTCGCGGTCTGTCCAGGCGATAATGTCACCGGAAATGAAGGAGAGAGAATCTGGAAAGCATCTCCGGAAATACTGGCGCTATTGATTGTGATGCTTGCGCCGCCAGAATTGGAAAGGGTGTCAGTGAGCGTTAGGCTGGATCCTACGGCGACGTTCGTCCAACTGATACTGGACGTCCCCAGCACCAGGCTGGGCTGATTGGACGCGCGGTGTGGGTCCGCCACCAAACCCTGGCAACCCATCATGACAAACAACGAAGACAAAGCTAAAAACGCAAAACCAAAAATCGCAAAACGCGATTTGAGATCCTTCACGGGGGAGACCTCAATTTTGCCGGCCGTATTTTTATCTACGGGCCGGGGGGATTGCCGCACCCTCCAAAACCGCTGACCTCATAAGCGATTCTGTTGTGCAGCAAGCGTAGTGTCTGTCGCGGTCGCGAGATTAGGTAGGTCTCTTAGGTGCTGTGTGGACGCGCAAAGGTACGTCGTCCGTTTTCGATGTCCTTCCGGCACGTTACCCAGGTTTGCGTACTTCTCAGAGGGCCAAGTCACTAAATCGTGCGAGAGTTTTAGGGATATTTCCGGTTTGTTTAGGCATTTCTTGCCCAATGCATTTCGTGGGCATTTTTCGCCGGGCAATCATTGCCGCTTTTGCGCGTCCGCAATCTCAGGTTGCCAATGTGATATTCTGTCGGACTTTCCATTAGATCGCGGCGGCACATGCCACCGCGGATGAAACCTGAGGCTTAATCAACATGGATTCGGATTTTTCAAAAAAGAAAGTCGCAGTTCTTGGCGCCGGAAAAATGGGCGGTATCCTGCTCAAAGCGCTCCTGGAAAAAGGGCTCTTGTCGCGTCAGGGAACGGTTGCCACAGTGCAGCACGAAGAACGCGCGCGCGAATTGAGTGCGAAATACGGAATCGCGGTGGGCACTGACAATCGAGCGGCGGTCAAAGGCGCTGACATCATATTTGTCTGCGTGAAGCCGCAGATGGTGGAAGCTGTGCTCAGCGAAGTACGGCAGGAGATTTCCAGCGGCCAGATGATTATTTCCGTCGCTGCATCGGTTTCTACCGGGCGGATTGAGCGCGCGGTGCAGAAAGACGTTCCCGTGATCTGGGCCATGCCCAATACGCCCTGCGTGCTCGGCGTGGGAATGACGGCGTTATGCCGAGGCAAGTTCGCCAATGCCAAACATCTGGAAATAGCCAGCGCGCTTTTCAGCGTGGTGGGCCGCACCGTGGTGGTGGATGAAAAGCACATGAACGCGGTCACGGGACTTTCCGCCAGCGGCCCAGCGTACATTTACATCATTCTGGAATCTCTGGCCGAGGCCGGAGTGAAGGTAGGATTGCCGCGCGATATTGCCACATTACTTGCCGCGCAAACCACCATGGGCGCGGCCACCGTGGTACTCGAAACTGGAGATCATCCTGCGTTGTTGAAAGACGCAGTGACCACTCCGGCGGGATGCACAATTGACGGCATCATGGAACTCGAAGAAGGCAAGCTGCGCGTGACGCTTATTAAGGCTGTTGTGCGGGCGGTGCAGAGGGCAAAAGAGTTGGCGGATGTGCAATAGATCCTAATCTGCGGACGTTCCCGCGGAGGCGTCTTTTTCAGGTTCTTCCGGCAAGTCATCATCAAACTCAAGGGCCAGAGTGCGGGTGGTGGTTTCGATCGGCTCGACTTCGCCGATTTCTTCCACGATAGGCGCCCCTAACTCTCCAAATTTGCGCGCGGAAACCAGCACTCGACTCTCCAATGTTCCCACGGCTTTGTTGTAACACTCCACGGCGCGATCCAGCCCTTTGCCCACATTTTCCAGATGCGATGCGAGAACGCGGAGGCGATCGTGAAGTTCTTTTCCCAAGGTGCTGATTTGCTGGGCGCTTCGTGCCAGCGTTTCCTGCCGCCAGCCAAACGCGACGGCCTTCAATAACGCAATCAGCGTGGTGGGTGAAGCGGGAATCACCTGATGATTCACGCCTTCTTCGATCAATCCGGGGTCCTGTTCGAGAGCGGCGCTGAAGAATGTTTCGCCAGGAAGGAACATTACTACAAATTCCGGCGAGGAGCTGAATTGCGACCAATAGGCTTTCGCGCTGAGTTGGGTCATGTGGGTGCGGACTTGGCGGGCATGTTCGCGAAGCTGCACGCGGCGTAATTCGTCGTCGGTGGTTTCGACGGCATTCAAATAGGCTTCGAGAGGAGTTTTAGCGTCCACGACAATGTTCTTGCCGCCGGGAAGCTTTACGACCAGGTCAGGACGAAGGCGTTCGTCGCCGTTGTAAATGGTCTTCTGTTCTCCGAAATCGCAGTAGGAGAGCATTCCGGCCATTTCAACCACCCGCTTCAGTTGGATTTCTCCCCACCGTCCGCGTACGGAAGGGGCACGCAAGGCCTTAACCAGATTGCCAGTTTCTCCCCGTAGTTGTTCCTGGGTGGAAATTAAGGACCGTACTTGTTCGGTGAGAGTGGCATAGGCGGAGCCCCGCTGCTGCTCCATCTGCTGAATCTGGGCGTCTACCTTGGTTAAAGATTCTCGAATGGGAACAACTAGCGCTTCCACGGCATTCTGCCGGGCCGCCAAGTCTCCCTTGGCTTCGCTCTGGAATTTTTCCAGGCTGGTTGTGGCCAGCTCCAGAAAAGAGCTGTTATTGGTTCGTAAAGCTTCAGCCGCCAAGGCTTTAAATGTTTTGGTCAATTCGTCGCTGGCGCGGTCGAGCACCTCGAGTTTTTCCGCATGAAGTTTCTGCTCGTGGGTTAGCGTGGATTTAAGGGCGGCCATGCCTTCGCGAAGTTGGGTATTGGTCTCTTGTTGAGTGGCAAGTTCCCGCCGCAGGGCGGCCAAATCGGCTTCCATCAAGGAGTTTCGCGCGCGCAGGGTGGCCGAGCGCGCGGCCAGCGCCAGCCATGCGGCAATCGCGCCCGCCAAAAAGCCTAACCCTAACCACATCAATGCTTCAGGAGACATATGTTCGTTGAAGAAGGCATCGCAAGCATAGCAGGATTTTTAAATGGGGCCAGGGAGCAAATCGATAGCAACAGCAAATCTACAGTTTCCTCGGGAGATCGCAGGCAATACTCCAGTAGAAATACGTCACGCAGATTGTTAACTATTCTTTTGGACTGCGACAACTACGGGTCTCTGCACTTTTTCACAGGCCGGCGTCCAGAATGTTTGCCTCTGCATTACAGCTTCCAGTTGATTGTGCTCGGCTGGCCTGAACGCCTACAAAAAGAATGCGGGAAGAAATGCTAAAGCGTTTCTTTCGGCTGCCGATGAACGAGGCTGACTATGGCAGTCCGAAGCAGAAATATTTTAGGAAGTTCGCAGGTTGCTCTGTTCTGGTTCATCTTCTTCAGCATGCGCGTGTTCGCGCAGCAAATGGACGAAGTACCCAATGTCCACATTTTGCCACCCGCGGCCGCTATGGCCATGACGACCACTTCGCTGAAGGCCCCGATTGTCCCGGTGATCAAGAAAAATGTGGACTTGGTTCTGGTACCGGTAACCATCACTGACCAGAGTGATCGAGTCATCACCGGATTGGATAAGCAGAATTTTAAAGTCTACGAAAATAAGCGCCAGCAGGAGATCCAGCACTTTTCCAGTGAAGATGTGCCGATTTCTGTTGGCATTATTCTGGATACGAGCGGCAGCATGAGAACCAAGATGGCGCGCGCCAAAGAAGCTGTCCAAGAATTCTGTAAGGCGGCGAATCCACAGGACGAATTTTTCATGATCACTTTTTCCAACCAGCCCAACATAACAGGGACTTTTACGACCGATCCGGAGGAACTACAGCAAAAACTGCTTTTGGTCCAGGCTGATGGACGCACGGCGCTGCTGGATGCGATATATCTGGGACTGAACAAGATGCGCCAGGCGAAGCAGCCCCGACGAGCCTTGCTGATTATCTCCGATGGTGGAGACAATCGAAGCCGTTACACCGAGCACGAAGTTACTTCATTGGTTAAAGAAGCGGACGTAATGGTTTATGCCATTGGAATCTATGACCATACGTTTCCAACAGAAGAAGAAGCGCTGGGTCCAGCGCTGCTGTCGTCAATAGCGGATGTATCCGGAGGGAAGGCATTTTCCGTGGATGACCCCGATGATCTTCCGGCAATTGCATCGCACGTAGGCCAGGAACTTAGGAATCAATACGTTCTGGGATACCGCCCGGAAAATATTCCCCGCGACGGGAAGTGGCACAAGATCCGCGTAAGACTACAGATGCCAACAGGCTGGAAATTTCTTCACGTGCGCGCTCGGACCGGATACTACGCTCCCGCACAATAGAAGTGTTTCTGCTATCGGCAGGTTTAGACTGGATTGATGTTTTAAACCCTCAGCTACTCGCGCGTTGACTTCCTGCTCAAATTACTCGAAAACAGTCCTTTAAGTGCTTTCATTAAAGGTTTAATGTGGTGACTGCAACTGTCTGACCTGCAACGTTTTATCCGCAATTAACCTATTCAATAAATTTTGCATTTCTGATCTCCAAGATTGCAAACGATTCCATAGATCAAATCACAGGTAGCCCCATGTTCTACCCCGAATATCCTCGCTACCAATACATCAAAGTCAACCCATTCGACTTCGCTCAGGGCAGGCTCCACGCAGTGCGGCTTGCCCTACAATCTCCGCCGGGTCAACTATAGAGCCCGCCATAAAATAAAAAGTCGTGATTAATCCGCGCTCCGTGCATCACACTTTCATGCGCGAATTTCCCTGGTCAAACAATTAACGGGAATGCAGCCTTGCGCGCTCTCAACGTGAGATGGAAAGATATCTAACCGGCATCGAGTTATTGCCGTCCCGGAGAATTGTATGCAGAAGAATAGAGTCAACGTCATTGTTCTAGCATTCGCAACGCTGATGGTTGTATCGTGCGCAATTTCGCTGGTACAGGCGCAGACGCAGAAGAATTCATATCCGGCGATGGCTCCGCTGAACGAGTATCTGATGCCGCAAAGCGAAGAAATTGCCCTGGCTCGCACTGCCGCTCCCAAATCAATTTCAGACGGGGCGGAGGTGATGGTGCTGGGGCATGACGGATACACGACCGCCGCCCAGGGCACGAACGGCTTTCTTTGTATCGTCGAGCGGGCATGGGGAGCGGCTACCGCTGATGCTGAATTTTGGAATTCCAAAATCCGAGCGCCAATTTGTTTTAATCCGGCGGCCGCAAGAACTTTTGCGCCTATTTATCTGATGAAGACGAAACTGGTGTTGGCGGGAAAATCGAGGACGGAGATTCTGCAAGCAACCGACTCAGCATTCGACAAGAAGGAGCTGCCGGATCTGGAACGTGGTTCGATGTGCTACATGACGTCGAAGGACCAATATTTGAACGACCTTGGCAAGAGTTGGCATCCGCATGTCATGGTTCTTATTCCCGGCGATGCGGCCAAAAGCTGGGGAGCCAATCTGCCAAACTCGCCCGTGATTGCGGCAAATGATCCCGAAGAACATGTGACGCTTTTCATGGTCGAGCTTAGCAAATGGTCGGATGGAACCGCCGCTCCGCCGACTGACTGACTTGTATTGACGTAGGTGCCCCACCTTTCGCGGTTCGAAAGGTGGGAATACCGGAAGACGCGGGCGGCTGGGCCATCACTATTACTGTCCCGCTTTGTGGCCGATGAATTTGTCGGCCCATTGAATGAAGTACATCATGTTGGGTGCGTCGGTGTGGCCGCCGTCGTGTTGACGCCAGGCCAGTTGGCCGTCGAGCAGGCCATGGTTCACGGGCGGCATCGTTGCTGTGTGGTAGTCGTCGTATCCTTCGAGGCCTTTTGCTCCGAGCAGATGAAATACGCGGCTTGCATCCACAGTAGCCATGAAGCTTCCGCGATGATCGAGCCATTTCGCGTCGCCTTTTTCCGGCACGCCGTAGCTGATGAATGTTAAGCGCGGAGCGCAGAGCGCGATCAGTTCATTTGAGTCAACGGGAATTTCGCCAGGATTGGAGCTTCCGAACGTGGCTTGCGACGCTCCGTACTTCATAAAGTTTCCCGCCATCCAGTAGTACTCGCCATCGGTCAGGTTCTCGACGGCCTCACCGAAGTTACGGCGCAGCGGAGTCGCGCCGCCCTTTCCGGAAGAACCAACCAGCACCATGGCGAAGCGCTGATCGAATGCCATGGTTACGAGCGCGGCTTTGCCATAACGCGAAACGCCTTCGATACCGACATGCTTCGCATCCACCACCGGATCAGTTTCCAGATAGTCGAGGCCGCGTCCCGCGCCCCACGCCCATGCGCGCAACGCTCCCCAGTCTTCCGGCGTGCGCGGCTGTCCTTTGTTCACCAGGCCGATGATGCCGCGCGTGATTCCAGCGCCGTCGTCCGCCTGAACGCTCGCGGGATCAAACATCACGAAGCCCCATCCGTCGGCAACCAACTGCCAGGTGTTGGGAAGACCACCATCAGCATTGAGTTGAGGGAACTGAAACGGAGTGGCCTTTACCGGCTCCCATGCTGGATGTTGAGCGAACACCTCTTTGAGCGATGGGTCCTTCTGTTCGAGCACGGCCTTCCATGCATCGTTGATGCGCGCGAATTCTTCGTCGGAAGGTTCACGAGGCGCGGGGAATCCCGCGCGACCAAACATCATGAGCACAGGCACCGGGCCCTTGGCGTTGGCTGGAGTCACAAGCGTCATGTGAATGTTAACGTCGATAGCGGAGTAAGCAGAGTTGTCCACGTGTCCGATAAGGTCTTTGGCAATGACGGGAGTGAAGCCGATCATTTCATGGTCCACGGCCTTGACCGTCCATGTGACGCGCGGCACATGAGTGGGGACGCGACCGTACACATATCTTTCGTACATCTCCACGATTTGCGGACGCCGCTGGTCCCACCACATTTTCGCTGTCGTCACCTTTTCGCCGTTGTTCATGGTAAGAGGGTCGGGCAGATTGGGGAACGGATTTGCTTTTGACTCATCGTAATTTGCATGGTTGGGCGCGTTCTCGTTTCCACTGGGGCCAGGTCGCAGCGCCTTGATGCCTAACTGTTCCATCATGTTCTGGTGGTCCTGCTCAGCAGTGAAGTTCACCGGCGGAGGGGTGGATGTAGAAGTCTGAGCCAGGGCTGCTGCCGCGATGCAAAGGAAAAGTAATAAGGAAGAAAGGAACGAACGAGCCACACGTCCTCCGCGAAAGTAACGATTTACTTCGGGAGTAATACTAAATCGTCAGAGGTGCTGGGCGCACAGGAGAATCGGGGGGCTTAGCCCAAAAGTATGCGGGCTCCTCTGTTCCGGGTGAGGCGCCAGAACTTTTATAGAAGACCCCGCATCGCCTTCGCGACATTTGTCGTGAGTTGATTAGAGCGTTGAAAAACCAAGTTCCTCGTGCATTACTTGAGCGACGCCATATCAATCACAAAGCGATACTTCACGTCGCTTTTCAAGAGGCGGTCATAAGCCTGGTTCACATCCTGAATTTTAATCATTTCGATGTCAGAGGTGATTCCGTGCTCGGCGCAGAAATCCAGCATTTCCTGGGTTTCACGAATGCCGCCAATAATGGAACCCGCAAGCCGCCGCCGGCGTCCGAGCAAGCTGAAGGCCGCGATGGGGATGGGATTTTCTGGAGCGCCAACCAAAACCAGTGTGCCGTCAAGCTTGATGAGGGCCAGATAAGCATTCAGATCGTGATCGGCGGAGACTGTATCCAGAATGAAATCAAAGCTCCCCGCATGCTTCTGCATTTCCGCTGGAGAAGTTGAAATGACCACTTCGTCCACGCCAAGGCGCTTGGCGTCGGCCATCTTTTTGGGTGAGGTAGTGAACAGCACTACGTGCGCGCCGAAGGCCTTGGCAAATTTCACGCCCATGTGCCCCAGGCCGCCCAGGCCAACCACGCCAACCTTCTGTCCCTTGCTAACGTTCCAGTGACGCAGCGGAGAATAGGTAGTAATGCCGGCGCAAAGCAGTGGAGCAGTGCCAGCCGGATCCAGCTTGTTGGAAATGCGCAGCACGAAGGCTTCTCGTACCACGATGCTCTCGGAATATCCACCATAGGTCACGCCGCCGAGAATTTTGTCCTCAGCGTTGTAAGTAAGGGTAGGGAAGTTGTCACAAAATTGTTCGTCGCCGGCTCGGCAATTTGCGCACACGCCGCAGGAGCTGACCATGCACCCCACGCCAACGGTGTCGCCTTCCTTGAACTTTTTGACGGCGCGACCGATCTTTACCACGCGGCCAACAATTTCGTGTCCGGGCACGCACGGATATACGGTTGGCATGGTGCCTTGCCACTCATTGCGTACCTGATGCAAATCCGAGTGGCAGACGCCGCAATATTGGATTTCAATCTGCACATCGTCGGGACGCAAATCGCGGCGCGGAATGGAAAATGGCGCCAGTCCAGATGTTGGGCTCTTAGCGGAAAAGGCTTTCACCTGGTAGGCGGGCGATTCAGGGGATTTGGTTTCTGGCGCTGTGGGAAGGGCTACTTCGCTCATTGTAATTCTCTCCTGGGATTAGTCCGAACGTTTAACAAGAATCGCACATGCGAATTTGCAGATGGAATCAGTAAAAAGACATTCCCATGATCGGATGCTTGATTCGCGTTAAAGACGCAAGAAATCAACGGGGAAGATAAAAGCCGCGATACGAAAGGGCTGCCATGTGGATTTGTTTAGCGCCTTCCATTCAGGCTAAGCGGTATGATGGCTGAAAGTCGGGATCATTCCGGTTGGTGAAGCCAAAGCGGCAAACCGATCATCCTATGTGGATACTTTGATTACTGAGAGAAAACTATGTCTTCATGGCCCCTCCCTAGCGCGCTTGATGCAAACACCCAGGCATTTCCAGCTTTGACTCCAGCGCAGATCAATCGTCTTCGTTCTGGCGGAAGTCTGCGTAATGTGAAACAAAGCGAGATTCTGTTCGAGCCCGATGATACGAGCGTCCCGTTTTTCGTGCTTCTTTCCGGGCGACTTGAGATTGTGCAGCCGACGTTTACCGGCGAGCGGGAAATCATCACGCATGGGCCGGGCGAGTTCACGGGAGAAATCAATATGATCTCCGGCACTCGCAGTCTAGTGCGAGGACGGGTAACGGAGCCGGGGGAATTTCTCGAAATCAGTCCGGAAGGCCTGCGCTCTGTGGTTGCTCGCGATGCGGAATTGAGCGAGATATTCATGCGCGCTTTCATCTTGCGCCGCATGGCCCTTATCAGCCGCGGTTATGGCAATGTGATTGTGATGGGCTCGCGGCACTGTTCGGGAACGCTGCGGCTTCGCGAATTTTTGGGGCGCAATTCGTATCCTTACACGTTCGTTGATCTCGATACCGATAAGAGTTCGCAGGAGCTTCTCGACCGTTTTGAGGTCAAGCTGTCCGAAGTTCCAGTAGTGATTTGTAACGGCCGCACGGTCCTGCGCAACCCTTCATCCCAAGTGCTGGCGGAGTGCCTGGGATTGAATGTCAGCATTGATCGTACCCAGATTCGCGACGTGATCATCGTTGGCGCGGGGCCATCAGGACTTGCCGCTGCGGTTTATGCTGCTTCTGAGGGACTGGATGTTTTAGTCATCGAAACTAATGCTCCGGGAGGCCAGGCTGGGTCGAGTTCCAAGATAGAAAACTATCTGGGCTTTCCCACCGGAGTTTCCGGGCAAGAGTTGGCGGCGCGCGCGCTTACCCAAGCGCAAAAATTCGGCGCGAAGATGATGGTGGCGCACAGTGTTACGAAGTTAGATTGCGAGAAGCGTCCATACAAGTTGGTTTTGGACAACGGCAGCACATTATCGGCGCGCAGCATTATTATTTCGACCGGCGCGGAGTATAAGAGACCTCCCATTGCCAATCTCTCAAAGTTTGACGGCCAGGGCGTTTACTACGGCGCAACCCATATGGAGTCGCAACTGTGCGAAGGCGACGATGTCGTGGTGGTTGGCGGAGCAAACTCGGCCGGGCAGGCAGCGGTGTATCTTTCGCAAACCGCGCGCAAGGTCCACATGCTGGTGCGCTCGGGAAGTTTGTCAGACACGATGTCGCGCTACCTAATTCAGCGCATCACCGAAAATCCAAAAATTGAAATGCACTACCACACGGAAATCGTAGGGCTGGATGGCGACCACGACCTGAAGCAGGTTACATGGATTGAGAAAACAACGAAACAGACAACTACTCACGACATTGGCCACGTGTTCATCATGGCGGGAGCGGCGCCGCGAACGGATTGGCTGAAAAATTGCGTATTGATGGACGACAAGGGCTTCATTCTTACGGGGCGGGACCTGGAAACGTCCGCCGAGTTTGTTACTCATTCGTGGCCGGTTCCTCGCGCTCCTTACATGCTGGAGACCAGTCTCCCCGCGGTGTTTGCGGTTGGCGATGTGCGTGCGGGGAATGTGAAGCGAGTGGCTTCGGCTGTAGGCGAAGGAGCGATTGCAATTCATCTTGTGCACCGCGCTTTGGCAGAGCTGTAAGGATTACAGATTACGATTCGGAGGATCCGATGGCCGGTAAATGTTTGCATCTCAACCAGATCAAATTCACTGAAACTGAAACGCACGTTTGCGAAGAGTGTATTAAGGCGGGCGACAGGTGGGTCCATCTCCGGCTTTGCCTTGAGTGCGGAAATGTCGGTTGTTGCGACTCTTCCAAGAACAAGCACGCCACAAAGCACTTTCACAAAAGCAAACATCCATTAATACGTTCTATTGAGCCTGGAGAATCCTGGGTATGGTGTTATGTGGACCAGATTGAAGCGGGAGAAATAGAAGCTTAGTTTTCCTTGCCTTCGGCTTGAGCGTGAAGCCTACCGTGCGGCTCGCCGCACCTCATGTGCATCGCCGTACGGGAGTGCGCTACACTGGCACTCGCATTCGGCCCGCACAAATGCGCCTACCCATCAAACGGACAGTCGAAAAAGTTCCCGGCGGAATGATGATTGTTCCCATGGTAGTGGCATCGCTGATTGTCACTGCTTATCCCCACGCGGGAGCTTTTTTCGGTTCGTTTACGAATGCACTATTCACAGGTTCCATTCCAATTCTCGCGGTCTTTTACGTTTGCATGGGCGCGACCATCAATGTGAGTTCCTTGCCGCGGGTGGTGCAGCGCGGCGGCTTGCTGATGGCCACGAAGATCGCGTTGGGAATTGGTGTGGCATTCCTATTTGGACACTGGATTGGAGTGCAGCCGATCAAGACCGGATGGTTTGCGGGCCTCTCGACGTTGGCGCTGGTGGCCGCAGTGAACGACACCAACGGCGGCCTCTACATGGCCCTTATGGGCAAATATGGGACGATGGAAGAGGCAGCCGCATATTCCATGATGGCGCTGGAGTCCGGACCTTTCTTCACGATGGTTTCTCTCGGGGTGACTGGGCTTTCCGGATTTCCCTGGCAGACTTTGCTGGGCGCTATATTGCCGCTTTGCGTTGGCGTGGTCCTGGGAAATCTTGATCCAGAGATTCGTGAGTTGCTGCAAGGCTCCGTCCCGGCGCTCATTCCTTTTTTTGCTTTTGCTCTGGGAGCGACTCTTGACCTGCATCGTTTGTGGCAGGCGGGATTGCTTGGCGTGGCGCTGGGCGTCTGCGTTACTTTTTTCTCCGCTCCCGCACTCATTGGGATGGACCGGTTATTTGGCGGGAAGGGAACCGCGGGAGTTGCGGCGGCGTCAACCGCCGGCAATGCCGCTGCTGTGCCTATCCTGGTGGCCGCGGCGAATCACGACTACTTTGAAGCGGCCGCGCCCGCGACGGTGCTCGTGGCTGCTTCCGTGATTGTGACGGCGCTATTGGCGCCTCTGCTGACCGCCTGGTGGGCCTACCGCGTAGAGAAGAAAAATCCATCCCCCAAAAATCGGCTGGAACAAACCGTTGGCATTGGTTAACTTCATGCGTCAAATCCTGATCATTGCCGATGATTTGTCAGGCGCCGCGGACTGCGCGATGGCTTGCGGCTCTTCTGGGCTGAGCACGGTTGTTGCGTTGGGCAATTGCGAAAGGGAGGCAGACGCTGAAGTGTTGGCTATTGACGCTGACACGCGTTGTTTAGATCCAGAGGCCGCGGCCAAAAGAATTTTCGCGCTATTGCGGCGGCATTCTTCGGATATTCCGCGGATCATCTTCAAAAAAGTAGATTCCACCTTGCGGGGCCACGTCGCCGAGGAGTTGGCCGCGGTTCTTAAGATTCAGCGGGAGTTGTATCCACAAAGTAGTCCCGTTGTTGCAGTGATGGCTCCGGCTTTCCCCGCTAATGGCCGCACTACCTTAAAAGGACGGCAACTGCTCAACGGTAGACCTTTGGAAGAGACAGAAATATGGCGGCGCGAAGGGAAACAGGGGAGTTCGCACATTCCGAAAATGCTGTCGAGTGCGGGATTGCGTTCGGCATTGCTTGATCTCGGAACGATACGTTCGACCGATGGCGAATTGCGCAAGGCTGTGATGGACCTGGCCATCGGTGCGGATGTATTGGTGTGCGATGCCGAAACAGAAAGCGATTTAGCGGCGATTGCCAACGCGGCATCCTTTCTTGGACCGCAGACAGTCTGGGCTGGTTCGGCCGGGCTGGCTTATTGTCTGCCTGAGGCGCTGAAGCTTGTGCCCGCTAGACCAGTGATCTCACGGCAGCCGCTTGCTTCAGGCCCCACGCTTTTTGTAATCGGCAGCCCTTCGAACAATTCGCGGGAGCAGGCAAAGGCTTTGGCGTTGTCGGCGAAAGTAATTACGATCCCAGCGCGCGACCTCCTGATGGCGGTAAACAATCCGGAACGGATGAAGCACGAAGCCGCTATCATGGAGGCGTTCGCATCCGATCGTGATGTCGTTGTGACGCTGGCTGCGGAAGAAAAAATTGATATCAGCAAGAGCAAACAGCTTGCCTTGGCTTTGGCGCGGTTGGCTGTGCCGTACGCGAGCAAAGTTGGGGCTTTGGTTGTAACGGGCGGCGAAACTGCACGCGCGGTTTTGGAATCCTGGGGAATCGCAAGTTTGCGCCTGATCAAAGAAGTGGAAGCCGGCGTGCCTTTCTCCGTCAGTGAAAATTGGAGTCGAAGTATTCCCGTCATTACCAAGGCGGGGGATTTCGGCAATCCGCAGACCTTATTGCATTGCCAGAAATTTCTGCATGATCTGGAGCGCAATTCACCAGTGACGCTTTACCATGAGAGAACAGCCGTGAGCGAACGTCCAATTATCGCGATGACCATGGGTGATGCCGCAGGCGTTGGCCCTGAGGTCATTATGAAATGCCTGATGCATGCCGAACTTTATCAGCTATGCCTGCCATTGGTGATTGGCGACGCGGAGCGATTAAAAGAAGCCGGGCGAATTGTGGGCAGCAAGCTTGTCGTGAACAGCTTTTCGTGCGCGGAGTTGGAAAAAGCAAAATACTTGCATGGCACAGTTGATTGCGTAGATTTGCAATTGATCCCCAAAGACCTGGCATGGGGGAAAATTTCCGCTGTCGCCGGGGACGCAGCCTTCCGTTATATGGAGGTCGCGGCGCAGTTGGCAATGAGCGGCAAAGTGGACGCGATCTGCACGGCTCCGTTAAACAAGGAAGCGCTGCACGCAGGCGGTCACAACTATCCCGGACACACGGAGATGCTGGCGGCGCTCACTGGCACTCAAGAAGTTTCCATGATGCTGACTACGCCCAAGATGCGCGTGCTGCATGTGACTACGCACATTGGACTGCTTGATGCCATCAAGAAAATTGAGCCAGGCCTGGTTGAACGGACAATTGCGCGCGGCCATGAAGCTCTGGTGAAAGCCGGGATTGCCGATCCTGTGATTGGCGTGTGCGGCATCAATCCACATGCTGGAGAAAATGGGTTGTTCGGCTATGGCGAGGAAGAGCAGAAAATCCAGCCCGCGATTGACGCTTGCCGGAAAAAAGGCTGGCGGGTCGAAGGGCCGCTTCCTGCTGATACTTTGTTCTATCGCGCGCAGCGCGGGGATTTCGATTTGGTCATCGCTATGTACCACGATCAGGGGCACGGACCCGTAAAAGTGCTGGGGCTCGAGTCGGGCGTGAATATTACCGTGGGCCTGCCCGTCATTCGCACATCCGTGGACCACGGCACCGCGTTTGATATCGCAGGCTCGGGAAAAGCCGATGAACGCAGCATGATCGAGGCCATGAAGCAAGCGGTACTACTGACACGTTCTCGCGCGTAGAGGGAGCCATCGTGGAGGCGGAACTCCCGTTACTTAGGTTGACTACTCTTCCAGGATTTTTGCGCTACACGATTTAGTGAACGAAAACTAACCACTAACTCTTATCTGCCAGCCCCTACCGAAGCGAACTCACCGCACATTTACTGCTTGGTACATCGGGGTATGGCCGCGTGCCATCCAACACACACAGGGAGAAGGAGTAATTTATGAAAATATTCAAGACGTATTTAGGGGTGGGATTGTTCGCGGCGGCGATGATGCTGACAACTTTTGCTGTTGCTCAAACCGGTATGTCGAATGGGCAACAGACAATGAATTCGAATCAGGGAATGAGCGCCGCGCAAGGCGAAGCAGTCCAATTGGTGGATCCGGCTAAGATCTATAACGAAAATCCAATGGGTTGGGTGGGAAAGTCAGTAGTCTTAAAAAATGTGACGGTTGAAGACACAAACGACACCGGAAACTTCTGGATCGGTTCAGACAATGGCCATCGCCTGCTGGTAGTGAAGGAAAAAGGCAATGCAAACCTCAAGGCAATGACGGTCCATAAAGGCGATGTGGTCACCCTGAATGGCACCGTGCAGGCGGCCAGCCGTTACATGGCCCAGAACTCTTCGGCGTCATCAGGTTCCATGCACGACGCGCAGAATAGTTCGGGAGTCTTCTTGCTGGCAAATGATATCAATGTGGACTCCTCGACTCACCGGTAAATTGACAGACCGCGACGCGAGAATCGGGCCGAGTTGTAACTTGCTCGACCCGATTTTTTCTGTCGTGGCGGCTGCATCTGTCCCTCAGTGTTGCGGTTTAAAAACCTCAAATGCATCGTTTGTCTCGCTACGGTTTCTTGGGCGTCAAATCGCAAACTTGCTTCACCTGGGAAAGGTCCAGACCGGCAGGTGAAAATTCCGCGATTTCATTTCCGCGGCGGCCGCGAATCTGTACGTTGAAAATCTGGGCCCCGAGCAACTCGCGCGTGGTTCCCTTGTCCATGGAAAGAAAGCGGTCGCGGATCCAGTTCCAGCCGTGGTAGTTATGCGAACTGTCCACTCGCACCATGACTTCCATTTGCGGCTGCCCCCAAAATCCCGGACGGTTGGGCCGGCCGAGGCGAATGCCAGGATTGAAGTCTGCGGACGTGTACTTTCCGGCGCTGCAGGTGATCTCGATTCGCGGCTTGTAGTCCGGGTCCTCGCTCAGGAAGTTGTTTGAAAGGAGTTCCAGGCGGACGTTCTTCTCGCCGGTCATCTTGTCCTCGGAATGGAAGAGGGTCCAATTGCCGCCGACGCTGACGCCGTCACTTTCGCCCTGGTTAGGACTCAGGACTTTCCTCTGGGCATTCGCCAATGGCGCAACCGCGAAGGCAAACACCAAGCCACAAAGAGCGATCTTCGCCGCGCTCAAACTGCGGGCTTTTAGGACGTATTGCGAAAGAAACGATTGCGAGATTTCCAAGCTCTCCTCCGACTGAAACCGAAAGATATTCGAACCACTACAAGTCTAGTAAACCCGACTCTTAGTGAAAATACTCTCCTGACACATAAATCTTTCCAATATGGCGGGTAGATCTCCGCGAAATGGACATTGGGCTGGAAAACCTCATTTGAGGTATATGCAGTAGGGGTTTGAGGGGTATGGTGCGCCCGGAGAGATTCGAACTCCCGACCTTCTGATTCGTAGTCAGACGCTCTATCCAACTGAGCTACGGGCGCGACAGGAAAGACTGCGGTCAAGAGATTATAGCGGAAACTCCGCGCTACCGAAAATCCTGCGGAACAGGGTGCGGTACCGAGATTTGATTCAGGTGAATTGCTTATGAGGCGATCTTCTCTTAAGCAAAGGTGCCCGCGCGAAAGTAATTCTTTCCTGCCGCCCTGAAATTCCTACCGGGGAAGACCTTCCCTCGCAGTTTTATTTTCAGCAATTTAAGAGTGGCACCAGGGATGCTACAAAACAAGCAGACGAAGTGGCGCGCAACGGGGCGCTCTCGAGAATAACTTCGGCCAGAGGTTTTCTTGAGCGCCCCTTGCTTTTTGTCTAATCCCACCCAAGCGTATTCCTAAAGTCTGACGCCAGCCCCCTGAGATCATCGAGATCATCAAGTTTCACGTTTCTCCTCAACTTCCGGGGAATACCCCAATGAGCGAGGGCAGATTATCGATAGGATAGGGATTCTTCGCCGGTAAAACTTGGCTCAGAATGACAACTGAGTATGCTAGGCCAAGGCGAGTTTTTCTGTGACATCCACGCCGGCACGGCGCAGCAGTCCCGCTACGGAGGGTTCCTTCAGCCTGGAGGCGTCGTACTCCACGCGGACCGTTTTTTCCTGCTCGTTGAATACAATGCGGCGAATTCCATACACTTCCCGCATGTTGTCGATCGCGCGCATTTCAGGCTCGCTGGGTGCGGTAACATACCGGTAGGTGACATCGAGTTGCGTCATTAGCGCTCCGTAAAGCTAAAGTTGGTTTTGCGGCTCCTGGGCGGAGTGAATCCAATATAAATCAAGTACCATCTATAGCCTACGAATGTCTTCCGAACATGAGATAAACGACAACGAGGCCCAGGGCCTGATTACGTCCTCCGTTGCGGCAGTGAGGGACCTGGTTTGCGGGATGACGGTGAATCCCACCACGGCCAAGCATCGCTTCGAGCACTCCGACAAAACGCAATATTTCTGCTCGGCGGGTTGCGTTGAGAAGTTCAAGGCCGACCCGAATAAATATCTAAATGCGTCTCGTCCGTCTGGCTTGATAACGATAGGAATGCCTGGCATGGCGGGGTCGGGAACTACCCTACAAGGAACCTCAACGCATCGACAAGCGGCACACGCGCAGTTGCCGAACCATGCGCCCGCTCTGGTTGCCGAAGCGGCAAGCTCCACTCCATCCTATGTTTGTCCCATGTGCCCGGAGGTGCGTGAAAGCAAGCCCGGGGCGTGTCCGAGTTGCGGCATGGCGCTGGAGCCAGAGATGCCGATCGCGCGGAATCGCGTGGAATATACGTGTCCCATGCATCCTGAGATTGTGCGTCCGGGGCCGGGGAGTTGCCCGATTTGCGGGATGGCGCTCGAGCCGCGCACGGTGACAGCGTCCGAAGAAGAAAATCCTGAGTTGCGGAGTATGAGCCGGCGATTCTGGATCAGCCTGATACTGACCGCGCCTTTACTGGCCATTGACATGGGAGACATGCTGCCGGGAATGCGCCTGGAGCGCTTCCTGCCCAGCGGTTGGCTGCCCTGGATTGAACTGTTGCTGGCGACTCCGGTGGTGTTGTGGGGGGGCGCGCCATTCTTCCAGCGCGGCTGGACTTCCATTGTTAACCGTTCGCTGAATATGTTCACGCTGATCGCCATGGGTACAGGCGTGGCGTATGGCTTTAGCCTGGTGGCGACGATTTTTCCAGGAATCTTTCCGTTAGAGTTTCGCGGGATGAATGGAGCGCCTCCGATGTACTACGAGGCCGCGGCGGCCATCACTACGCTGGTGCTGGTCGGCCAAGTCCTGGAGTTGCGCGCCCGCAGCCACACAAGCGCGGCCATCAGGGCGCTGCTCGATCTTGCGCCTAAAACTGCGCGCGTGGTGCGGAACGGAAAAGAAGAAGATATCCCTCTTGGGCATGTCGTGCCCGGCGATCAGCTGCGGGTGCGCCCAGGAGAAAAAATTCCCGTAGATGGCGTCGTGCTCGAAGGCAACAGCTCCGTGGATGAGTCCATGATTACCGGGGAATCGGCGCCCGTGGAGAAACTGGCCGCCAGCCGCGTGATTGGCGGGACGGTCAACAGTACGGGATCGTTCATCATGCGGGCCGAGCATGTGGGAAGCGAAACACTGCTGGCGCAGATTGTGCAGATGGTCAGCCAGGCGCAGCGCAGCCGCGCCCCAATTCAACGGTTGGCCGACCGGGTGGCGGCTTGGTTCGTGCCCGCCGTTGTGCTGATCGCTGCGATTACATTTGTCGCGTGGATATTCTTGGGGCCGGAGCCTCGACTGGCGCATGCGCTGGTGAATGCGGTTGCCGTGCTTATTATCGCGTGTCCCTGTGCGCTGGGGCTAGCTACGCCGATGGCCATTATGGTAGGCACGGGAAGAGGCGCGAAGTCTGGCGTGCTGATTAAAAATGCCGAGGCTTTGGAAGCGCTGGAAAAAGTAAACACGCTGGTGGTGGACAAAACCGGAACGCTCACCGAGGGCAAACCTCGGGTGGTTGCGGTGCGCGCGATTTCTCCGTGGACAGAAGCTGACATTTTGCATTTTGTCGCCAGCCTGGAGCAGGGAAGCGAACACCCTTTGGGATCGGCAGTGGTGAAGGCTGCCGGGGAGCAGAATTTGCCTTTGGTCCCCGCCGCGCGATTCGAATATTTTCCTGGGAAGGGCGTGGCAGGGGAGGTCGAAGGGAAGCAGCTTGCAGCGGGCAACGCGGGGTTATTTGACCAAATAGGAATTTCATTCTCTCCTGCCGAAAATCGAATCCCGTCAGCCACCGGGACCGTGATGTTTGTTGCAATCAATCATCAGCCAGCCGGACAAATCGAGATTGCCGACGCCATCAAAGCGTCCACGCCACAAGCTATCCGCGATCTGCAGGCGCAAGGGATGAAAATTATTATGCTCACGGGCGACAGCCACGCGAGCGCCCGGCACGTGGCGCAAGAGCTGGGTATCGCCGAGTATCAGGCGGAAGTCTTGCCTGAAGATAAATTGGAAGCAATTCGCCGCCTGCAACAACAAGGCCGCACTGTTGCCATGGCCGGCGACGGCGTCAACGATGCCCCTGCTTTGGCGCAGGCGGATGTCGGCATCGCCATGGGCACCGGGACGGACGTCGCTCTGGAAAGCGCGGGCATCACTTTACTCAAGGGCGATCTCTCGGGCATTGTGCGTGCCCGCAGGTTGAGCCGGGCAACCATGCGCAACATCCGTCAAAACTTGTTCTTCGCTTTTATCTACAATTCGCTGGGTGTGCCGATTGCCGCGGGTATTCTGTATCCGTTCTTTGGTCTGCTTCTGAGTCCTGTTCTGGCGGCGGCCGCCATGAGTTTGAGTTCGGTGTCTGTAATTACAAATGCGCTCAGGCTACGCAGCGCGCGGCTTTAGCTTAAAGCCGAACCCACGTCAAAGACCAAAACCAAATGGTATCGGCTACCATACTTTTCCAGCCGGTGCACCATTTCGCTAATTGACAGTTATCGTTCGCTACAGAACAATGAAGCCAATCAGCTATTCACCTTAGGGGAGGCTTTATGCCTGAAGACGGTTCAACCGAAAGTAGCGCGGGTAAATGGATACTTCTCGCGCTGGCGGTAATTTATGTTGCGGGATCGCTGTATTTTCTGTTCACTCTGCGCGGACAACTTGGGGCCTTGAGCGCGGAACAGAGCGCGAACAAGACGCATGTCGGCGATCTGGAAAAGCGCTTACAGAATGCAGAATCAGACGACGAAACTCTCGCCAAGCAGTTGGGAATGACCAAGAAGGACCTGGCGGAGCGCGCGGCCGATCTGCGGCACCAGCAGCAGGCCGCCGAGGCACGGATCGCAGCAGAACAGAAGCAACAAATTACAGAAGTGAATGGCGAGGTTTTGGGCGTTAAAAACGATGTCACCGGCGTCAAGGGCGACGTTGCTTCCACCAGAAGCGACTTGGAAGCGACCAAGGCGAAACTGCAGAGCACGATCGGCGACCTTGGAGTGCAGAGTGGATTAATTGCCGGAACGCGGTCGGATTTAGAGGTTCTAAAACACAAAGGCGATCGCAATTACATCGAATTCACTCTCCTTAAAGGCGCACAAGCGCAGGCAATTTCCACCGTCAAGCTACAGCTGAAGAAAACGGACCCAAAACGCGGCAAATTCACCATCAACGTGACTGCCGATGATAAGACAATCGAAAAAAAGGATAGAAACGTCTCTGAACCAATTCAGTTTTATACGGGGCGCGACCACATGCTGTATGAATTGGTGATTTGGACGGTGGACAAGAAACAGGTCACGGGTTACTTGACTACGCCGAAAAACGCGCCAGTCCCCGTGACGCCGGGCGAATAACAAATGCTTCCCGGTGGCCACGCAATGCTGCAAATCTTCATGCGGACGGCGGCGATTTATGCTGTTGTGCTGCTGGGGGTACGGGTAAGTGGAAAGCGTGAGGTGGGGCAAATGACGCCCTTTGACCTCACGCTTCTTTTATTGATCAGCAACGCCGTGCAGAACGCCATGACCGGCACAGATACGTCTCTAGTAGGTGGGATCGTCGCGGCGGCCACTCTTCTTCTTTTGAATTATCTGGTGGCGGAACTCTCCGGCGGCAATCGCCGCTTCCGCCGCTTTGTTGAAGGCCAGCCCAGTTTGCTGATTCATGATGGACAAATTGTTGGGGCGCACATGTCCAAAGAGCATGTCAGCATGGATGAACTACAAAGATCTCTCCGCGAACATGGGATCTCCAACTATCACGAAGTTGCTTTGGCGGTGCTGGAGGTGGACGGCTCCATCAGTTGCCTGAAGTATGACGAAATCAATCCAGGCTCGCACAATCACCTGGCGAAAAGACGCTTTCTTAAGAAGCCGGAATAATTCACTTCGTAAAAATTAGGGGCAACGGCTGGCGGTCAGGCCAAATGGTGACAGTCAGCGATTTCCGATTGTTAAACGCGTCCAAGGTCACAGGGAAACTTACAATCATTGTGCCACTCGCTTGTGCGCCAGCGTCTATTTTTTCTTCCAACGTCAATGGCGCTTGCGCATGCTCCTTCAACGTAGGGAGAGCCTGATAGTAACGGTCCAAATCCACCGCAGCTGCGGCGTCATCTGAATAAGTTTTTTCGGGGGTGGCGATTTCCGCCTTCATGGACTGAATCCATAACGGTTTTTCGCTCGTGTTTTTCAACGAGACGTTGATCGCAACCATGACGGAATTCTGGTTGGGAATTTCGACGGCGGTCACTTCATCAATGGCGCCGGATGCGCTGGGTTTGGGGCGTTGCAGAAAGGACGCAACCGCGACAACCACGATCACAACCGCCGCGCAAATGCCAAGAATCTTTACCGGAGGCAAGTTTTTCTTTGCCGTGCCGTACTCTTCGCCAATGTTGAAATCGGAAGACAACTCACCTTGAGCAGATGGCGACGCGACGGATTGATCCGAAGAGGGGGAAGCAGCGTTGGGCGGCAGCGGTGACGGCGGCGGTACGTATGGTTTATCTTCCGGCATAGATGATCTTCCTGCGAACTCTTGTTCCTGCAAGATATTGCGAATGGGTTGCGAATCGAATTGTAGCTCTGTTTCGGGGTAGGAGTCTTAATTTGTTCCCCGACTCAGCTCCAATTATGCTTCATCGCCTCGGCAAACTTTTTTACGGGAAGCGTATTGAGCACATCGTCTTTGGTCAGCCACGCGCGCCGGGCCTGCAAAATTCCATAGCGAATCTTGTCGAGATGCGAGGTGTGGTGCGAATCGGTGTTGATCACAATCTTTACGCCATGCTGCTTTGCCAGCCTTAAATGACGGTCGCAAAGATCAAGCCGGTCAGGATAGGAATTTAATTCCATGGCAACTTTGTGCTTCGCGGCCGCCTTAATGACGGCTTCTATATCGAACTGATAGGCCTCACGCCGAAGCAGCAGCCGGCCTGTAGGATGGCCGAGGAAGGAAGTATTTGGATTGCTCACGGCTCTTAGAAGGCGGTCTGTCATTTCTGCCGGGGCCTGGCCAAACTGTGAGTGCACGCTGGCAATCACGAGATCCATCTGCTCCAGTACGGAGTCGGAAAGGTCGAGCGCGCCATCGCCAAGGATGTCCACTTCGATTCCGGCGAAGATGGTGATACCGTCAATTTCTTTGTTGGCGTCGTGAATGCGCTGAATGTGTTCAACCGCGCGTTTGTCATCCAGACCGTTGGCGAAGGCAAGATTTTTTGAGTGGTCGGTGATGGCCATGTATTTATATCCCTTCGCCTTCGCCGCTTCGGCCATCTCTACAATTGTGTTGCGGCCATCAGTTTCCACGGTGTGCATGTGCACATCGCCCTGCAAGTCTCCTTTGGTGATGAGCGCCGGTAAAGCATGCTCTGCCGCCGCGTCAATTTCACCTCCGTTCTCGCGGAGTTCCGGAGGAATGTAGTCGAGTTTGAGCAGGGAATAAATTTCTTCTTCCGTGCGGCTTGCGACCGGCTTTCCGTCTTCTACGCGGGTCAGGCTGTATTCATTCAGCGTATAGCCCATTTTCAAGGCGCGTTGCCTTAGTGCTACATTGTGGGCTTTTGACCCAGTGAAGTACTGCATGGCCGCGCCGAAAGATTCCGGAGGAAGCAGGCGCACATCCACTTGCATGCCTCCGCGCATGCGGAAGCTGACTTTGTTGTCTCCGCTGGCAATGATTTCCATTAATCCGGGCAGCTTGATAATGTGGGCGATCAGTTCCTGCCGCGAAGATTCATCGCAACATGCTTTGCCGGTGACCAGAATGTCCAGATCGCCAACCGTCTCACGGCCGCGGCGCAGCGAACCGGCGGAAGTCACCTTCTCCACTCCGGCATATCCTTTCAGATGTTCCACGATTTTTTGCGCCTGTATTTCGGCGGCGTCAATCAGGAAGCGTCCGGCGATGCGTTGATAGTCTTCAATCGCCTTCAAAAGTTTCTGTTCCTGCTTTTCGCCCATGCGCGGCAGTTCGCGAATTTTCCCCTCGCGCGCAAGCTTTCCCACTCCCTCAACGTCGCAAACCTGGTAAGCGCTCCAGATGAGCGCAATCGTCTTTGGTCCTAGGCCCTGGATCTTGAGCAGATCAAGCATGGACGGCTTGTACTTGCCCAGCATCTCCGAATGCAGCGAGAGTTTGCCATCACGAAACATTTCCTGCAGGTTCGCGAGCATTCCCTTGCCAATGCCCGGAATGCCCAATACCTTCTTGGGTTCGGCGATTAAGTCCGCGATCTGTTGCGGGAAAGCTTCAATCGCTTCCGCGGCATTGCGGTAGGAACGGATGCGGAAAGAGTCCTGCCCGTCAATTTCCAGGAGATCGGCGGTTTCGTAGAGAATTCCGGCGAGTGCTTTGTTGTCCATGCAGAACTTAGGTTAAAGCAACACTTGCGGAAGGGGAAGCGGAGGCTGGATAGTTTTTCGGTTGCACTGTGAGTGGGAATCCGAACTCGACGCACAGCGTGGGGATGAAGCGTATTACTGAGGGCTAGGAAATTTTCGTGATATTCGCCGCTTGCGGACCTTTCTGGCCTTGGACTATCTCGAACTCTACCTGGTCACCTTCTTGCAGACTTTTATAACCTTCCGATGTAATGGCGCTGTAGTGAACGAAAACATCGGGCCCGTCCTCGCGTCCGATAAATCCGTAACCCTTGGCGTTATTAAACCACTTGACCGTACCTTTCAGACGTTCCACGTATACCCCCCGAGGCATGCGATTTCACAACGGAGCATGCCTCAATTGCTGTCATTGTGCTGCCGTCATCGGGGCGTGTCAAGGGCGGGAAAGACCAAAAACGCCTTATTTTTTGCCTTTGTGGGAATTACGGGTTTGCGCGAGCCAGAGAACTCCAGAGATAGTTTTTGCATCACGGATGGTTTGGTTCATCACCATGCCGACCGCTTTAGAAAGTGGAATGAAACGGACTTGGATAACTTCGTCGGCTTCGGGTTGCGCTTTTCCCGCGCGAAGATCTCGCGCAAGATAGATGGACATGGCTTCAGCGACGAAACCCGGACTCGCCCAAAAACGTATGATGCGTTTCCAACGGGCGGCGCTGTATCCGGTTTCCTCTAGCAGTTCACGCTTTGCGGCGGCGAGTTCTTTTTCCCCTTTATCAATGCGCCCTGCGGGAAGTTCCCACAAGTAGCGTTCCGCGGCGTGGCGGTACTGGCGCTCAAACAATAGCTGCGGTTCTTTCTCTTTGCGGCTCTCATCAATCGCTAGCACCACGATGGAACCGGTGTGATGCACAATGTCGCGTCGCGCGCGAATCCCCGAGGGCTCCAGCACGTCATCAGTCGTCACAGAAAACGCTGGGCCTCGATAGACCTCACGGCGGGAAAGAAGACGCGCTTTCTTGTTCGATGATTTCTTCGAAGAAGATTTTTTGCGTGAAGTTGAAGCAGAAGATGAAGATTTCCTCATGAAGATACTATAAGCGAGGTAGGCAGGTATTCGCAGTGCTGGAAAAGGGTCGTACCCTGGTCATGTCGAGATTAAGGCGACGCAGGAATCTATGCACAAGTCCGGAGAATAAGCCTGCAACTCGCTTAGCGAAAAAATTCCGGTGCTTACGGCAATGATGGGCGCATTGGCGGCCTTCGCCGCTTTGATGTCCTCGGGTGTATCTCCTATAAAACAGACTGTAGCGTGCGTGCCCAGTCTTGCCTTGGCCTCCCGCACCGCAGAGCAAAAAATATCGCTCCGCATCTCAGTGCGGTCGCTATAGCAGCCAAAACTGAAAAACTCGCGCAATCCCGCCGCCGCGATTTTTTGCCAGCCGACGCTTTCCAGATTTCCTGACGCCACTCCCAGTAGTTTGCCGGAATCCTGAAGAGCGGCCAACACTTCGGGGACCCCGGGGCAGACCTCGGCTACAATCTCATCTCTGTGATCTGACACTTCACGGCAGATCACTTCCAGTGCAGGCGCGAGTTTTTCTTCAAACGCGACGTCTGCAATGCCGGCCCGCAGCAGCGCAGCACGTAAAATGCCGAGGTCGGTTTTGCCGTGGTAAGCGATGCCCTCGATGGTTGTATCTACGCCGTAAACTTCCAGCATGGCCTGGTTCAAGGCGTTCCAGTGAACGAAATCTCGTGTGACCAGCAGAGTGCCGTCAATATCGAATAGGTACGCATCCGCATTCTGCCAGCGGAAAGCGCCCGGCGTCGGCGGCTGAAGCTGGTTGGATGTCAGGTTCATCGCGCCTATTTCACCATGATTCTTTCAATACTTTTCGCGCGGCCCGTGGATTCGTCGCAATCCACCAGCACGGCGCAAAGGCGAACATCTCCGATGGCTGCTTCAAAGCGGACCGGCATGTTATTCAGGAACCGTCCAATAACCAACTCTTTTTTTACTCCAATCACGCTGTCGTAAGGCCCGGTCATGCCGACATCCGTAATGTAAGCCGTACCCTTCGGAAGCACGCGCTCGTCGGCGGTGGGAATGTGGGTGTGCGTGCCGACCAGCGCGGTGACGCGTCCATCCAAATACCAGCCGAGAGATACTTTTTCCGACGTGGCTTCAGCGTGAACATCCACAAAAATTACTTTGGCTTTAATCTCCGCGAGCAGCTTATCGGCAACACGAAAAGGATCATCATTCGAGGCCATGAAAACGCGGCCCTGCAAATTGATGACCGCGTAGGGCACTCCGTTTTTCTGTCCCTCATAAAATCCCCAGCCAGGCAGACCGGCGGCGTAGTTCGCCGGACGCAGGACTTTACGGGCTGGGCTATGCGGATTGCCGCTGGCCATCTCGTAATAATCCACTATTTCGCGCTTGTCCCAAATGTGGTTGCCCGTGGTAAGTACATCAATTCCCAATTCGAACAGTTCTTCGGCAAGGGCGGCGGTAATCCCAAATCCGGCTGCGGAGTTTTCTCCGTTGGCTAAAACTAAATCCACCGAATGCTCGCGCACCAATTCCGCCAGGCGTTCCCGCACAATGGTCCTGCCCGGCTTGCCGAAAATGTCACCAATAAAGAGAATTCGCATATGGAATCTTCGATACTAACATGTGATTTTTGCTAGCTTGCGGTATGGCGCGAATGCTCAGTGGATTTCCGCGGTCTTGAGGAAATCGTAACTTCCCGCAGGATCAAGCGTGAGGTTCGTGACTCGTTTGGATGCAACTAAAACGTTATCGAGGTACCACAAATTGATGTAAGGCTCTTGTTGCGCGAGGATTTCTTGCAGCTCTGCGTAAGTCTGTTTACGCTTGTTCTGGTCGAGTTCCTGACGCCCTTCGGCGATTAATTCATCCACCCTGGCGTTTGCAAAGTGGCCGCGATTTACGCCGTGCGGAGGAAATCTTTGAGAATCGAAAACGTATTCAAAAATATCCGGATCTTCATTTCCTCCCACCCAGCGCAGAGAGTAAAACTGAAATTCTCCATGAGTGACGTCGGAAAAAAAGGTGGCAAATTCAAAGCTGCGAATATCTAAAACGATACCCACTGCGTGTAACTGCTGCTGCAACACAGCCGCAAGTAATCGGCCTGTTTCTTCCGTCGCCGTCTTCATGATGATGTGAAATCGCACGCCGTTCACAGCCGGATAGCCCGCTGCATCAAGCAATTGGCGCGCGCATTCGGGATCATAGTTGTACTTCTGAACTTGATCGTTGTAGGCCCAGCTTTCCGGCGGCAATACGCTGGCCGCTGGCCGCGCATATTCGCGCCATAAATAACGGATCATTGGACCGCGATCAATGGCATATGCGATGGCCTGGCGGACGCGCACATCTTTCAAGATCGGATCGCTCAAATTGAAGGCCAGATACTGAAGTTCCGTGCCTGGAGCGCGTAGCACCTGCAATGTTGTTTGCTTCTGGAGAGCAAGGACGGTATCCATGGCAAAGGCGTTGATGCCAACGTCTGCACTGCCTTTGCGAAGCTCAAGAGCACGCGTGGTAGGGTCCGGCACAACCGCAAAGCGAACGCGTTGAATCTTCGGTTCTGCCCCCCAGTAATGATCGTTGCGTTCAATGACGACATCCTGGTCCTGGTGCGCGCGGACAAAGCGAAAAGGCCCTGAACCAATGGGATGAGCGGTCATTTCACTTCCGCTGCCGTAAGGAACAATCCCAATGGCCCCGTCGGAAAGGTTCCACAGCAAAGCGGCAAACGGCTCTTTGAGATGAAAAATCACTGTGTAGTCATCGGGCGCGTCAATATGGTCCACGTACTTGTACACGTCGGACTTCGTGCTGATTATTTTGTGCTGCATGAGGGAGTCGAAAGTCCACTTCACGTCGCGGGAGGTGAGTGGCTTACCATCATGAAAGTGAACACCGTGATGAAGATGAAAGATGTAAGTAAGCGGATCGGGTATCTCCCAGTTCTCGGCTAATGCTGGCTTCATGTTCAAATGCTCATCGCGGTCGAGCAGGTCGTCGAAGATCAGCGAATCAATGCGCTCCGATTGAGCATCGATTCCCACGCGTGGATCAAGATTGGTAGGGCTGCTCTCAATAATCATCACCAGAGTGTTGGGGTCGGGCGCGTGAGAGCAGGAGAGCGACGCCAAAAGCAAAATGCTAGTTGCGGCAAAAAGTATTAGACGGAGCTTTTTCCGGGAGAATGCCTTAAGCATAGGAAACCTTGCCGAGAATTGCCGGCTTGCGCGCCCCCGTGGCTGAAGGAATATTGGAAGGCCGGCGATGCCAGGTTTCGTATGCCAATACAGCAAATGCTGCTGCCTCCTTGGCTTCAGAGGGAATTCCGAATTCGTCGGAGAAGCGTAACTTTAGCCCCAGCGGCGAAAGTTCATTGGCAAGCGCAGCCATGAGCGTTGGATTCTTCGTTCCTCCTCCCGAGACCACAAATTCTGAAAACTTTCCTCGCGGAAGAACGAACCGTTGCACGGCATAGGCAATCGAACGAGCCGTAAGGGCCGTTGCGCTGGCCACGATGTCAGAGGCGTGTGCGGCGCGTCTATGACAGCGGATAAACTCCCGTGTGAACTCCCGGCCAAACTCTTCACGACCAGCGGTCTTGGGAGGTCTTGCCGAGAAAAACGGTGACTTCAAGATGGCAGAGATCACCTTATCGGACGGAATTCCCGAGGCCGCAATCTTGCCATCTCGATCAAACGGTTGATGAAACAACTGCTCCATGGCTGCGTCAATCACCATGTTGCCGGGGCCAGTATCGAAGGCAAATACTTTTTGCGGAGTCGCGCTCGCTGGAATGGCGGTCAGGTTGGCGATGCCCCCGATGTTTTGCACGATGCGCCCAACGCGCTTGTCGCGATAGAGAAGGTAGTCGAGAAAAGGAACCAGCGGCGCGCCCTTTCCGCTCACAGCCATGTCCGCCGGACGAAAATCCGAAACGACTGGAATGCCTAGGCGCGCCGCCAAAACGGCACCTTCTCCGATTTGCCAAGTTACGGCAACTTTTCTTCCAAGAAACTTCGCGACCTCTCCCTGGTGATAGATGGTTTGGCCGTGGCATCCGGCAAGTTTGGCCTTGATGCGAAATTTCTTCTGGGTTTTCACCACTGCCTCCGCGTACAACTCAGCCAGAACAAAGTGAAGGCGGGACAAATCAGCTACAGCGGCACGGGGAGCGTTCATGGTCTCCAGAACAGCGCGGCGTACTTGTTGTGGATAAGGATATTCCGCATGGCCCAGGAGGGTGATCCCGTGTCTGCTGGATCCGGTGATCCGCATCAGCGCGACATTAATTCCATCCGCTGAAGTTCCGCTCATGATTCCCGCGACAATCATAACTTTTGTGGGAGACGACTACATCACTATGCCGGATGGAAGTATTCACGCGGAAGTTCTCTTCTGGATGCGCCTTAAGAGGACACTGTTTCGGCGGCTGTTCCGCCTTTCAATTTTTTCAGCCGGACCTGTTCGACAAACTCCACCAATTGATGCGATAGTTTCTCGATCTTCTCCGCGCTGGGGGCGGGAACTCTTCGCTTTAGTTCAACGGATTTTTTCTTGAAGGCCCGGATTCTGGCTGCTGACTCCGCCACTCGCCGCGCAAAGCGCCTATCGCGCGCGACTTCTTTAATAAGCGCCTCATACGCCCGTTCCACAAACTCGCGTTGCCTGCAGATCAGGCAAAGATCGCCGCCCGCGCGAATATGCTCAATAGCCGCCTGTTCAATGGGTGCCGCCGCCAGCACGCCTCCCATCTCCAGGTCGTCTGAGACAATCAACCCGCGGTAGCCAATTTTCTTGCGCAAAACTTCGGTGATCCACTTCCGGGAGAGCGAAGCGGGCCTACCGTCGCTGGTAACGCCAGAATAAGTGGCATGGCCCACAAGCACAATGGGGAACTCTTTTCGCATGGCACGGTAAGGATACAAATCTTCCTGCCACAGTTGTTTCCACGATCTCATCACTTCTGGCAGCGTATGATGAGTATCGAGATTCGCCCCACCCAATCCCGGGAAATGCTTGCCCGCTCCTAGAACCCCAGCGGAAAGTAAACCTGCCAGAAACTCTCGCGCATAGATTACGGCTTGTTTGGGATCCGATGAAACGGCCCGCGAGCTCATCACCGTACGCGAAGCTTCAAGCGCCAGATCCACGACGGGAGCAAAGTCGGTGTTGAAGCCCAGAGCGCGGCAGCACGTGCCAATGATTTTGCCATGCTTGCGAAACAGCTTACGATCGCCGCTCGCGAAAACATCAGCCGCCGAAGGCGAAGGTCTAATTACGTTACGAAAACGGTCCACTCTTCCGCCTTCCATATCCACGCAAGTGAACATAGGAGTGGAAACCTGCCGCCGGCAATCCTGAAGAAGTTTGTGAGTTTGCGCGGGATTGAGAATATTGCGCGCGAAAAAAATTACTCCGGAAGGCTGAATTGTTTGCAATAAAGAGGCAAGGGAAGGCGACAATTCCGCTTCTTCAAAGCCTACGATTAGCAATTGCCCAATATCGTTCTGAATTTGTTTTGTGGTAGCCACTCTTGCTCTCGGCGCGTTCTTCAAATCTGCTTCTTCAGTTCCGCCAACAAGTTTAACGCCTCAAGCGGGGTGAGCGAGTTGAGGTCCACTTCACGCAGGCGATCCAGCACCGGCTGCGTGAGCGGAGTAAAGATTGTCAGTTGCGCGGGCGGATGCGGTCGGGATTCGTCACTTACCAGATGATTGCTTAACTGGCGCTCTGCCGTCTCGTGTTCGGCAAGCACTTCTCTCGCTCGCGCGATTACTTCGCTTGGTAGTCCCGCGAGCTTGGCCACTTCAATTCCATAGCTGCGATCGGCCGCGCCTGCTTCGACTTTCCGCAAAAATACAATTCCGCCGCCGGTTTCTTTTACAGAAACGTGATAATTCTTTACGCCAGAAAGTTGCTCTGCCAGCTCGGTCAATTCAAAGTAATGTGTCGCAAATAACGTCTTCGCATGGGTTCGCGCGTGCAGATACTCGACTGCAGCCCAGGCAATGGCCAGCCCATCGTAGGTCGCCGTGCCGCGCCCAACTTCATCCAAAAGCACAAGCGATCGCGGAGTGGCCGTGTGTAGAATGGCGGCGGTCTCTGTCATCTCCACCATAAAGGTGGACCGGCCGCGGGCCAGGTTGTCGCTCGCTCCGATCCGCGTGAAAATCCGATCCATGATTCCCAGGCGCGCGGATTTCGCAGGAACGTAACATCCCATCTGAGCCAGAATCACAATCAATGCCGTCTGTCGCAAGTATGTGGATTTGCCGCCCATATTTGGGCCCGTCAATACCAGGACTGTGTGAGTGGTGGAATTCAAATACAAATCGTTAGGCACGAAGCGGTCATTGCCGGCACCTAGTTGCTCGATCACCGGATGCCTTCCTTCAACAATCTCAAGATCGCTGGAGTCATCCAATTTCGGACGGCAATAATTTCTGAGCGTCGCAATATGCGCGAATGACGTCAGTACGTCCACTTCCGCGAGAACAAGCGCGGTCTGCCGGATCCTTCGCGCCTCGCCCGCAATCGCCGACCGCAAATCGGCGAACAGTCGCCGCTCGATTTCAACAATCTTCTCCTGCGCGTCCAGAATTTTCGACTCGTATTCTTTTAGTTCCGGCGTTGTAAATCGCTCGGCGTTTACCAGCGTTTGTTTTCGTTCGTAGTCAGTGGGTGCAAGGTGCAGGTTAACCTTGGAAATTTCGATGTAGTAGCCAAATATGGAATTGAATTTTACCTTGAGCGATGAGATCCCGGTCCGCTGCCGCTCCCGCTGTTCGATCAGCGCCAAATACTGTTTGCTGTTGCGGCTCAGGTCCCGCAGCGCGTCCAATTCCTGATCAATTCCAGCAGCGATGACCCCACCGTCGTTCAAAGAGATCGGCGGCTCTGGGACAATGGTCCTCTCGATGCGGTTTCGCAAATCGGAGAGCTCATCCATTGCTCCGGATAGCCCGCGCAGTTTATCCGCAGAAAATTTGCTGGCGGCAGCGCGTACCGCTGGAATGCGCGCAAGGGAAGCGGCCAGCGCCAGCACATCGCGAGCGTTCGCAGTTTCCAGCGTGACGCGGCTCAACAGACGCTCCAGGTCAAGAATTCCGTCCAGTCCGCGGCGTACATCTTCGCGAATGACCGTCTCTTTGATCAGCGCTTCGACCGCGTACAAACGTAGATTGATCTCGGCGATCTCAATGGAGGGCCGTAACATCCATGCCCTTAAAAATCGCTTTCCCATGGGTGTGCAGGTTGCGTCAATCGAGCGGAACAACGTTACCCCGGCATCATTCCCCGCGAAGAGAGGTTCGATCAGCTCAAGATTTCGCACCGTGACGGCATCGAGCACCAGGCAGTTTTGCCGCTCGTAAAAGCCAACGCGGTCTACATGGTCCAGCTTGCCACGCTGAGTGGAGCGCACGTAATAAAGAATGGCTCCAGCGGCGGCGGCGGCCGCGGGCTTCCCCGAGAGTCCAAATCCTTCCAGCGAAAGCACCCCGAACTGGTTCTCTAAAAGCGGAATGGCGTGATCCGGAGAAAAAATCCAATCGTCGAGCGGAGTAGAGGCGAATCCGCTTCCAGTATGGATTTGCAGGTTGTAAATGTCACTGTTGCGCGCGTCAAATAGCGGCGCTGAAGACCCATATAATATTTCTTTTGGGCGCAATTGCTGAAGTTCTTCTTGAACCCTACGTGCCGCATCCGTGCCATGAAATTCGGTGGCGCGAAATTCTCCGGTGGAAAGATCCAATGCGGCGAAACCTACCCGGTCTTCTACCTGGGCAACGGCGGCCAGAAAGTTATTTTCTTCCGAGTTCAAGGATGAATCGGCGGCGGTTCCCGGCGTCATAACTCGCGTTACTTCGCGCCGCACAAGTTTTTTTGCCGCGCTGGGAAGTTCCATCTGCTCACAAATGGCGACCTTGAAGCCTTTGCGGATAAGTTTAGAAATGTAATTTTCCGCGGCGTGGTGAGGAACACCGCACATGGGGATGGCAATTCCTTTTTCTTTATTGCGTGAGGTAAGCGTGATTTGTAACTCGCGTGAGGCAACTACCGCGTCGTCAAAGAACAGTTCATAGAAATCGCCCAGTCGAAAAAAAAGCAGGGCAGTAGGATGGTCTTTTTTGATTGCGGTGTATTGCCGCATCAACGGCGTGGAGGGCTCAGTCATCTCGGCTTTGGGCGGGGCTGGTGCGCGGATTATAACAAAGAGGGAGAGCAGCCCGTACAGTGGCGCAATTACAACTATTTCGCCTTCACTTCCTCCCGCTTGGCCGCCGCGTCCAGTGGACGCATCGGTTCGGTCATCCGTACCGGGTCGAGAATGTCGTTGATTTCCTTTTCGCTCAGCAGCTTCTTTTCCCGCGCGATTTCGATGATAGAGCGTCCGGTTGCCACGGCCTCTTTTGCAATCTCAGCGGCCTTCGCATAGCCAATATACGGGTTCAGTGCGGTGGCCAATGAAACTGTTGCCTGCACATAGAAATTGCAACGGTTCTTGTTCGCCGTGAGACCGCTGATGCAGCGATCGGTAAATTGCCGCAGCATGTTGGTCAGAATGGTGATGGACTGCATTACGCTGTAGGCCATCGTCGGCATCATGACGTTGAGTTCAAGCTGCCCAGCCTGCGCGGCCAGCGCAACCGCCACGTCGTTGCCGATCACCTGGAACGACACCATGGCTGCTAGTTCCGGCATGACTGGATTGATCTTCCCAGGCATGATCGAAGAGCCCGGCTGCAAGGCCGGCAGGTTGATTTCCGCGAAGCCGGTGTTCGGCCCGGAAGAGAGCAGTCGCAGGTCGTTCGAAATGCGGATCACTTCCGAGGCAAGATTCCGCAGCGTGGAAGAGACACTCGCCATGGCGAAATTCGATTGCATTGCGTAGCGCATATCGTCCACGGGAACGAGCTTCTGTTTCGATATCCGCGCCAGTTCTGCAATGGCTTTCTCGCGATAATCCGGATGAGTATTGATGCCGGTACCTACCGCTGAACCGCCCAATCCCAGCTCGCGCAGCGATTCAGCTGCGGCGCGAATCGCATCCTTAGCGCGACGGACGGCACCCGCATAGGCGGCAAACTCCTGTCCCAGGCGCATGGGCACGGCGTCCTGCATGTGCGTGCGGCCCGACTTCAGAATGTCGTGAAATTCCTCTCCTTTGTTCTCAAGAGCGCTCACCAGCGAATCCAGCACCGGATAAAGTTTCTCCAGTTCCAGCAGGGTCGCCAAGCGCATTCCGGTCGGGAAAACGTCGTTGGTGGACTGCCCATAATTCACGTGGTCGTTGGGATGCACAATGGAATAATCGCCGAGCTTGCCCCCCAGAATTTCAACGGCGCGGTTGGCAATCACCTCATTGCTGTTCATGTGGAAGCTGACGCCGGCACCGGCTTGAAAGACATCCACAACGAATTCTTTGTCCCACTTGCCTTCCTGAACCTCTTTCGCCGCTTGAATAATGGCATTGACGCGCTTTTCATCCACCAGGCCTAGAGATTTGTTGGCCTCGGCCGCCGCCTGTTTGACCATACCGAAAGCGCGTATCAGCGTTGGGTGGGCGCGCATACCCGAAATCGGATAATTCTCGACGGCGCGCAGCGTCTGAATGCCGTAATACACATTGGCCGGGATTTCCTTGGTTCCGATGGAGTCTTTTTCGGTGCGAGTCGCGCTGCTGGAGGAAGTCATTTGGCTCCTGAAGTGACGTATCGAATGCAAAAATTGAATTGGGGAAAACTCAAAATTATACCAAGCGCGCGGGCAGGCCGTTTCATTGCTGGATGGTAAAATCGTCTTCTCGTTTGACTACCAATCCTATTATCGAGAGTCTACCCCGCGCTCAAGTGCGGCCCGCAGCGGACTTGCGTTCCGACGTCATCGTGATTGGTGCAGGGCCCACGGGCCTGGCATGCGCGATTGAAGCGCAGAAGGCGGGACTGAAGGTTACAGTCATTGATAAAGGCTGCGTGGTCAACTCGCTCTACAACTATCCGGCTAATATGTCGTTTTTTACCACGCCCGAGTTGCTCGAAATCGGAGACATTCCGTTCACTACGGCCCGGCAGAAGCCGACACGCGAAGAGGCCCTTGAATATTATCGGCTCGTCGCCCAGCACTACCATTTGGATATTCGTCAGTATCAGGGCGTCAAAACAGTCACCGGCAAAGACAATGATTTTCATGTCTCCACCATGGACCGGCTTGATCGGATATACGACTACCAGACGCGCAAGCTGATTGTGGCGACGGGCTATTACGATCTAGCGAATTATCTGGGTGTCCCTGGGGAAGATTTACCGAAGGTGTTCCACTACTATCATGAACCACATCCGTATTTTGACAACGATGTGCTGATTATTGGAGGCAAAAACTCGGCGGCCATCGCGGCGCTTGATTTATGGCGGCACGGCGCGCGAGTCACCATTGTCCATCGCGGCGCGAAAATGCATACACACGTCAAGTACTGGATACTTCCCGACGTTGAGAACCGCATCAAGAACAAAGAAATTAGCGCCTATTTCAACAGCAGCGTGCTGGAAATCTCCGCAGATTGCGTGCGCATCGCCACTCCCGATGGAGAAATTGAAATCAAGAATGACTTTGTTTTCGCGCTCACCGGCTACCATCCCGATTACGATTTTCTGCGCTCCATGGGCATTGAGCTTTCCCCGGACCACTGCCGCCCAGTTTGCGATCCGCAAACACTTGAAAGCAACGCACCGGGAATTTATGTCGCGGGGGTGATTGTGGCTGGATCTCGCACCAATGAAATCTTTATCGAAAATGGACGCTTCCACGGGCGACAGATCGCCGACGACCTCAAGGAAAAGTTCGCCACCGCCAGCTAAGTAACCTATTAGGCTCTTCGCCCGGACATGTACTAACTATTTTGCGCCCCGGCACCACTCCCACCAGAATTGTCATTGCGCTCGGTTTGCGTTGGAGGGTTAAAGTGTTTCGCTACTTCGTATTGCTGCTCGCCGTAACGTGTTGCATTCCCGTCAACCTTCGTGCGGAAAATAAAATTCTGGCGGAAGTAAAAATCTTGCCCGCCACGGGCGTGGAAAAAAACGCCGGCGTCTGGGTAGATGGTCAGTACCTGGGTTATGTGAAAGAACTTAAGGGAAACAAGAAAATCTTACTCATGCCCGGGAAGCATGAAATCACCATTCGCGAGCCTTGGTACAAGGACGACGTTGAGGAGTTGCTGCTGGAGCCAGGAGAAGTTCATACGCTCCCACTCACGCTGGTTCGCAACAATGTCCCTGCTGACAACCGCGCAACGGCTGAGCTAAAAATCGAAGCAACGCCGGACCGCGCCGCCGTCTTTGTGGACGAACAATTTGTCGGCCATGTGGACGAGTTCAATGGGGCAGGGCAAGGCTTGCTGCTGATTCCGGGATCGCACAAAATACGGGTGGCGCTGCCGGGCTATGAGCCATTTGAAACGGTCGTGAATCTGCTCGACCGCCAGAAGATGAAAATTGAGACCAAGCTGGTCAAAGGCAGCATAACGGACGAAGGTGGATCCGTGGGCAACCGGCCCTAACGTCATTTGCCGTAGAGCTTATCGATTTTCGCCGCCACAATGAAGTCGCTTTCGCTCAGGCCGTTGATGGCGTGGGTCCATAACGTAATTTCCGCTTTCCCCCATCCCAGTAAGATGTCGGGGTGATGGCCTTGTTCTTCCGCGATATCGCCCACGCGGTTCACAAACGCTAGTGCCTTCTTGAAATCTGGAAAGGTAAAGTTGCGCGTTATATGCTGCTCATTGGTCACCTTCCATTCGGGGACCTGGCTGTGAATCGTCTCTAATTCTTTGCCCTTCAAGGCAGGAGTATCTCCGCGGCAGGGAACGCAAGTCTTACTGGCTAAGTCAGGCATATTGGCTCCAAAATGTTGTCGTCTGAATGTTGTTGTTTCTCAGATGCGAACCTCGCAACTCATAGATTCCTCGTCAAACTACGACCGGATCATAGGATGGCTCTTGCGGGGCTTCGGCGTTCTTAAAGTATTTCTTTAACCATAATAAATATCCGTAAAAAATCAGAGTAAAAGACAACCCGAACAATAGAATGGCTTTGGAATGGGCCAGCGGACTTGAATCTAATTGCCGTAGCTGCTGGGATGACATTCCCATTTTCACGTAAGCGTCCATAAGATTGCTTCGAACAGCAGTAAGGATGGCTGAGGTAAGAAACAATCCTCGCGTCACCACGGCAATCCACCATCCGGTGGTTTTCAGTTGGAAAAAAGCGCGCGAGAAGTAGGCTTCCAATGCGGCCAGCAGCAAAAGCCCGATCGTTCCGCGTATTCCAACCAAATAGATGCCAAAAAAAGGCAACAACGGCTTGGCCAAGCCCGTCAGGACGTAATAAAACGCGCCTGACGCAAACAGTAAACTCATCGCCAATACCGGCAGGGGACAACGGTCCGTCCATCTCTCGACCGGGTCGTGGTATCTGCAAGTCTCGCGCACGTCCTGCTTGCTGTAAAAAACTAAAAACGCGACTGGCAGTGCGATCAGAAATAGCGCCGCGAAGGCTATTCCAATGGTCAGTACTACCGCCATGGCCCCTGTCGGAAGGTCCTTGTTCCCCGCGTGCTGCATGCCGACTCGCATAGCGATTGGCATTACAGCTGTAATCAGCACCACGATTAAGCTTCCGGAGATCAGCCAGATGTACGACAAGATCAGCGACAACGCGTGGGCCCATCGGCGCGCTTGAATCGAGCCTATGCCGAGCGTGATCAAAATAGCTGCCAAGCCCGCGTACCAGGCAATGGCCAAAAATTGACTCCCCATGGGCGTGGAGATCCCAGATATCTTGCGCGACATCATGAGCCCGAATAGAGCTAACGGACACATTAAGGCACAAAAACCTCCGAGCAAAATTTGAATGATCCCAAATATCGTCAAACCTGTGCTCCGATCGCGATAGGAAGCAGCAGGCGCAAAATCGGAGGCCGTATTCGTAAGCGGAAGATTTGGGGTTGGAGGCATGTTCACGTGGTTACTCCTGCAAATCTCGGCCCGATGACTGTATCTGGCGAGGAAGCCAAGGTCAATATCGCTAACCTCGTTAAAAGCGAACGGTTGGCAGCCTTCTTCCTCTGCTGAACTTTTCCTAAAGCTTGCCGATAACAGTGGTAGTTAAGTCAGCACATCCAGTCGAACTTCCCGCATGTGGAGTGAAAGTGCATGAAATTGCTTATTGGGGACGATGACGCCGCCTCTAATCAAGAGATCGTCAAACTTGTCCAAGCCAGTGGTCATGAGGCAGTAAGCGCCGCCACGGACGAGGAAGTGCTGAAACTTCTTTCTGCAAATGGCAAGCGGCCCAATTTCGCCATCCTTAATTCCTCCACGCAGAATCTGCACGGACTTGATATTTGCAAGAAATTCCGTGCCGCGCCTTCTTTGTACTACACATACTTTGTGCTCATGAATGGAAAATCCTCGCAGGAAGAAATCATGGCCCTTTTGGAAGGAGGCGCTGACGACTACCTGACTAAGCCGGTAAATCCTGAAGACCTTGCCGTGCGGCTTAGAGCGGGCCAGCGCGTCCTGCAAAATGAAGAGAAGCTTACCAAAATTACCCAGGAATGGAAGATCATGCTCGACAATCTTCCTTTCGGCATCGCCTGCCTGGGCCCGGAAGGCGAGTTGCGCCGCGCCAATCGCCCCTTCTTCGAGTTGATGGGCTACCGCGACATGAAAGCAGTCCTCAACAAGAAGCTGGGCGAGACAGTGGTCCGCTTTCCCTCCGATTTCGACGAGTTACTCACCAACATCAACGCCGCGCATCCGTTCGACCGGGTAGAGATGGATTTTGTAAAACGTGACAGTTCTATCCTGAAGCTGTGCATATGGGGAAGGCCGATCAGCCTGAATGGCGTTGTCTTTGAGCTTATTACCAGCCTGGCGTGAATTCTCCTTATCACGCGTGGGGTTTCCCTGGAAAACATCCCCTGCCCTGTCCCCCTGCTCTATAATTCCTTTTAACCTCCATGGTACGTGACGGCTACTATTACGGATTCGCCTTTCTTGCTGCGGCCGCCTTGCTAGGCTGGACATTGGGCCCGCTCTGGGCAGTTGTTCCGGTGGCTCTGGCCGCGTTTTTCCTTTGGTTCTTTCGTGATCCGGAGCGCGCAATTCCCGCCACTGCAGGAACCATCGTTTCCCCAGCCGACGGAAAAGTCACCTATATCTCTTCTGTGCTGGTGGAGGGAGTGTGCCGCACCCGCATTAGTATCTTCCTGAATGTATTTAATGTTCATGTAAACCGCTCGCCCATTGCCGGCACAATTCGCGATGTCCGCCATCAAAAAGGGAAGTATCTGAACGCCATGAACCCCGCCTCCGCTGACGAGAATGAGCACACTGTCGTGGTGGTTGAGGGGGAAGGCCAGACCGTTGTGTTTAAGCTGATCGCGGGTTTGCTGGCGCGCCGGATTGTGTTTAACAAGAAAGTTGGAGATCAGCTTGGCCGCGGCCAACGGGTTGGCCTCATCAAATTTGGCTCGCGCGTGGACTTATTTCTGGCCCCTGATGCCGATCTCAAGATCAAGGTCGGAGATCACGTGAAGGGCGGAGCGTCCGTAATTGCCGTGTCGCGCGTTAATTCCGGAATGGCCAGTATCGGCACGGCGCACGTCGGCCAAGGAGAACGCTGATGGAGCAAGACGACCGATCCGTTCCCAGGCGTAGAAAAGAAGACCGCGATCCGCGCCGTTTGCGCAAAGGGATGTACATTCTTCCCTCGGTATTTACCACGTTAAATATCGCCGCCGGATATTACGCAATTCTGCAAGTCACGCATGGTTCGATCGTCGAAGCTTGGCACTTTGACAACGCCGCCAAGGCCATTGGCTTCGCCGTACTGTTTGACGGACTCGACGGACGCATCGCCCGCATGACGCACACCAGTAGTGATTTCGGACGCGAGTTGGATTCCCTGGCAGACGTAATCACATTTGGAGTTGCCCCGGCGCTGCTCGCCTGGATGTGGGGCTTCCGCCTGCTTTCAACTTTATTCACCTCCACCGATGTCGTGAATAAACTGGTGCAGTTAGGCGCGATTGCGAGTTTTTTATTTCTTATCGCCGGAGCGAGCCGTTTGGCTCGGTTCAATATTGCAGTAAATCCGCAACCTTCGAATCCGGGCCGACCGGGAAAGAAATATTTCGTGGGCATGCCGATTCCAGCAGGCGCAGGCGTGGTTGCCGCGGTCGTTCATTTTTCCGCCGGAGATCCAATTTCCTCCTGGTCCATGGCGATTGCCTGGTTGCTGATGGTGATTGCCGTCTCCTATCTGATGGTCAGCACGTGGCGCTTCTACAGCTTTAAGGACATTGATTTGCGCTCGCGCCAGCCCTTTCGCCTCATCATCGTGTTAGCCATGCTCTTTGCGGCCATCTGGTTTTACTCGCGTCAGGTACTGTTCATCATCGCGTTGCTTTACATGTTTTCCGGCGTGGTTTGGCGATTGCAGTGGATTTTTCGCCGCCGCCGCAACCCGCCTCCACCAGCCTACAAGGAGGCTTCGCAGACCTCATGAGTTCATCATCGAAAATGCCTCCCATCACTCCCTCTGGCTCTCCACGTTCGGGTCTTTATCGCGTGGCGATCGTTGGCGCCAGCACTCTTAAAGGCAAAGAAGTCGGGGAAGTTTTGGCAGATCGTAGTTTCCCCTCGCTCGACGTCAAGTTGCTCGATGACAATGAGTCGATGGGGCAGCTCAAGCCCGTGGGCGATGAAATCTCGTTTATCCAGGGAGTAAACTCCGAGCAGTTCGACAAAATTGATTTCACTTTTTTTACCTCCGGTCAGGAATTCGCGAGAAGCATCTGGAAACGGGTTCGCGAAGCTGGGAGCGCGATTGTGGATCTTTCCTACGCGCTGGAAGACGAGGCTGATGCGGTGGTGCGCTCGCCCTGGATTGAACGGCAGTTAGCGCTCCCCCGGCCCCTTGATTTGCAGCCCGGACCATCGGTTGTGGCGCATCCGGCGTCAGTGGTCCTCGCATTGCTTTTATTGCGTGCTCAGCAGGCGGCGAAGTTGCTACGCGTCACGACCACAATTTTCGAGCCTGTCTCCGAGCACGGTCAAAAGGGGATGGACGAACTGCACGAGCAGACCGTCAACCTGCTTTCCTTTCAGCAGTTGCCAAAAAGCATTTTTGATACCCAAGTGGCCTTCAACATGGTGAGCCGCTACGGAGAGCAATCCGTCCCCCCACTCGCTACGATTGAAAAGCGGGTGCTGAAGCATTACCAGAAAATTGCCGGAACGGACGCGGTCGTGCCTTCTCTCCTGCTGGTGCAAGCGCCCATTTTCCACGGCCATGCCTTCGCCATCCACCTTGAAATGGAGCAACCGGCCGATATTGCCGCCTTGTCCAAAGCCTTGAGCGGAGATCATGTGACCATTGTGCCCGGAGCGGAAGAGGCGCCCAGCAACGTGAATGCCTCTGGACAAGGCGATATTCTGCTTTCGGTCTTGGCGGACGCCAACCATCCCAACAGTGTTTGGATTTGGGCTGCCTCGGACAATCTGCGGATTGCCGCGATTACCGCCGTCGAGTGTGCTGAGGCTATGGCGGCTAGCCGCCCACGGGGCAAAATCCAATGAGATTAGCAGGATGGTGCTTGGCCGCGCTGTTTCCCGTCCTCGTGGGATGCGGCTACCACACAGCTGGCCATGTCGTCACCATCCCGCAAGACGTTCACACCATAGCCATCCCCGCATTTGTGAACCAGACGCAGACCTACCGCATTGAACAAAGATTGACGTCTGCGGTAGTTCAGGAAATGATTTCCCGCACTCACTATCACGTAGTGAGCCAGCCTGCGGATGCTGACGCGATATTGCGTGGCACAGTCCTCTCCACAACCAGCGCTCCGCTTACCTATAATACGCAGACAGGGCAGGTTTCCAGCGTGCTGGTAACGGTGAGTATGAAAGTTTCGCTCAAGGACAAAGACGGCAAGGTCCTCTACCAGAACCCTTCCTATTTGTTCCGGCAGCAATATCAGGTCTCCAACGATCCTCCCAGCTTTTTTGAGGAAGATTCGCCCGCCTTTGAGCGCTTGTCCCGCGAGTTCGCGCAAACTCTGGTGTCGAACATTCTGGAGGGCTTCTGATGCGCTCGTTTGCCCAGACAGATCGTTTTGTCTCCGACGTGCAAACGCGAAACCTACGTTCGGCCTATGTGTTTGTCGGCGACGAAGTGTTTTTCCGCAAGCGGTGCAGGGAAGCGATCCTCGAACATCTGGTTCCCGCCGATCTCCGCGATTTCAGTTTTTTTGAATTTGATTTGAGCGAAACCGATTTGGCGGAAGTTATGGACCGCGCCCGCACGCCATCGCTCATGGCGCCATTTCAAGTATTTTTTGTTCGCGGCGTTAAAACTCTTTTCGGGCGAGGCTCAAACTCGAACGATGCCAAACTGGCTTCGATTGAAGCCTACTGTAAAGACCCAAATCCCAGCGCCGTTCTCATCTTTATCGCCGACCACATCAGCATTCCCGCCGATGCCCGCCGCATGGACATGCAGGACAAAGAGCGCTATCAGCGCATCCGCGAATCCATGGGGCAATACTGCACGATCGTCGAACTGGCCCGCGTGGATGAAAGCGAAGCCGTCCGCTGGCTCACGGATTTCTGCGCCACGCAAAGCGTAAAAATTGAAGCCGACGCGGCCCGCGAACTGGTGGACGCCCTGGGCGGCGACATGATGATGATCTCCAATGAACTGGAGAAGCTCATGCTCTACGTTTTGGAGAAAAAACGCATTACCCTTGGTGATGTTGAGACTATGGTGCTCGCGGCAAAACAGCGTTCGCTCTATGAGCTGACCGATGCGATCTCCGCGAAAGACCGCACTCGCGCGCTTGAAGTGCTGGACGCCGTGCTTTCCAGCGGAGAAGGCGAAGAGGCCGCCATTGGCCATGTGTACATGCTGGCAAAAACTTTTCGCCAGATGCTGGTGATTCTGGAAAGGAACGTCCGCGACCAGCGCATGTTGTGGGCCGCGCTCTGGCAGGGCTTCCGCGTGCCTCCCTTTGCCGCGGACAACATCATTCAGCAGGCGCGCCGCTATAAATCAAGAAGGGAGTTGACCCGCGCCATTCGCCTGGTGGCGAAAACCGATCTCGCGCTCCGCTCCAATCCTCCCAGTAAACGTTTAGTGCTTGAGAAGATGGTGTTAGACCTCACCGCCGAGCCCCGGCCAGAAGCAACCTGGGTGCAGGAAGAACTGCCCGTTTAGAAGCTACTTCATAAATTAGTTTTGGGTAGACGACCTCCCAGGGTGCATAAAAAATCTCTTGTTTAGCAAAAATCCGTGCACGTACACAATCCGTATCTTTGGTTTAGGAAGTCCAACGAAAAGTTGTGTGAGGACGCAGGAGATCAGATGGGGCTCTGCCTAGTTTCTAGTGCGCCTGAGGGTGCATAACCTGCTGGCTGATGGCTGCCGCGGAGGCTTCTGCGGGAGAAGGCCGATGAGGCTGCTCGCGATGGAAGAGGACTTTGGCGTCGTCAATGCTGGAGAGAATAAGGACGAAGACGCATCCGATGACGCCGAGAGCGAACATAGCTTCGACGATATAAATGAGAATTTTGATGACCAGATCCATAGCCGATATCCGGACGCCTAGTGGCCTCCACTATTTATTGGAAATGATCAGGGGTAAGAATTGGCTAAGGGAGTTATAAAGAGTTCGTAAAGATGGAATATGAAATGCACGGAAGAATGGATTGTGTGACCAGAGTGCGTGGCCAGAATGGTGGCGGGGTACTCTTGCCCGCGCATGTTTCCGGCTTGTCGGAATTTGACGTTACGCTGCTTGCCCCGCGCTGAAGCCCGAGGACCATGCCCATTGGAAGTTGAATCCGCCGAGGTGTCCGGTGACATCCACGACTTCGCCGATGAAAAATAAGCCGGGGACTTTTTTGCTTTCCATAGTTTTGGCGGAGAACTCGTTGGTGTCCACGCCTCCGGCGGTGACTTCGGCTTTGGCGTAGCCTTCGGTGCCGGCGAGAGTGATGCTCCAGGCATGAGCATCGCGTTCGAGTGCTGCGAGGTAGTGATTGGTGAACGAGGACGGGGCGTGCTGGTCAAGCCAACTGTCGGCGAAGCGCGTGGGGAGAACTTTTCGGAATTCGTTTTTCAGACCGGCAAGCGAGCGGGGAAGTTTGGGATCGTGGAATGGGGCAGTGAGTTCATGGCCAGGAGCAATATCCAGCGTGATGGCTTCGCCGGGATTCCAGTAGGAAGAAATTTGGAGGATGGCGGGGCCGCTGAGTCCGCAATGGGTGAAGAGCATTTTTTCGCGGAAGCGCGGGGCTGAATATAAGCGAGCAAATTTCTCGGCGGTTGCAATCACTTCGGCGGAGAGTCCGGCGAGGGCGGCGTAGTGGGAGCGGTCGCCATCGTTAAAAACCAAAGGTACTAAGGCGGGGCGCGGAGGTTGAATCGCAAGTCCGAATTGGCGGGCGAGGTCGTAGCCGAAGCTGGTGGCGCCCATCTTTGGAATGGAGAGGCCTCCGGTGGCGACGACGAGCGCGGGAGCGCGAAACTCTTGGGCTTCGGAGTTGTGCTTGGCACGGACGGTAAATTCAGCGGCTTTGGAAATTTCTTCGATTTTTGCGTTAAGAAAAATTTGTACGTTGGCGGTGTGACACTCGCTTTCTAACATGGTGACGATATCGCGCGAGGATCGGTCGCAGAAAAGTTGGCCCAGGGTTTTTTCGTGATAGGGAATCTTGTGCTTCTCGACCAGGGCGATGAAATCGGTGGGAGAGTAACGAGCCAGCACGGATTTTGCAAAATGAGGATTGGCGGAGAGGAAATTTTCCGGGGTGCAGTGGATGTTGGTGAAGTTACAGCGTCCGCCGCCGGAGATGAGGATTTTTTTGCCGGCACGTTCCGCGCGTTCCAGGATGGCGACACGGCGACCGCGCTTTCCGGCTTCGATGGCGCACATGAGGCCGGCGGCTCCCGCGCCCAGGATGAGAACATCGAAATTGTGCGTCATCGAAATAACGTTTGAAGCAAGGGCCTGAACAAGATTTCCTGCAACCGTCTCAGGTCACGAAGATCCGAAAAACACATTTCATGGTGCTGGTTGAGTATAAGGGACAGGGAAGGATGACTGGTCCGTGCATCGCTGAGAAGAAGTCGCGAGCAGAGAAGGAATGTGGCGCGGAGATGCGTCCGCGCCACGCGAATCAGATTAGTTCTGCCAGGAGGCAGTGGCTTTTTTGGTGAACTCGTGTTCTTTGCGGATGGCCCTGGCAATATCGCCCAGGGGGACTTCATGAACATCCGGCGCGACTTCCCACAGCGGGCGCTCGCCTTGAGCGTAGGTATAGCCTGACGAATCGAGAAGGTTTTGCGGATGCCCCATTTCTTTGAAGTCCGCTTTTGCAGGGTGGCTGGCAAATGTGTATTCGGTGATCTGACTGCTCAAAGAGGACGTTCCTACCTGTCCGAATGCGCTGGTGGCGAACAAAAAGCAGGCGGCAAAAAGTAACTTCTTCATGGCACGCTCCAATAAAGCCTGAGAGAATCGCTCCGCGTTCGCGCTTGACGAACATGGATGGAAGCCCTTCTGGGTGCTTGATGGCTTCGCTATGCTATTAAGCAAGCCCGCTGCCAAACGCTATTGAATTGAGAAATAGGCTTTTGCCGGTGACGACCAGGAGCGAGTCGCAATTATTTGCACAATTTGGCCGAAGGGAAAGGGGCGGCGATCAGGCCCGGATTTGTGGGCGCGACCGCCTTTCAAGCAAAAGGCAATATGATCCGAAAGAGTGCCCGATCAGAAGACGAAAGGCTCATCCGCGGAGGGGCCGTAGGTTGCGGGCACGGGTTTTTCATTCAAGCGGAGATACACGCCGAGCTGGGCGCGGTGATGCACCAAATGATTGAGATACATTTGCCGATAAGCGAGAAAGCGTTGTCCCGCGAAAATCTGTTTGCCGTTGGCCAAAAGCTTCCAATTTTCCGGCCAAGCCGAGTCGGGAACTGCGGCGAGCGCAGCACGGGTCTGGGCCGAGCCCTCATCGAAAACCTTGACAAGCTGGGCAGCGGATTCAAACGGCAGCGGCTTGTAATCGCCCGTCGCAAAATCGAATTGGGGGGTGGTCAAGACAGAGAGTCCGAAACTGGCGAGTTGGGCCACGTGAGGCGCAAGCTTCCCCAGCGGCATAGATTTGGCGTGGGGCGCGAAGTCCTTCTTGTCGGAGGGAACTCGTTCCAGTGCGATACGGGTCTTTCGAATTTCTTCATCAAATTCAGGGAGCAGCAGTTCGCTGATGGCCATGTAATCCTCGCAATTGTGAATTCAACAACTCTTAGACTTTGTCATCATGCCCAAGGATTCTTATTTTCTGGTGCGGAATTTCTCGCGTCGCCTATTTACAGAAATTGCACATTAATGTTGGATATTTTTCCGGATTCCACTGTAAGGGAAGGTGGGCGACAACTACGAGGCACACTTTCGCTAACCGGGAAAGAGCGGGCGTTGGTGCTAGTTGGTTACCGCAAAAGGAAAATTATTGGTCGTGGTCAGGTCGGGAATAGTATGAGAAAGATTGCCTGTGCTTGGATCTAAATTTAACACTGAAAAACCATTCGCATTCATGCAGAAGGCATGACTGTCACTCTGATCAAACTGACATTCCGCGACAATAGGGAGGTTAGTGAAAGGAGACCCTACAATCGCTGTCAGAAATCCACTCGTTGTATTGAGTTGATATCCTTCGAGGCTTGTGACCAGGACGTTGCTGTCCGCGACCGAGACGTAAACAAAACTGCCGCTGGGATCGATTGTCAGGGCAAAAGGCACGGAAACAGTCGAAAAAGGAGAACCAGCGACGGAAGTGGGTGCGCCCGTGCTGGGATTGATGGAATAAACATAAACATGGTGATCGCCGGAAGTGCCACTGTTATCCGCCAGGCCGAGTAGGAATTTGCCGCTGGGATCCGCCTGTACTACTGAAACTCCGAGTGGAAAAGGACTACCGGTGATCTCCGTAAGAGCGCCGGTGCTTTGATCAATCGAAAAGGCAACGACTGGATTCGTAGAGAATGTCTGGCCGACGTACAGAAATTTTCCGGTTCCATCCACTGACAAGCTATTGGCGAAAACCAGATTGAACGACTGGAAAGGCGACCCTGGTGCGGGTGTCAGAGCGCCAGTCGTGGCATTTATCTGATATACAGAAATCGAAGAAGCAAACTCGCCGCCAACGAAAAGGAATCGCCCGCTGGGATCAACAGCCAGAATATCGTCCGCTGCCTGTGCTGGAAAAGGGCTTCCGCTGATAGCTGTTAGGCCGCCATTGGCGTGATTGATTGAGAACCCTTGTACGTTAGAGAAGCCATTCATCGGGATGTAAAGGAACTGGCCATTGGCGACCGCCATGCTGTTGACGCTACTGCTTGCCAGTACGGGAGGGGTGTAGGGATTTAAATTCGAAAACGCTCCTGAACTGTTGAGGCTGGCTGCCTGAATATCACTGGAAGATCCGAGATAGTATAGAAATGCGCTGGTGATGCTCGTGCCACCGCCGTTCCCACCACCGCCGCCGTTGCCACCGCCACTGCCACAATTGGAATTGCCAGATACTCCAGCGGAAGATCCAGAGCCGGAACCACCCGTGCTTCCCACGCCTGTACCACAGCCGATGTCATTGGCGCATCCAGCCAAAACAACCAGACTAATAATTAGCAATGTGGGCAAGAGCAAAAGGCGGAATTGTGCGCGCATATTCTTCTCCAGAGCCAGCTTTGGGCCATCAGTACTTCGAAGAATGCGTAAAAGGCAAACTCGTCCAGCAGACCGCGCCGGTGAACTCATAAATCGCATTGATGGTACCCTCCCAACGGTAACGTTACGCTCCTAAGTGCCACAAGATTACGAACGTACTGGGTGCAGGGTGGAAAGCAGCGCGACCCAGCCACAGATACCATGCGAACGTCAGCAGTTTGTGTCGGGGAACAAGCTCCTGGTGATGAACAAACTAAAAACAATCTCAGCAGATGTGTTAACTAAATATACGAAAGGAATTGCAGCCAATTGCAGCCAAAATGGACACGCGAGACGTGCAAGTGATTGAAAGTATGGTGGCCAGGGACGGAGTTGAACCGCCGACGCCAGCCTTTTCAGGGCTGCGCTCTACCACCTGAGCTACCTGGCCACGCTTGTGGTTCCACGACTTCACTGCCGCGCCCGTGGAACAAATTCTGGCGGGGATACCGAAGAACGTGCGTTTGAAAAATGGAAACCGTGAAGCGAACTTGATTATAGCAATGGGATTGCGATTCGCTCAATGGGGGTTCGAATAAATGGGTATCGCTTCCTGTGTTGCCCACAACTTGTAATCAATTTGTGTCCCCTTAAAGCGTGCGTTCTATTCTCCGGAAGAGTGACGATATCGCTCCAACCATGAAGTCAGCGAGCCTTCCTGCTGCGACTTTAAATCAATGCAGTAGTCTATGCGTTCATGGGATTGTTTCAGTGTCCGCTGGGCGGAGATTTTGTGTTCCGAGAAGAAGTTCAACATGCTGTCGCGAAGTTGGGGAGTGCAGAACCTGCCACTGGCCTGTACGATTCTTCCGCTTAAGAATGCACCGCCGGTGTTTTGAATGTCATTCCAATGAGATTGGATGAAGTCCCAGGCCTCGGGTTGGGTGGTGGGTTTTAGCAGTTCGCGGGAGAGCAGAAGATCGACGTCCTGCGAACGGATTTCCGGAGAGATGAAAAAGTTCAGTGACTGCTTTACTAAATCTGGATCAGTGAAGTCAGCGAGAATTTGAGAATAGAGGGAATGTTGTTCCGGATCGTGGGCCGCCTTCAGGCGCGCCATCACCTTCTCGTAAAGGGCCTCGTTTCCATTGGTGGCGGCAACCTCAAGAGCAGGTATCACCAATTCTTTTTGCACTGAACCGGGGTGGTCCAGATCCTGTTCGGCGAGTTTTTTTGCTTCCGCCTGAGCCTGTGGGTCCTGTGCGGCGCCGAGAGCATGGAGCAACGCTCCGCGTAATGCACGTTGCTCATCAGTTTCTCCGGGTTTAACTTCCCAGCCAACCTGTTGGGCCGTGGAGGCGAATAAGTGGCGCATCCAATTATTAAAAGCAGCCCGATCGCCGTCATTGATCAAATACTGAGAGACATAATTCAATTGGACCAAAAGTTGATCGATGACAGCGTAATCGCGCTCGGTGTGAAAGCCATTGACCAGCGTCAGATAGTCGCCGATGGTAATGCGGCCCACGCGCATGGATGCCCATGCGTCGGTCAGCAGCATCATGCGTTCCGCCGGAGTTAGCACGGACTCGACATTCTTCGCCATGGTCTCTAAGTCAGCGGGAGTATAACTGGAGCGGTAATAGCCGCGAGCGTCGCGGTTCGCATACATCCACGGGGGACAGCCGGCCAGCGAGGTTGTTTGCTGCTGCTCCTGAAGCAATGTGCAATTGGCATGTTCTTTTGGTGATCCCTCGGTCTTGAAGCAGACGGGAACCATCCAAAGTTGGTCGGAGTTGTTCGCGGCAAACCGCGCGCGATCGTAAAAATACCGATGCTGGTCGAGAACAATGTTGTCGGCATTCTTAGCGCATTTCATGCCAATGCTTATTATTGGAACGCCAGGCTGGTTGACGAATGTAGACATAATTTTGTCCACAGGTTTTTTTGAAACTTGAGCCAGCGCGGTCCAGAAATCCGTGGCTGTCGCGTTTCCGTAGGCATGTTGTTTCAGATATAAGTTCACGCCCGCCTGAAATGTTTCCGGTCCCAGATAAGATTCAAGCATGCGCAGCACGGCGGCGGCTTTGCCGTAGGCGATGCCGTCAAACAGTTCCAGGATTTGCGCTGGAGTTTCCGCGTGCTGATGGATGGGCCGGGTGTTTTCGAGAGAGTCCAGATCCAAAGACTGTGTGGTTTCCTGCACGTCGTTTAATTCAGCATGCCACTCAGGATGCCATGCCTCGATGGGTTTGCTTGACATCCATGTGGCAAAGCCTTCGTTGAGCCAGACGTCGTCCCACCATTGCATGGTGACCAGATCGCCAAACCATTGATGGGCCATTTCATGAGCGATGACGGAGGCAACCCTCTTTTTGGAATCCAGAGAGGCGCGTTGTTGGTTAAGCAGAAGCAGGACTTCGCGGAACGTGATGCAGCCGGTGTTTTCCATAGCTCCCGCGGAAAAATCAGGCAGGGCGATGAGGTCCAGTTTCGCGTAGGGATATTTGATAGCGAAATAGTGATCGTAATACTGTAGAACGTGCTCGGCCGTCTCGAGGGCGAATGTCGCCAGTAGTTTTTTGCCGGGCATCGTCCAAACGCGAATAGGGATGCCGTCAGCAGAGCCTTCCACGAACTCGAAGTGTCCCACCGCAATTGCCAATAAATAAGAAGACATTTTCGGAGTGCTTGCAAAATGCACCGTGTGTTTCGCGCCGGAGGGATCAGGGATGTCGGTGAGGATTGGAGAATTAGAAATTACGGTGAGTTCCTTGTCGGCGGTGATCGTGAGGTCAAAAGTAGCTTTATACGAAGGCTCATCGAAGGATGGAAAAGCACGGCGTGCATCGGTAGCCTCGAATTGCGTGACCGCATATTTATTGCCCTCTTCATCGCGCCCAAGATAAAAACCTCGCAGCTGATCGTTCAGCACGCCGGTGTAAGTTATTTCGACACTGGCTGGACCGGAGGGGATCTGATTGTCCACGGCCAGAATTGCGGTCTCTTTCTCGGGGTCTTCGAGGATTTTTGCCGTCTGGGTGGCATTGCCGCTGGTGATGCTCGCTTTTTCAAATTTAATTTCGGCGGCATTCAAGACAATTTGTTTCGTGGGCTGCAAAACCTCAATCTGGATGGTTTCCGCTCCCGTGAAAGTGTTGGTGGAAAAATCGGGAGCTAGCGCGAGCTTGTAGTTTTGAGGTACGGCAAGGTGAGGCAAGCGCTGCGCCAATGACGCAAGAGGGAAGACCAAGAGTGAATAAATGAATAGGACGATGACTTTTTTCACGGTTTTCTCACTTTATGCCCATATGTTTACGTAATTATCAGACGCCTGCAATCATCGGATTGCGCTGTTCAAGCATACTCTGCCAGGCCTGACAGTTGGCCCGTACAACCCAGCGACAATCGCTCGACCCTTTAACTGCCCAGGCTTGAAAGCGCCCTCTTGGCGGCATGGTAACCGCACATGCCGTGGACGCCTCCTCCGGGAGGCGTGGAGGATGAACAAATAAAAACATTCTTTGCAGATGTCGCGTAGTGGCGCCAGGTTGGCCGAAAGGCCAATTGGCGGATGTCCATGATGCCGCCGCCGATGTCGCCCCCGACCAGGTTTGCGTCCATAGACTCAAGAGTCGTGGGGGAAAGTCCATTCCGCGCCAAAATGCAATCCCGGAATCCGGGAGCAAATCGCTCGATCTGATTTTCGATTCTTGTCCGCATATCTTCGGTCGATCCGTTTGGAACATGACAATAGGCCCAGGCGGTGTGCTTGGTGGAAGGGGCGCGTGAGGAATCGAAGAGGCTGGGTTGCACCAGTAGAACAAACGGGCGCTCGGCATGCTGTCCGGAGCGCATGGCAGCTTCTGACGCGGCGACCTCTTCGAACGTGCCGCCAAGGTGCACGGTAGCGGCTCTCTGACATTCCGCTGCTTTCCACGGAATAGGCTGGCGCAGCGCGTAATCCACTTTGAATACACCGGGTCCGTAACGGAAGGTTTGCATTTTGTGCTGGTAGGAGTTAGACAATTGATTTCCTGCGATCTTCAGCAGCTGTCGTGGCGTCACGTCGCAAAGGTAAAGATCGTAATCTGGCAACTCAGCGAGAGATGCGATGCGGCGAGAAGTATGCAACGTGCCTCCCAGTGAAGCAACGTACTGACATAGAGCATTGGTTAACGACTGAGCTCCACCGCGCGGGATGGGCCAGCCGACGGCGTGGGCAGGCACTGCCATCATGAGTCCGAATGCGCCACTTAGCGGTTCGGTGAGTTTAAGGAATGAATGGGCCGCGAGGCCGGCAAATAATGCACGAGTACGTTCACTACTGAAGCGGTGGGCAATTGTTTTCGCTGAAAATAACGCATTCCTGGCGAAGCATGCCATGAGCAAGGGATGTTTGGGAATTGCCGGAATCGGCGCCAAGACTTCTGCGGCAAATTCATTCCAATGTTCGACAAATGGACCAGTCAGGTCGCGCCATTTCCGGCCATCTGCTCCGAGCGAGGCTTCTGCGTCCAGTAAATTCCGTTCCAAGACTACTGCGCTGCCATCGTCGAGTGGATGGGCGCATGGCGCGGGCGAGTGGATCCATTCCAATCCAAATTTATGAAGAGGAAGGGAAGCGAAGAACGGAGAGCCTGCGCCCAGTGGATATACTGCGGAGCCAAAGTCGTGGAGAAAGCCAGGCAATGTCAGTTCCATGGTACGGACCGCGCCGCCTGCGATGGATTCAGCTTCGAACACATCCACGTGCAGGCCGGCTTGTGCCAGCACAATGGCTGCCGCCAGTCCATTTGGACCAGAGCCGATTACACATGCGCGACGCGTCATATGCGGATGTCCGCGCTGATTGGTCTGCTGAGATCGGCCATATGAATTACTCCCTTGGTTGTACTGTAGGCAGCGCAACTACTTTGATGCTGCCATCTGGCTCGCGTTCCAGGGCTGGCGCATACAGGCCTAACAATTGCCTCCGCCACCACGCTCCGGTTTGGTGTTTTTCTTCCAGGCTTGTGAACCAATATTGCCAGAGCACCGCGCGGACCTGCTTTGGAGGTTGACTGGGAAAGGGATTGCCGGCAAAGAGCGAGAGTACGTTTTTATCATTGGAGAGCAGTTTGATTTCCGTGTTGGGGACAATGGGATATTCGCGCCATGAACCCAGAGAGGCGAACCATAAATTCCAGTCAAAGCGTGGCTGATAAGGCGCGTAGATTCCCGGCGGCTGATCTAAACGCTGTGGTTTGTGGAGGAAGGAATATGGCGTCCAGTTTTCTCCGTCTGTACTGCGCTGAAATTCGATTTCGTAGCGTCCGCGAGTCATCACGGCAAAAAGGCCATAGCGGTTCGCAATACGAAGGGGCTCAAGCGCGGTTACTGGAAAAATAGGTAAGGGCGCTCGGACAAACGTCCAGATGAGTTGCGCTGTTGTTGCGTAGAAGATCCAAGTTAAAAGTACGGCGCTTACGGCAAGTTTGATTGCTCCCCAATGTTGGCGAAGATTGGTCCACCAAGTTTGTGTAGGCGGTTTTTCGGAGGAGCCGTCCGCAGCGGGCATTGATAGCGGCTTCCATTTTTGCGGAAGAATGCTGGCTATGGCGCGATCGTCAAGCAGCAGGACGCCCAACGCGAGAACGAGATAGTTGAGAAATGCATAGTTCGCGGTCGAGATAACGACGACCTGCCAGGCAGTGGCAATGAAAAAGCAAACAATTCTCCAGCGCCGAGGCAGAAACATCATCCAGACCAGGCCAAGCTCGAGCGCAAGCGTGGCGACAACCGTGGCGGCATGGAACCAATGAGGAAGGTGCTGCATGTACCAGCCAATCCATGTGGGTAGAGGGCCGTTTTGGTAGTACTCGTCCATGGCGGTGAAGTGGCGCCATTCGGGATCTCCGCTGAGGAGTTTGACTACGCCGGACTCGAAGTAGATACGGAACCACTCCCATTGCAGCAAGAATAGACTTGCGCGGGACGGAGGATGATCACGACCATATCCGGGGCGAAAGCCGGGAGGAGCAAACAGCAGAGAAATGATGCCAGCTTCCAGAAGCATGCCATCTGATTGGTAGCTGGAGAAATCCTGCGCAGCGCTTACAAAAGACAAGAAGCATACGAAACAGATCACCAGCGTTCCGCGTGGCCATAAATTCAGCAAGAGCAAAAGCGATGCGATCATGCCCGCCCAGCACAAACCGGTCAGCATGGCGTTCCCGCTCGACCACCAGAGCAGGGTTGGAGCGAACCATATCCGCTCCCATCCTCCGAGAGATTGTGCTACAGCCTGGAGATAATTTCCGGCGGGAAGAATTCCTTCAGGGCCGATGAGACCGCGAATTTGGAAGATGAGTGAGAAAAAAGCGGAAAAATAAATCAGGGCGAGAAGACGGAGGAATAACCAACGCGGCAATAGACGAGCGGGCGCGCTACTCTTTCCATCGAAAAGCCAGCCGATCGGTGAGGCAACAGACCATTCCATGAACGAGAGAATTATATGTTGATATCAGCGTGCTTGCGGCAAAGACACGCCTATTTGACGAATGCTTCTTTATTCACTACGAACGGCATTTTTGTGAGCTCGCCACCGTAGTTGCTTTCAAGCACGTCAATTAAACCTTGAACGCAGCGTCCAGCCATGCCTCGATTGGGGTCTGGAGACAAGCGTGTTTCGAAAGTTGCACTGCCATGGTGGGGATAGAGGCGGCACCGGTCTTCGATTGCAGGGTCGCGCAAGGGCGAGTCGGCGGGCAGAGGTTCGGTGGCGTAAACATCTAAAGCGGCGCCAGCGATCCAGTTCTCTTTAAGCGCATGCGCGAGCGCGACTTCGTCAATGACGGGGCCACGCGCGGTATTTATGATCATGGCCGAAGGTTTCAGCAGCCGGAGGGTGCGTTCGTTAAACATGTGATAGGTGGGGTTGGGGCTTTCGCTCTCGCGCAATAACGGAACGTGGAGGCTGACGAAGTCGGCCTGGCGAAGTGCGTCTTCAAACCTTACATACTTGATCCATTGTTTGTGTACCGTGAGGCCGTGGCGATGGCGCAGATTCATGATTTCCTGGATTGCACCGGCAAATTTCTCGTTCTTGCGTCCGGCTTGATAACAGAGAATATTCATATCAAAGCCGACGCATTTCTTGATCATCGCTTGTCCGATTCGGCCCGTGCCAATAACCGCGATGGTTTTCCCAGTCACCTCATTGCCAAGGAAAGGAAGTGATGGATGCCACGAATTCCACTGGTTTTCGCGGGTCATGCGTTCCGCCTGCCAAAGCCGCCGCGCCAGTGCTCCGAGCATGAAGAATGCGTATTCGGCGGTTGCTTCGGTAAGAACGTCGGGGGTGTTAGTAAAAGGGATTTTGTAGCGGTTGGCGTCGGCGCGATTAATGTTGTCCACGCCAACGGAATATTGCGAGATGACTTTCAGCGTTCCTTTGCCAGCCTCGAAGACTTCGGCGTCAATCTGGTCGCGCAGGCTTGAGATAAGGCCGTCAATGCCCGACCGAACTTTGTCGAGAATTAGGCGCTTAGGAGGTGGATCGGGGTCTGCGTACACTTCAACCTCATATCCGCGCTGTCGGAGCAGATTGAGCGCTTCGCCGAAATCGCAAGTGGCAAAGACGCGAAATTTTGGCTTCATGCTTTCTTTTTACCGTGAGTGGGCGGGAACGTCCAGCGGGTAGCAGTTTTTGGGAGATGTTTTCGACCTGCCCACAATACCAGTTGTTGACGCTTCTGCCGGGTCTCCGCGCTGTGGTTCCCGTATCATGTTGACTTATGTTTTCCAGGCGCACGAGTTGGAGACTTGCAGTCAACCGCTTTACAGAGGCGCAGCGGGAGTTTGCCGCGGCGGGTGGGGGAGCCCTTGATCTGACGGTGTCAAACCCTACACGGGCAGGGCTGATCGTTGATTTGACGCACGATCAGAGAGAAATTGCCAAGGCGCTGGCTGATCCAGGAATCGCCGATTACGATCCGCAGCCGAAGGGTTTGCTCGTCGCGCGGGAAAGCGTGCTCGCCTACTACCGCGAACGACGAGCCGAGGTAGATGCGGAGTCGTTGATTCTGACCACCAGCACCAGCGAAGGTTACTCGTATGTGTTTCGGTTATTGTGCGATCCCGGCGATGAGGTTCTGGTGCCGAAGCCAAGTTATCCGCTATTTGAATTTCTGGCGGACTTGCAGGATGTGAAATTGGTCCCATATCCGCTGCTGTATGACCATGGCTGGCAGATGGATTTGCCTTCCATTGAGCGGGCAATAACAGCGCGTACACGGGCGATTGTTATGGTGCATCCGAATAATCCCACGGGCTCGTATGTGAAGGATGATGAGCGGTCTGCGCTGAATGCTTTGTGCAGCAAGGGCGGGTTGGCGCTGATTGTGGATGAAGTGTTTTTAGATTATCCGCTGGACCGCGAGCCGCCTGAAAGTTTTGCGACAAATAACGGAGCCCTCACGTTTACCTTGAGCGGGGTTTCCAAAATTTCCGGTTTACCGCAGATGAAATTCGCCTGGATCGCGACCAGCGGACCGCAAGACGTTGCAAACGAGGCGCTCGAGCGGCTGGAAGTGATTGCCGACACTTATTTGTCTATGAGCGCGCCGATTCAATTGGCTGCCGAGGCGATGTTGAAACAGAGAAGGCGTATTCAACCCGCGCTGCTGACACGCACGCAGGCGAACCTGCAAGAACTCGATCGGCAGCTTGCAAGGCAAAAAGGTTGTACTCGCCTGCATGTGGAGGGCGGGTGGTATGCAGTGCTACGAGTTCCCGCCACTCGAACGGATGAGGAGCTAGTAATTGACTTGCTGCGTGAGCATTCCGTGCTGGTTCATCCAGGACATTTTTATGATTTTCCGTCCGACGGATATTTGGTGGTGAGTTTGATTGGGCTGGAAGATGAATTCCGTGAAGGGATCCGGAGGTTGTTGGAATATTTGGAGAAATAAAATGACGGGCGGGAACGCGCGTCACTGACGACTGCGGCTCAGGAAATAGGCCAGCAATATGACACCGCCGACAGTTCCCAATACAACGTCAATACCCGGCATGCCGCGAGCACCCCAATGCGCGTAGCCGATGCCGTCCACTAATACCATATATGTGACCGGAACATTGCCCAGTGAGTTAATGATGGAATATCGGGCGCTGCCGCTTTTTCCCGAACTGCCAAGAAATTCCAGCACGACGGCGGTGAACAGCGCATAGGCCGCTCCAACTGTAAACAAAAACATCATGGTGCTTACCAGATAGACGGACGGCCGCAATGGCCCGAGCCACAGCAGAGCCAGCGTTGCTTCATTCACAATGCAGACAGTGAGGTAAGCCACGGGGGCACGTACACGAGCGGGAAGAAGTGTCGCCGCGAGCGCGCCGGCAGCCGTCAGCAGGGAACCGGCCACGCCGTTTATCCATGCGACTTGGTGACCGCTGATGTGATAATCGGCGGCCAGGCCGGGCAGAAGTTGAATCATGGCTCCGCTGCCCATGGGAAAGATCATCGCCAGGGTGTAGGGAATGGCTTCCCAGCGGAAAAAGGTGACTTTGAACTCGCGCCAGATTCTGGTGCGGGTCTCTCGAAAAGTGCTTTCGCTAATGACTTCCTGCTCGGGGGCGGCGAGCGCAGCCAGCGACGGCAGGGCAATCATGGCAGCCGCAAACCAGCCGAGAATTCCAAGCGAGAATCGCTCGGAGAAGAAAGCCAGTACAAACACCGCAAGGGCGCCAAAGGCCAGCGATCCGCCCTGGTAAAAGCTGCTTGCCAGGCGGCGGTTTACTTCCAGATGAATGGTCCCCATCATTCCGCCGCAGCTGGAAACGATGAGCTGGCCCAGGCAAGCGCTCAGAAACATAAGCCCCACGGCCAATGTAGTGGCGAGGCTTGCCTGCCGAAACGCAATGTACATGACCGCCCCAGCCGCGATTCCAGCAACCAGAAGCCAGCTACGGCGGCGGATCCAGAAATCAGTGATTGGGCTCCAAAGGAAATAGATCATCTGGGGCAAGTTCAGCAGCGCAATGATCGCTGCGCCGCGCGCCGGCCCTACACCTTGATTGCGAAGAAGGTAGGAAAGCACTCCGCCAATAATGCCGTTCGAGAGCGCTGCCATGGGCGCTATTAGCAAGCCAAACAGCCAGGGTCGTTCAGGCGCGGAAGTTGTAGCCGGCAGTGTGGTCTGGATTTCAGGCATGGCCCAGAGAGTACCATGTGGCAAATCAACAGAATTTAGTTCTTAGAACCACACCTTGGTAACAGAGATCTTTCCTGTTTCGATTTCCCTTTTCCGTTGAATCTGCCGATAGATCCTCTTGGATACTCGTGTTTATAAATCGGCGAAGACTCATTTGCCGCTTTCAGATCGGAAAGCAAGTTCGCAGATAACGAACATCTCATCCATGGTTCAGCACTCTAAGACGCAAGCACCGACGTTCATCAAAATACGTCGGCTCGCCCACATCGGGGGGCAATGGCGGATAGTTCCCGTCTTCTTATTGTTGCTCGTGTTCTTCCCGGCCTTGTTATCGAGACGCGTTCACGCGACCGAAGTAATAGCTCCGCTGCCCGTCCTTACGAAAACCGAGCAGGTGCACAATCTCACGTACAGCGAGGCTTTGCGAAACTATCCCGTACACCTGCATAACGTACAGGTCCTTTATTACAATCCGGCGCTCGGAAACTTATTTGTTCTTGGCTCTGGCCACGGAGTTTACGTTGACATGCGCGGCGAGCCGGTTTTTGCATTGGAACCGGGCACCATTTTGGATGTAGAGGGAGTGACCGGTCCCGGTGGCTATGCCCCGGTTGTGGAGCATCCTTCAATACGGGAGTTGGGCTGGACCGCACTGCCAGGTGCTCCGCGCTATAGCCTCGACCACCTGCTCACCGGAATGGAAGATTGCCAATGGGTCGAAGTAGAAGGAATCGTGCGTTCAGTGGAAGACTCGAAGCACATTACTGCTTACGCGAACCAGGCTGCTTCAGGCGGAACAACGGTTTTGGTTACGCTCGCGACGGGAACAGGACGGCTGGACGTGATTGTGCGGCAGGCGGATGGGCGTGACTACCACAACTTGGTAGATGCCAAAGTGATCGTACGAGGGGTGAGTGGGCCGCGCTTCAATGACCGGCGCCAGCTTACGGGAATCCATCTCTTCACGCAAAGCCTTTCGCAATTTCAAGTACTACAACATGGGCCCGCCGACCCATTTGCTCTACCCATCCGCCATGCGGCCACAGTGATGCGATATACACCCGACGTAGCGCCTGGGCACCGCATTCGCGTGCGCGGAGTCGTGACGGCAAACCGTGATGGACGTCTGATTTCCATCGCGGATTCCAGCCATGGCCTTTTTATTCGAACTAACAATGCGCGTGATCTGAAAGTTGGAGATTTGATTGACGTTGCCGGCTTCCCGGCCATGGGCGAATACACGCCGGTGCTGGAAGATGTGATTTACCGGAAGATTGGCACCACATCCTTGCCTCCTCCAATCGTGCTTACGGCGAATGATTTGTTCAAAGGCGCGGCGGATGCGGAACCGGTACAAGTCCATGGGCGCCTCTTAAAACAGACCCGGACAACACAGGAATTTACTCTGTTGGTTTCCGCCGACGACCACACATTTGCCGCCGTGTTACCCGGGGACGAGGCTCAGGAGCTCTCCTCACTGCGCGATGGAAGCACGCTCGAACTTACGGGCATTTGTTTTGTCGAAGTCTTTCCTGACAAAACGCCGCGCGGTGTGGTGATTCTGTTGCGTTCTCCGTCGGATGTAAGAGTGCTTCATGGGGCCCCGTGGTGGACTGCCGCACGCGCGATCGCCGTGCTGGGGATTTTGCTCGTGGTAGTGCTCGGCGCGTTGGGATGGATTGCGCTCTTGCGCCGTCGGGTTCGCCTGCAAACAGACGCACTGAAAAAAGCACGCGAGGAAGCGGCGGCTATCAACGACCTGGCGCTGGCCATGCAGGAAGTGGCAACAAAAAGAAAATTTACGGCACGAGTTTCCGCGGCGGGTAGCGAGGAAATTGCGCAACTGGGAATTGGCTTCAACAAAATGCTCTCCGAATTGGAGGAGGGCGAACTTGCAAAAAAAGAAGCTGAAGCCCGGCTACAACAGCAGGCGGTGACCGACGAATTGACCGGACTTCCGAATCGACGCTTGTTCTCCGACCGGCTGGCACAGAGTATGGCCATCGCGCAACGAGAGCAGCGGGTGTTGGCATTGCTGTATGTGGATCTCGATGGCTTCAAGCTCGTGAATGACAGCCTCGGACATACTGTTGGCGACCTTTTGTTGGTCGAGGTTGCGCAGCGTCTCCGCTCGCGCATTCGAAAGGCAGACACACTGGCCCGCATCGGAGGGGATGAATTTACCGTGGTGCTGACGACTTTGCGCACGCCTGAAGAGGCGGACATCGTTGCGAAAGATCTCCTCGAATCTCTTTCCCAGCAATTTATGATTGAAGGTCACGAGATCGGGATCGGGGCGAGCATTGGCTTCAGCGTTTTTCCCCGCGATGCCGCCGACCCAGTAAGTTTGCTCCAACAGGCCGACGGCGCGATGTATTCCGCCAAGCATAGCGGCAAGAACCAGGTGAAAAGCTTTACGCCAGAGCTGGGTTCTGTTACGCGCGAACGCCTGACCGTTGAAAACCAGTTACGGGGAGCGATTGCCCGGGAAGAAATTCATCTGCACTATCAGCCGGAATTTGATGTCCTGTCGCATCGTTTAGTACGCTTTGAGGCTCTGGCGCGCTGGATCCATCCCACGTTGGGTACCATCCCTCCCACGAAATTCATTCCCATTGCGGAAGAGAGCGGATTGATCGTGACTCTGGGGGCGTATCTGCTCGAGCGAGCCTGCCGCGAAGCAATTCGATGGCAAGATATCGCGCCGTATCCTATTCAAGTCGCCGTAAACGTTTCGAGTTTGCAATTCGCAAGGCCTACCTTCGTCGAGGAAGTCGCGGAGACGCTTAAGCGCGTGGGGCTCAAGCCGGAATTGCTGCAAATTGAGCTTACTGAATCCATCATGTTGAGTGGCGCCGACCGCGCCGCCGAAACCATGAAGCAGTTGCGCGCCTTGGGGGTAAGCCTGGCGATCGACGACTTTGGCACGGGATACTCGTGCCTGAGCTACTTGCCGCGGTTGCCATTTAACACTTTGAAGATTGACCGGTCATTCGTGAATGAAATGGAATCACGCGCCGGTGCGAAGGCGATTGTGCGCTCGTTGGTTACGCTTGCCCATAGTCTGGAAATGCAGGTAATTGTGGAAGGGATTGAGACCATACAGCAGTTACAGGTAGTCGAGAAAATGGGTGGCAATGAAGTGCAGGGATTCCTGCTGGGTCGTCCTACGCCCGATCCCGTGTCACAGCTACGCGCACAAAAAGAATTGTTGAAGTTTAACAACGACGCCGAAAAGCTCCAGCGCTCCCGCTCCGGACAACAACCGGATGACAATGGAAGCATGGACGATAACGAAACATTGCAGTAGCATTCGCACTTCTCTTGCTTCTTGCCCAGGCTCTAATTGCTCTTGTGTTCCAATTCCGTCCATCGCTCGTAGAGTGCATCCAACTTTTTCTGTGCGGATTCCACTTCCGCATGCGCGCTCAGCAGGCGAGGGCCGTCGCTGACAATCGTTGGGTCTTCAAGTTGAGCACGGTTCGCCTGCAAGACCTTTTCGGCCTCTGCTATACGCTGTTCGATGCCCGAATATTCCCGCGATTCCATATAGGAAAGCTTCTTTTTCGCGGATTGTTTATGCTTCAATTTGGACGTTTCTGGCCCTGTCTCCGTGGGTGGTTGCGTCTTTGCCGTTGCAGGTGCATTCAATGGGGCACGCTGTATTTTTGACCGTTGTCTGCTTTCTCGTTGCCACTTTTCCCACTGCGAGTAATCAGCAAAACTCTCTGCACCGCCCTGTCCGTCCAAGCCAAGCACAATGGTTGACACACGGTCGAGCATGTAACGGTCGTGCGTAACCAGTACCAGCGATCCACGGAATTCGAGCAGGCTCTCTTCCAGTATTTCAAGCGTTGGAATGTCCAGATCGTTGGTTGGTTCATCGAGAAGCAGAACGTCGGCAGGCTGAAGCATAAGTTGCGCAATCAACACTCGCGCTCGCTCGCCTCCGGAGAGCTTTCCTACCGGCTGATTCAACTGCTCGCCGGTAAACAGAAACTTCGCCGCCCACGATGCCACATGGACTACTCGATCCTGATAAACCACGGAATCGCTCTCCGGCGCGAGTGCTCGGCGCAAAGTAACATTGGGGTCCAGCTCACGGCTCTGATCGAAATAAACAATTCGCAGCCACTCGGCGCGGCGAATCGTGCCGCTTGCGGGTGATAATTCGCCGCGCAGCAGTCGAAGCAATGTCGTTTTGCCACTGCCGTTTGGCCCTACCAGGCCAACTTTCATTCCGGCGGAGAGGATGAAATTGAGTTGCTCAAACAGAATACGATTCTGCGCTTCTCCGGCAGAAGCGCCATTGGCGACGATTTCATAAGAAACATCTTCCAGCTCAATCAGTCGCTTGGTCTGGCGCTCAGTCGCTGAAAAATCAATTTGCGCGGTGCTGGTACGCGTTCTGGCGTTCAGGTCGGCAAGTTCTCCCATCAATTCATTGGCCTTGCCAATACGCGCCTTTGATTTTCTGGTGCGGGCCTTTGCTCCCCGGCGAAGCCACTCAATCTCATTGTGGACAAGATTCTCCAGCGCTTCGTGTCGCTTGGATTGTGCGTGCAGGAACTCTTCTTTCTTTTCGAGGAATGTGCTGTAACTGCCCCGCACACGCAGCAAGCCATCCGGATAAGCACGGTTTAGCTCCGCCATATCAGTGGCGATATTTTCCAAAAAGTAGCGATCGTGGCTCACCACCACGCAGGCAAACGATGCCTGCTCAAGCAATCCTTCCAGCCATTCAATCCCGGCAAGGTCCAGGTGGTTGGTGGGTTCATCCAGCAGCAGAACGTCGGGCGCTTGCACCAGGGCCTCTACAATGGCCAATCGTTTTTGCCATCCGCCGGATAGAGCTCGTGCCTGAGTCGCGGGATTATCAAAGCCAGCGCGGCCCAATGTTTCGGCAAACCGGGTGCCGCGCTCCGATTCCGGGAGCGCGCTACGCTCCATGGCATTTTCCGCGATGGAGCGAACTGTATCGCCGGATTCAAATTGCGAGTCTTGCTGGACGTAGCTAAGGCGAACGCGTTTCGCAAAGGCAATATTTCCGTCATCATGGTCAAGAGCGCCGGCAAGAATCTTTAGAAGCGTTGACTTTCCTGAGCCATTCGGACCGATAAGGCCGATGCGATCGCCTTGTGAAACCGTAAAGGAAACATTTTTAAAAAGCGGATTTGCTCCGAAGGCCTTCGAGATACCTTGTGCATTAATAATTGGCGGCAAAGACTTGAGGTCTCCTGGATTGTATTTGCATGGTGCTTAATTCTAAACGTTTAAGTATTGCCTTTGGCGTGGTATCCGGCTTCGCGCAAATCGAGATCACGTTCGAATTCGCGCAAAATCTCATCATTGATGCGGCCCTGATTCCGCAACCGTACCGCGGTTTGCCGCTCCACACGTAACAATTGATGGCTCAACTGAGAAAATCGTTCGTGAAGTTTGGCGCCATCTTCTAAATGATCCATATTCGACAGCGCCGTAAGGCGTTGCTGGTAATGTCCGCTAAGGTCGTTATAGATCTCGGTGAATTCTTTGTCATCGTTTTTGCGGGCCTCTTCCAAATAGGCAAGTCCAGCTTGCAGTATCTCTCTCCGGGCAGTTTCCTCTTCTATATTCGGAGTGGAAGCATCCGACAAGTGGAGTAATCGAACTAGGAAGGGAAGCGTAAGCCCTTGAAGGACCAAGGTGACAAAAATCGCGCTGAAGGCGAGAAAAATAATCAAATTGCGTTCTGGAAACGCGCTCCCATTGTCCAACATTTGTGGTAGGGAAATCGCCGCGGCCAACGCAATCACGCCGCGCATTCCAGTCCAGCCGACAACCAGAATGCCGGTTGCCGACGGTAACTGTACACTCTGATGAAAGACACGAGTGCGGATCAGGTACGCTAAATATGTTCCGGGGAAGATCCAAATCATTCGTAGCGCGATCAGCAGTGCGCTGAACAAGGCGCCATAAAGGACCAGCGTGCGTAAACTGTAACCGTGGATTCCGGCCAATACATAAGGGAGTTGAAGGCCGATCATTACAAAAACCAATCCGTTGAGAATGAAGGTCAACGCCTCCCAAACCGACCAAACCTGCAATCGCACGCCCGGTGAAAAGAAATCCGAACTTCTGCGAGATAAATACAATCCGCAAGCAACAACCGCCAACACGCCGGAAGAGTGAATTGCTTCTGCTCCAAGATACGCGACGTAAGGAACCAGAATGCTGATAGCAATTTCTATGGGGCCATGATCAATGCGGCGTTCCAGGTGATTCACAATCCAGCCTGTGACCAACCCGACAAGAAGCCCGACCAGTGTGAGATAAAGAAGTCGCAGCAGGCCGCCGCCTATGGTCAGCGTTTGGTTGCGAACGACCATCGCGATTCCAAATTCCAGCGCCAACAAGCCGCTGGCATCATTCACCAGGCTTTCTCCCTCGAGGATGTCCACAATCCGTTTGGGCAGGCCGATGCGTTGGGCGATCGAGGTGGCGGCAATCGCGTCCGTTGGGGCAACGACCGCGCCCAACACAAAACCTAATTGCCAGTCGAACCCTGTAAATAACCATTTAGCTGCGGACGCGATGCCAAATACCGTAAAGGCGACCAGTCCGAAAGCAAGCAGCAGAATGCTGACCATGTTGAAAGAAAATTCCCGCCAGGAGGTAAGCCATGCGGCGGAGTAAATCAAAGGCGGCAGGACGACGAAAAATACGATGTCGGGATTCAATGCGATTGGCGGAATTCCGGGAACAAAACCCAGCAGCGCTCCGGCGATAACCAGAACAATGGGGTAGGGAACTTTAAGTTTTCTTGCCAGCGCTCCAAAAGCCACCACAAAGAGCAATAGCAACAAAAAGACAAGTTCGACCGCTTGTACGCTGCTACTCATGAAAACAAACACCACCCTGGTTCGAACGGTTAAGAATCATTGGTAAGTATAAAGTAGCCGTCCCGAGCGCAGGTATTTGTCGTCGGCTGCGGGAAGTGCTGGCCGCGCACTGCGGAGAATTTCTTCTTATGCTGATTTCTTATACAGATACGTGTCCAAACCAAGAGGCCGCTGAATTCTCTCTGTATTGGGATACACGAGGGGAATGCTGAAGCGAGTATTGGACCGCAACAATTGAGAAACTCGATGGTAGCAGCGCGTGCCGTCCATTAAAACCAATGTTCCCGCAGTCGGCCATAACTCGACGATATGCGATCTCTCCAAATCAGGCACTCTATGAGGTTCACATCCCGGAACCATCTGCATTGCGCCACCATCCTCCGGAACAATGTCGTTAAGATAGAGCAGCAGTGTGTACGGTATGGCGTCGAAGTGCCACCGATAAACAGAATCCGTGTTTTCCATGATGTTGAGATTCACGGCGGATCGCAAGGATGAAGAGGTGTAAATTTCATTCTCGCCGGTAAGGTCTTTGGTCCACCCGGGTATGCTGGGATCACTGTAGAATGCGAACAATTCTGGCCATTGACTTTGAATGACCTCGCCCGTCACGACACGATAGACAAGTTTAAATTCTCCATCCGACCGTTCGATGGTTAATGCGTTGGTTTTGAGTTGCTCCGCTTTTTGCCGCCACCGCTCCGTCAAGTTGAGCGGCAAGGCACCTCGCATGACCGCATATCCTGTTTGCTGAAATTCCCGCCGCATGCGCTTCGAGACTGGCGGAAGCAAGTTCATCGCGGAACCCGGGCAAGATAATCCGAAAACCATCCCCGCTTGTCTTTCCAAACTTTCTCAACCGTAAACCCAGCCTGGCGCAGCATGGATCTCACCATGCCATCGCTGTATTTGTAGCTGTTCTCGGTATGGATCAGTTCGCCGGCTTCAAATTCAACACTGGCCTCGAGTGATTCGATTAGCACCGTCTGCCGCACCGCCGATTCCAGGTACATTTCAATGCGGGATTCATTACTGTTCCAGCGCACTACATGCTGGAACGTGCGCAAATCGAAATGGCCGCCTAATTCCCGGTTGATGTGGGCGAGAATATTTTTATTGAACGCACCCGTAACTCCTTCAGCATCGTCGTAAGCGGGCAAGAGTACTCTTGGATGTTTTCGCATGTCCGCTCCCAGCAGCAGCGCATCGCCGGGGCACAAGGTGCGCCGGACGCGTAACAAAAAGGCGACCGCCTGCATGGGCTCGAAATTTCCGATGCTTGAGCCTAAATAAAGGACGAGACGAGTGGCTGGAATATTGCCGGGCAAACGTAAGTCGTCCGAAAAATCTGTGACGATAGGCGTATGTTCCAGCCCGGGAAATTCCCGGCGCATCGCGTCTCGCACCAAGTGCAATGGCGCGGCCGAAATGTCCACAGGGAAGAACTTGAGCTTCGATTGTGCGCGCAGAAAAGCGGCAATCAGCACCCGTGTCTTGCTCGAAGTTCCAGCGCCAAGTTCGATAAGGCTTTGTAGAGGCTGCACCGCGGCCGCAATCTCATCGGCATTGTCGCGAAGAATAGCTGCCTCAATGCGTGTCGGATAGTACTCCGGCAGTTGCGTGATACGTTCAAACAAAGCTGAGCCTTCCGCGTCATAGAACAGCTTGGGAGGCAGTGATTTTGGACGCTCGAAAAGGCCGGCTACGTCAGCCGCGAGCCCAATCTGAGGGAGAATTTCACGTGCGATCATCGGCTAGCCGTACCCCCATGAATTGCCAACGTGCGTGCGGCGGGAAAAAATTTCTGTACGTTGCGCGGATATGTGACTCTGGCGTGGCGCACGAGCCACCACGCAGAACGAACTGATTGCACATAAATTTTCCGTTGTATTCACCGAGCGCGCCCGCTGACTGCCGGTAGCCGGGATAAGCAGAGTAGGAAGAACCAGTCCACTCCCATACGTCGCCGAACATCTGTGAGAGCCCGGCTTTTTCGTAGGCGTTGGGATGGAAGCGCTCGCTTTCCGAGAAGTTTCCATTGATCGGAAGCGCCGCGGCCGCAACTTCCCATTCTGCTTCGGTGGGCAAACGCCTGCCGCGCCAGCGCGCATAGGCGTCGGCTTCGTAATAACTGAGGTGACACACAGGTTCATCAAGATTCAGGCGCTGCATTCCGCTCGTGGTAAACCCCTGCCAGCCATCCTCGGCTTTCTCCCAATACATGGGCGACTGCCACGCATTTGCGGTGATGTGGTCCCAACCGTCGGAGAGCCACAACTCAGATCTCCTGTATCCGCCCGCTTCCATGAATTCCATATACTCCGCGTTGCTCACCAGGCGGGAAGCCAAGCGGAACGGGGAAAGCAAAACTCCATGACGAGGAGTTTCGTTATCGAAAGAAAAATCCTCACCAGCATGTCCGATCTGGTTGACGCCGCCAGCATACTCAATCCACTCCATATCCGCCGTTTTACTCATTGACTGCGGCCGCGGGTCTATAAACGCCGGGCGAAGGGGATTCGTCCAGAAAGCATGTTTGATGTCGGTGACAATAAGCTCCTGGTGTTGCTGCTCATGATTAAGGCCAAGCTCGAGTAGGGCGGCGATTTCATCGTTCAGCGCGGGCGAATCCTCGCTCAAGAATGATTCCATCGCCGCATCCACGTGCGCGCGATAAGCAGAAATATCGTCAAGCGATGGACGTGAAAATGCTCCTCGTACGGAGCGTAAAGGATGTCCGTCCAACTGCTTGTAATAGGAGTTAAAAAGGTACTTGAAGTGTTCGTTGAAGGGGCGATATTTGTTTGCGTGCGGGCCGAGTATGAAGGTTTCAAAGAACCAGGTAGTGTGCGCAAGGTGCCATTTTGTAGGGCTGGCGTCCGGCGTGGACTGCACCATTTGGTCTTCCGCCGTAAGCCGCGAGGCCAGGGCTTCAGTAGCGCTGCGCACCGTACAGTAGCGCGTAGCCAGTTGGGAATACGGAATGGTAGAGGAAAGTATGGACATGGGAATCACAATATCGCCATTGAAGCCCGGCGAACGCTTTCAGTTGTTACCCCATAAATCAAATGCGCCGCAAATGCGGATGCGTGCGATGACAGAGGGTATTTATTTGGCCCCTGTGCCAAACCAAGCATCGGAACTGCTACTTCGTCGGCTGCCGCGAATAATGCCGTGCCAAACCCGGTGCCGAAACCACGAGTGACCTCCGGATAAATTTCAGCCGCCATGCTGTATAAAGCTCCCATGCTCGCGCCGAAGGCATAGTGCACGATTGGACCGGCCTCTTTCTTTTCTTTCTTGCTCAATTTTCTTTTCAGCACAATCCCAATAATTCGATCGGCCGCTTTCAAGGTCGCATCTTCCGGCCCTTCGTCACCAGAATTAGATTGTGGTGGAGTCCCTTTGGGTTCGTCTTCTTTTGCTATTCGTGAAGCTTTGGAGAGTGCCGCCTGAAATTGGTTCATTGTCCAGGCGGCAATAAGTCCGCTGCCCAATCCAACCAGCAATACTTTACCGATTTGTGGTTTTGCGCGAGCCATTTCTGTGTCTCCAAAGAAATGTTAGATGGGTACAAGCAACCAGATGTTGCAGTACGAAACGCGCTACTTACCGGGCGCAGGATACTGTGCTTATACAACCCGCAGGTACTTGCGCAGACAGCGAGGGCAGGGCGTGTAGCCATCCCGCATGGCTTGTTGCGCAGTCATTGCCACGGCGCTTGCGCGATTGTTGATCGACCTGCAAGTCGGCAAGTGAAAAAGTTTTCCGCCCAGGGAAACGAGAACCCTTAAATCGGAGGGAATTTGGCGATCCGCAGGTTGTGAATGCTGCGAAACGCGTTCCGGACCACCCACGGATGCCGACTTCGCAACCTCAAAAGCGCCGCCCACCAATATGGATGCCGCAAAGGCGACCATCCAACCCATAAAGCCACGGCGAGCGGGAAGCATATCTTCGTTAAGCCGGCGATGCAGGCGCTGCCCATATCCGAGTGGGACCTCGGACATCCGCTCGTCCCCATAAAGCTGAACAATATTCTTCAAGCCGGCGAGCACAGCAGCGCAACGCGGGCAACCTTGCGCATGCTCTTCGATCGCTTTGCGGAGATCGGGAGACACATCTCCATCAAGGTAATTGGAACTTTCTCGCCACACTTTTTCGCAATTTACTCCCATGGCTTGTTCCCCTTCGCAAACGACAACTTGGTGGTCCAACCTCCGCCAAATCCCGGACTCAGCAGGTCGCGCAGCATCAGCCGTGCGCGCAAAAGGCGCGTTTTCACGGACGCGGTGGAAATATCCAATATCTTCGCAGTCTCCTCAATGCTTAAACGCTGCATGTCACGCAGCACAAAAACCTCGCGGTACTTCTCGCCCAACATGGCCAAAGCTTTCATGAGCGCGTCTCGAATTTCATGGCGCTCGAGGGTCTCCGAAGGAATCTCGCGCCAGTCGGCGAAATCCCGCGGAATATATTCGCCATCCTCATTCGGCTGGTCGGCAATGGGCTCCATGGCGTGAGCGAGTTGTTTCCGTCTTCGCATACGGGCCTCATTGATGGTGATTTGCAGGAGCCATGTGCTGAACTTTGCTTCTTCCCGGAATTGGCCGATATGCTTGAAAGCCTTCAAAACAGCTTCCTGCGCCGCATCCTCCGCTTCAGCTTCGTTTCGCAGAATGGACAGCGCTGCAGCATACACTCGCCGTTCATAGGGCTGTACCAACTCGTAGAAGAGTTCGCGCTCGCCGTCCTTAATGCGTTTGAGCAGCGCATCTTCGTGCGATGATGCAGCCAGATCATTCTGCAAAGCCGTCCTCATTGCTCCTCACCGAATGGGATTTTCGTTGCCAAGAGCGGCCACTATTCCGATAAATAATCCGGGTCCTTTTTCCACCCGGTGAACATGGAAGCGAAATTCTGCCATCCATGGAGAACGACCATGATTAAGTGTCCGGCAACGAAAGCCAGAATTCCCCACATTGTGAGGAAGTGCCAAAGGCGCGCCCAGTGAAAACCTCCCATCAGCCACGCCAGCCAGGAGAATTGAATGGGCTTCCATACCGCCAAACCGGTGAGAACGGACAAGACCCCCAAAATGATGGCGGATGTGTAAGCCTGCTTTTGCAGCGGATTGTAAGCGCCGTGCTGCACGGGTTTCGGGCCGAAGAAAAAATAATGGCGAATCATCGGCCAGACCCCGGGAACATCCTTCCAGGTGAATAAGATTTGCCGGTAATTACCGCTGAAAATCTGATACCCGAAGTAGAGCAGGCCGGTGCCGAGATAAATCCACATGAATGTGAGGTGCCATTGCAACGCCCCGCCCAACCATCCCCCGAGCGCCAGAGATCTGGGCCAGTTGATCAGATCATGTTCCGGAATTTTTGCTCCGAAGCTGGGAAAAGCGCGAAAAATCTGCAGGCCGCTGCCAATCATTACAAACAATGCAATTGTATTTAGCCAGTGACACAGCCGCACGATGTAGGGATGTTCATACACCGCCGGGGTGGTTTTTCCCGTCTTCTGGTTTTCAATGAGAACGGCGCGTTCTTTCAATGAATCCTCGCAATTAGAGCGAATAATAGTCCGAATAGCCCTGGTCTTCCCAATAGCCCACATTTTTCAGAACATTCGTCACACTCAGGCTGGTGATGTATTTCGCCTGCTTGTAGCCAATCTTTGTGGGAATCCTCAAACGCAAAGGCGCGCCATGCTCGCGCGTTAGCGGCTGATCGTACATCTCGTAACACAATAATGATTGCGGATGCAGCGCTGTGGGCATGTCGAGCGATTCATAATAATCGTCGGCGCAGCGCACGGTGATAAATCGCGCGCTCGTGTCAGCCCCGATCATGTGCAAGAAATCAGACAGCCGCGCGCCACCGAAGCGACCGATCACGTCCCAACCCTCAACACAAACATGGCGAGTGTTCTGGGTGAACTTGGGCAGAGCCTGAATACTGGCCAGCGCGTAATCGCCTGCCTTTTGCACCGCACCGTCTACTTTAAGCGTCCAACTTTCAAGATCAACCTCTGGATCATCCACGTCGTAAGTGTTTACATAAAATTTGTCGAGAGGAGTAAGTTGGGAGTCGCTGAATGTCGTTGCCAGGTGATGGCGGCGAAACAATCCTTTTGATATCCAATCGCTGAAGCCGAGACCCGATTTCAGCAGCGGCTCTTGCAGCTTGGGAACAGCAAAGGCCCCGAGTGCGATCAAGGGCGTTAGCTTGAGCAATTCCCGCCGGGTGGCGGATTTGAACTTGCGATTTTCAATTTGCAGCGGCATATCTCGATCACTCTTAACGCGTGCCTGAAACTTCCTCAAAAATACTACTCCATCTCGCCGTATTCGTAGAGACCTGTGAGTAGCAGCCTCGCTACCCCTCACAGGTCGAAGGGTTGTACGGAGCTTCAGTGGCTCATGTTGGACATATTATCCATCTTGCCCATTGAGCATTTGTCAGAAATCATTTTCATGCTGTTGACGTGAAAGCCGGGCATGCCCATGCTCATGGTGTTGCTGGACATCTTGTCATCGGATTTCATTGCATTGCCGGACTTTCCCATCATCCCGGTAACGCTGATTTTGTGGCCTACGTGAGGTTTTAAATTCTCGGAGCCCATCAGTTGAACTCCGTCAGGATGCTTTTCGTTGGTTAACAGATACTTGCCGTCTTTTTGCACCAGGCAACCTGTCATGGTGGTGCTCTTGCCCATCTGGTCTGACTTTTTCATGGAAGAGTCGCTGGACATGCCGGTCTGCGCCATCGCCGCGACCGAACAAGCCAGCACGAACATCAGCATGGCGTGAGTGATTGTTTTCAAAGTGCCTCCTCGTTTTGCAATTGTTTTGCAATTTGTAAGCTGCAACATTGAGATAAGACTCGCAGCGTCCGCAAAAGTTGCACACCAGCGGGAAGCCTGTAGAAAAACGATCTTGCACGATATCCGCAAAAACGGCTGGGAGAAGATTTTACAGGACGAAACGGACGAAGCAGGGTACTATGGAGAGGTTTTTCTGTCACCCCCATCAACAAAAGGATTCATAGATGCGTTTCGTCCGAACCACCCTGTTGCGTGTTAGCGCCGTAATTGTTGGCATTGCTCTGCTGCCTGCTTTCGCCCAGTTTCATCCCCAACCAAAACCAACCGGCCCTTGGATGAACACCAGTTTGTCGCCGGATGAGCGCGCCGACCTGGTCATGAAGCAGATGACACTCGACGAAAAAATCACACTTCTGCATGGCACTGGCATGTTTGGACTTGGCCCTGTAAGTTCGCTTCACTCAGGATCGAATGGAGGCGCAGGTTACGTGGTTGGGATTCCGCGACTGGGCATTCCAGCCATTCAGATGTCTGATGCAGCGTACGGAGTAAGAAGCAGTGGCGAGAACGGACGCTACTCAACAGCTCTTCCCAACAACTTGGCCAGCGCGGCAAGCTGGGACCTGAAAGCTGCATACGAATATGGAGCGCTCATAGGACGGGAATTGCGTGATCAAGGCTACAACATGTCACTTGGCGGAGGCGTGGACTTAACACGCGAGCCTCGCAATGGCCGCAACTTTGAATATCTCGGCGAAGACCCAATTTTGGCGGGGAAGTTGGTTGGTCAAGTCATGACCGGTTTGCAGGCGCAGCATGTGCTTGGCGATATCAAACACTATGCGATGAATGATCAGGAAAGCGGGCGCAATTCGGTCAATGTGAATATTGACAAGCGCGCCATGCGGGAAACTGATTTGCTCGCGTTTGAAATCGGCATCCACGACGCAAATCCCGCGGGCGTGATGTGTTCATACAATCGCGTGAACGGCGACTATGCCTGCGAAAATAAGTATCTTCTGACCGACGTTCTAAAGAAAGACTGGAAGTTCAAAGGGTTTGTGTTGTCGGACTGGGGAGGCACGCACAGTACCGTCAAGGCATCCGCCGCCGGATTGGACCACGAAGAGCCCGCTGAAATTTTTTATGGCGAGCCGATGAAAAAAGCCGTAGAGGCGGGTCAGGTTCCTATGTCGGAGCTCAACGACCACGTCCATCGTATTTTGCGCGCCATGTTCGCAACCGGCGTGATTGATGATCCTCCGCAAAAAAGCGTAGTGGATGTAGTGGGCGGATTTGAAGTTTCGCAGAAGATCGCGGAGCAGAGCATGGTGCTGCTCAAGAACGAAAACTCCCAGTTGCCATTGGATGCTTCCAAGGTGCAGACAATCGCGGTGATTGGAGCCCATTCTGACGTCGGAATGCTCTCTGGCGGCGGTTCGGCGCAGGTGGACCCTCCGGGCGGCAACGCCATCATGCCTCCAGGCAAAGGCGCGACGATATGGCAGGAGCATATATGGTTCCCAACTTCGCCGCTGAAAACCATAAAGGCGAAAGCAGTGAAGGCCAAAGTTGAATACGACGCAGGCACCGATCTGGATTCAGCAGCCGCACTCGCGAAAAATGCGGACGTAGCCATCGTGTTTGCATCGCAGTGGGTCAGTGAGGGAATGGATCTCCCCAACCTTACGCTGCCTCATAATCAGGACGCCCTGATCGCAAAAGTGGCGGCGGCCAATCCGCATACGATTGTCGTGCTGGAAACTGGCGATCCCGTCACCATGCCATGGGTGAATGATGTAAGCGCGATTCTCGAAGCCTGGTTTCCGGGTAGCCGAGGCGCGGATGCTTTGGCGAATATCCTTTTCGGCGACGTAAACCCCAGTGCGAAGTTGCCGATCACTTTTCCCAAGAGCGAAGCGGACTTGCCCCATCTGAAAATTGTTACCCCTCCCCCGACTTCAAACCCTAGGTGGAGTCCAGATGCATGGAAACAGATAGCCGCCGGACTGCCAGCGTTTCAAACTACTTACGACGAAGGGTTAAAGGTTGGCTATAAGTGGTATGATGCCGAACACAAAGCTGTTTTGTTTCCCTTTGGCTACGGACTTTCCTACACAACTTATTCCTACTCGAACTTGAAAGTTGAGCCGGGCAGCGATGTTCGCGTCAGCTTCACGGTTGCAAATACCGGGAGTCGCGCGGGCGCGGAGATTGCTGAAGTTTATGCCGCGTTGCCCGCCGGAACAGGCGAACCGCCAAAGCGCCTGGTGGGATGGAGCAAGGTGGAGTTGAACCCTGGGGAAAGCAAAGATGTAACGGTGAAAGTTGAGCCGAAATATCTTTCGATCTTCAACGTGGAGAAGGACGCCTGGCAGTTAGTTCCGGGGAACTACACATTCATGGCTGGGCCTTCGTCACAAACGCTGCCGTTAAACCAATCCGTCGATCTGAAGTAGCATTTTGTTCTTGTCAAACATGGGCGGCCTTCGGGCCGCCCAATTTGTTGGAATGGTGCAAACACTACAAGAGTCAGCGCGTCGCAGAACGCTCATATCTCTGCCAAATGTAGGTGATAGACTGCATGCGCCATGAACAAGCCAATGTTGCTGTGCATGCTCTGCACTATCTGTATCGCCGCTCTTTCGCTGGGCACTCAAGCTCAATCCCGGCCCCCGGCCAAATCGAACGACAATACTGGCCCTTTTCTTCTTGTGGCTAACCAGGGCGATCGGAACATCAGCATCATTGATCCATCCAGCGCAAAGCAGGTTGCCGTTGTGACCGAGGGAGACGTGACCGGCCATGAAGTCGCCGCCTCTCCGGATGGGCGCACTGCCTACGTGCCAATTTACGGCGATTCTGGCGTGGGCTTGCCGGGAACTGATGGCGACCACATGCTTGTCATTGATCTGGCGTCGCGGAAGATCGTTGGCAATGTGAACTTTGGACATGGTGTGCGCCCGCATTGCGTAATTTACGACCGAACAAACAACCTAATTTACGTTACGACCGAATTGGACAATGCCGTCGCAGTCATTGATCCGCGCACACTGAAAGTGATTGGCTCGGTCCCCACCTCGCAAGCACAATCCCACATGCTTGCAATCTCGCATGACGGACATCGCGGTTATACCGCGAACGTCGGCCCCGGCACCGTCTCTGTGCTAGACATGAGTGGACGTAAAACGATTGCCGTCATCCCCATCTCAAGGACGGTCCAACGCATTTCAATTTCTCCCGACGACCGTATGGTATTTACCTCAGACCAGACGAAGCCCCAACTCGCCGTAATTGATACCTCCACAAATAAATTGAAAAAGTGGGTGCCATTACCTGCTCAAGGTTATGGCACGGCTTCCACCAAGGATGGCCGCTGGCTTCTGGTAGCGATCCCTTCCATTCACAAAGTGGCCGTGGTCGACATCAGCACTCTAAAGGTTGTCCGCACCATTGACACGCCCCGATCGCCGCAGGAAATCTTGGTACGCCCCGACGGTTTAGTGGCGTATGTCTCCTGCAATCGCGATAAGCAGGTTGCAGCGATTGATCTGACGCAATGGAAGGTTCAGTCGCTGATTGATGCCGGTGCCGGCGCGGATGGCTTGGCATGGGCGGGGAAATAACTAAGAGTTAAATAGTCTGATGCGCCTGGAGATTTGACGCACGGCTTCATTGTTCGATATCGAACAATATGTTCCTGTGGCGACCATGAGGGATTGCCTGAATTAGATACCGAAGCTGATACAATTTTATTTCCGTTGTTCCCACAAAACCTGACAAAATGAATGGCCTGCTTCCATCACGCGAGGAGTTTAAGGAAATTATGCATCTTGCATCTGGCAAGGTGACCTGGATTGTTCTCGGGATTCCGATTTTATTGTTAGCACTAATTGGGGTCATTGCGGACCGGACTACCTCCGCCTACGCAACCAGTGAACAATGGGTCTCTCACACTCACGAGGTTGGGACGGCGCTGGAGAGTCTGCGTGCCAATGTGTTCAAAATGCAGGATGCGCGCAAGGGGTATGTGCTCACGGCTGATGACCTGAGTCTGGCGGATTACAGCAGCGCTACGCGCCAAATTCCTGGAGACCTGAAGCGGCTGCGGCAATTGACCGGGGACAATGATAGTGAACAGCAGAGGCTTGATCAGCTCGATCCGGTCATCCAACAAAAAATTTCGCTGATGCAAGAGTCCATCACGCTCAGGAATAACGGGGCTTTGGATGTTCAGAAGCAGCGGACGTTTACCGACCGGAATGAATTACTTACGCAGCAGATGACCACAATCCTGTCAGAGATGCGCCAGGAAGAAGAAGGCCTGCTCAAGCAAAGGGTTGTGATATCAACGGACAATTATCAGCGGGTCAGAATTGTGCTGGGAATTGCAGTCGCGGCGATTGTCCTCGTACTGTTTCTAAATTTCGGGCGGTTGCTGGTGGAGTTGCGCAACCGTATGCGGGCCGAAGCCGCAGTCCGTCGCTTGAGCAGCCACATCCTTCGCTTGCAAGACGCGGAACGCCGTAAAGTTGCGCGCGAAATCCACGACGGCATTGGGCAGTACTTCGCTGCGTCCAAAATGGGCGTGCAGGGAGTCTTGCAAGGGGAATCGTTATCCACCGCCCAACGAAAGGCACTGGAAGAAGCGTGCACTCTGCTGGAGCAGGGCATGTCGGAAGCGCGTACGCTCTCGCATTTGCTGCACCCGCCGCTCTTGGATGAAGTGGGCTTCCGCGCCGCCGCCGACTGGTATGTGAACGGCTTTGCGCAACGAAGCAAGATTCAAGTAAAGCTCATTGCCCCGGAAAATCTTGAAAATCTGTCAAAAGATGTGGAGCTTGTTCTTTTCCGCGTTTTACAGGAATCGCTTACCAACATCCATCGCCACTCAGGAAGCCGCAGCGCGGAAGTGAGAATTGCGGCGTCTTCCACTCGAGTGACCATGGAAATCGAAGACTGGGGAAAGGGAATCGCACCTTCGCTGCTGGCCGACTTCCGCCGTAAGACGGGCACCGGCGTCGGCCTGGCGGGAATGCGGGAACGCGTGGATGACTTCCATGGCTCGATGGACATTGCTTCCGAAGGCCGCGGAACTCTACTGAAAGTAGCCATGCCATTACCGCGTTTGGATACGTCCGCCGCCAGCACGGCTGGCCCGCCGAGCCTGAATAGCTCATTAGAACTTTCTACGGAAGAATCGGGAAACAGCGGCGGAGGCCTTCTTCTCGCGGTTGTTCCTTCATAATTTCCCATTTGCGGTATGGGATTTCAAACGCGCCCGATTGCCCTCCGGTCTTCCTTGACCTGAAGGGTTTCTTGTTATAACCTCCGCTCGTCTCTGCAACACGCTGGAATTCTTCAGCGCTTTGGTTCCTCTTTCCACAATTCAATTATTCGCGGACGAGGAGGTCCGCATCCATGAAAAAGCTCATTGGAGTTTTATTCGGGACGTTGTTTCTGTTTGCCTTTCTGGGCATTGCAGTTGCACAGGATGCGAACGAGACTACGCCTCCACCAAAAATACTTGTCATCTATCGGGAGTACCTTAAGCCCGGGCGCGCTGGCGCCCCTCACGAAAAGACGGAGAGGCCATTCGTCGAAGCCATGTCAAAGGCAAAGTGGCCAACCCATTATTTCGCCGTTGACTCACTGTCGGGCCGCCCGCGCACTTTGTTCCTGACCGGCTACGGTTCCTTCGCCGATTGGGAAAAAGATCACGTCATGATGATGAAGAACCCAGCCCTGGGAGCGGAACTCGACCGTTATTCCATTCCGGATGGCGATCTTTTGTCGGGTACCGATCAGGCGGTGCTCAGCTATAACGAAGATCAGAGCTTGAACCCGAATGTTGATATTGCTCACATGCGAGGGTTTGAAATTACTGTTTTCCAGGTCAAGGTTGGACACCGCAAGGAATGGAATGACCTGGTTAACTTAGTGAAACCCGCGTACGCGAAAGTTCCTAATTCGCACTGGGCGACTTTTGAAGTCCTCTACGGTGAAACGGAAGGGCCTACCTACGTCGTAATTTCAGCTTTCAAATCGGGCATGGAACTTGATCAAGAGAACAGCCAGGACAAACAGTTTATGGATGCCATGGGCGAAGACGGCATGAAAAAGCTTTCAGCGTTGGAGTCTTCCGCCGTGGAAGCTGTGCAAACGAACCTGTTCATGTTCAACCCGTCTATCAGTTATCCGCAGGACGCGTGGGTCAAAGCCGACCCGGATTTCTGGAAGCCGAAAGCTGCAAAGCCTATGGCGCCCAAAAAGCCAGCGGCAAAACCGGAAGCAAAGCCTTAATCAGGAGTCAGTAAAAAGTAAAGAGGGCAATGACGCATAGGCGTTATTGCCCTCTTTTGTTTTGTGGTGTCAATCGTTTTGTGGTGTCAATCGTTCCAAAATGGTGTAACACTTTCCTCCCCCGCAACACTATCCATCGAGAGCAGTCAATCTGGAGCGGTTAATCTCAAAAATGAACGCCATGCTATTTTCATGCTTGAACAGAGCGCACAACCAAATACGGCTGGTTCATCAGCTTTGCATCAAGCCCTGGATACAGCCACGCTTTCTCCTGCCCTTGCTTAAGCTCGAAATAATATTGCAGCGGATACTGTGATTGCGTATAGCTCGCGGGGATAACTCCGTGGAATCGCTCGCCGCGACTTTGTAGCTGCATGCTCTGATAATGTTCCGCTTGATTTACATGCCTGTAGTACAAGCGAGCGGACACTCCACCTGAATGTTTCACAAAAAGATTAAGCGGCAATTCTTTGCCAGGAGTGAATTGCGAAGGAGTGTTATGTTCGCACGCAATCGCGCGTCGCGTGGGATGACTAAGGGCTTCCGCGACAGCCGCCTGCGCTTGGGTGGATCGCGCAGTGTCCTTCGGCGCCGACTCAAGCAGCGTCGCCATGGTGGCAATGTCGTCGTCCATCGCCGGTAAGCGATCAAGCCAATGGCCACGCTCGTAAGGACGGGGCCCAAAAGAAATGTCAGAGGTGTAGGCGCGGCCGGAATCGCTGGCAAACTGCGCCCAAATGTCCCGGGCCTGCCGATAGGCTTTTACGGCCTCTTCCAGTGCCATGCGATCCCCGGATTGCTGGTGAATCGAATAGAGAACTCCGCTGCGGAACTTCGCGGCAAAAAATCTTCCCAGTCCGGCGTGTATTTTCACATCTGCCGCCATGCGGCGAAACGCAGGACTCCCATCGCCTGCGATCTTCTGCGCTTCCATCAATTGAGCAGTCGCGGTGTTGCCTAGGTCCTCCAGCCACTGCGCCACCTCGATTGGTGAATACTTACCGTCGCGCTGGTTCTTCAGCATGTCAGCGGCAAAATCATTGATGCGATAAAAGATCTGCGGATCAAGCGGGCTGACGTTGCCAAAAACCTTGGGAGCCGGGGTATCTCCATACGGAGAATATTTGGTCGCATCCGCGATAGATTGGTTAGTGTAAAACTCCGGCCCATACGTATCATTTGCCGCAGAGGGTAGATGCGTTGTGGTCACGAGCGGCACGATCTGCGTTGCTGCGCCTAGCGCAGATTCAATCGCCCCGGCGGCGGATTTAAATTCCGTGCGCAGTTGTCGCTGCCAGACATCCGGCTCCGCGTCAGGGTTATAAAGCAAGCGCCCCCATGTACGGTAGGTGTACAGATATTTTTCCCAGTCATATTGCGGGACCAGGGAAGTCTCCGCGCACGCCCCCCGGTTGCCGGGAAGTCCCGATCCGCGCCGGCCCCGGAAGGACAACGGCTCGTAGAGTTCGACTCCATTGCTGCCGCAGAAGTTGAAAGCGCGCGCGTGAGCTGCATTTGAAGCCGGATCGCCCCACAACAAAAAACGATGTGTGCCAGGCCAGATGCGATACATCAAAGTGTAGGGCCGGTCTTCTTTAAGAAAATCAGCATAGCCGTAACGAGTAAAGATTCTCGACCCCGTACTCAGCGAGTAGAAACTCTGCGCCCCTCGATCATCCTTTGGCATTTCCAGTTCGCGAATCGCGGTTTGCTGGTAGGGAAGCCCCATATGCTCCGCCCAATATTTCGGAGAAAGTTTGATTGGCATTCCCGTGGCCAGCGCTGAATCAAGGATCGTCTGATTCAGCCCTTTGGTATGCAGATCAATTTCTACTTTGCGCCCAGATTTGGGTATCCCTTCAAACACAGTCTTCCAAAAGGCGTAGCTGCCCTCGCGAACTCCACTCTCTCCATGCGTCCGCAAAGTTACCCCGCTGATATCGGGGCAAGCCTTGAGCACCGCCGCCAGCGCATCACGGGAATAGGCAGCATGGTTCTCGGGAGTGATTCCTTCAATCGTGTAGTTGGAATGGGGTGTCTTTTCCCAAATGTAGCCATGCGTCCAGATTCCCAATTGAAAATCAATGCCGTGGGCGACCGCCTGCCGACTGATGTATTGCAACATCTCCAAATTGTGATCGCGCTCTTCATCGGGCAAATTCACCGCGCGTACGTTGTATCCCGGAACCCGCAACAGGAACGGATATGCAAAAAGAAAATACGAATCTGTGACGTATTCCAGAGTGTCATAACCGATTCCCACGCTAAAGTTAAAGCGATTGATCCGCTGCGCCGCCAGCATGGCGAAATACGCCGGCCACATTTCGCGATCGTTGAACCATGGCTTGTCTTCCACATCGCTGGAAAACAGTTTGCCGATGCTGCGGACCTGATTGAATGGTTCTTCAGCAATAGACCGAGGAATTGTTAACGCCTGTAAAGGATTCTCCGAATATCGGATCCGGTCAACCAGTTCCAATAGCGCGTACATTAGACCGCGCGCATCGCTTCCACATGCCAATAGCGCTGGCTTTCCTTTATGGCTAAACGGCACTAAGCCCAGCGACTCCGGCTTGCTTGACACGGTAGTATTGGCCTTCCGCAGCACCGGAGCCGCCAAGGCCGAAGCGCTCCCGGCAGCAACAATGCACAAATCAGAAGGCGGCGCTTGCTCGAGTGATGCGCACCGTTTAACTGCGATATCGCGTTGAGCAAAAAGTCGTGCCATCTCCCCCAGCGCCCAAAGCGACGGCGCAGAGACGCATATGGGATCATCAGGGTCGGCCACGATCGAAAGCGTGTGCCCTCCCATGACTTGTGCCAAAGCTTTTGTGCCTGGAGTGAGCGCTCCTATGGAAAGCGCCGTTACCTGAAGAAAATCGCGTCGGGAAATATCGGAAGATTTCATTTTCACCGTGAGATGATTCGAATGATAAGAGGAACCTTGCATTTTACCGCTTTAAATCTTGCTCCGAATGTCCTCTCAAGAATTGATCTGGAAAATTCCCGGCGCACTTGATAGCATCCTGCGCATGTTCAAACAACTCGTTGTGATACTCGCACTGGCGGGAATGACATTTGCCATAGACCTTCCCACTCGTAAGGTTCTAAACCTGGCCGCCATTAAAGTCATGGTCGCCGCTGCGGAAGCGAAGGCCAAAGACCTAAATGTCCAGGTGACCATCTGCATTGTTGACGACAGCGGCAATCTGCTTTTTCTGGAGAAAGCTGATACTGCGTCCTTCAACACGCTGGACTTTGCCCAGAAAAAAGCGCGCAGCGCTGCTCTCTACCGGAGCCCTTCAAAAGACGGGGAAGACGCTTTGAAGAAAGGTAATACAGACGTACTCACCTTCCCGAACTATTTTCCTAACCAGGGAGGCCTGCCGATCAAGGTGGATGGTCAGACTATTGGCGGAATTGCCGCCAGCGGCTCGAAATCTGAAAACGATGAGGCCGTGGCGCAGGCTGGCATAGATGCCTTGCTCAAGTAAGCCATAAGGCCTGAGATCATTGCGGGGCGCCGACGCGCGCGCCGGAGTGGAACTGCGTCAGCGCATCCAGAACAGACTGGCCATAGGTTTCCGTCTTACGCTCTCCGAAGCCATGGATCTGCCGGATGTCATAGAGAGTGGCTGGCTTGCGGCGGCAAATTTCCTGAAGAGAAGTGTCGTGAAGCACGACGAAGGCAGCAACGCCGCGTTCCTTCGCCACACGCCTGCGCCACTCCCGAAGATACTCATGCAACTCCGGATCAAGGTCCGCGGCATTTGCAACGGCCTCAATCTTTGCCGGAACTGAATATCCGGAAACGCCGCCGCTCTTCTTTCGCGCCCTGGCTGCTGGAGCCGAAAACCATTCCGGTGGAGGAACGCACACGTCGCACACGCCACAGGATTTCCACTTAGGTTTTTCGCCGAAGTGCTCGCAGATTTGCAGATGGCGGCAGACGGAAGACTCGGCGAAATCGCGAATGTTGTAGTAACGCTGCCACGCACGGTCACGCTCCGCAGCGTCATTAATTTGCTGATTGAAATGCGCCAACAAACCAGCGTCGCGCTTCTGCCAGAGTAAAACGCACTCCGCTTTCTCTCCGTCGCGACCGGCCCGGCCCGATTCCTGGTAATACTGCTCAATCGACCGCGGCAGCGAAAGATGTATGACGGCGCGAACTGTTGCCTTGTTAATTCCCAGTCCGAAGGCAATGGTGCCGACCAGCACGCGAACTTCATCCGACATCCACCGCTCCTGGTTGGCGCGACGTTCGGCTGCTTCCATCTTGCCGTGGTAGCCAAGGGCTGCAATGCCTTGCTGCCCGAGAGTTGCCACGACTTCTTCCACGCGGGCGATGGTTGGCGAATAGACGATTACATTGCTTTGCGCGTGACGCCGCAGGGCCCGCAGCAACATTTCCATCTGCGTGCCCGTCTCGCATTGCTTCACCATGTATTGCAGGTTGGCGCGGTGAAAGCTGGCAATATATTTGTGAGGATGGCGCATTTGCAGCTGATGAAGAATGTCGTGGCGTACCCGCTGCGTGGCGCTGGCGGTGAAGGCTGCGATGGGACAATCGGGAAAATGCGTCCGCAGGGCGCTCAACTGACGGTAATCAGGCCGGAATTCGTGTCCCCATTCAGAGATGCAGTGGGCTTCGTCTATGGCAAAGAAAGAAAGCGGAACATTCTTGAGCCAGTTGATCGTAGAGGATTGCGCCAGCCGCTCCGGAGAAAGATACAGCAAGCGGAACTCTCCGCGACGAGCTTTGGCCATGACCGATGATTGCTCGTCTGATGAAAGCGTGCTATTCAGCAGTGCAGCGGGAATTCCCATTTGCGCGAGTTGTGCGGACTGGTCCTGCATGAGGGAAATGAGCGGCGAAACTACGACTGCGGTTTGCCCCAGCGCCAGAGCGGGTAACTGGTAGCAAAGGGATTTTCCTCCGCCAGTAGGCATGACCACGCAGGTGTCGTGCCGTTCGAGCAAGCTGCGTACAATCCGTTCCTGTAGCGGACGGAATGAATCGTAACCCCAGTACTGGCGCAGCGGAGTAAGCAGATCGGTTCCTGAGGTCACTAGTGAAAGTATAGAAGGTCGGCAAGAACAGCGTTTCGGAAATCTGAGTAGCGGTTCCCGATTTGAAACCTATATGCTTTCAAGATGATGGCAAAGCGAGGAACTTCGGCGGGCGAAGACCACGTGCGGCGGGTCCGGCGGATTTGCATGAATCTGCCTGAGACCACTGAAAAACTTTCCCATGGCGAACCGACATTCTTCGTGCGCAAGAAAGTTTATGCCATGCTCTCCAACAATCATCACAATGACGGGCATGTAGCGGTTTGGATTCCCGCCGCGCCCGGAATGCAGGCCATGCTGATACAAAGCGATCCCGATAAGTTTTACAAACCGCCATACGTCGGAGTGCGTGGTTGGGTCGGGATCGAACTTGAACGTGTCAGCGATGAAGAACTTGCCGTTCATCTGTTGGATGCCTGGCGGCTGATCGCCCCGAAGAAGTTGCACGCGTCGCGTTAAGCCGCAAGAAACCGGAATATGTAAATCAGAACCCAGCGTTATCCAAAAAAGAAGCCGGAGCGGAGAAATATCCGGTCCGGCTTTCAAGTATTGGCGGCTGCCAATTAATTCGAAGGCATCGTGGCGCTAGCGGTGGTAGGTGCTTTCTCTCCCATCGGATCGGTGACAATCAAGCGTGTAAGCCGGGGAAAGAATGGCGTGACTTCCAGCGGCATCTTGTCGCGTGCCGATGTAAATGCCACCGGAGCGGCCTTGATCAGCGTAACTTTGTCCGTCCATGGGTCTAGTTTTACGCGTCCACCCAGCGGCAACGCCGCGATCTGGTCGAGTTTAGTTTCCTGCAATGCTGGGGCCGCCTGCATGATGGAGGTAAAGCGGATCACGTGCCCCTTCTCGTCCGCAAGGCCGTTACCCAGGTGTGCCGTAAGCAGCGCGGTCAACTGCGGCCCGCGAGCATCCAGTTCGCGGAAAAATAATCCTGCGGAATCCAGTTTTTGAGCGTAGGGAGAAGACTTCAACATCTCTTCGGCTTTTTTGTCCGCTGCGGCCTCTTCCTCAGGACTATGACGGAAGCCCATGGTGCGGTACGTCGCATCGTCGGAAAAGAGCATGCGGTCGGTGAAGGCATATTGGCTGCCCAGATTGTGTCCTAACACAATGTGCGCGAGTTCGTGCGCAAGAACAGTCGCCAGGCTGGCTTCGTCCGGCAATACGTCAATCAAGCCGCGGCTCACAATAATCGTGTTCCCCACGCTGAAAGTTTCCAGCGGAGAAGTCAGCATGACCCGCGTGCGCACGGGACGGGGAAGATTAATGTTGTTGGTGACTTCCAGATTATTCACGACCGTCATTAGAACTTTGTCCACTTCGCCTTCAGGAGCGATCAATCCTGCCGCTTCCAACCGGTTCACAACGTTGTCTTCGGCCTGTTGCTGCCAATCACGCTGCGCCTGCAGCGGAGAAGTGTCGGCAGCGGCGGCGCTGGCGTCCTGCACCGTGGAATCCACTTTAATCTGCGTGAGTTCTTCTTCCGGATTGTCCTGCTTCAACTCATATCCCCAAATGCGGGTTTGCGCCTTGAAGGCCATCTTGTTGTTCTTGGCGCCGTAGGTAAAGTCACCTTCCTCGCTGTAAATGTATGAAGGAACCCAGAATCCCGGCACCAGGTTCAAGCGCCAACTGTCCATATGAAAGTAATAAGACTTTGATTCCCCGTAGGTCCCGTTCATGCGAACAATGTGATAGCCCTGATCTTCCACCCAAATGCGCCCGATGAAGCGGCCCTTACCTGCCTTGGGCTTGGGGTTAATATCGAAAATGAAACACTTTACATCGCCAAGAAATTCCGTTCCGTCGTAATGAAAGTCGTAATGGTCACGGTCGAAATCGTTGCGGTCGACGAACACCATCCAGGAAAGACCCAGCGGCTGGTACTGGAAACGATAAAGGCGTGAAAACCCGCCCAGCAAATGTGTCTGCACGTTCGCGTCCTTGGAGAGATAATCGGCGCGTTGCACATCGCCAAGATCAAGGCGTCCCAGGAAATAGTGGTCCTCTGTCGGCACCGTGCCCAATTGTTCGTCGAAGCGAAGGTTCTGGAGATAGGTTTCCACCAGCGGCTTGCGATTTTTCAGAAAGTCCATCAACGCGTGTTCCCGCACAATCGCCCGGTCCACCACTTCGTTCATGGTGGTCGCAGGGGCCAGCGTCTGGCCCGCGGGCTGCACGCCCGGCGCAGATGCCGGTGTAGGCGCGGAAGACTGCTGCGCCAGTGCGCTCAATGAGGCCAGTACAAAGCCGGCCAATATCCATTTCGGAACACGCATAACAAAAATCCTCACTTTCAGAACGCCATCTGGAAACTCACGTGGACAACCGCTGTGGAATCCACGGCGACGCCATCACGCATGGCGGGCTTGAAGCGGATCTTATTGGCGGCATCCACCGCCGCTTCATCCAGGCCATGACCCAAACCGCGGACCACACGATTTACTTTCAACTCGCCATTCGCGCCAAACATCACTTCCAATAGCACTTCGCCTTCTAACCGTAGTTGCCGGGCTTCATTGGTGTAAACAGGCTTGGGTTTGAAGGTGATCTGGACAGGAGTCGCGGCACTGTCCTGCATTTGCTGTTGCGGCCTGACCGCCTGGGCGATTTGCTGAGCACCGAAGCCTCCGGTTTGCACTCCGCGTCCATTACTGCGGCCGTCGCCCTGGCCGGACTGGGCAACGCCGCTTCCGAACCCTGCACTGGCGATTGTCCCCTTGATTCCGTTCGCTCCGCCAGTACCATTCCCGGTGCCTTGCCCTTGTGGAAGGTCAAAGCCGCCAACCCTGGCAACTTCCATGTGGGCGTTTGCCTTGCCTTGTCCCGAAAGGCCGCTGGGATCCCCAAATCCGCCGGTCTGTACTTTCTCGACTGCGGCGTTCACTGTGGGCGCGGGCGTCGAGCCAAAAGAGCCGGTGTACAGCAACTTTGCTTGGCGCGCTCCGCTTTGTTCCAGAACTACGGGCTTAAAAGTGTTCATCACAACTTTAGGAGCTTCCGCGACTTCTTTGGGCGCAGGGCGAAATTCCTTGGGAACCACGAGCTTGGGAGCCTGCAACGGTACAGGAGGCAAAAGCTTGGCTACGATGTGCGGCGATGTCTGCAATTTCAAGGGCGCTGGCGTCAACTCAGTCGGAGGCGGCACCAGATCCATTACCGTATGCCGCTGACGAAACTGAATCTCGCTTGGCCAAAATGCGCTGGCAGATATCAAAAAGAGGATAAATAAAACTTCCAGGCCATAGCTTGTGGCCAGGGACCGCCAATTCACTTTGCGCTCGGGCAATAGGCCAAATCGCAACTCGTCAGACGCGTGCATGAAAATAACTCCGAATCCGTAACCTGGCCTGGGGAGAAGAGATAGGGGCCTAGCCTCCAAGATTAGAGAAACTTTAGATGAGGGGTAAGGTCACTTGAGAAGATGTCCTTTGGTAACCATTCAGGTACCCAATTAGTGCCTTGCACTCTTATTTTTGAACACCTGTCTAATTGTGGGACACCGTGTGGAAATCGTTTTTTTCGGGTGGGGCTGCCAATATCATGCTCATTCCGTAACCAATCACGAATGTCGCCGTGGTTCCGATCATCACCCACCAAGTCCAGGGAACACTGGTGTAACGCCAGAGATAAAGTTCGGCGGCGAAACCGCAAATCATTCCCACGCTGGCGCCGTTTTGACTGGCCCGCTTTGTAAGAACTCCCAGCAGGAATACGCCGAGTAGTGCCCCGTAGGCAACCGAGGCAATCTGCAAGCCGACTTCAATCACGCGCCCTGCTTCGCGCAAAGAAAGAATTGCCAGGCCGAACAATACGGCAGCCCAGAAGAAGGTGGAAATCCGCGACAGGCGAATCTTGCGCTGCTCGCTGGCTTGAGGATTTCGCTGCACATAGAAATCCATGATGGAGCTAGACGAAAGCGAATTGAGCGCGGCGCTCAGGTTCGACATGGCGGCAGCGAGGATTGCGGCGATCAGCAGTCCGGAAATTCCATGCGGCATGTGGTCCACGATGAAGCTGGGATAAATACGATCGGACTTGCCGAAGTGCGAAGAGGGCAAGCGGTAATACGCAAACAGCATTACGCCGACAATCAGGAACAGCGCGAACTGGAAAAAGATCACCACCGCGCTGGAAAGCAGCGCCTTGACGGATTGTTTCTGGTCGCGGGCAGCGAGCAGACGTTGCACGATCAACTGATCGGTCCCATGGCTCGCTGTGGTCAGGAAGGCGCCGCCAATAACGCCCGCCCAAAATGTGTAGGGTTTCCAGAAGTTCAGGCTAAAGTCGAACATCCGGAATTTATCGTTGCTGGTGGCCAAGGCGTGAATCGCGGGCCAGCCGCCGGGTACGAGGTGGAGAATCGTAAATACGCCGACCAGCGTGCCTCCAACGTAGATGAAAGTCTGCACTACGTCAGTCCAGATGACGGCGGCAAGACCGCCTTCAAAGGTGTAAATCAAAGTAAGAACAGTGATGATGGCGATGGACGCGACTTCGCCTGTGCCGAAAGCGATGGCCACAACAATGGAAACGGCATACACGCGAACACCTTCCGCCGCCGCGCGCGTGACTAGGAACAAGCCTGCGGTAAGCGAGCGAAGCCGCTTGCCGAAGCGGCGTTCGATCAACTCGTACGCCGTAAATAGATCGCCGCGAAAATAATGAGGCAGTAGAACGAAACTGATGATGATGCGCCCGACGGCATATCCCAGTACCAACTGCAGAAACATCAGGTTGGTGTCATAAGCAAGGCCAGGCGTACTGATGATGGTCAGCGTGCTGGTTTCAGCGGCGACGATGGAAAGGCAGATGGCCCACCATGGGATATTGCGGTCGGCAAGAAAGTAGTCGCGCAAAGAACGCTGCTTCTTGCGGAAGCGCAGACCGAACAGTGTGATCCCGATCAGATAGATCGCAATGATGGCGAGATCAAGTTTGTCGAGTCCCATGTCCAGTCCAATGCGAATGTGCGCTCGCATCCAGAGTAATTGGCTTGGGCTGCCGGGGAGCAGTATCTTGCCGCTGAGGTATCAACATGGTCAGTGCCGTCGAACAGGACTTCGCTGCGGTTGCGCGATATGTAGTAAAACTAGCGCGTGGCAATTTTTCTCGGCATTGACGGCGGCGGCAGCAAAACTTCATGCCTAATTGGCGACGAAACGAACGTGCTCGGTAGCGGATCGGCAGGAGGAAGCAACTTTGTCCGCGCCGGTGAGGCGCAGGCGAAGGAATCACTGGTGGCGGCGATTCGCCAAGCCTGCACCGTGGCCAATGTGAAACCAAGCGAAATTGTTTCTACCTGCGCGGGGATGGCGGGCGTGGTGAGTTCCGAAACCGCCGACACCGTGCGGAGGATTTTGGCGGAAATTGTTCCCGGGGAATCGGAAATCGTGGGCGACAATGCGATTGCGCTGGAAGCGGCTTTTGGCGGAGGCGCGGGCGTAATTGTGATCGCGGGGACCGGGTCCATCGCCTACGGACAAAATGCCGCAGGAGAAACCGCGCGCGCGGGAGGCTGGGGATTTGCCGTCTCCGATGAAGGCTCGGGCCAGTGGATTGGGCGCACGGCTGTGTCAAGTTTGTTGCGCGCGCAAGATGAAGGCCGCGAAACGAACCTGCCGAAGATCGTGACAGAACACTGGAAGCTGAATTCCGTGGCCCAGATTGTGCTGGCCGCGAATGCGACTCCACCGCCGGACTTTGCCGCTCTGGTTCCCGGAGTGCTGGCCGCGGCAGACTCTGGAGATTTCCTGGCCCGCGAAATTCTTACCAGCGCAGGCGAGGAACTCGCGCGCCTGGCGGCGATTGTAGCGCGGCGCTTGTTTGCTGGGAACGGGAGTGTCCCAGTGGCCATGGTGGGAGGAGTATTTAGTAACAGTGCATTGGTGCGACAGTCTTTTTACAATCATCTACGCGCTGAATTTCCCGGCGCGGTCTTGCAGGCCGAGGTCGTGGAACCAGTCCGGGGAGCGCTGCGGCTGGCGCGTAAAGGGTGGATCGCGAAATAACTGGCCCCGCAAAACTTAAAGATAAGGTCAGAGGCATTATTGGCATGCCTTCCGAATACAATTCCGGCGAAAGTGAAGACATCGCGGTTTCCCGCGGCGCACAGACTGCAGAGATGCAGAGCACCGCGATGTCACCCCTCACCGAAGACGAAGCCCTCGCCCAACTGAAGCAGCCAGACGTTTCCGTGGATGCTCTCGAACAACTCAGCAAAAACAGCGTTGCGATGAAAAGCCGCAAGGTGAAGCTGGCGCTTGCGGGGCATCCTCGAACTCCGCGCCATGTGTCGTTGCCCATGGTGCGCCATTTTTTTACTTTTGACCTCATGCAGCTTGCGCTCACTCCAGTTGTTCCTGCGGACGTGAAAAAAGCGACAGAAGATGCACTGATCCACCGTCTGGAAATGATCTCCAGCGGAGAACGCCTGACGCTGGCGCGGCGGGCCTCAGGGCGAGTTGCAGGAGAGCTATTGCTCGATGCCGAAAGCCGCGTGATGCTGGCCGCGCTGGAAAACTCCCGGCTGACCGAAGCGCCCATCATTAAAGCTCTCATGCAATGGAATGCCTCGCCCGCGCTGGTGCACGCGGTTTGCCATCATGTGAAATGGTCTCTGCGCAGGGAGGTAAGAATCGCGCTGTTGCGAAGCCCGCATACGCCAATGGCAAAAGCCGTGGAGTTCGCGCGAGGGGTGCCGATTCCTCTGCTGCGCGAGATATTGCAGAATTCGCGATTGCCGCAGGATGTTAAGGCTTATCTGCTACGGGAACTAAAGTCATAACTTTCCGAAAATGCGTTAGCTATAGCTCCAATTCGCGGTGTCCAATGACTGTGGAGAGATGAATTCCATGAAAATGCTGTTAGCCATGGTATGTATGCTTTTGTTTGCCGCGCCAGCATTTTCTCAATCGATGGACGAGTGGTCGGAATTGGACGCGGGAATACAGGCTTATAAAAATGCCCGATATAACGAGGCGATCAAACATTTCAGTAATGTGGTGTCTCTCAATGACAGCAGTGTTCTAGGTCATCTTTATTTGGCCACTGCGGAAGCACAGGTATACATACCTGGCGGGGATAGCCCAAATAGCGATCACTATGCTCTGTCAGCAATTAATGAATACAAAAAAGTTCTGGAACTCAATCCGAAGTCTGCCGACAGCGCTAAGGGCGCCGCCTATCTCTATTTGCAAATGCACAAGTTCGACGAAGCAAAGCAGTACTACCAGGAAGCCATAAACATTGATCCAAATGATGCTGGGAACTATTATGCGATTGGCGTAATTTCATGGACTGAGAGCTATAAAGAAAGAATGGCGATGCGGAGCAAAGAGAAATTGGATCCATCGGAACCTTTTATCAATAGCCCGAACTGCGAAAAATTGCATAGGGCCAATGAAGCGCTGATTAAAGAAGGCATGGATATGCTCGTAAAGTCTCTGCAAGTGAACCCCGAGTACGACGATGCGATGGCCTACATGAACCTGATGTACCGGGAAAAAGCCGACATTGATTGTAACGATATGGCCGCCTATACGGCTGATTTAGAAACCGCCGACCATTGGGTTGATGTGACGATGGCGACCAAGAAAGCAAGGATCGCAAAGCCCGTCATCCCTCGAGTGACTTCGCCCTCGCCCATCCCGAAGTAATCTCGCATGAATCTTCAGTGCCGGATAAGATGGCCGCATGTGTGTATACCTCTTAGAGATCATTGACCGGCCCTGGAAGGGAACGTCGCGGGCGGGTGTTGCCGCCGAGGAAGTTTTCTTTGTCCTGTTCATGATCTACGCCTATTCACAGCACGGCGGATATCTCTTTATTGACAATGCGAATCTGCCCATCCACGAGGGCGGCCATCTTCTTTTCGGGTGGTTCGGCAACCACATGCTGATGATTTGGGGTGGGACAATTCTGCAATGGGCGGTCCCGCTGATGCTGGCCATCTATTTCTTCACGCAGCGGCAAATTTATGGATTCGCTTTCTGTCTATTTTTCTTTTTTGAAAACTGGCTCTATACCGCAACCTACATGGCTGACGCCCGCGCCATGGCGTTGCCTTTAGTCACAGTCGGAGACTCCGATTTCGTAGAGCATGACTGGAACGCCATCTTTACCTGGATGGGCGTGCTGCAATATGACACCGTGATCGGAGGTATCGTGCGCTTCGGGGGCTGGTTGGGAATGCTGGGAACAAGCGCATGGCTGGCGAGAAAGGGATTGAAAAGTCGGTGGTTCGCAGAACCGACGGAAATCTTTGCACCGAAATAATTTTATTATTGCTGCGTATTACTTCCTGAAATGACTCAGGATAGCCTCGGCCTGTGTTCTCGTCACCACCGCAGACAAAGCCGCCACATCCGCCTGCTTCACCGCCTGGACACTGCCGAAGTGCTGCAGCAATCTTCTCGTAGTATTTTCCCCCACGCCCGGAATCTCCCGAAGCTCAGTGGAGCGGTCGCGCATCTGACGGCGCTTGCGGTGAAACGTCACCGCGAAGCGGTGGGCTTCGTCTCTTACCATCTGTACCAAATGCAGAACCGGTGAGTGATGATCAATGACTATTGGATCGTTTTCCTGCCCGTAAACGTAGATAATTTCCTCGCGCTTCGCAATGGAAGCCAGCGGCTGGTTGATGATCTGCAATGCTTCCAGTGCGTCCGCAGCGGCGTGCAGTTGACCAAGACCGCCGTCAATTAATATCAAGCTTGGCATGACCTTCTTTTCTTCCTGAATGCGCTTATAGCGTCGCTTGACCACCTCGCGCATGGAAGCGAAATCATCCACCCCTTCCACGGTCTTGATAATGAACTTGCGATAGTCGGATTTCTTCATTGCGCCATCTTCCCAAACCACCATGGAAGCAACCGTCTCCGCACCCTGAATGTGCGAGATGTCAAAGCATTCAATGCGGCGCGGCAACTCAGGAAGGCCGAGCGCATCCTGCAACGCTTCTTGTGTGGCGCGCATGTTGGGCTTCATCACCCGGAATCGCTGATCATAAGACTGCTTGGCATTGTTGCCGGCTAAGTCAATGAATGACCGCTTCTCTCCGCGCTGCGGAACAATGATGTGTACCCGTGGGGAGCGGGCGTCGCCGCCTGCCACTTGCTCAGAAAGCAAGTCTTCAAGTTCATCGCGGTCTTCGAAATCCACTGGCACATAGATGTTTCGTGGAACGTAGGGCTGGCCGATGTAAATCTGATTGAGGAAAGAAGAGAAAAATGCGGAAGGAGAAAACGAGCGTGACGGCGAAGAATCCGTAGCTAAGGAATTAGATGAAGAAAGTTGTACAGAAGACGCTTCCGCATAAAAAGGCGACTCGACAGAGGCGCGGGCGTCCTCGCCCGTGCTAGCTTCCTGAAGCGCGCGAACGTCCGTCTCTCCACTGTCTTGTTCCGGTTCCGGCAAGTCGTACTCCGGCAGATCTTCCCAGAAAAACTCTCGCCGATCCAGAATTTTTCCCGCCCGCATGTGAAACAAATTCACTGCCAACATCCCATTTTCAAAGTGATATCCAAAAACATCGGCGTCATCGCCTTCCACCGCGGCCATCCGCTGCTTTTCCTGGAGCTGGGCCACGGTGGAAATCAAATCACGAAATTTTGCCGCGCGTTCGTATTCTTCGGACGCGGCTGCCTGATCCATTCGGCCACGAAGACTTTTCACCAGGTCCGTCTGCCGACCCTCCAAAAACAATTTCACATCGCGCACTGCTTCCGAATAAATCTCCGGCGTCGTCAGGTTCTCCACGCACGGCCCAAGGCAGCGGCCAATGTAGTACTGCAAGCAAGGGCGGGGATGAAAGCGGGTCAAATCCACCTTGCAGGAAGGAATTAGGAAGTGCCCGTGAATTAAATCCACAATCCGATACGCCAGGCTGGTAGGGAAGTATGGGCCGTAATAGGAGGAGCCATCTTTTCTCAAACGACGGGTGACGTAAACCCGCGGAAATCGCTCCCCAAGTGTCAGCTTCACATAGGGATAAGTCTTGTCATCACGCAACAGAATGTTGAAGCGCGGCTTTTTTTGCTTGATCAGATTGTTTTCGAGTGCGAGGGCTTCCTTATTGTTCGCGACAACGATGTAATCCACATCGGCGGCTTCGCGCACCAGGGTTCCGGTCTTGGCGTCCACCATCCGGCCTTCATGAAAGTACGAGGCCACCCGACTGCGCAAATTTTTTGCCTTCCCTACATAAATGACTTCCCCTTCGGCGTTTTTGTAGAGATAAACGCCCGGGGACGCCGGGATGGTGCGGATTTTCTGTTGGAGATCCATCGGGAACGGTCAGTTTTATTCTATTTCAAGCTGGCGGAGGACGTGATTTGCGTCAACCGTGTATAAATTTTTCCTCAATGCGTGTGGGTTTCATATCCTTCGACGGTAATACCTAAAATTATGTAGGCCTTAGGAAAGTGTTCGTTGTCATACACATAGCAGCTTCTCAATGGTACATGGCCGATTGGCAAGTCCCTTGCTTATGTACAATGCGGGACAGCAAAGATTAACTGACCAGATAAAAGCTGCCAGAGTAAACAAACCAGGTTCTGGCAAAGCTGAATCTAAGGGTTGATACAGAGGAAGGAGCCCTCTAAACATGAATCGCACTTCGTTAGCAGTTCTACTGGCGGCAAGCATGGCAGGTTCGGTCGGGTGTGCCAGCAAGAACTACGTTCGGCAGCAGACCACCCCACTGATCAACAAAACCAACGAACTGGATGATTTGACGGCCAAAAACAGCAAGGACATCAAAGACGTCGATGCCCGCGCCCAGACTGGCATTCAGCAGGTTACGGCGAAAGCCGCTCAAGTGGACCAGAAGGCGCAGGCTGCTGGCCAGCAGGCTGACCAGGCCCAAACCAGCGCCAACGGCGCCGTGCAGCGCGTAGACGTGCTGCAAAACCGCGTGGCCAATCTCGACAATTATCACGTCGTGACCCAGGCCTCCGTGCACTTTGGCTTTAACAAAGATGGGTTGACCAAGAAGGCCAAAGACGCGCTGGACCAGATGGCCCAGACTCTGCCTAACACCAAGAGCTATATCGTTACGGTGGAAGGTGGCACTGATTCTGTTGGCCCAGCAGACTACAACTATGGCTTGAGCCAGCGCCGCGCTGATGCGGTGATCCAATATCTGGCTTCGCAATACCAAGTTCCGGCCTACAAGATTTATTTAATCGGGCTGGGCAAGGACAAGCCGGTTGAGCCGAACAAGACTTCAGAAGGACGCGCTGCCAATCGCCGCGTGGATGTGCGGGTCATGACCAACACCACAGGTGAAGGCGCCCCACAACCCAGCGCGACGAATGCAAGCCCGTCCATGTAAAAAGTTTGTCCCTCCTCCCCGGAGGCTTAGCAGCACAGGCCGTTTCTCCCCGGAAGCGGCCTGATTTTTTTGCGCGCAGGTTCGTTTTCTGGAATAACAGAGATCACGTCATTGTGCCGAAGAGAGTACCGGCAGTCCATTTAGCCCGGTTTTTGGTTTGAGTGGGATTGGCACTGAATGTAGCCGCAATCAACGCTTCTGGTACGGATGGAAGATGTAGTCCTTCGCCTTCACAGCCGTATGGCACGCGTGTCCGCAGTCTGAGGGGCTTTTGGGATCGGCGCTGAACTTGTCCGATGCGGCATCATAGTTGAACACCGCATATCCCCACCCGCCACTTTTCGGAAATCTCTTGCTGTCCTTTTCAATGACGAAAGCCTGAGTAAAGACATCGGGCACATCCACGACGAAGGGGGCCTCGGTGCTCTTCTTCGGCTTCCATTGGAGCTTTACGATCATGGAGCCTTCCGGGAAAGGCTGGCCGTTGCCCGGAATGCCGGCCTTGTACGCCTTGATCATGGTCGGATTGGCAACAATCACCTTAAGCACTTGATCGGTGTGCGCGGAAGAAACCACGGACCAGTCTTCGTATCCCCTGAAGTCAGAGAACGCGATTCCACTCGGCGAAATCAGCGAGTATTTGTCCTGTGCGTAAACGAGCGTGACGACGAGGATGGCGAACACGGCCGTCGCTATCGCAATCATGAACTTCTTTTTTCGATTCATGGCATATCCTTTCCTAACCAGGGTTTTTATTTTGGTTCCGATCGCGCAGAGCATACCACACGACAATTTCTGCTCACGTAGAGCCCATTCAAATTTACGAAATCGTTTCGTTCTGCGGGATAGGGAAGATTTCCCCCAACTCTGTCATCCCGACCGGAGCACATCACCGCGAGAGCGTCGGTTTGCGGAGTGGAGGGACCAGCGTCGCGCCATCGCCGGACTCTGCGACGCAAACGCCCTGAGTGTGAACCGAAGGGCAGACGCCAAACCTCATTTTCGGGAAAGCACAAAACGCAGAGGCACAAATGATGCGACGAGGCCCAACGCAATCCACCCGATACCGTAATTGATCGAACGTTGGATCACATCAACGAAAATATGCGAGGGCATCGGCGCCACTACACCACTCGCTCGCATCTCTGCGATGCCAAGAACGAGCAAAATCGTCAGCGCGATTTCCGAGATTACCAAACCGGGTATTACACGCCGCCATGGAAACGAAATCGCTGCTGGAGTTGAGGCTTCACGATGAATAGCTGCCATCATGTTCCGAACGAAAACAGACGATGGAACAATGTCCGCATCATTAGATAATATGCGATCGAGATTGTCGTCCATGAAATGCTTTTTCATATTTATACCTGCAGGATATGGCGAAGCTTGCCGCGAAGAATATCTCTACCGCGCGAGAGCGCGGCTTTACCGTGCCTTTAGGCAAGCCAAGACTCTTGGCAACGGCTGAAACGTCCGTCTCGTGGAAATAATAAAGGACGATCACGTCGCGGTATTTCGTCGGAAGCTGGTCGGACCATCGGCGCAGAGAACGGGATGCATATTACAGGCACGAGACGATAAAGAAGATCTCCGACATGCCAGGCGAAAGCGGGCTCGCGCTCCTTCGCGAGCATGAGCGGAATACTTCAAGTCGCCGTCGGGAAAACATCAAGTTAGGGGGACTGATCACATCCGCAGTGGGCGTCGGCTTGATGATTTTCCTCGGCGTGATGGACACCCGCGAACCTGCGTATCTCCTCGGACTTATTCCGCTTCTCGTGGGTATCGCGTTGTTCGCCTATGTCTATCTTTTTGCTCCCAAAGACTGATTCGCAGGCGTTGCGACGCATGTTCCACTCGTCCATGATCACGCGATCAGCTCACGCACATGAATGATGGGCATCACTAAGCGGATTCAAGATCGGAATGGTGCAAGCCAACGCTGCGTATGAACGATTGCGGGCGAATCCGAACGCGCCTTGGTCAGCGTGACGAGAGGGTCAGCGTCTCGCCCTGTTCAACCTTACCTGCACTACAGTGGTCGGACGGCAGCGGACCTGACCACAGTGCCGCCAGTTGTGCGGAATCCGCGACGAGGCAGAGAGCATACTTTCCTGGCTCGATTGCTCCGACCATCGCTGGCACGTTTCCGTTGCCCGTGCCTTGGTCGGTGCCCCAGCCAGCGATTGTGCGGGCGTCTTGGATCGCGCCATCGTGCACCAGATACGGCGTGCCGGGATTATCGTGAGTGCCTCCGGGCGGTTGCAAATTGAGCTTCAGCTTGCCGCCGGAGTCGTCGAGGGTAATGGTGTTTGCGCTATCAGGCGATTCATCATTGTCACTCGGGACTTTCAACCGGGTCAGCTTGAGGGCATATCCCGGCGCGCCGACTGTCAGTCCAAGTTCCTCGGTTCCAGGCGGCAATTCCAACTCGAAGCGTCCGTTCTGGTCGGTCCGCGCGAATGCTCGCGGCACGCCCGGCTTGATCCAGACCTGCACCGCCGCGTTCGCCACGGGCCCGTCACTGGAAACGACGTACAAGGGAACGCGCATGGAAGGGTTGAGCACCAGTTTCAGATCGCTCTCACTGCCCTCCGTCACTTCAAACGGGGTGCGATCGGAAGAGCCTTCTGGCGAATCGGCCATCGCGTTGTACTTTCCCGGCCGCAGATCAGGCACTTCGAAGTTTCCCGCGTCGTCAGTCGAAGTAGTCGTTCGTATGCCGCTGGTATCCTCGAAGGAGACTTGGATGCCGCGTTGTGCTTGGCCATCCGCTGAAACCACGCTACCGCGCACGGCGATCGTCGGCAGTTCCAGGTCCAGCCATCTCGTCGCCTCGCCGCCAACCGGTACGTTTACGTTCAGCAGGCTCTGCGTGACGGCCGGATGCGCGACGTGCGCCTCCACGGTCCAGCTGCTAGTTTCACGGATGTTTGGTGTGACAGGCAGCAGCCCCTGGAAACGACCGCTATCGTCGCTCTTGAGAATCGCCAAGGCCCCACCCGCATTGTTGAAGAAGATCATTCGCGCGCGAACTGGCTGTGAGCTCAGCAGCACACGCCCGGCCACCTTCACAGACGCGAGGTGCAACAACAATGACAATGGAGCGCTGCCTGCGCGCAGATCGAAATCCCGTTGCAGCCACCGCGTGCCATCGGCGCTGGCGACAGTGACGCGATAGCTTCCGGTCATCAGGCCGCGCCGTACCCAGCGTCCGTCCGCTGAGGCTGCGGCCTTGTTCGCGACCCGTCGGTAACGTGGGGCTGTCGAGTCTACGGTGAGCTGCCACCGCTGGCCCGTCGGATCAACCTGTGGCGTAACAGCGACGTAGATAGCCAGCTCTTCGAGTCGCAACGGCGGATCGATTCGAGTTTCACCGTCCGCTTGCACGCGAAGCTCGCGGAAGCCGCTCGCAGCGGAGCACACAACCTCCAACGCGTGCTTACCTGGAAGCACGCCGGCGACCTGAAAGTAGCCAGCTTTGGTTAGCGGTACAGAGAAACCAGGCTCGCTTGCAGGCGCGCTTTCTGAGTCGGATTCGCCGGGGCCGCGCCGCTCCACATCCGGTCGCAGGGTCGCGCGACACGGACCGGGCGGGTCGGAACCATCTCTTAGAACCGCGCGTCCGAAGACCGATGCAGCCTGGCGCAGTACTGTTCGGCCAAGATCGGTACTCTCTTGGGCGCTTACTGCGGCTTTCAAACTCATCCCCCACTTGTAGTGCGGAGCGTACCCTGAAGCATTCAGCCTCATATCAAACTGCCCAACCGGCCCCAGGCAACTCCATGTTCCGTTCTCAATCGCGCAGAGAAGTACTGCGCGTGACGGGCCTGGTTGACTTCTCTGGACGGGAACCTGCGGCGATGTCGTCTTATCGCCAGGAGCTTGGCTTGCGGTAAGCTGAATTTCGAGTGCGCGAGGTAGCGGTTCGCCGCCCGCCGTCACAATCTCGCCATGCAGAGACGCCGCGGGCCACAGCGAGAGCTGCACTTCAGGCGACTGGCGTGCGACCGCGACTTCCGTTTCCTGGCTCCAATATCCGGATGCGGAAGCTTGTACCTGCCAGACGCCTTCGCCAAGATTCAGAACCGCCCCGCTCGGCGCGGCTTCAGCTTCGACAGGCACGGAGCCATTGCTCGAACCGGACGTCGCCATTTGAATCGCCTGGATGTGGACGTGCGCTGGCTCGGACGTGGAGTTGGTGGCAGGCCACTCAAACGCTATATGGACAGGCAGGGCCACCGCCTGCAAACCGCAAAAAGCGAGAGCGCCACCTAGAAGAATTCGACCAAGCATAGACCTACACGCATTCACGCGATCCTGCATTATTTATTACGACATACGCGAAAACCCTGATCGGAGCCCGCACCATTCGCCGCCAGGCTGCCCCGAAAAGAGGTCTCCGTGAAGGGCGCATCGCCCATCCAACCACCGCCCCGCCAAACCCGGCCAAAGCCACTCGGATTTCCTTTGGGATCAGTTACATTTGTTGGCAGTTCGTCTCCGAACCAATCCCAACACCACTCCCTGACATTTCCAGACATATCGTAAAGCCCCAGCTCATTAGGCTTTTTGCCGCCAACCGCTTTGGTTTGATCGTGATTTTGTTGTATGGCTGACCAGAGCCAGGCTCCCGACAGGTCGTTATCTCCGGCATTTCTCCAATACCACGCGACTTCATCCACAAAATTGCTTCCGCTGTATTCGTAACTTTTGCTCAACTGACCTCCGCCGGCGGCATATTCCCACTCAGCCTCAGTCGGCAGCCGATAACCATTCGCGCCCGCATTGATCGTCACAGTCCACTTAATGTCATCGAGATCGCCAAACTGCGGGTTAGGCTTGTTATCCGGGTCTTTATTATTTTTATCGATGTTGTAGTACGGCTGCAGGCCTTCTTTGACGCTTCTCTTGTTGCAGTATTCAATGCTGTCGTACCAATTCACCATTTCCACCGGCAAATTGTCTCCCTTGAATTTCGAGAGATTACTTCCCATGACCCCATTCCACTCCTTTTGAGTGACTTCGTATTTGCCAATATAAAAGTCCGAAATTGTCACGTCTTTTCCGTAGTAATTGGAGTGTGCGTTTTTAAAAGTCCCGCCTTTCACGAGGACAAATTCGTCAGGCGCTTTTTCAGAAGAGTTGCTGACAGAGGTAACTCCAGCAACGGCCAATATTGCAGTTAAACCGACAACCGCTATGCTTGACGCCAGTGAAAAGAGAGATCGTATTCTCATTGAAAATTCGGAAAGGCCAGAATTTTTAGTTATATAACGCCGGGCCGGAGGTTTTGCAACCAACCGGCCACGGCGCTATCAGATGACTTGTAGCGAAGAATGGTTACCACACTGTTGCGTTAACATAGCCGCTTCTGTTGCCGTAAGATTCTGTTCCCAGAATCATGTAATTGAAATTGCCCATGTGCATTCCAATATTGTTCCAGTGGTTAAAGTGGTTGCCGGTGTTAACTGCGTGGTTCGATCCAGTGGATGATCCGCCCCAGTTATCCAGGTATTGTTCAAACGTCGCAGTGCCCTGAATGGAAGGTTGATTAACCTGCTGATGCTCATAGGTACTGTAATTGTGCCCATCGCTGGAAACGCTGCCCTTGTACTGCGCGTTCCCTGTATAGAGGGAACCGAATTCGCAGATGTAATATTCGACCAGCGGATTGGTCGTCCAGCCGTAAACCGAAATATTGTTGTAGCCATTCGCGGCCCCGACATTGTAATTCACAGTCCGATAGCCGCCAGGATTCCAGCCTTTGCCGCCCACTACGTCATTGACATTTGACCAGCTGAGGGCATAATTGCCGGCATATTGATTGGAGAACGTCATGTTGGAAGAGCCGCCACTGGTATACAGGGAATAATAGAAGCCCTGGTTAGTGCCCGTTCCGTTGTTGTATACAGTCTGGGCACTCGCTGCTATCGTTGCGAGCCCCGCAATTGCCAAACCGCAGAGGACTACTCGTTTGACATGTGACAAAACTGACCGCCTTGAACGCATACTAGTCTCCTTCGATTGTCTATGGTTTGATGTGTCTCAGAAAATGCCTCCAAGATTACTGTCGGCGAACAAAAAATCGAACCGCTGCTTGCTGCGAAGATTTGAAGCCGGAAGGCAGCCTTAAGAACAGTCCATGACAGTCTGTGCCTGTCATTTCTTGTGCCGTTTTCAGAAATTCAGCATGCGGCAAAAGGGTTAAAGGCAATTGACAAGGGAGAAATTCGTTGTGGTTTTAGAATTCGAAGTTACCGAAACGTTATTCTTCGTGGATGATGTGCCAAGCCGAGCTGATTCCCGAGCTTTTTACCAGAATTGGCTGGCGATGATCGTGCCGTGCCCTGCTGTGCCGCGAATCACGACGGTGGAGAGGACGATCTCCATGTTCTTATTGCCCCAGTCTTTGGGAGCGATAGCGGCCAGCTTTTTCATGTCGTCAGGGTCGGTAAGAAATTTGCCGGCAGCTGAGGTGCCAAACACGGAAAGGCCGGCCGCAACCACAACCACCTGATCCGTCTTCGGATCCCTGACCCGCAGAATCAAAGCGTAGTCCTTTGTGATGTCCAAATAAGGTTCCGAATAGTTTATTGCCCAATCGTGCTTCGCCGGATTATCCCGGTCTCGAATAAGCATGACTCGACGTTGGGAATCCTGCCCGACCGTAAAACGGAGATTCGAGATGAGTCGCTCCGTCCAATCGTTGTTCTTGAGACCAACGAGGATTGCAGGTCCATTCTGAAGGTCTGCGAAATTTGCTTCGGACTGAGAGGCCAGACGGGTGATCTTATTATGCTGCCCGAGCAAACGAGACAATTCGGCGAGGGTAATTGCGTCACTGATGTGTACCAGTTGAGTGTCGGAAGAATGAAAATCACTCAACGTCACCGGCGGTTTAGTATCCTCGGTGCCGCCTGCGGATTGTCGGCCTTCGCCCAGCGTTCCAACGCAAAGCAGTACGGGCCCCTGCGCGGAAAAAACCGGAGCCCAGAAGGTTCGCAGAGGATCGTTCCAGTATGGCCGAACAAGCAAAATGGCAACCATGGCAACAAGACTAACAATCCCCAAAAGCACGATCCGAAGCCGAATGCGAGGGTGTGAAGCGGCTGTGAGCAGCGGCAGAACGGCAATTCCATTAGCTGGCGCGGTTGCATCGGAAGCAATGCCATGTTCCGATCCGCTGGCTTCAACGCGACTGAAATGAGGTACGTAGGAACCCGGCTGAAGTTCGATCCTTACTTCCGATCCGCTTCCACTTTCGCTGTAGTATTGCGCGAGCCGGCGGCGAACCTCAGACATGGCGCTGCGCACCACATGATCATTCGCGGTATCGTAATCGGGAGTGCGACCGAACACTTCAATCCCGATGGTCCGCTCTTTCATCGGCGCTTCATTCCCTTGCAGCGTGTGCTCGACGACATAGCGGAGGACCGCTGCGTATCGTCTGCTGTTACGAAAAAGGGGATGAGAAAGGATTTGATCGAGATGTTCCAGGATTTCCTCCTGGTGCACCTCGGGCGTAGTGCATAGCGCCTGACTAAGATGTATGCCTTCCCCCAGAACTTTGTCAGGACCCATGACGCCGCCAAAGTTACCACGGGCTGACTTGTTTGTCACGCCGCGTTGAGGCAGGCTATGGCTGGAATGAATTGTCTTCTCACTTAAGATATTCCATCTCCATGATCGTTTGCGGTCAACTCTGATCGAAGTATCACGCACATCTGAATGCCGCGCCGGCGGCGGCTTTTAGGCCGGTCGGCGCATTACTCGATAGAAATAAAAACAACATTTCCCTCTGCCAATGCATTTTGCAGTTGAGAAAAAACGCGCGCGTTGAATCCGGAACTCAAATAATGGAATAGAAATGACCGTTATGAATGCCGGGGTAGCCGCCGCAAATAGTTGGCAAGTTCGACTGCTGTTTTTAGACGAAATAACAAGACGGAGGAAAAATAATCCAGCAGTCCAACTGTGAATGATGTTTCAGATCTACTGAGATCTCCTTTCGCGCGTGGACATCTTGGGCCACGCGGCCCTATGATGCTCCTCCGTGGCCGCGTGATGTATGAGAAAACGATCCTGTCGCAGTTCTGTAACAGCGCCGAAATGCGGAATTCGCACACGTGTATTTTGCGTGTCCGTGCACCACGCTTCGTTTTACGCTTATCGGAGTGTGGCCGAATTACTGATCGAGGGAGAGAAACCCTGCCTATCCAAGATTTACGCCGCTTAGAAAACCGCCAATATGCGCGGTTAGTCCGATGACGAGGCTTGTAACAATTTCAAGCGCCAGGCGATAGCGTGAAAGTTGGAGCGGCGAAGCCTTCGGTTGCCGCAAATGAATCCACGCAACAATGGAGATCAGAATTGCGGAGGAACTTCCCAAACACAAATGAAGCAATAGGAGTCCCTGCAGTTTCTCTCCCTCGAATTGCCACCGCCACGCCATAATGCCGGTAACAAGCGTGGGCCATACAAAAACAGCCGCCGCCAGCATGTTCAGCCGAGCTGCTCCTGCCAAGGTTGGTCGGCTTGCGGCCCGCCTGGTCCAGCGGGCCGCAACATCAAAACCAGTTCCCACCAGAAAGAGTGCAATAGGAAAGTGGATTAGAACTACATGCTGAGCGTGTTTTGCCAGCAACGCTGATTTGAGATCGAAAGGGTTCATTCGCAGACTACTCGACCACAATCTTGCCCGTCATCTTCGGATGAATCGAGCAATAATATATGTACGTTCCGGGCTTGCTGATGGTGTAAGTGAATTTCTCGTCAGTGTCGAGCACCTTGGATTTGAAGCTCTGGTCATTGCTGACCACGTTATGCGGAATATCGTCGGCATTGGTCCATGTGATCCGCGTCCCGGCTTTCACGGTGATAGTTGGCGGTAAGAAGCTGAAGTTGTCAATCTTTACGTCCACCGCTGCCGGCGAGGATGCTGAGACGGACTGCCCCAAAATCGAGATCCCCGGCAACGCCAAAACAATCGCTACTGTTGCAAAAAGAATCCAATCGCGTTTTTTCATTTTGTCCTGTCCTTATGTCTTGAGATGAATATCCGAATTTAGTACTGACTACTCCAGCGTGGAATCAATTACCGCGAGTGCGTGACGCTTACGCATGTAGTTCACATCCGTCACTCCCAGCAGGCTGCGTAACTTTTCGGCCGGAACCTTCATCGGTCCAGGAGACGGCGCTTCGCCGGGACGAGGTTGAGGAAATGCGGTAGAGGTAGCAGTGTGAAAGGTAATGTTGCCTTCCACCTTTTGCATGGTTTGGTGAATATGGCCATTCAACACGGTGACCGATCCGAAATGTTTTAGATAAGAAAGCGCTTGAGCGCTGTCATCGGTCCCCCATCCCCAGTCGGGATAAATCGTCCAGAGCGGAACGTGCGCGAACACCACGACGGGCGTGCTCTTGGAGAGATGTTTAACATCATCTTCCAGCCATTCGAGCTGCTCGTGCCCAAGCGAACCCATTCCTCCCGCTTTAAGGTTCATGACATTCACCAGCCCAACAAAGTGCACGCCTTTTTTATCAAAGCTGTACCAACCGTCGCCTTTTGTGCTCTTGCCATAGCGATCGCGGTACTGCTGGCCATTGTCTTCAAGCACGTCGTGCTCGCCTGGAACAAAGAACACATCCTTGGCTGGCGCGGCTTTTAGAAGTTGGTCAACGGTGTCGAACTCCGAAGGTTTGGAAAGATGAGTAATATCTCCGGTATGAAGAATGAACTCGGGCGCTACTGGAAGCGCGCGGATTTTGTCGATTGCCACCTTCATGGTTGCAACCACGTCTGGGTTCGCGGCCTTGTTAAATCCCATGTGGCTGTCGCTGATCTGCACAAAACTGAAATCGGCCTTTGCGGCTTTGTGCAGTCCTGAAGAATCATCGAGCGCGTAAGACTTGAGCACTCCGCCTTGCAGCACGCAAAGCGCTCCTGTTCCTGCCCATGCCATGCATTTCAGAAAGCCCCGCCGGTCCACTCCGTCGCGGTTGTGGTCATACAAAATAACGTCACTGGTTTTTTGCTGAGACATCTGTCTTCTCCTTCTTTCCCGAGAATCGGACTGTTTTCTCGTTCACCGTTGTCCGCTTGCACGGTGCAGAACGGAAAGTTGAAGTTTTTATTCCGGGAAATATTTTTTCGTTTCCTGGGAATAAAACACCGGTTCGCTGGTTTACTCTTGTGTTCGTGTCGGAGGAGCGCTTTATTTCGGGATCGTTTGAAGAGTTGGCCATGCCGCTCTTCGACCGGCTTTACAACTTCGCCCATTGGCTCACGCAAAACCGCGAGGAGGCCGAAGACCTGGTGCAGGAAACCTACGCCAAGGCGCTGAAAGGATTCCGCTCCTATAGGCAAGGGACAAATTTTCGGGCCTGGATCTACCAGATTTTGCGCAACACGTTCCTGACCTCCCGCACCGGACTGAAGTTGGCCTCATCAATTTCATTGGATGAAGATTCTGAGTCACAAAATCTTCCGGTCTCCAGCGATACTCCCGAGACGCTCCTGCTACAGCGTTCCGACCAGCAATTGGTGCAACAGGCCTTGGGAGAGTTGGCCGTACCTTATCGCGAGGTGTTGCTGTTGTGTGAGTTTGAAGAAATGTCGTATCAGGAAATGTCCGCGACTCTGGCAGTTCCAATTGGCACGGTGATGTCGCGTTTGTCACGCGCCCGCCGGGCATTGCGGGATGCGGTTCAGGAGATGCAAAAACGCTAAGGCGGTCAATTATGGCTTGCGAATCCTGGAAGGGAAAACTCGATGCCTACTTCGACGGAGAACTCTCCGCCGCGGACGCCCGTGCATTGAATGAACATCTAAACCAGTGCGCAAGCTGCTCGGCCGAAGGATTGCGCAGAGTTCAATGGAAACGCACGGTACAGGCTGCCGCTCACAAATTCACGCCAGACGCCGCCTTTCGCGCGCGGATTCAAAAACAGATTGCCTCGCCGGCGCGCTCGTCGTGGAGTCGACGCTGGATTCCGGCATTTGCCGCCGCTACGGCCGTGTTGATTGTCGGTTTTCTTGTCGTGAATTTTCAACAAGGCCGCAGCGGCGGCCAACAACTCCTCGGCGAATTGACGGACCAGTACGTTGCCACGCTTGCCAGCGCTAATCCGGTGGACGTTATTTCCACCGATCGCCACACGGTAAAGCCTTGGTTCGAGGGAAAAATCCCTTTTACCTTTAACGTTCCTGAGCTGCAAGGCTCACCTTTTGTCCTGGTGGGCGGCAAAGTCAGCTATCTCCGGCAATCATCTGGAGCAGAATTGATCTTCCGCGTCCGTCAGCATCAGATTTCCGTTTTCATCTTTCAGGAAGAAAAGCTCGGTCATGTTGCGGTGAAAGCAAATGTGCACTCTGCGCTTTCTTTTCAAGTTAAGACATGGCAGCAAAACGGGCTCCGCTTTTTTGTCGTTAGCGATGCCGGATCGTATGATTTAGATCAATTGAGCGAATTAATCAAAGCGGCAAACTAAATTTCGGCCAACACTGGCACCCGAAGTTAGCTGCGTCTGCATATGAAAATCTACCTGATTGATGGCACCTATGAATTGTTTCGCCACTATTTCGCCGTTCCATCGGCAAAGGACGTCAACGGCCAGGAAATTGGGGCGGTTCGCGGCGTGCTCAATTCTGTCCTTTCCATGAGGGAAGCTGGCGCAACGCACCTTGGCGTGGCGACGGACCACGTCGTGGAGTCGTTCCGCAATGATCTCTACCCCGGATACAAGACCAGCGAAGGCGTCGCCCCTGAGCTACTCTCGCAATTTCCTATTCTGGAAGAATGTCTTCAGGCGATGGGCGTGGTCGTCTGGCCAATGGTGGAATTTGAAGCCGATGACGCGCTCGCCTCCGCGGCGAGCAAAGCTGCGTTGGATAGGCGGGTTGAACAGGTATTGATCTGCACGCCCGACAAAGATCTTGCGCAAGCAGTCCAGGGCAACAGAATTGTCCAACTCGACCGGCGTAGAAATATTCTGCGGGATGAAGCCGGCGTAGTGGAAAAGTTCGGCGTTTCCCCGCGATCCATTCCGGATTATTTGGCCCTGGTGGGCGACAGCGCTGACGGGTATCCGGGAGTCAGTGGCTGGGGAGAAAAGGCCGCCGCTGCGGTGTTATCGCAATATCCCCGGCTGGAAGATATCCCGAAAGACTGGCAAAACTGGGCAGGCTCCATTAAGCGAGCGCGCAAACTTGCGGAGTCGTTATTCAGCGCATGGGATAATGCGCTGTTATTTCGTAAGCTGGCTACCTTGCGAACTGATGCGCCGGTCTTTGAAAACGTGGATGATTTAATCTGGCGCGGACCCAATCCGCAATTTGAAAGTTACTGTAAGAACATGAAATCCGACGCGTTGCTAAAGCGAGCAAGCAAGCCATTCAAGCCTTCTTAGGCAATCTTTAAATGTTTGCTCTAAGGCGATTCGGTTCGCACTGAACTTTCGACTCAAGCCAAAAGAATGCCAGGTAAGCCCCCCTAAGTAAAATCCAGCATGAGACCTGAATAGAAATTATCGAAGTATTGCATTTCCAGCCAACTTCCTCTCCGTACCCACGCCTCAAAGTTTCGCAATTCATGTGAATTAGCGGTATGCATTCTCCCACTACCACGCAGTCATCCTTCGAAACGCGTCGCTCTTCGTCCTTTTCTAGTATGAATACATCCCCTTTCTCGCAGCACCTGGCAAAATGAAATCAGTGGAGAAAAATTATGTCGCGGTCTCTCGCTTCGAATATAAAGTGCGTGCTCATCACCATCCTGTTTACTTTTAGTTGGGCGGCCTGGGCGGCGCCGACAATCACCGTGGCTTCGCCCAAGGCTGGGACGATTGGAACGCCGACCTATTTTGATGCAACGGCAAGCACTTCAACTTGCGCTGCAGGCATTTCAGCGGTACGCATCTATACCGCGCCAGGAGTTGCGGCGTTCATCACGAACAGCCCGCACCTCGAAACATTTTTAAAATTAAAGCCGGGAACCTACAACACAGTCATTCAAGCCTGGGACAACTGCGGCGCAACCAGCAAGTTTCCCATCACCATTGCAGTTACCGGTACTGCCGGCGTTCACGTTTTTCTACCCGCCGCCGGAAAAAATACCACTCCTGTACATTTTGCCGCGTCAGCGGAGAATTCCGCATGTGCTGCAGGGATCTCCGCGGTGCGGATTTATCCTGCGCCCGGCGTAAACGCATTCACGAGCAACGGCAGCACGCTCGATGCTTTCATCAATCTCTTGCCCGGAACATACAATGCTGTCGCGCAGGCGTGGGACAACTGTGGCCACGTATTTAAGACCGCGCTCACCATCAACAACTCCGGAGGCAGTGCAGGGAAGTTTCTTTACATCACAGACAATGGCTTAAAGAATATCGCCGGATACCAACTGAATGCCGGGACGTTGACGAATCCCAATGGTGCCAATAACGCTCCGCCACAATTCAATGTGCCGTCGGAACCAAACAGCATTGCCGTGGACCCTCCGGGTAATCTGGCTTATTCGGGCCTGGCGGACGGCAGAGTCGCGATATTTGACATTAATCGCGCAACGGGAGGCTTGTTTAGAAAAGGACTCATCGCTGCTCCCGGAACCGGTCCCGCCAGCGTAACGGTTGATCCATCTGGAAATTTCCTTTTGGTGGCTGAGGGCGGATCGCAGGATGTTACAACTTACTGGGTCAATCGCAGTGACGGCACTCTCACGAAGATTGGCACGGTAACAGCGGGAGTTGATCCGAGTGCCATCGTCACGGATTTCAGTGGCCGCTTCGTGTATGCCAGCAATTTCAAATCCGATGACATTTCAGCGTACTCGCTAAATAGCGAGACGGGGAAGCTGACTCCAATCGCGGGATCTCCCTTCCTGTCTGGCAGCCAACCGATAACTCTTGGCTCGACCGATAAAGTGGTCTACACCTTAAATAGTTCTGGCGGAACCGCGTCAGGATACTCAATCAATTCTTCTACGGGAAGCCTGTCGCAAGTCCCAGGCTCGCCGTTTATTGAAGGAGAATGCTGTGGTACTCCAAATATGTTAGCGCTCGACCCGCTTCACCATTTGTTGTTTTATAGCGGGATCGCTTTCACTTTTGGAACAGACAGAATAACTTCGCAGATCATTCAATCCAACGGAGCTCTCTCCGGAGGCAGCGACGTGAGGGGAGTATTTGAACCTACTTCAGTGGCTCTCGATCCTTCTTACCAGTACATCTATACGTGTGAGGTGAATGGTTTCAGCGGTCAGTTTCAAGTAGTCTCTATTAAATACAACGGAACGGATGGTTCGGGCAGCATATTTAGCGGCCCGCTCGCCCGTCCGGCGGCCGACCCAGTGCAGATTGCTGTATCGAGATGATTCTTAGCTGTCTTTGAATGGCGGGCGTTGCTGCCCGCCATTATTCCTTTACTTTGGAGATGATCCCTACGCGCCCTCGCGTGGCAGAACGTGCTCAATTCGTCGGTCTGGCACGAACCAGATCAGTGCCACCGTTGCGTAAAGTATCTGAGCAACCCACGGCGACCATACGGTAACAATGATTGCCGACAGATATAACACCGGCGAGAGTTTTCCTTTCCAATCTTTACCAATCGCCTTCTTTAACAGCGAATCTGGCCCTTGCGCCCGGACGATCGTTAGTTGAAGCACGTAGTACGCGATGGAGGCCATGAGCAGGACAATGCCATAGAGCATTGCCGGAAGTATGGCTAAATGGTTCTCTCCCATCCAGCCAGTTGTGAAAGGGAACAGCGACAACCAGAACAGTAGGTACAAATTGGCCCACAACACGCCGCCGGTCACGGTTTTCACCGTGTGCAGCATGTGATGGTGATTGTTCCAGTAGAGGCCAACATAAAGAAAACTCAAAATGTAACTCAGAAATATCGGCAGCAGGGACCGGAGATCTTCAAGCGTCCCGCCATGGGGCACCTTCATCTCCAGCACCATGATCGTGATGATGATCGCGATCACGCCGTCGCTGAAGGCCTCAAGCCGTCCCTTACCCATCGTTCCTCCATTGAATCGTGTAGTCAGGAAGTATAGCTCCGGTGCATTTCAAAGTGCGCGTGGAATTTGTTGACTTGTGCGGGGAGCAGGAGATCGCGATGCGTTTAGCAATTCGTAGATCGCACGCGCCTACGGGGAACTCAAACCATTTCCTTGAGCGGATACCTTTTTAAGGCATTACTCGCGCTTCATTCCCGGTTCTTTTTCTTGATTTCAATGTTCAGGCGCTTGATTTTCTGATTGAGTGTGGAGAGTGGGACTTTGAATCGCTCGGCGGCCTCGGTCTGGTTCCAATTCGATTTTTCGAGCATGTCCACGATAATGTGGCGCTCGCATTCTTCCATGATATCGAAGAGTGTTGCGTCCGAACGCTGTTCAAATAGAGGGAATGCCGCGCCGCGTCCGGCGATGTTATCGGGTAGCAGGTCAATGCCAATTTCAGAGCCTGACGACAGCACGACAGCGCGCTCGATTACATTTTCAAGCTCGCGTACATTGCCCGGCCAGGAATAACTCATGAGAGCGCGCAGGGCCTCGGTGGTTGCAATCCGCGCGGGTCGCTGGTTTTCCGCGGAATATTTCTCCAGGAAAAAATTCACCAGCAAAAGAATGTCTTCCTTGCGCTGCCGGAGCGAGGGAAGATCAATACTGATGACATTGAGACGGTAAAAAAGGTCTTCACGGAATTTGCCTTCCCGCACCAATTGGCGCAGGTCCACATTCGTGGCGGCGATAATTCTGACATCCACCTGAAGTTCCTGCACCCCGCCCAGATGCATGAATTTCCGGTCTTGCAACACGCGCAGGATTTTCGCCTGCGTGTCCATGCTCATGTTTCCAATTTCATCCAGGAAAAGAGTGCCGCGGTCCGCGACTTCAAACAGGCCTTTTTTCGAAGCAATGGCGCTGGTGAACGCTCCTTTAACGTGTCCGAACAATGTGGATTCCAGCAAGTCAGCGGGCATGGAGCCAGTGTTCACCGGAACGAACGGCCGTTCGCGCCGGTCAGAGTGTAGATGAATTGCCTTGGCGATCAGCTCTTTTCCCGTGCCGCTTTCGCCCTGCAAAAGAATGGTGGAGCGGCTAGTGGCGACCTGGGAAACAAGGTCGAATATCTTGAGCATCGCGTCGCTTTTGCCTACGATATTTTCAAAGCTGTAACGCTGTTTTAAAGCGCGCTTGAGCTGTACGTTTTCTTCTTCCGTCCGCCGCCGGGAGATGGCGGCGCGGACGTCGGCGAGCAGCTTCTCATTGTCCCAGGGCTTTTGAATAAAATTTGCCGCGCCCGATTGCATGGCGCGCACCGCATTTTCCACGGTGCCGTAAGCGGTGATCATGATGACTGAGAGGTGCGGGTCCTGTTCGCGAATTGCAGCGAGCAGATCAATGCCATTGCGGTCGGGGAGCGCGAGATCCAGCAGTACTAGTTCAAATGGGCGATCGCCCAGCTTGGCTAGTCCTTCTTCGCCATTCGCGGCAGTGGTTACGTTGTAGCCTTCCATCTCCAGCAAGGTCTGCAATGACTCACGGATCGCGGCCTCATCATCAATGATGAGTACGAACCCCGCCTCACTGCGAGCGGATTCGTTTTCTGGCCGGCGCGTGAGTACGGCAGCTTCAGGCATGGACGGCGTTCCTTGTCATGGGGAAATCGAGATAAAACGTGGTGCCCTCGCCGGGATGGCTTTCCACACGGATTTTTCCCGCGTGCTCCTGAATAATTCCGTAGCTGACTGAGAGTCCCAATCCCGTGCCTTTGCCCTGGCTCTCGCGCGGCACGGTCTTGGTGGTGAAAAACGGATCGTAAATGCGCTGAATGTGCTCCTGCGGTATGCCCGAGCCGGTATCGGCAACCACGACGCTTACGCCTTCTCCATTGCTGGTGGCAATGCGCAACCTGCCGCCTTCTGGCATCGCGTCTTTCGCGTTGAGGAATAGATTCAGGAACACCTGCTGCAGCCGCCCCGGGTTTCCGGAGATCGCGGGAAGGCTGCTGGAGAATTGTCCATCCACCGAAATTCGCGAGATCTTGAATTGGTGCTCCAGTAGGGCGAGCGTGTCGTGGATGACCTTGTTCACATCCACATCAGCAAACTCGGCACCGCTGGTGCGCGAAAAGTTCAGCAGATTGTTTACGATCTCAGAAGCGCGGAAGGTCTGCCGCGTTATTTTTTCCATCAGCGGGCCCTTTTGCGGATCGCTCTGCAGTTGCTTGGAGAGCATTTGCGCATAAGACGAGATGACTGCCAGCGGTGTGTTTACCTCATGGGCGACGCCGGCGGCCAGCAGGCCAATGGAAGAAAGCTTGTCTGCCTGGGAAAGCTGGGTCTCCAGTTCCACGCGCTCCGTGATGTCGTCCATGATGATCAGCCGACCAATCACGTTGAATTTGCGTGTAACAAGCGGAGCGATGGCGACATTCAAAATGCGCGTTTCTCCAGCGGGCGTTTCCATGCGGAACTTGTAGAGGTTGTGAATACCGGGGGTCTGCCGGACGCGGTAAAACTCTTCCACAAACGCCGCGGGGAAAACTTCACCCAAAGGACGCGCCAATGCCTGCCAACGAGGCAGTGCGTACATGACTTCCATTTGCGAATTCCAGGATTCGACTCGGTCCGCCAGATCTACCGCCAGCACGCCGACGCTGATGGACTCCACGATGTTTTCGTTGAAGTCTTTCAAGCGTTCGTATTCGGCGACTTTCTGTTCGAGCGATGCGTAGAGGCGGGCGTTCTGTATGGCAATGCCGATGTACCCCGCGAGCGTCTCCAACAAATCCACATCTTCACTGGAGAGCAGGTCGCCGGCAACGGTCTTTCCCAGTCCCAGCACGGCGATGGTATGTTTCTGTGCGCGGCAGGGAATGTAGTAATTCAAATCCAGCTTGCGGATGACTTCCTGCGCGACCGCTTTTTCCCTGGGGACCAGATGTGTATTTTCAAAAAACAAATGCCCGGCTTCCATTTCGGCACGAGGTTCGTTCAGGAAGGAAAAATCCAGCCCGTTGGTCTGGTTCATGCCGAAAGATTTGACCAGCAGAAAACGCTCCTGCGGATCGCTGGCGGCCAGAAAAATGGCCATGCGGTCCACGAGCAAGGTGCGCGACAGACGTTCCACGACCGAACTGAGCATCTTGTTGAGGTCGGTTTCCGCGCTCAACTCGCGGCCAAACTCGATCAAAGTACGGCGGTAATCGTAACGGGCGCGGTAAAAGAACTGGTCCACACGCTCCTGAATCCACTTTCGCACCGGATCAAAGAGGAGCGCGGTAATCACAATCGCCAGTACCAGGCCCGTGGTGCCGGTGCTCGGCACACGCGCATGCACAAGCTCCGCGACCCCGGCAATCATCGCGAAATACGTTCCGGCGACGGCGGCGGCGGAAAGCGTATAAACCATGCCGCGCTTGAATATCAGATCCACGTCCATCAGGCGATAGCGGAAGATGGCGTATCCAAATGTGAGCGGCAGCAATCCCAGCGATAAAACGGAAACCTTCATTGCCGGCGATGGGAGCGAGCCGAGCAGAAACGGGATTGCATAAAACAGCGTGAAAGGAACCACGGCGAGGATCGTACCCCGCGTCACCCACTTCAACTGTTGGCGCAAAATGGTGCGCTCAGTGCGGACCGAGCTGACCCACAAAACCACCGCGGCGGCAATGAAGAACAGGACCAGATAGCCCATCTGCAGCCGGTCCAGGTTCCACAGCAGCCGTTCACTGGCGCGCAAGTAATTGAGCGCGAGAATATGGACGCACAGCAGAAGCAGGCCTGGAAGATAGATCGCTGGCACAATCCAGCGGTGTTTCTTAACCAGTTCGCGCTTTTCGGGAAAGATCAAAACAAAATGCAGAAAGAGCGCAGGTTGCAGCAGCCACGCGACCACATTGCTCCACAGGATGGTCCAATCAAACAGATTAAGTTTTCCGGTGTAGTGGAAGGAATAAAAAATCGCTGAAACCAGACAAAAAATATAAAAATGCAGTGAGCCCGGCGCGGTCCAACGGCGCAGCAAAACGTACAGCCCAATACAAAAATAAACCAGCGCGATAAGGCGCAGCCAGCCATTCAAAGAACGGTCCACTGGAACAAGAATCACCGAGGCGTCCACGGGGATAGAACCGCGCAAAAGCGAGTACGCTGCCTTCGACCAGGTTCCGGTGCGGTAAAGCTGGCGTTCCAGGTCAGCCATTTGCGTGATGGGCTGCTGGTTGATTGTGACCACCGCGTCACCCGCTTTGATTCCGGCCTTTGCCCCGGGCCCACCCTCCTCAACCCTGTCCGCAGTAAGCTTTCCGTTCTGCTCCAGCCACCAGACCTGATCAGAGGGCACTTGGGATTCGCGCTCTTTCTGTAAATTGACGCTTCCAAGCACCATCGCTGCCACGGTCAGCAGACCCAGCAAGGCTGTGGTGAAACGAACTTGGAAATCGCGATTCATAGGTCGAGCGGATGCCTGGGAAGACGTGGGGAGAGCGCCCCGGTTCGGGTTCTGCACGTTGGCTGCCATGAAATGTGCGTCGATTAACTTTATAAGTCTTTGTTACTGAATCACTTCAAACATTATAAAGAAGCATCCAGAGCTCGGCTATGTTTTCCCGTAACTGATCTGTGATATTTGGTAAGTCTATGAAGGCAAATATGCTTTCATCATCCTCTCGTAAAAAAGGCGGGGAGCCGAAGCTACCCGCCACAGAAGCGAACAAGGCGATATCAGTAAGAATAGACTCTAGGAAGAAGCGAATAGTTGTCCGCGATTTTGTGTCCGTAGGGAAGTTTGCGGATTTTTGAGAGATGGATTGACGATGTCCGATTCTGAACACTGGTTAACGTTGAACGGCGCCCGCCTAAGGTACGTAGCTGCTGGCGCTGGGCCGCCGCTGGTCTTGCTTCATGGGTTGGTCGCATACTCGTTTTCCTGGAGATTTGTCATTTCTCCACTTGCGGAACACTTTCGAGTCTATGCGTTAGACATGCTGGGCTGCGGATTCTCTGATTGCCCGGCCGAATTGACCTGCGGCATCCGCGCCGATGCGGAGCGTTTATTGCAAATTCTCGATGCCCTGCAAATTTCATCCTGCGATCTGGTGGCGACGTCCTATGGCGGGGCGGTTGCCATGGTTGCGGCTTCTCTCGCGCCGCAGCGGATCGCACGGCTTGCGCTGGTAGCGCCGGTAAATCCCTGGTCTGAGCATGGCAAAGTGCTGGCGCCGTTTCTGTCGAATCCTGTGATTGCGTGGTTGTTTTTGCGCCTGTATCCGCATCTCCAGGCCAGCCAGGGATATTTTCTGCGCCGCCTTTTCGGTGGCTCGCAACGCGTTCCCAGCGACAGCGCGGCGGGATACGCGGCTGCCTTGCGTCGCCCCGGCGTGTTGCGACACGCTTTAAAAACCATTCGAAGCTGGAATGGGGACCTTCGATTGGTGGAAGGGCTATTGCCCTCAATTAAACACATCCCCGTTCTCTTTGTTTGGGGCGAGGAGGACAAAGCTGTGTCTATCGAATCCGCCGGGCGATTGCGTGAGCAATTGCATAACAGTCAGATGACCACGTTTGCCGGGGTGGGGCATTTACCTTACGAAGAAGCGCCAGAGGAGTTCACGCGCGCGATCTTGGAGTTCTTCCACTGAATGATTTCCCGGTTACCGTCGAGTTGGAAAGCGGCGGATTTGATTGCTGGGCCCGCGCGGTACTGCTAACCTCCACCCAGCGGACAAAGCTCTAAAGCTCTAAAAGTCTATGGAACGCGTCTTTCAATCCGCCTCTCGCCAATCGGTGCATCGCGCAGACGGCGAATTGCACAGCAGTAAGATTTCTTTTTGGGGCATTCCCGAAGTCTGGGTGCGCTTTTTGCTGGCGATCGGAGGGCTCGCGCTGGCTTTTGCCGCCGCGATTTTTTCTAGCGTTTCGCGGCAGGCGGGAAACCTGTGGGGCACCGTGATTTTGGCCACAGTGGCGCTGCTGCTGGCCACCCTCGTCGGGCTGACGACCGTCCCGTATCTCACTCGCCGCATTGAGATCGTGCGGGTGCGCAATGCCTTTGAATTTGAGGTTACGCGGGTTGGCATTGCCTACTTCCTGGCGGTGCTGGTGATTGGCGTTGCCGCGCTGAACACGGGCAATAATCTTTTGTATATCGTGGTCGCGGCCATGCTCGCGGCCATCCTGGTTTCCGGCGTAGTTTCCGCCCGCGCGCTTTCTGGTTTGGAACTGGACGTCCGGCTGCCGCGGCATATTTTTGCGGGAGACGCCGCGCCCGGCAGGATTGTCCTCAGAAACCGGCGCCGGCATCTGCCCTCATGCTCAGTGAGCGTGCTGGCGACGAAAGAAAAAAAGGAAAAACGCTGGCGCTGGATGCCTTCTACCTTTGGATTTCCGCCGCGGCGTGCGCCGGAAAAACAATGGATCCGCTTCGCCGACCGCAAGTTCAGCCGGGTGCAGATCAGCGAAGGCAAGCAGGAAGAGATTCTGGCGGGGGCGGTTTATTTTCCATATCTGGCAGCGGGCTCCGCGCAAGGCGCCGATCTCAACTTTTCCTTCGCTCAGCGAGGACAATTCCAGCAGAGAGGCTTTCGCCTCTCAACGCGCTTTCCTTTCGCATTTCTTGAGAAGACCCGCGGCATTCCCAGCGAGAGTGAAATCGTAATTTATCCGTCCGTGCGGGCAGCCGGTTCGTTGGCCGCAATTTTTCCCAAAATTAATGGCGAGTTTGAGAGTTTTTTGCGTGGGGAGGGTGCGGAACTGCACTCCATCCGCGAAGGCACGGCTGGCGATTCCTCGCGGCACGTTGACTGGAAAGCCACTGCGAAGTCCGGCTCCATGAAGGTGCGAGAATTCAACAGGGACGATGACCGGAGGCTGCGCATTGTGTTCGACAATCCAGCGTGTGGGGTATTGAGCGCTCCCGCTTACGAATCCATGGTGCAAACGGCGGCTTCGCTGAGCTGGTATTTCGCGCAGCGGCGCGTACAGCTTTCCTTTGCCGCCCCGGACTATGACGGGAATCCCGATTTGTACGCGTTCCTGAAATATCTGGCGTTAGTGGGTCCTCGAAATGTGGATATGCAAGGGCCTGAAAACGATCAAAGCCAATCCATACTGAACAACCTTCCCAAATCTCCCTCCTACAACGTTGTGGTTACAACGCTCGAAAGCGCGAAGGTCCCGCGAGAGATTTTTTCGTGCTCGCACCTGATATTTCAGAGCGAAGCTCCAAGATGAAAATTTTCCCAAAGGAAACACGGTACTTTTATGTTGTCCCACATTCGTAACATTGCAATATCGTTCTTGTAAAAAGTAGAACAAAATATAACCTGTGTTTTCAGCCACTTGCGTGGCGCGGCGGTAACATTACGAATGTGACCATTGTTCGTTTGCGATGATCCTGAAAATTGGTAGAGTTTGTTTGCAAGTCACCGAAGTCCCTGTTCTGTGATGCGCGTTCATTGGCGGATATCTGAGGGAGCGTCACTTCGATGAACCCGGGAACAGAATTTGCGTATTACTCGGTCTGGATTATGCAACCCATTTTGCAAATCACGACAGCCGGCATTATGGCGTGGCGCAAACTATCGCAGCGTTTTCCGGTCTTTTTTGCCTATACGATTTTTCAAGTTGTGGCTTTCGCAATTCTTTTTCCTGCTCACTTGTTTGGCGGAAAATTCTTTTCCTATGTGGATTGGTCGCTGACCACCGTCAGCCTTGTTTTTGGCCTATTCGTAATTTACGAAGTTTTTCTTGAAGCGTTCCGCTATTTCCATACTCTGCGCGATCTGGGCAAGGTACTATTTCGCTGGGTCGCAGTGGTCATGCTGTTGGTGGCGTGTGTAGTAACGCTGGAAAGCCCGCTGGCGCACGCCGCGCCGCTTGCTCAGGCACTGTTCACGATTCATCGCTGTCTGCGCGTTACGCAATGCGGGCTGGTGTTGTTTCTGTTGATGTTCTGCAAGTATCTGGGGACTTCACCCAAACAGAGCAGTTTGGGAATCGCGGCAGGTTTTGGCGGTTTCGCCGGAATACAGATCGTCGCCTTCGCATTCTATTCCAGTAGTTTCATCGGGCAACTCACGCTGACCTTAGTGACGGCTGTCGCATATGACGCCACCATTCTATTGTGGCTTTTCCACGTGCTGCATAAACAACCCGCCCGCGAGCCTGTGAATTCTCTGCTTACATCGCAGCGTTGGGAAGACAGCTTGACGGAGATCCAGCATCCGGAGCCTGCAGAAGCCCTGATTCCCAGCTTTGAGAGTTTGGTGGACGCGGTGCTATCGCGTTCCCATGATGATGCGGCGCGAGCATCGCAGGCTGAGAGCGCGCAGAAACTTTCCGTGCAATCCATTGGCGTGCCCTTGACCAAACCCGGCGCCTACCATCTTTTGCACTAACCTCTGCTCGATTTCTATTGCGTAGTTTGCAGCTCCTTAGCAAGCAGCTTCGGCTCAAAAATCGCCGGTTGGCAGGTGAACTCCGAACACAGTATGGCGGCGGATTGCTTATTAGATACTGGCGGCAATTTGGGAATGCTCACAGCCAGCGCCGCGGGAAGGTTCTGTTCGACTGCCGCTTCAGGGACAAGCGGCAGGACGGCTTTGCCGAACGCGAATGGCTGAATCGCGGCTTTGTAAAGCTGTTTTGCCAATTCATCATTGCCTAATACGATCACTTGCGTGTGCGGTCGTGAGAAGTGAATGACGGCGATCCCGTAGGTCGCCGCGAAAATCCCATATTGAGCGATCATTCCTGCGAGGACCTCCAGAGTCTTCTGCGCCTTTTCCCGATATGCAGCCTCGTCTGTATAAGCGTGCAAACGAAGCAGCGCAATCGCCGCGACCGGATTTCCCGCTGGGGTGGGGGAATCCTGAAAAGGCTTACGGCGCGTGTTGAGGACTCCCAAAACTTTTTTACCGAACGCGAGCGCAGTATCGAAAAAACCGCCGGCCGCGGAGTCGTAAAACTGCTCAATCATCTTTTCCGCGATTCGATGCGCGAAATTGAAGTAGCTTAAGTCGGCGGTGATCTCGTAGGCGTCGAGGCATGCGTTTGCAAGAAAGGCATAGTCGTCGAGGACTGCGGGAACTTCGCGATGCTGCGCCTGAGGATCAGAATAGGCGGCCACATGCAGCAGGCCGCGCTCCGGCTTCCAGGCCTCCGCCAGAACCCGGTCCAAAGATCGCAAACCGAAATGCCGCGCGGAATCTAAATCCAAAACTCTTCCGGCTTCCAGATAAGCGGAGATGCACAGCGCGTTCCAACTCGTATAGACGGTCTTGTCCACGTAAGGAGCTTGCCGTTTGAGTCGAGCGGCATACATTTTCTGCTGCGCGGAATGCAGGAGCGCTGTGACCTGCTCGAGATTTTTGTTCAACCGCTTGCTGATATCTTCCAATGACGCGCGCACATAAAGCACGTTTTTCGCAGGGTTATGATGCATTTCGCCCACATCGTTGATGTCGTAATGCAGGCATGCTACAGCAGCTTCTTCTTCGCTGAGAACAGCCTGGGCTTCGTCAAGCGTCCAGGTGAAGTAGTCGCCGTCATCGTCCATAGAGATGTCGGCATCCTGCGAGGCATAGAATCCGCCGCGCTCGCGGTCGCTGAGCCATTCATCCATCCAGCGAATGATGTCCTTGGC